>JAYSGB010000025.1:0-63067 GCA_041913045.1 Burkholderiaceae bacterium | reverse complement strand
CTAGAAACGTGTAGGGAGTTTCTGCCGCGTAGCCACGGCATCGAGCATCGCAGGGGAGCCGGTGCGCAGCACCGGCCGCCTCGTTGAAGCGCCAGCCCCTGGGCGCACACGCCTTGCCCGCGCAAAACCCTCAGGGCTGCTTGCGCGTCAGCTTCACACCCATAGGGCCCTGAATGGAGCCATCCTCCAGCAGGGTCATCACCACACGCCCCTCAGGCGTGCCCACCTTGATCTTGTCGCCTTCCTTCTCGTAGGTCATCTCAACCTCGGTGCCCATCATCGTCATGAGCACCTTGCCGTTCGACTGGAAGGTGTAACGCGTCAGGCCCATCGGGTCCTCGTACGTGCCTTCCAGACCCGAACTGCAGGCCACCAGCACCGCCACCACGGCGGCCGCCAGTGTGCCCGCAACGGCACGCGCGAAGCGGTTGCGTCGCTCAGTCATTCGCCACCACCTTGCCGTCAACAATCTTCACCTGCTGGCCATTCTTCAGGCCCGGGTCTTCGGCGTGCTGCACGGTCTGCACGGTGCCGTTGTGCAGACGCACGGTCACGTCGTAGCGCTTGTCCTTGTTGAGGTTCTTCTCGATCTCGCGGCCGGCGTAGGCGCCGCCCACGGCCCCCAGAATGCGCGCCGCCGTGCGGCCGTCGCCCTTGCCGATCTGGTTGCCCAGCACTGCCCCAGCCACGCCGCCCGCAATGGCGCCAACATAACCCGGCTCACCCTTGACCTCCACGACCTCAACCGACTGCACCACACCGCAGGCGTCGCAGCTCTGGCGTGCCGCCAGCGTGGGCTGCACCGCCTGTGCGGACAAGGCCTTGCTCACCTTCACGGACTTGCCACCCAGCGTCAGTGTGGTGGTAGCCACGCTGCTTTCCTGAATGCGGTCGCGCGAGCGGATGGTGTAGGCACCGGTGTACTCGCCGGGGCGGGATTCCGCCAGAGCGATGCGTGCGTCCGTGCCACCCAGCGTGAGTTGCGCCTGGGCACCAGGCGTACCCTTGACGGTGAAGGTGATTTCGTGCCCGCCGGACAAAGTGCCGGACTGGGTGCCGAAGTAATCGATGACCGGCGTGGGCGTTGCTGCCGCCAGCGCAGCTTTGTGCGCAGATGCCGTCAGGAGCGTCTGGCCCAGCACTGCCTGGGTTTCCTTGTCGGCCACGCGCAGGGTGGCGCGCACCACGCTGTTGAACTTCACCTGGTCTCGAATGCCCAGCGTGTACGCACCGGTGTAGTTGCCTGCACTGGTTTCACTCAGCGTGATGGCGTGTACGCTGCCGTCCACGGTGACGGTAGCGGTGCCTGCTGGCGTGCCGTTGACCTTGAAGACCAGTTCGGTGCCCGGTGCCAGCTCGCTAACCTGTTGCACCGTGAATGTGCGGATCACCGGGGTGGTTTGCGCCAGCACGGCCCCTGCGCCTGCAAAGGCGGCCAGCCCCAGCAGCAGCGCCATGAATCGTTGACGGATGGACATGGTTTTTCTCCTTCCTTGTGCCCAAGGAGCGCCGCACGAAAGACAACACAAGACGGCACCCCCCAAGTCAGGCACATTACCACCACACGGCAGGCGTGGGCGACGGAAACGCGCTTTTGGGGGCAGCTGTTACTGCTGTTACACCTGGCTACGCACTGGGTGCAGTCGGTCCATGGTGTCCATGGCCAGGCACAGGTCGCCCCAGGCCTTGGCCTTTTCTGCAGGGCTGCGCAGCAGGTAGGCAGGGTGGTAGGTCACAACCACCGGCAGGCGCTGCCCTGCCAGCGTCACCTCGTGCACCTGGCCACGCAGCTTGCCCAGCGGCATCTGCCGCAATGTATCGGCATCAAACGCACCGCCTTGGGCCAACACCGTCTGCGCGGCAAAGCGCCCCATGGCAAGAATCACCTTGGGCTGCAGCAGTTCCACCTGGCGCAGCAGGTACGGCGTGCATTGGGCAATTTCCACCGGATCGGGGTTGCGGTTCTGCGGCGGACGGCACTTGATGACGTTGGCGATGTAGACCTTCTGCTCGCGCGTCAGCCCCATGGCCGCCAGCATGCGGTCGAGCAGTTGGCCTGCACGCCCCACGAAGGGCAGGCCCTGGCGGTCCTCTTCCTCGCCCGGGGCTTCGCCCACAATGAGCCAGTCGGGCGAACGGTCGCCCATGCCGGGCACGGCCTGCTGGCGTCGGCGCGACAAGTCGCACTGCGTGCAAGCGCGGATGGCGTCTTCCAGCGCGGCCCAGCCCAAGCCAGACAGGTCTGCCCCTTGCGGCGCCTCGTGCGCCACCACCGGCACGGCGACGGGGCGCTGCGCGGGCGGTTGTGGCACTGGCGAACGCGCGGGAGCCGCTGGCGCCAGGGGCGCTGACGTGGCGGGGGGTGCTGCGGCTGGCTGCGTGCGGGAATTGGCGGCCCGCACGTTCGGCGTATTACTGACAGGCGCCGCCTCCGGAATGGCGGGTGCCGTCTGCTGCCACCACAGGGCAACCCCCATTTCCGCCAACATCGCGGATTGGCGCTCGTCCAGGCTGGGCAAGCGGTCACTCATGGTTGCCCTCGTGCCCCGGCAATGCCAGGTTCCTGCTCATCACCACGGCGTCCTCGCGCTGCTGGCCTGCGTCGGGGTAATAGGCTCGGCGCAAGCCCACCTGCTGGAATCCGATGGATTCGTACAAGGAGCGGGCAACAAGGTTGCTGGCGCGGACCTCCAGCCAAAGCCAGTGCGCCCCCTGCATGCGGGACCATGTGGCCAGCGCCTGCAGCATGAGCTTGGCCCAGCCTTGGCGCCGGTGTTGCGGCACGGTGGTGATGTTGAGCAGGTGCACCTCATCAACGCCCTTCATGGCCACGAAGTAGCCCAGCAGCCAACGGCCGTCCGGCAAAGTGGGGGCATGCGCCCAGGCGGACGGGTCCTGCATGGGGTCCGGCGTCATCACCAGCATCTGCGCGGCGTAGCCCGAATCCACCGAGTCGCTGAAATGCCGCAAACTCCAAGGATGGGCGTAGGCGGTTTTCTCCACCTCGGCGACCAGGGGCAGGTTCTCTGCGTCCATGGGCACAAAGGCCAATTCACGCCCGGCCCAGGCCGACGCCTCCGAACGCAAGACGGCCTCTGCCTCGGCGTTCACGCCCGCACTCCTTCGGCGGCCAGGGCAGCCAGCTTGGCCGCCTTGATGCGCTCGCGCTCCTCGGTGGTCTGGGCCACCTTGTCGCGCACGTACAGCGGCTGCGCACCGGCGGCGTCAACGGCCAGCCCCTGCGCCCACAGCGCGGGTGCCAGACGCAGCATGGCTGCTGCCTTGGGCAGCGCGGCCAGTTGGGGTGCGGCCTGCCACACAGGGGGCAGGCGCCCGCCATATACCGCCGCGCCGTTGCCAGCCAGCAAGGCACGCGATCCGTCGGCGCACACCGCCAGCTCCTCAGGCAAGGCGTCAGGGCTGCACAGCCAGGGCTCGCCCACCAGGGCCACGCCGCGATCCGGCTTGAACGCCACCTCGGCCACGTACATCTCGTCCATGCGCGCGTCCATGGCGGCGACAATGCGCCCGGGCATCACCTGCCCTTGCGACTGCCACTGCCAGCGCGCTTCTTCGGCCACGGCCAGCAGGGTATTCACCGGCAGAACGGGAATGCCGCCAGGGCGGCCCGCCACGGCCAAGCCCTGCACCACGGCACAAGCCGTGCGCAGACCGGTGAAAGACCCCGGCCCGCAACCAAAGGCAATGGCGTCCAGCCCGGCCAGCGACCAGCCTGCTTCGGCCAGCAGACGCTGTACCGCGGGCACCAGCGCGGCCGACGCGTGCGCGCCACCGGGCCCTTCGTACACGGCCATGGGCACGCCGTCGCCAGCCGCGCCCAGCGCAATGCTGAGGTGCTCGGTGCTGGTGTCGATGGCCAGCACCATTTGCAAGGGTGTATGGGCCTGGATGGGGTTGGACTGCATCCCCCGATTATCGGGGTGCCGGGATAATCGTTCCCATGCCTGCGCCATTTCGCTCACTCCTGTTTCGCACTCGCCCCCTGCGCAACGCCCTGCGGCGTGCCGCAGCCCTGTGGCGCGGCCTGCCCATCGCCGTGGCCTCACTCGCCTTGGCACCCGCCTTCGCCCAGCAGCCCGCGCCTGGGGGCAGCTTATTGCCGCCCGAAGTTACGTCCGCCCTGCAACGCGCCAAGGTCCCGGCCGACGCGCTGGCGGCAGTGGTGGTTGATGCAACACCCGCAGGCGCGGTACGGCTGAGCCACCGGGCTGGCGAGCCGATGAACCCTGCATCGACGCTGAAGCTGGTCACCACCTTTGCTGCGCTGGACACCCTTGGACCAGGGCACGTCTGGCTCACCCGGGTGCTGGCAGACGGCCCGCTGCGCGACGGCGTGCTGCAAGGCAACCTGTACGTGCAGGGCAGCGGCGACCCCAAGCTGGTCACAGAAAAGCTTTGGCTGCTGCTGCGCCGCGTGCAGGGCCAGGGCGTACGCCGCGTGGCGGGCGACGTGGTGCTGGACCGCAGTGCCTACAACGTTCCTGCCACCGACCCCGGCGCCTTCGACGGCGAGCCGCTGCGGCCCTACAACGCCACGCCCGACGCGCTGCTCGTCAACTTCAAGGCACAGGTGTTCAACTTCACGCCCGACCCGGCCGCAGGCGTGGCCCGCGTGACGCTGGAGCCGCCGCTAGCCGGTGTGCAATGGCCCGCCACGGTGCCGCTGGACAACAGCCCCTGCGGGGACTGGCGCACCAGCCTGCGAGCCACCTTCAACGACCCGCTGAACCCGCGCTTTTTGGGCAGCTTCCCTGCAGCCTGCGGCGAACGTGCCTGGCCGCTGGCCCACCCAGACCCGCAACGCTTTGCCCAACGGGCCGTCGTGGGCATGTGGCAATCGCTGGGCGGGCTGATTGACGGCACGGTGCGCGAAGGCAGCACACCGGCGCAGGCCACGCTGCTGACGGCGCTGGAGTCGCCCACACTGGCCGAGGTGGTTCGCGACGTGAACAAGTTCAGCAACAACGTGATGGCGCAGCACGTGCTGCTGGCCCTGGGCCAGGCGGCTCTGCCCGCCACCCCAACTACCTTCGACGCCTCGCGCGAGGCTCTGGCGCAGTGGTGGCGGCAACGCCTTGGCCCGGAATACCCCTTGCCCGTGGTGGACAACGGCGCCGGGTTGAGCCGAGATGCTCGCATCACCGCCTTGTCGCTGGCCCGGCTGCTGCAGTTGGCTTATGCGTCACCGATGATGCCGGAGTTGATGGCGTCGCTGCCGGTAAGCGGCCTGGACGGCACGCTGCGCCGCAGCACGATGGGGACGGGACTTGCCCATCTGAAGACCGGCAGCCTGCGCGACGTGCAAGCCCTGGCGGGTTACGTACACCTGCCCGATGGCCAGCGCCGTGTGCTGGTGGCCATCGTCAACCACGCCAACGCGCGGGCTGCACGTCCGGCACTGGAGGCGCTGGTGCAGTGGACCGGTCAACCCTGACCGGCGGGCGGACGCCTCACACCCAGTGCTGCATCACCTGCCGCAGGCTGGGGGCCAGGTCCTCGCGGGCCATGGCCAGGTCCACCGTGGCTTCCAGAAAACCTTCCTTGCTGCCGCAGTCGTAGCGCTTGCCCGCGTAACGGAAGGCATGCACCTTCTGCGTGGCCATCAAGCCCGCAATGCCGTCGGTGAGCTGGATTTCACCACCCACACCGCGTGGCTGGTTACGGATCTGGTCGAACACCTCGGGGGTGAGCACATAGCGCCCGGCCACGCCCCAATTGGACGGGGCCACCTCGGGCGCGGGCTTTTCGACGAACTGGCGCACGTCCATCAGGTCGTCGCTCAAGAATTCGCCCGCCACGATGCCGTAGCGCCTAGTGTGCTCATGCGGCACTTCCTGCACCGCCACGATGGAACTGCCCAGTTCAGCGAAACGCGCCGTCATCTGCGCCATCACGGGCGGCTCGCCCACCATCAGGTCGTCGGCCAGCAGCACGGCAAAGGGTTCGCCCGCCACCAGCGGCTCGGCACACAGCACGGCGTGGCCCAGGCCCAGGGCCCGCGCCTGACGCACGGCAATGCACACCATGTCGTCGGGTTTGACGGAGCGCACCAAGTCCAGCAGCGCCTGCTTGCCTGCGTCCTCCAGTTCGCGCTCCAGTTCGTAGGCCATGTCGAAGTGGTCGTCGATGGCGCGCTTGTGCCTGCCGGTCACGAAGATCATCTCGCGGATGCCTGCGGCATATGCCTCTTCCACTGCGTACTGGATGAGCGGCTTGTCAACGACGGGCAGCATCTCCTTGGGCATGGCCTTGGTGGCGGGCAGGAAACGTGTGCCCATGCCGGCCACAGGAAAAACGGCTTTGCGTACGGGGGAATGACTCATGCGAATACAGGAAATTCAGGGTTCGATTTCGATGCGGTTGGGGCCATCGCCCGTAGTGGCTTCCAGCGCGCGCTGCGCAGCCACCACCATCTCGGCGGCCAGATCGTACAGCGGCGAGCCTGGCTGGGGCGTGCGGCCATGCACGCCAATGCTCACCGTCAGGGCGTGCTTTTCACCCGCCACGTCGAATGGTTGTGAGCTGGTCATCTGGCGCAGGTCTTCCACCAGCACCAGGGCACTGGCCACATCAGCGTCGGGCAGCACCGCCAGAAAGTGCCCGCGGTCCCAGTGGCCCAGCAGGTCGTGGCTGCGCACGCGCGCCGCCATGCGCTGGGCCAGGTTGCGCTCCAGGTCGCCCGTACGCGCAGGCCCCAGGCGTGCGGCCAGCGCAGCAAAGCCATCGATTTCGACGACCAGCACCGTGACGGGGTGACGCAGCCGGTCAGCCAGCGACAGGGTGCGGCCCAGGGCCTCCAGCATGGCCTGCTGGTTGAGCAGGCCGGTCTGCGGGTCGCGCAGGGCGATTGATGCCATGTGCTGCTCACAGCGCCCCCGTTCGCGGCGCCCTGCCAGCCACGCACCCGTCACCATGGCCAGCAAGGCCACGGGCAGCAGTGCGAGGATGTGGACGGTCATGGCAGCAATGGTACATGGCCCGGCAGGTATTCCGCCGGTGCCGTGTCACCATCAGTTGCCCGCCATCACCCCCGGCAACCAGGTTGACAAGGCCGGGACTGCGGCGATCAACACCAGTGCTGCCGCAACCGCCACCAGGAAGGGCACCGTTGCCTTGAAGAGCGGCCCCATGCGGATGTCGGCCTGAACCATGGCGATGTACAAACCAGGCCCCACGGGCGGTGTTACCAGACCCACCACCGTGGCCACCGTGCAAACGACGCCAAAGTGGATCGGGTCGATGCCCAGCTGAGTGACCACCGGCATGAGCAGCGGCACCACCACGATGAGAACGCTGATGCTTTCCAGGAACATGCCGAGCAGCAGCAACAACCCAATGACCAGCAACAGGAACATAAATGGGGACGATGTGAGGCCCGCCATGTGTTCCACCACCAGGTCGGGGACACCCTGGAACGCCAGCACCCAGCTGAGCACGGACGCCGCAGCGATGAGACCGGTGATGGTTGCTGTATTGACAGCCACTCCCATCAGAATGGGCAGCATGTCTTTGATACGAAGCTCGCGGTACACAAAGCCCAGCACCAGCGCGATGATGGCCGCCACCGCGCCGGATTCGGTCGGCGTCATCACGCCGAGCATGATGCCCGCGATGACCACCACTGGAATGATGGCTGGCACCAGGCCTTCAAACAGCACCCTGACGGAGCCCCGCCGCCCCTGAGCACGGCCCGCAGGCAGACCGGGGCCAAACACGCCGTAAAGAAAGATCACCAAGGCCAGCACGGCCACGATCAGCAAGCCCGGCACGATACCCGCGATGAACAGCGGCGCGATGGGCTGCACGGCCACCACGCCGTAGATGATCATGAGCATCGAAGGGGGAATGATGGGGCCGAGCAGGCCCGCAGACACCGTGACGGCGCCCGAGAACTCCCGCTTGTAGCCCATGCGCTCCATCGCCGGGATCATGACCTTGCTCATCACACCAATCTGCGCGACCGCAGAGCCAAGGATGGACGCCGCCATGGCGTTGGTGAACAGGTTGGCATACGCCAGACCGCCCTTGAGGTTGCCCACCAGCACCTCGGCCACGGCAATGAGCCGCTGCGTCAGGCCGGCCTTGTTCATGATCTCGCCCACCAGCAGGAACAGCGGAATGGCCAGCAGGCTGTTGATTTCCAGCGCACCGTAGAACTGGATGGGGATGGATTCGAACAGCACCGCCAGATCGTTGGTGGCCATGAAGGCAATGGCCCCGGCGAGAATGGCACCCAGGATGGGCAGGCCCGCGAAGAGCAGGCCGAAGAAGACGATCAGTGTGATCATGCTGCGGCCTCCTGCTGTGCGCTGAAGCATGCGCGCAAGTGGCGCAGCAAGGCGGCAAACTGGTGGTACGCCATGGCGACCATGGCCAGCGGCAGTGCGCTGTAGTTGTACCAGCGGGGCAACTGGGTGGTGGCGCCAAGCTCCATGCGCGATTCGGGCAGGTTCACCCAGTCCCAGCCCAACTTGGCCATGAACAGGGCAAGCGCCAGGAAGAGCAGGCCCAGCACGGCCATGAGCGCATGACGGGCACGCGGTCCCAGCGCCTGCGCCAGAAAGTCAATGCTCACCAGCTGGCCGCTCTGCACGAGCAGCGACAGACCGAAGAGCGTCACGAAAACCAGCAGCTGTACCGAGATTTCCTCGGCCCAGAACAGCGGTGAACTGAAGAAATAGCGCATCACGACCTGCGCCATCATGATGCTGGCGATACCTGCCGTCAGCACCACCACCAGCGTCTTTTCGACACGGCACAGCCAGTCGTCGATTGTCTGAATCAGGGAGTACATCCAAGTCTCCGGGAAATGCACGAAAGCAGACAGGGCCCTCACAGGCCGCTGTCCGCCAGAATGGAAGCGGGCGTCAGGCCCGCAGCTGGATCACAGGTCTTTGGCCTGCTTGTAGAAGTCGGCGATCAATGGGTTCTTGGCGGTGTACTGGTCGCGCACCTTGCCACCCACGGCCTGGAAGGACTTGATGTCTGCATCCACCACCTTGGCGCCGTCGGCTTTGGCCTTGGCGAGGTTGCCGATGTCTGCATCGATGGCGGTCTTGTAGCCCCATTTTTCGGCTTCGGCCACGACCTTGGCGATCATGTCGCGCTCGGCCTGGCTGCGGCTGTCCCACCACTTCCTGGAAACCACAATCGCGGCCGGGAAGGCCATGTGGTTGGTGAGGGTCAGGTTGGGCGCCTGCTGATGGAACTTCAGGCCGACGAGGGCGTCCAGGTCCACGTCCACCGCGTCCAGCAGCTTGGTCGTCAACGAAGGCGCCACTTCAGACAGCGGCAGCGCCGTGGGCGCGGCGCCGTTTGCATTCCACCAGTCGTTGTAGATGGGGCTGGGGAAGGAGCGCACCTTCTTGTTGGCCAGATCCTTAGCCGACTTGACCGGCTGCAGCGCCAGCACGTGGCGCATACCGGCGAAGACGTAGCCCAGGCCCACCATGCCGTGCGGCTCCAGGCGTTTGAGCATCTCCTTCGCCGCAGGCGTGGCAGCAGCGCGGGATGCATGCTCCACGTCCTTGAAAACGTAAGGCAGCGACCAGGCCAGGAAAGACTCCTCGCGGTTGGACAAACCGCCCACGGTCAGAACACCAAACTGCATCGCGCCGGAACGCAGCAACTGGATCATCTGTGCTTCATTGCCCAGCTTTTGCAGCGGGCTGACTTCCATCTTCATCTTGCCGCCAGAGGCCTTGTTCAGGTCGGCGGCAATCTTTTCCGATACCTGGTGCCACACGTGGGTAGGGGGCGTGATGTGGCCGAGCTTCAGGGCCTGTGCGTGTGCCGTCATGGCGGCGGCGGACAGCGCCACGCCAGCGGCCAGCGCACGCAGTGCGTTCTTCAATGTCATGCTTGTTCCAGTGGTTGAATACGTTGAATCAGACGGCGTCTGGTTGCGCAGCCGGCGCAGCTCGCCGGAACGCGTCCAGCTCGCCGCAGGCGGCGTCCACCGCGCGTATCAGGGGGTATGGCGCCAGGTCCACCTTGAAGCGGCGCGCGCTTTCCACCTGGGGCACCAGGTAGCAGTCGGCCAGGGTGGGTGTGTCACCAAAGCTGAAGCGGCCGCGTTTAGGGTCCGCGGCCAGCAGTGCCTCGTAGGCGTCAAAGCCTGCGGTGATCCAGGTGCCGCACCAGGCGTTGATGGCGTCCTCGTTGGCGCCGAACGTCTTGCGCAGGTATTCCAAGATGCGGCGGTTGTTGATGGGGTGGATGTCACACCCCACCAGGGCCGCCAGGGCGCGCACGCGGGCGCGGCCGTCGGCATCGGCGGGCAGCAGCGCGGGCGTGGGGTACTGCTCCTCCAGCCATTCGATGATGGCTGGCGACTGGATCAGCACTTGCGAGCCCGTGTCCAGCGCGGGCACCAGCTGCTGTGGGTTCAGCGCCTTGAAGGCGTCCTTCAGGTGCTCTTCCTTGCCCAGGTGCACGGCCAGGTACTCGTAGGGCACGCCCTTGAGGTTGAGCGCGATGCGCAGCCGGTGCGACGTGCCGCTGCGCCAAAAGTTGTACAGCTTCATGGACACGTTCACTCGGCCGGGCCGACGTTCAGCACGATCTCGGCAATGCCCTCCACGCGGCCGGTAATCTTGTCACCCGCCACCACGGCGCCCACGCCTTCGGGCGTGCCGGTGTAGATGATGTCGCCTGGCTGCAGGTGGTAGTAGGTGGAGAGGTCGGCGATGATCTCGCGGATGTTCCAGATCAGTTTGTCCACGTCGGACGACTGCTTGGTCTGGCCGTTGACTTCCAGCGCGATCGCGCCCTTGTCCACCACCACACCCTCCATAGGCACGATCTCGGAGCACACCGAACCCTGCTCGATGTCCTTGCCGGTATCCCAGGGGCGGCCCTTGTCGCGCGCCACCAGTTGCAGGTCGCGGCGGGTCATGTCCAGGCCAGCGGCGTAGCCGTAGACCAGTTCATGGGCGTTGGCCTCGCTCACGCGGAAGCCCGGCTTGCCGATGGCCAGCACCAGTTCCATCTCGTAGTGGTAGTTGCTGGTGCGCGGCGGGTAGGGCACGGTGGCGCCGCTTTCCACCAGCGTCTGGGGCGACTTGGTGAAGTAGAAGGCCTGCTCCACGCTCTTGTCCACGGGGCGGCCCATTTCCACCGCGTGGGCATGGTAGTTGCGGCCCACGCAGAAGATGCGGTTGATGGGGAAACGCTCGGTCTTGCCGCGCACGGGCAGGGACTGGACGGGAGGCGGGTTCCAGAGGTAGTTGCTCACTTGCTTTCCTGTTGGGTGGTGCTTCGCGGCGGCTCAGCCGCGGTTTTCAAAAACGCCCAGCTTGCGGTGCAGGGGCGATTCGTCGGCCATGAAGATGAAGGACGGCTGGTCGGCCGAGAGGTTCTTTAGCGTTACCTCGGTGTAACCGGGGGCGCAGCAGGTGTCGGCTTCGCTCAGGGTGAAGGTGGACTCGGCGATGCGTGCCTCGCTGCGGCCTTCGATCTGGTGGAACACCACGGCGGGCGAACGCACGGGCAGGCGCAGGGTCTGGCCGGGCTTGAGCATCAGGGCGTAGAAGCCCAGGATGTTCTCGGCGTCGTCACCCGTTTCGGGGTTGACGTAGGTGACCTGCACGCATTCCTGCTCGGGCTGGTCGGCCGCCAGCGACAGCAGCGCGGCGCGGGTGTCGGCCCAGGGGTAGCGCAGCATGGGGTAACGCTTGTCGCTGCGCTGGAACACGGTGGTGGGCACCACGCCCGCGCGGGTCCAGGCGCGATCGCCCCGGCTGGGGTTGACCTGCTGGCGTTCGCCATTGATGTGGTAGCTGGCCTCCATGTAGTAGACCAGCGGAAGGTCCAGCACGTCCAGCCACACCACGGGCTCGTTGCCGTCGTGGCCGTGCTCGTGCCACAGGCCGGTGGGCGTGAGGATGAGGTCACCCCGGCTCATGGGGCATTTCTCGCCGTCCACGGTGGTGTACGCGCCCTCGCCTTCCACGATCATGCGCACGGCGTTGGGAGTATGGCGGTGGCTGGGTGCCCACTCACCGGGCAGCAACAGCTGCATGCCCAGGTACATGGCGGCGCTGGCCTGCATCTTCTCCAGGCCATGGCCGGGGTTGGCCAGCACCAGCACGCGGCGCTCGGCCTTCTCGATAGGGGTCAGCTCGCCCGCCTTGAGCAACAAGGGCTTCAAGGTCTGGTAGGACCAGTAAGTGGGCTTCGTCTGGCGGGTGGGCACATTGGGCGGCAGCACCGCGCGCAAGCTGGGCCACAACGGCACCAGGTTGAGCTTCTTGAGTTCGTCGCGGTAGTCCAGCGGCAGGTCTTCCAGGCGGCCAAGTTCTTGACTCATCGTTTGTCTCCGTTGTGGTCAGTAGGGGGTAGCCAAGCAGTTGCTCACGTTCCAGCCGTAGAGCCATTCCATCGCGTCGTAGAAGCGCTCTGCCGAACGCCCGCGCCACAGGTCGTTGCGCACCAGGCGCTCCACACCCTTGGCGTGGTAGATGCGGCCCATCTCGCGGCTGGACAGCACGATGCGCGCCGTGCGTGCCACGCGGGAGCGCTGGTACAGGTCGAGCGCCTTGGTCCAGTCGTTGTTGTGCACGCGCAGGGCCTCGCCCAGGGTCACGGCGTCTTCGATCGCCATGCAGGCGCCCTGGGCCATGTACTGCGTGGTGGGGTGCGCAGCGTCGCCCAGCAGAGTGGCACGGCCGTAGGTCCACTGGCCAATCGGCTCGCGGTCGGCGGTGGCCCAACGCTTCCAGCTCTTGGGGAGGTCGATCAACTGACGGGCCTTAGGGCAGATGCCCTGGAAGTAGCTCTGCACCTCTTCCTTGCTGCCCTCGCGCACGCCCCATTCTTCCTTATCGCGGCTGTGGAAGGTCACCACCACGTTGTACTGTTCGCCGCCGCGCAGCGGGTAATGCACCAGGTGGCAGTTGGGGCCCACCCAGATGCTGGCAGCGTTCCACTGCAGATCCTCCGGGAAGTCCTTCTTGTCCACCACGGCGCGGTACACCACGTGGCCGGTCACACGGGCCGGGTCGCCCACGTACTGCTGGCGCACCACGGACTTCACACCGTCTGCCCCGATCAGGGCCTGGCCCTTGTAGGCGTTGCCGTGCTGGTCGTAGATGGTGACGGAATCGGCGTCCTGCTCCACGCGCTCGATGCGCGTGCTGGTCTGGAACTCCACCTGGCCGGTCTCCTGCGCGCCTTCGAGCAGCGACAGGTGCACGTCCACACGGTGGATCACGGCATAGGGGTTGCCGAAGCGCTTGCGGAAGTTCTCGTCCGTCGGGATCTTGCCAACCTGGTACTCGTCGATGGCGTCGTGCATCACCATGTAGTCGGTGTACACGGCGCGGCCACGGGCTTTTTCGCCAACACCCAGGGCGTCGAACGCGTGAAAGGCGTTGGGGCCGAGCTGGATGCCCGCACCGATCTCACCGATCTCGGGCGCCTGCTCGAACACCTTGACCTTGAAGCCCCGGCGCACCAGCGCCAGCGCTGCGGCCAGGCCGCCGATACCGCCACCGGCAACCAGCACCGGCAAGTCCTTGGATTGCTCCGCCATGTTCATCTCCTGCGTTTAAAAGGTCGCATGCACATAATCAGCACACTGACAATTAGTATAGTGACGTTTTGAAACGATGACAAGTAGCGGTTTCCCCATAGACTCTAAGCCCATGGCCAACAACCCACAAATCGATTTCCCGGCTATTGACCGCCTCCCCGGTCATGCAATCCGGCGGCTGCACCAGATATCGGTGGGCATCTTCCACCAGGAAATGCAGACCCTGAACCTGACCCCCGTGCAATACGCCGCCCTGCGCACCGTGCACAGCCAGCCCGGCATAGACCAACGCACCCTTGCGCGGCAGATTGCGCTGGACACATCCACCACCGCCGGCGTGGTGGACCGTCTGGAAGCGCGTGGTTTGCTGCAGCGCAGCCTGTCCACAGAAGACAAGAGAGTGCGACTGCTGACCCTCACGCCAGAGGGAAGCGAGTTGCTGCACCAGGCACAGCCGGGTGTGTTGCGTGCGCAGGAGCTGACGCTGGCGCCCCTGTCACCTCAACAACGCGAGGCCTTCATGGAGCTGCTCAACCTGCTGGTCAAGGAGAACAACGACTTCAGCCGGGCGCCAAGCGAAGCGCGAGGCTGAACAGCAGCGGCCCAGCCAGATCCGCGCACAAGTGAGAAAATCATAGGCATGAACGCCCTGAACACCGTTGAACTGATGAACACCCTGGGCCAGCAGGCCAAGGCCGCCTCGGCACTGATGGCCAAGGCGAGTGTCGCCACCAAGGTGGCTGCCCTGCGCGGGCTGGCCGCCCTGCTGCGCGCCAACGTGGCCCAGTTGCAGACCGAAAACGCCAAGGACCTGGAACGCGCCCGCGCCAACGGCCTGGCCGAGCCCATGGTGGACCGCCTCAAGCTCACGCCCAAGGTCATCGATACCTGCGCCGAAGGCTGCGAACAACTTGCCGCCATGCCCGACATCATTGGTGAAATCATGGGCATGAAGCAGCAGCCCAGCGGCATCCGCGTGGGCCAGATGCGCGTGCCCATCGGCGTGTTCGGCATGATCTACGAGAGCCGCCCCAACGTCACCATCGAGGCCGCCTCCCTGTCGATCAAGAGCGGCAACGCCTGCATCCTGCGCGGCGGCTCCGAGGCCATCGACAGCAACCGCGCCCTGGCCGCCCTGGTGCAGCAGGCCCTGGTGCAGGCAGGCCTGCCCGCCGACGCAGTACAACTCGTACCCACCACTGACCGCGAGGCCGTGGGCCAGCTCATCGCCATGCCGCAGTACGTGGACGTGATCATTCCGCGCGGCGGCAAGGGCCTGATCGAGCGCATCAGCCGCGAGGCCAAGGTGCCCGTCATCAAGCACCTGGACGGCAACTGCCACACCTATGTGGACGACCCCTGCGACCTGGAACTGGCGCTCAAGGTCACCGAGAACGCCAAGACGCAGAAGTACAGCCCCTGCAACGCCACCGAAAGCCTGCTGGTGGCGCGCGCCGTGGCTGTCGATTTCCTGCCACGCATCGGCGCCGTCTACGCCGCCAAGGGTGTGGAGATGCGCTGCTGCCCAGAAGCGAAGTCCATCCTCGCCGGTGTGGCGGGCGTTCAATTGAAGGATGCGGTTGAACAGGACTGGTACGAGGAGTACCTGGCGCCCGTCATCAGCGTCAAGGTGGTGGACGGGCTGGACGAAGCCATTGCCCACATCAACAAGTACTCCAGCCACCACACCGAAGCCATCATCACCACCGACCACGTGCACGCGCAGCGCTTCCTGCGCGAGGTGGATTCGAGCAGCGTGATGGTCAACGCCAGCACGCGCTTCGCGGATGGCTTCGAGTACGGGCTGGGCGCCGAAATCGGCATCTCGACCGACAAGTTCCACGCCCGCGGCCCCGTGGGCGTGGAGGGCCTGACATCGCTGAAATACGTGGTGCTGGGCGAAGGCGAAGTGCGCGGCTGAACAAACCCGCCCCGGCAAGGAAATACCCACGGGGGGACAATCGGCGCATGACGAAAGCGCTGAATTCCATTCCCCTGTCGATGCTGGACCTGGTGGCCGTGCGTGAGGGCGGCACCGTGGCCGACGCCCTGCAGATCGCCCTGCGCACCGCCCAACACGCCGAAAAACTCGGCTTTGCGCGTTACTGGCTGGCCGAACACCACAACATGGCGGGCATCGCCAGCTCCGCCACTGCTGTGCTGGTGGGCCACATCGCGGGTGGCACGCAGCGCATTCGCGTGGGTTCGGGCGGCATCATGCTGCCCAACCACGCCCCGCTGGTGGTGGCCGAAGCCTTTGGCACGCTGGCCGAGCTGTACCCCGGCCGCATCGACCTGGGCCTGGGCCGTGCCCCGGGCACGGACGGCCTGACCATGCGCGCCCTGCGCCGCGACCGCGTGGAGACCGAGGAAGACTTCCCGCGCGACGTGGCCGAACTGCAACGCCTGCTTGGCGACCCTGCGCCCGGCCAGCGCCTCATCGCCATGCCGGGCGCAGGCACCAAGGTGCCCATCTGGCTGCTGGGTTCCAGCCTGTTCTCGGCGCAGCTGGCGGCGGAGCGCGGCCTGCCCTACGCCTTTGCCTCGCACTTCGCACCGCGCATGCTGCTCCAGGCACTGGAGCTGTACCGCAACCTGTTCCGGCCCAGCGCCACGCTGTCCAAACCCTACGCCATCATCGGCGTGCCGCTGATTGCCGCGCCGACCGACGAAGAGGCCGAATTCCTGGCCAGCAGCACCTACCAACGGGTGCTGGGCATCCTTACCGGTGACAGGCGGCGCCTGCAACCGCCCGTGGCGGATTTCTGGGCCAACGTGGGCGGACAGGCCCGTGCGGGCATTGGCGACTTTCTGGCCGCTGCCGTCGTCGGCGGGCCCGAAACGGTGCGTGCCGGGCTGCAGCGCCTGGCCGACCTGACCGAAGCCGACGAGTTCATGCTCGTCAGCGATGTGTACGACCCTGCGCTGCGCCTGCGCTCGTTGGACATTGCCGCTGCGGCGATGCGGGGATAATTCCGCCATGGCAAACAGACAACGCGTGGTGGTGGGCTTGAGCGGCGGCGTGGATTCCGCCGTGAGCGCCTGGCTGCTCAAACAACAGGGTTACGAGGTCATCGGCATCTTCATGAAGAACTGGGAAGATGACGACGACAGCGAGTACTGCTCCAGCCGCCAGGACTGGCTGGACGCAGCCAGCGTGGCTGACGTGATCGGCATTGACATTGAGCACGTGAACTTTGCCGCTGAGTACAAGGACCGCGTGTTCGCCGAGTTCCTGCGCGAATACCAGGCGGGCCGCACACCCAACCCCGACATCCTCTGCAACGCCGAAATCAAGTTCAAGGCCTTCCTGGACCACGCCTTCGCGCTGGGTGCCGAGAAGATTGCCACCGGGCATTACGCCCGTGTGCGCTTCAACGAAGGCACGGGCAAGCACGAGCTGCTCAAGGGCCTGGACCCTTTGAAGGACCAGAGCTACTTCCTGCACCGGCTCAACCAGGCGCAGCTTTCCAAAACGATCTTCCCCGTGGGTGAGCTGCCCAAGACCGAGGTGCGCCGCATTGCCGCCGAAATCGGGCTGCCCAACGCGAAGAAGAAGGACTCCACCGGCATCTGCTTCATTGGCGAGCGGCCGTTCCGCGATTTCCTCAACCGCTACATCCAGAAGGAACCCGGCGCCATCCGCGACGACAGGGGCCGCGAGATCGGCCAGCACGTCGGCCTGAGCTTCTACACCCTGGGCCAGCGCCAGGGCCTGGGCATAGGCGGCGTGAAGGAAAAAGGCGCAGCCAAGGGCGGCGGCGAGCACTCGCCATGGTTCGTGGCCCGCAAAGATATTGCCACTAACACGCTGTGGGTGGTTCAGGGGCACGACCACCCCTGGCTGTTGTCACCGCGCCTGACGGCAGAAGATGCAAGCTGGGTGGCCGGTGAACCGCCCGCACTGAATGCCTGCGGCGCCAAAACGCGCTACCGTCAGGCCGACGCGGCATGCAGCGTGGCCCAAGCCAGTGCCACCGGTTTCACGCTCGACTTTGCCGAACCGCAATGGGCCGTGACGCCCGGCCAGAGCGCCGTGCTTTATGACGGTGAGGTGTGTCTGGGTGGCGGCGTCATCCATTGCGCAACAGCCACCGAGATGCCGCTGCCCGCCATTCCGGCGCCGCAGCGAGCGCGCCATCGGCCCGCGCCAAAGAAAACCAGCGCCGCGCGCTGATTCAGGCCGCCAGGCTCACGCGGTCCCGCCCGCCCTGCTTGGACTGGTACAGCGCCGCGTCCGCGCGGCCCAGCCAGTCGTTGGCGCTTTCCTGCCCGCGCCACAGTGCCGCGCCCGCCGACACGGTGATGCTCAGCACCACGTCAGGGGCGTTGCGTTTGCGCAACTTCATGGCCTTGGTCTGGTTACGCACCCTCTCGGCCAGCTGCGCTGTGCGTTCCAGCGTCGCGTGCGGCAGCAGAATCGCAAATTCCTCGCCGCCGTAACGTGCCACCACATAGCCCGGGTCGGTCACTGTCAGGCGCAGCATCTCACCCATGGCAGCCAGAACCTGGTCACCCACCAAGTGGCCGTGCTGGTCATTGATGTGCTTGAAGTGATCAATATCCAACATCACCAATCCGTGGCTGATGTTGGGCACACTCGACTGGTGCAAGAGCTTGTCCAGCTGGTGGTCCAGCCCCTTGCGGTTGAGCACGCGCGTCAGGCTGTCCAGAAACACCTCTTCGCGTGCACGTTGCAGGTCGGCGCGCAGGCGTTCGATCTCGCGTTCGCTGGCGTCCACCTGCGCCTGCAAGGCCACCGCGGAATGCTGCATGTCCTGGCTGTGGCGCAAGGCCTGCTCCACGTGCTGCTGCAGCACGGGTGAACCCTCTGCCTGCAGGGCGGTGGTCAGACCGTGGAGCTGCGCGCCAAAGGCACCTGCACGGTCTCCGGTACGCCTCACAGTCTCGGCCATGCCCGCCATCACCTGCTGGAAATCCCGGCTGATGCGGTCCATGGTCTTGTCGTCCACGCCCGCTATATGCTCTCGGTACAGGCGCTGCACGGTCGCATCGCTCAATCGCCCTTCGGTTTTGCAAAAATGCAACAACGCGTCGGACAATCGGGCATTCATGCCAGCGACATGTTCGTAAAAGACGGTGTAGGTGACGGGGTGAAACGCGGCGTCGTGTCGAGCCATTTCCGCCAGAGCGGCGCGCAGCCATTCGGCGCTTTTTTCTTTGGGTTCGGTGTAGAGCATCTGATGGCGCTTCCCGGCAACCCCCTGAAATGATTCCATTTTTATTGTTTTTTGGATTGTATACGCATACCACACGCATGGTCAACACGAACATGCCACACTCATCATTAAAGGAGCTCACGTCATGACCACCTCTGCCACCGTTCAGCAACCCCGACAGGTCGAACACCTGGTGATCGGCCAAGCGACCTCTGACGGCGCGGGCGTGAAGCTGACCCGCGTGCTGACGCAAAACCTTCAGCAGCGGCTGGACCCATTTCTGATGCTCGACGCCTTTGGCAGCGACAACCCGGACGACTACATTGCAGGCTTTCCCGACCACCCGCACCGGGGCTTCGAGACCGTGACCTACATGATTGCGGGGCGCATGCTGCACCGCGACAGCGCAGGCCATGAAGGCCTGCTGGAAAACGGCGGCGTGCAGTGGATGACGGCCGGGCGCGGCGTGATCCACTCCGAGATCCCTCAGCAGGAAAACGGCGTGATGGAGGGCTTCCAGCTCTGGCTCAACCTGCCAGCGCGCGACAAGATGTGCCCGCCCTGGTACCGGGACATTCCAGCAGGCGAGCTGCCACGCTTTTCAACGGCAGAGGGTGTGGACGTGACCGTGATTGCCGGTGAAAGCCACGGCGTGCAAGGCGCCGTCACCCGCGACGGCACGGCACCGCTTTACCTGGACCTGCACCTGAAGGCAGGGGCGCGGTTTGAACAACCGTTGCCCGCTGGCCACAACGCCTTTGTTTACGTTTACCGGGGTGAATTGACGGTGGGGGGCAGCGCTGTGCCCGTGCAGCACATGGCCATCCTGGCGAATGACGGCGGCGACGGTGTGGTGCTGCAAGCCCCGCAGGACGCCAAGGCCCTGCTCATCGCCGGTCGTCCGCTGAAGGAACCCATTGCGCAATATGGGCCCTTCGTCATGAACACGCCACAGGAAATCCACCAGGCGATTGCCGACCTGCACGCAGGCCGGCTGGCCTGACGTTCAGAACGGAATGTCGTCGTCCATGTCGTCGAAGCCGCTCGACGGGGCGGGCGCCGGAGCGCGCTGGGGCGCGGGGCGCTGTGCAGGCGCGGCGGGACGTGCCGCAGGTGCTGCGGCACGGGGTGCGTAGCCACCGCCGCCACCACCTTCGTCCATGCCGGCGCCGCCCATGCCTTCGCGGCCACCCAGCAATTGCAGTTCAGTGGCAATGATGTCCACCGTGTTCTTTTCCACGCCAGACTGGTCGGTGTACTTGCCGTACTTGAGGCGGCCTTCCACGTAGATGGGGCGGCCTTTCTTCACGTATTCGCCAGCGATTTCAGCCAGACGGTCGTAGAACGTGACACGGTGCCACTGGGTGTCTTCGACGGTTTCGCCGCTGTTGCGGTCCTTGCGGCGACTGGTGGTGGCGATGCTGACGTTGGCCACAGCCTGGCCAGAAGGCAGGTAACGGATTTCGGGGTCTCGGCCGCAGTTGCCGATCAGGATGACTTTGTTCACGGATGCCATGGCTGCTTCCTCTTTCGCATGGGTATGGTCAAAGCGGGATTGTGCCTGAACGCCCAGCCGCCCCACTGTGGGCATGACACAATCGGCCACAAATGAAGACGGACCAGGACCCGGACTTTTTCCTCAACGTCCAGAACGAGTTCTCCAACGGCCGCGCGTGGCTGGACCGGGGCATCGTTCTGGGGTACGCAGTGCTGGCTGGCTTGAGCGTGGTGCTCTTCACCATGCTGTCGGAGTGGGCCTTCGAATGGTTCCTGCATGGCTACGAGGCCGCGCCCTGGGCTGTGCTGCTCTGGACGCCCGCAGTCACCGCCCTCATCGTCTGGATCACACGGCGCTATGTGCCTGGCGCTGCGGGCTCCGGCATTCCCCAGGTGATTGCCGCCCAAGCGCCCCACCTGGCTGCCGACAAAAGGCGCCATTTCGTCTCGGTCAAACTCTCCATTGCCAAGGTGCTGCTCAGCACGGCGGGGCTGTTCGCCGGGCTGTCACTGGGGCGTGAAGGGCCTTCGGTGCAGGTGGCGGCAGGCATCATGCACAACGCTCGCCGCTGGCTGCGCGGCGGCCACTCGGGCCTGGGTGACTACGCTCTGCTCGTCGCGGGCGGCTCGGCGGGCATTGCCGCGGCGTTCAACGCACCCCTGGCAGGCGTGGTGTTCGCCATTGAAGAGCTTTCCCGCAAGATCGAGTCTCGCAGCAGCGGACTCATCATCGCCGCCATTGTTCTGGCGGGCTTGATGGGGGTGTCTGTTTTCGGCAACTACTCTTACTTTGGCTCCATCGCCATCCCGCGCATCGGCTGGTCGGCCTTCCTGCCCGGCCTGCTGGTGGCGCTTGCTTGCGGTGTGCTGGGCGGGCTGTTTTCTCGCCTGCTGGTAGCCTCCCTCACGGGCACGGGGGACCGCGTCAGCCGCTGGCGCCAGCGCTACCCGGTTCACTTTGCGGCGCTGGGTGGGCTGGCCATCGCGGTCATAGGCCTGGTGAGCGCGGGCGCCACTTTTGGCGCAGGCGGTGAAGAGGTCAGGCGCATGCTGGCTGGCGAAGGCGACCCTTCGCGTCTTTACACCCTGCTCAAGTTCCTCGCCACCTGGATCACCACCTGGTGCGGGGTTCCAGGCGGAATCTTTGCGCCGTCGCTGTCCATTGGCGCGGGCATTGGCTACGACGTGGCGCAGCTGACCATGGGCCCAGATGCCGCAGAAATTGCGCCGGTCCTCATTGCGATGGGCATGGCCGGGTTCCTGGCAGCGGTGACGCAGGCGCCCTTGACGGCGTTCATCATCGTGATGGAGATGATCGACGGGCGCCCGCTGGTGCTCACCTTGATGGCGTCTGCCATGCTCGCCAGCCTGGTGTCACGCATGATCAGCCGCCCGCTCTATGCAACCTTGGCCGAAAAGATGCTGCAGGGCGTGATAACCGCGGAACAGGAAGGAAGCCCCGGGCAAGCACCAAAGTCGAGCGGCGAAGAAAGCACCCGCCCCTGAACAGACGGCGGCCAGAGGCAATCAGTGTCGAGTCAAGGCCTTGGCAGGCGCCTGCATGTTCCAGGCCACCACCAGCCAAAGCAGGCTGAGCCCACCGCAGACCATGAACAGGCCCTGGGGACCGTGATGGCTGCTGATCCAGCCCCCTGCAGCGCCCCCGGCAAAGAAACCCACCGATTGGAGTGTGTTGTAGACACCCAGCGCCGCGCCACGCGCGTGCGCTGGCGCAAGGCGGGACGCCAGGCTGGGCTGGCTGGCCTCCAGGGTGTTGAAACCCATGAAAAACAGAAACAGCCCCACCGCCAGCAAGGGAAGCGAAGGTGTGTGCGTGGCACTGAACCAGAAGCCCACCTGCACCAGCAGGATCAGCCCGATCGCAAAAAGGAACACGGCACGCAGGTAGCCGCGCCGCTCCAGGCGGAAAAGCACGCCCCCCATGACGACGAAAGACAGCACCAGCGCCGTCAGGTACACCTTCCAGTGCTCGGGCTGCGCCAGCCCTGCCTGCACCAGCAAGGCCGGAACGGCCATCCACATGGCAAGCTGCACCGCGTGCAGCACGAACACGCCCAGATCGAGCCGGAGCAGCCCGCTGTGCGCCAGCACCTCGCGCAGGCCGCCACGTCCCGCGTCAACGTACTCTTTCGGCTCCGGGGGCACCACCCAGGCCACAACGGCCATGCCCGCCAGCGCCAGCACGGCGGTCAGCCAGAACAACCCGCCCAAACCGATGTGCGCAGCCAGAATGGGGGAGAACACCAGCGACAAGGCGAACATCAAGGCTATGCTGATGCCCACCATGGCCATGGCCTTGGTTCGCACTTCGTCTCGGGTGACATCGGCGATGAAGGCCGTGATGGCGGCAGAGATGGCACCCGCCCCTTGCAAGGCCCGCCCGAGTATGAGGAAGTCCAGGCTGCGGGCAGTGGCGGCCACCATGCTGCCCGCGGCGAACAGAGCCAAGCCAAGCAGGATGACACGCTTGCGCCCCCAGCGGTCGGAGGCCATGCCCAGAGGAATTTGCAACAGCGCCTGCGTGAGGCCGTAGATGCCCATCGCCAAGCCAACGCGCGCAGGATCATCCCCCCCGGGGTAACGGGCGGCCTCTAGAGCGAACACGGGCAGCACCAGGAACAGACCAAGCATGCGCAGGGCAAAGATCGAAGCCAGCGAGATGCTGGCCCGGCGCTCGGCGGCGGTCATTCGGTGCGAATCTGACAGGGTATCGGACACAACGACAGAATTTCGGGCAAAGCCCGGATTGTCGCTCAAGGCGCAAAGCCCCCCGGAGCATGGGCCGATGCCCTAGACCGGAGGGGAACCGCAGCTCAACCGTGCTGGAGCGCGCTTCGGTAGGCGCCGCAGCCCACCAGGAGCTTGTCGTTGATGGGCAGCACAAACGACGATTTGCCGCGCACCTGCCCGGTGACCGGGTTGACGATGTTGTATTCCACCCAGCCGCCTCCCGTGTCTGCGCGCTCCCAGGCATCGCGCAGCAAGGCATCGGCGTCCAGGCCCGGTGCGTCGTGCAGACGGCTGCCCGTCTTGGCCCGGTCAGCGCCCATCACCCGGTAAACACCCTCGCGGTCGAACACGAAGATGTAGAGGTCGCGGTCGATGAAGCGGCCCTGTTTGTCGTAGAAGTCCTCGGTGGCGCGTTCGTAACCCACGTTGCGAATGTGCTCCAGCGCCTCTTTGGCCATGCGCATGGCAATGTCTGCCGTGCCTTGTGTGATGGACATCGTCTGCACGGCGGCGTCGAGCACCGATGTGTGCCCCAGCAGTTCGTTGGAGCGCTTGCTGGTGCGGTCCACCATGGCGGCGTTCTCGTACGTCACGGTGTCGATCTCGCCCATCGCCTGCGCCACTTCCTTGAGCGCGGCGCTTTGCTGGCTGCTGGCTGCAGCCATGCTGTCGATACGGGCGGCAATGTCACGGATGCCGACCACCAGACGCTCCATGACGTCGTTGACCGAGCCAATCTCCTTGACCGACGACTGCACTCTGTTGGTGGACTCGACGATGAGCTGGCGCACTTCGCCCGCAGCGGATTGCGACCGCTGCGCGAGGCTGCGCACCTCGGCCGCCACCACGGCGAAACCACGCCCGGCCTCGCCCGCACGCGCAGCTTCCACGGCCGCATTGAGCGCCAGGATGTTGGTCTGGAAGGCAATGCTGTCGATCACGCCGATGATTTCGGTCATGCGCTGCGAGGTGGCCTGCAGCGTGCCCATACCCTGCATGGTCTGGTGCATCAGGCCGCTGGCCTGTTCGGTCTGGCGGTGCAACCCCTCGCTGACGCGGCTGACCTCCTGCACCGTCTCGCCATTGCGGGTGACGGTGTCGGCCGCCTCGCGCACGTTCGCCGTGGCTTGTTCCAGCGCAGCGGCCTGGGCCTGGGTGCGGTCGGCCAGTTGCGCGCTGTCGTTGACGAGCTGCTGCCCCATGTGGCTGAGCACTGCGGACACGCTGCGCACGTCGGCCACGATGGCTGACAGGCTGGCCAGCATGGCCTGGAACTTGCGCCCCATTTCGGCCATCTCGTCGCGGCCGGGAATCACCGCAACACCGGTCAGGTCGCCATCGGTGGCCTGGTCAATCACCGTGTCGAGCTTCTTCAGGCTGTCTATGGTGGCGTGCTTGAACGCCATCAAACCGTAGATCAGGAGCACCAGCACCACCACGCCGCCGGAGGCGAGGTAGATGATGTTCTGCGTGATGCGGGCTTCGCGGTCCTGCAGCACGGCTTGCAGGCGCTCGTGTGCCACGCGGCCAAAGGCGCGCTGCGTCTCGACCGCCTTGCCGCCTTCTTCGAAGAAGGCGCTGGCGTTACCCATGAGCATGCCGGACCCCAGCGTGAGCTTGATGGAGTTGGCAAAGTCGGTGTTGTTCTTCTGAACGTTCTTCCAGCCTTCCGGGGCGGGTTCACCTGCGCGCTCGAGCGATTCCAGCCGGTCCTGGATCTGGCGGGTCAACCCGATGAGGCGATCCCCCTGGCTGCCAATGCGAATGGCTTCGGTGATGGCCTCAGAAGAAGAGCCTGCGTCAGGCCGCGCCAGCAGACCAGCGCCCTCTGTGCGGATCAGATCGGTGCCTTCCACCAGCGGCAGCACGCGTTCGACCACGATATCCATCAGGAAGGAGCTGCCTGCATCGGGGTCGAGCAGAAGCTCAGAGGTCTCTGCCGTGAGGGAAACCATGCGGATCAACCGCGCGATCTGGTCGGAATGCCGCGCAAAGACGGAGGCACTCAGATCGGGCGTGGGGTTGCCTTTGACCAGTTCCTGCAGCGTCTTGTGCACGGACAGCCAGTCGTTGGCCAGGCCCAGTTCAGGATGGGTGGCGATATCGCGGTCCAGAGCCTCGATGGCGGCGGTCAGCTCCTTGCGGGTGGCGTCGCGCCCCTGTTGCAGCGCGCTTTCGCCAGCAAGGATGAGGTGCGTCTGCCCACGGTGCTTCTGGGTGAGGGCCACCACGTCGGAAATGCGGTTCACCACCGCCAGGCCAGCCAGCTCCTTCTGGGTGTACAGGCGTTGCTCCCAAAGGCTCTGCGTCATCAGCAGGACCATGGCCAGCATGGGCAAGACCAGCAGCGCTGCCATCGAGAAAAGCTTGACCGCCATTGGCAGGCGCTGCATGAGCGCGATGCCAGGCCCGAAAAAGCGGCGTGGTGAATCTGACATGATCTGAGCGGATGTGAAAAGTCCAGACGGGTCCGCCATGTTTCGGCGGACCGGTGACAGCCGATCAGATGTTAATCGACCCCATCCCTCTGTTACGTGGAAGTTACAGGGGGATATCCCTAGGTCATTTTTGCTTCAAATGCTTGAACCACGCTTACATGAGCGCGGCTCGCATCTGATCAATCACAGCTTTGTAGTCAGGCTTGCCAAAGATGGCACTTCCGGCCACGAAGGTGTCTGCGCCAGCGTCGGCCACACGTCGGATGTTGTCGGCCTTGATGCCGCCGTCCACCTCCAGCCGGATGTCGCGGCCGCTGGCCTCGATGCGCTTGCGCGTCTGCTCGATCTTGCGCAGGGCGGAATCGATAAAACTCTGCCCGCCAAAACCAGGGTTGACGCTCATGATGAGGATGAGGTCGAGGTCATCGATCACCCAGTCCAGCACGTCCAGCGGCATGGCCGGGTTGAAGGTGAGGCCGGCCTTGCAGCCACGCGCCTTGATGGCCTGCACGCTGCGGTGAACGTGAGCTGTGGCGTCGGGGTGGAAGCTCACCAGGTCGGCCCCGGCATCAATGAACGCGCTGGCCAGCGCATCCACGGGCTGGATCATCAGGTGCACATCGATGGGCACGGGCGTGCCATCAGCCTTCTTGGCGTGCGGCTTGAGCGCCTGGCAGACCATGGGTCCGAACGTCAGGTTGGGCACGTAGTGGTTGTCCATCACGTCGAAATGGATCCAGTCTGCACCCGCGTTGATGACGTTGCGCACCTCCTCGCCCAGACGGGCGAAGTCGGCCGAAAGAATGGAAGGGGCGATGCGGTAAGTGGTCATGCCGGGATTGTCGCAGCTTCGCCGCCAAGGCTGGGTGACAATCAGCGCATGTCCAAGTACCAGTTCACCGTTGACCCGCAGCCGCAGTACCTGCCTGCCCAGTCCGCCCCCGAGGAACGGGTGTACAGCTTCGCCTACACCATCACCATCCAGAACGTTGGTGAGGTGGCTGCCCAGCTGATTGCGAGACACTGGGACATTGAAGACGCCACTGGCCACACCGAGGAGGTGGACGGTTTGGGCGTGGTGGGCCACCAGCCGCTGCTGCAACCGGGTGAATCGTTCCGCTACAGCAGCAGCGCGCGCCTGCGTACGCCCATGGGAATCATGAGCGGACACTACTTCTGCGTGGCGGTGGACGGCACGCGCTTTGAAGTGGCCATTCCTCCCTTCGTGTTGCGCGCCGAAGGCGCTGGCACCAACCTGCACTGACGTTTGCCGATGAGCGACACCCCGCCAGACACGAACGCTCTGCTGGAAGCGCTGGACCCCGACGCCCCTTTGGCGCAGCGTCATTTGTGGCTGATAGGCACGCTGGACTGGCTGCGCGGCCCGCAACCCGACGTGCGCGCCACCTTCCAGCGCCTGGAACAGCTGCTGGACGCCGCAGACGCCCTGCCTGGCTGGGTGCCACGCTGGCGGCGCTGGTGGCTGCGCTTCCGCCAGGAGGTGGACCTTGCACCGCTGCTGGCGGATTTCGGATTTGCATCCAAATCGGTGTTCATGACGGAACTGGGCCACCGGCTGCGCCGCAAACTGCTGCCCGCCTCGCCAGTGACCACGGACATCACCGAGCTGTTCGGCCTGCTGTTTGCCGACACGCTGGACGCACGCTGGCTGCATGCCCTGCCGCCTCGTCTGCTGGAACGGCTGGCTCATCTGCTGGAAGACCCTGATGGCCCCGCTGGCGTTCACGGCCCGCACTGGCCTCGGGTAACCGACGGAGAGCAGACCTTGCTGGACGCGCTGGCGTTCTGCGTTGGCCAGGTGAGCGCTGCCGGATTCACGCCCGACCTGCGGGTGCGCATGTCGCGCGAAGCACGCGAGTCGCGCACGTTCCATGACTTGCCCGTGGCACTGGAAGCCTACCGCGAAGCGGTGGTGCGCACGGGTGTGAACAGCACCGAGACCCACGCCCGCGAAGCCACCCTGCGCCGCCTGCTGGACGAATGCCGCCATGCGGCCTACACCGTCTATGCTCACCTGGAAGAGCACGGCATCTCGGTGGGTGTGGTGTTCCGCCTTCGGCAACTGCGTGAGCGCGTCCTGCGCGCCAAGGCGCTGCTGGACTGTCTCCAGTCCACGCAGCGCCCGCGAGCCACGGTCCGCCTGCTGGCCCAACTGGTGCAGGTCGGGCGCAACAGCCGCAGCATCCGCGCGCTGATTGCCTCCAGCACGCAGCTCACCGCCGCCCGCGTGGCAGAACGCAGCGCCGAAACCGGCGAACACTACATCACCCGCAACTGGGCCGAGTACCGCGACATGCTGTGGCGCGCTGGCGGCGGCGGCGCGGTGCTGGGCTTCACCACGTGGTTCAAATTCCTCATTGGCGGCCTGGCACTGTCTGCCTTCTGGGGCGGGCTGGCGGCTGGGCTCAACTACGCCGTGGCCTTCGTCTTCATACAGATGCTGCACCTGACGGTGGCCACCAAACAACCGGCTGTGACCGCACCGGCCATGGTCGCCAAGCTCAAGGATTTGCGCTCGCGCGAGGCGGTGTTGCGCTTTGTGGACGAGGTGGCGCACCTGTTCCGCTCGCAGGTGGCCGCCATCGCAGGCAACCTGGCGCTGGTCATTCCGGTGGTGTTGCTGATCCACTTCGCGCTGGCGTTCATCGTTGGCCAGCCCATGATCAACGCCGACAAGGCACACCACGTGCTGGAAGCCCACCATGTTCTGGGCCCCACGGTTCTGTTCGCGGCGTTCACGGGCCTGCTGCTGTTCGCCAGCAGCATCATCGCTGGCTGGGTGGAGAACTGGTTCGTGCTGCACAAGCTGGACTCGGCCATTGAACACAACCCGCGCGTCACACGCCGCCTGGGGGTGGAACGCGCAGGCCGCTGGAGTCGTTTTCTGCGTACCCACATATCGGGCCTTGCGGCCAACATTTCGCTGGGGTTGATGCTGGGACTGGTACCGGCCATTGCAGGCTTCTTTGGCCTGGGGCTGGAAGTGCGGCACGTGACCCTGGTGACCGGCCAGATGGCCGCCGCTGCGGCTTCTCTGGGGCCGCAGGTGTTCACCGAAGGTGCCTTCTGGTCGGCGGTGCTGGCCACCTTGCTGGTGGGCCCCATCAACCTGGCGGTGAGCTTCTACCTGGCCTTCCGCCTGGCGCTCAAGGCGCAAGGAGTGAGTGACGTGAACCGCCAGCGCATCCAGGCCGCCATACAGCACCGCCTGCGCCGTGCGCCGATGAGCTTTTTCTGGCCGCTGAGCGACAAGGAAGAAGCCGAGGCCCACGCGGGCGCAGACATTCCCGAACCCGTGGAAGACGATGCCGTCACGCCTGACGATGCTCCTCCGTTGAACCAGAACTGACCCATGGGTGAATTTGAACTGATCCGCCGGTATTTCCAGCACGCACTGGCCCGCGAAGGTGTGGTGCTGGGCAACGGCGACGACTGTGCCCTGCTGACACCCGCACCGGGCATGGTGCTGGCCGTGTCCACCGACATGCTGGTGGAAGGGCGGCACTTCGTGTCCACCGTGCCCCCGCAGGCCTTGGGCCACAAGGCCCTGGCCGTGAACCTGAGCGACCTGGCCGCCATGGGCGCAGAGCCACTGGCCTTCACCCTGGCGCTGGCTCTGCCGCGTGCCGACGAAACTTGGCTGCAAGGCTTCTCACAGGGGCTGCTTGCGCTTGCCGATGCACATGGCTGCGCGCTGGTGGGCGGCGACACCACAGCCGGGCCGCTCAACCTCTGCATCACCGTGTTCGGCCAGGTGCCTGCGGCGCAGGCGCTCAAGCGCAGCGGGGCTCAGCCTGGTGACGACATTTACGTCAGCGGCACGCTGGGCGACGCCCGGCTGGCACTGGAGGTGCTGCGCGGCACCGTGGACGTGAGCGCCGAGACGTGGAAACGCGCGCGCCAGCGCCTGGAGTGCCCCACGCCCCGGCTGGCCCTCGGCCAGGCACTGCGTGGCGTGGCCCACGCCTGTGCCGACGTGAGCGACGGCCTGGCTGGTGACCTGGGGCACATCCTGGATGCGTCAGGCGTTTGTGCGCAACTGTGGGCGGACGATCTGCTGGCCTCTGGCGCCGTGACAGACGACGTGCGCGCCTTGCCGCGTAAACAGGCCCTGACCTGTGTGCTGGCAGGCGGCGACGATTACGAACTCGTCTTCACAGCACCGCCCGGCGCGCGCGACGCCGTGGCCCAGGCCGCCAGCGCGTCAAACACCCAGGTCACGCGCATCGGCACAATCGTTGCGCCTGACGCTGGCCGCCCGAAGCTGGAATGCCTGAACGCCCAGCGGCTGCCACTGGAGCTGAAGCTGGCCGGGTTCGACCACTTTGCCTGACACCCCCATGAACACCCTTCAGAACGACTCCATTGACAAGCCCCTCGACGCCGCATCGGTAGTGCTGCTGCGCGACGGCGTAGCCGGGCTGGAAGTGCTGCTGCAACGGCGCAACGTGCGCGCAGGCGTGCTGGGCGGCATGTACGTGTTCCCGGGCGGCAAACTGGACGCCGCCGACCGCTCGCCCGCGTGGCTGGACTGCCTTGACCAGCCCCACTCCACCCTGCATGCGCAGCTGAGCGAGGCAGAAACCACCGCTGAAACCGCTGCCGCCCTGTACGTGGCTGCGCTGCGCGAGATGTTCGAGGAGGCGGGCATCCTGATGGCGGAACATGAGGACGGCACAGCAATCGCCCCCGGCGAGCAGGTCCGAATGCTTGAACAGTTACGGGCTGAACTGCAGGCTGGCAGGGAATGGCCTTTGGCACTCACGAGCCTGGGTTTGCGCCCGCTGACGCGCGGCATGCGCCCCTGGTCACGCTGGATCACCCCGCGCAACCCGCCGGTAGGCACCCCGCGTTTTGACACGCGCTTCTTCCTGGCCGTGCTACCAGCGGGCCAGGAGGCGCGCCACGACGACCACGAGGCCGTCGAAAGCATTTGGCTGACCCCGCAGGCCGCACTGCAACGCTACTGGGACCGCGAGATCGAACTCATCCCACCCCAATTGATGGGGCTGGCGCAACTGGCACGCCACAGCAGCACAAACAGCGCCTGGCAGGAGGCGCTGCAACGCACCCCGCCTTGCGTCCAGCCTGAGCAGTTCGATGAGGACGGCGTGCGCGTCATGTGCTACCCCGGCGACCCGCACCACCCGGTGCGCGCACGCGCGCTGCCCGGCCCCACGCGCCTGCGCTTCGTGGCCAAGCGCTTTGAACCCGTCAATGGCTTTCAAGGATGGATGGAATGACTGCCCCCCAGGCTCTGGCCGTGCCCACGGCACGCTTCATGTTTGCCCGCGTGTCGCACCTGATCGCGCTGGGCTTCGGCGCGGGGCTGAGCCGCTTTGCCCCGGGCACCGTGGGTACGTTGTGGGCCTGGGCGGCGTTCCTCGTCATCGAGGCCCTGTTGCACCCCACCGACGTTGCCTGGGCGGGCATCATCGCCGTCGGCACCCTGGTGGGCTGGTGGGCCAGCGTGCGCACCGCCGAGCGCAGCGGCATTGCCGACCCGGGCTTCATCGTCATCGACGAGATCGTGGCCTTCTGGCTGGTGCTGTGGCTGGCCATGCCCATGGGCTTGCTTGGGCAGGCGCTGGCGTTTGCCCTGTTCCGCTTCTTTGACGCGGCCAAGCCCGGGCCCGTGGCCTGGGCCGACCAGTTCTTCAAGGGCTGGGGCTGGCGGGGTGGCTGGGGCATCATGTTCGACGACCTGGTAGCTGCCTTCTGCACGCTGCTGGTGATCACGCTCTGGCGCTTCTGAGGCACCCGCCATGGACACCCAAGCCCCCGACCTGCTGCCACTGTGCGAAGCGCTGGCGCGCGAACTGAAGCAACGTGGCTGGATGATGGCCACCGCCGAAAGCTGCACGGGCGGGTTGATTGCGGGCACCTGCACAGGCCTGAGCGGCTCCAGCGACTGGCTGGAGCGCGGCTTTGTGACCTACTCCAACGCCGCCAAGACGGAGACCTTGGGTGTGGATGCCGCCCTGATCCAACAGCACGGAGCGGTGAGCCAACCCGTGGCCCGCGCCATGGCCGAGGGCGCGCTGCGCCATTCCCACGCGCAAGTGAGCGTGGCCGTGACGGGCGTGGCGGGCCCCACCGGCGGCAGCTCGGAAAAACCGGTGGGAACTGTCTGGTTCGGCTGGGCCACACCGCAGGGCGTTTTCACCGAACTGCAGCATTTCGCCGGTGACAGGGATGCCGTGCGGCAAGCCACGGTACACCACGCCCTGAAGGGGCTGCTGCTGCGCCTGCCAGCGGGCTGAGCGACATGACCGAGCCCTTCAAGCTGCTCATCAACCCGCAGACGGTGCGTGACGCTGGCGCGCACCTGCAACGCACCTGGCCCGCTTTTGACCGCCAAGCCTTTGAAGCACTGGCCATTGACGGGTTGGATGCACTGGAATTCAAGGCCCGGGCCATGCGGGTGGCCGACGCGCTGACGCAGACACTGCCCACCGACTTCGGCCAGGCCTGCGCTGTGCTGGAAGCCAGCCTGGCCCCACCGTCGCCCTTTGACGCGAAAGGCGAACCCGTGTCGCTTGACGAGCAACAACGCCAGACAGGGTTGACCGGTTGGGTGCTCTGGTCCGCAGGCGAATACGTGGCACGCCACGGTATGAGTGAGGTACCGCGTGCGCTGGCCTGCCTGCACGCGCTTACGCAACGCTTCACCGCCGAATTCGCCATCCGGCCCTTCCTGCAGCGGCACCCCCAAACCACCTTGAACGCGTTGCAAAGTTGGGTACGCGACCCCAGCCCGCACGTGCGACGGCTGGTGAGCGAAGGCAGCCGCCCCCGACTGCCCTGGGGCCTGCGCCTGCACAGCCTGGTGGCCGACCCCACACCCACGCTGCCCCTGTTGCACGCGCTGCAGGACGACCCCAGCGCCTACGTGCGGCGCAGCGTGGCCAACCACCTGAACGACATCGCCAAGGACCACCCCGAAAGGGTGGCCACCTGGGTGGCAGAGCACCTGAATGGCGCCAGCTCGGAGCGCGTGGCCCTGCTGCGCCACGCCAGCCGCACGCTGGTCAAGCAAGGGCACCCGGCCACCCTGCACGCCTGGGGACTGGGCCATGCCCTGAACGGTGGCGCTGCGCTGGCGCTGTCACCCGGCCAGGCGCGTATCGGCGAAAGCGTGGAGCTGCGGGTGCGGCTGGCCTCAGGCGCCAGCGAACCCCAGACGCTGGTGGTGGACTACGCCGTGCACCACGTGCGCGCCAACGGCGGCATGTCGGCCAAGGTGTTCAAGGGCTGGAAGCTCACCCTGGCGCCGGGTGAAACACGTGAACTGGTCAAGCGCCACAGCCTGCGCCCGGTAACCACGCGCACGCTTTACCCGGGCACACACCACGTCGAGTTGCTGGTCAACGGGAAAGCGCTGGGCCGCCAGAGCTTCGAGTTGCAGACCGGCTGAGCAGGCCCGTCAGATCACAAAGGGGCCTCAGGCCCCGTGGCACTTCTTGTATTTCTTGCCGCTGCCACAGGGGCAGAGGTCGTTGCGGCCGGGCTCGTCGGCCTTGCGCACGGTTTCCACGCGCGGGCCAATGCTCTTCCACAGGTCGCGCAGGTCGTACACCGCCCAGATGGCTTCGCCGTAGGCGTTCAGACGCGCCTGGCTCACGCTGGGCGGGCTGTCCTCGCCAAACATGCTGACGGCGGGCTCCTCGTCATCGTCCTCGGTCATGATGACGATGCGCTCCAGCGCGTCTTCCAGCCACTCGGCGGCTTCCTTGTCGCGCGGTGCGGTCCATTCCTCGGGCCAGGTTTCCACGGCGAACATGAAGCCGAGCGCCCATACCTGGGCGAACGAGGGCAGTTCCTCGTTGTCCAGCTCGTCAGCCATGGCGGCGCGCTCTTCTTCGCTCAGCGCGGCAATCGCACCGCGCACGTCCATCACCTCAGGGGCGTAGGCGCGCTCGTCGTCCAGGCTTTCCACCGGCTGGTCCAGCGCGACGGCCACCTCGTTCCAGCGACGGCTCCACAGCGCCAGGAACTGTTCGTACTGCTCGGGGCTGGCGAACAGGGCTGGGCCGAATTCGCCGGTGTCCGCGTCGCCGAACAGGGCGCCCATGTATTCGCTGGCCGGAATGCTGCGGCGGCAGCAGATGAGCGCCGCCATGAAACCTTCGCAAAACTCCCACTGGGGCACCTCGTCCATGCGCTGGCGCAGGTCGTCGAGGATGTTGTCAAGCGCGTCGAAGTCCTCGTCGCTCATCGGCTGGGCAGGGGTGGAAGTGGTCATGGCAGTCTCAAAAACAAGTGTTGCGCGATTATCCCCTGTGGCGCCGCCGCCACCCTGAACCCTCGCCGGTATGGAGCCAGAGTGCGCTTTGGGCTATAAAAGCCTGTCGCACCGAAAGCGCAGGCACTTGCCACATCCCCCTCCACGAAAGGATGACCGCATGAGACACCCGATGCTTCCCCTAGGACTGGTGATGGCCCTGGCGCTGAGCGCCTGTGCACCGCTGGCGCCGCAACCCGGCAAGACCTACCAGCTGACCATCCTGCACACCAACGACCACCATGGCCGCTTCTGGAAGAACAGCAACGGTGAATACGGCATGGCGGCACGCAAGACGGTGGTGGACCAGATCCGCCAGGAAGTGGCGGCCCAGGGCGGCCACACCCTGCTGCTGGACGGCGGCGACGTGAACACTGGCGTGCCCGAGTCCGACATGCAGGATGCGGTGCCCGACTTCAAAGGCATGAACCTGCTGGGCTACGACGCCATGGCCGTGGGCAACCACGAATTCGACAAGCCCCTGGCCGTGCTGGAAATGCAGCGCAAGCTGGCCACCTTCCCGCTGCTGTCGGCCAACATCTACACCACCAGCGGCCAGCGCATGTTCGCGCCTTACAAGGTCTTCAACATGAACGGCTTGCGCGTGGCCGTCATGGGCCTGACCACCGAGGACACCCGGCACATGGTCAGTCCCGACAACGTCAAGGGCATTGAATTCCGCAAACCCCAGGCCGAAGCCGCCGCCCTGGTACCCGAACTGCGCGGCAAGGCCGACGTGGTGATTGCCGCCACCCACATGGGCCATTACGAGAACGGCCAGCACGGCACCCAGGCCGAAGGCGACGTGGAGCTGGCACGCGCCGTGAAAGGGCTGGACCTGATCGTGGGCGGGCACACGCAGAACCCCGCCTGCATGAAGGCCGAAAACGTGCTGGACCGCGCCTACGTGCCCGGCACCCCTTGCCAGCCCGACCGCCAGAACGGCACCTGGATCGTGCAGGCCCACGAGTGGGGCAAGTACGTGGGCCGCGCCGACTTCACCTACCGCGACGGCACGTTCACGCTGGTGAAATACCAGCTCATCCCTATCAACCTCAAGCGCAACGTGACTGGCGCCGACGGCAAGCCCCAGCTGCAGACCTACACCCCCGAGATTGCCGAAGCGCCCGAGATGCTGACGCTGCTGCAGCCTTACCAGGACAAGGGCAAGGAACTGCTGTCGCAACCCGTGGGCAGCACGGACGCTCGCATTGAAGGCGACCGCGCCGTGGTGCGCAGCAAACCCGCCGCGCTGGGCGTGATGATCGGGCGCGCCATGCTGGACAAGACCGGGGCAGACGTGGCCATCGTCAACTCAGGCGGCGTGCGCGATTCGCTTCCTGCCGGGCAGTTGACCTACCGCCACATCCTCACTGTGCACCCCTTTGGCAACACGGTCACCGTGGTGCAGCTCAGCGGACGCGAACTGCTGGACTACCTGAACGCCGCCGCGCGCATGTCGGCCGGCTCCGGCGCCTTCCCGCAGTTTGCGGGTGTGGAACTGGTGATCGAACAGGGCAAGGTGAGCAGCGCAACGATTGGTGGCAAGCCCTTGGCCGCTGACGGCACCTACCGCCTGGCCATCAACAACTTCATGGCTCAGGGCGGTGACGGTTACCCCAAACTGAACACCCACCCCGGTTACCGAGACACCGGCTTCACCGACGCCGAGGTGCTGCGGGGCTACATCCAGGCGCGCAGCCCTATCAAGGCGGCCGACTTCGACCCTGGCCAGGCGGTGCAGCGCCGCTGACGGCGACCGCCGCAGCAGATCAAACCGACAGATCGATCTGCTGCATCACACCGGTTTCGCCGGTCTCTGCCAGATAGACACCGCTGGCTCGCACCTGCCCCAGGGTGGCGTTGCCCTCACCCTTCACACTGAAGGGGCTGGCCACCTGGCCCAGGTAGAGCGCGCCCACGTTGGCCTCTTGCAAGGTGCGCAGGCTGTCCTGCCCCTGCAGGTCCTTCTGCCACACCAGCAGTTGGGCATAAATGTCGTCAGACTCGTCGATCCAGCCATTGCCGTCGCCATCGTGCGCGGCGAGTTCGGCAAAGCCGTTGCCGGTGGTGGCGCCAAACAGTTCGGTGCCATCGTCGGCCTGCCCGTTGGCGTTGCGGTCGAACACCAGGAAGCCGCTGCTCACCCCCACGAAGGGCATGTTCTCGGCGGTGCCGTCGGCGTCCAGGTCAAAGGCAAAGCGCGTGTCGGTCAATGCAGGGGCCGCGCCGTCGAAGTGCAACACCAGCGGGTCCTTCATCACGGCGGCATCACCGGCGCGCACTTGCACCTGGCTCACGTCCAGTTGCTCGCGCTGCATCACCAGCCCCATCTCGAAGCTGATGCTGCGCCCATCGGCCAAGCTCACGGTGCCTTGCGCCGCAAAAACCGAAATCTCCTGTTCGTAGCGGATTTCGACCCGGTCATAGGTCATGCCCCAGCCCGCACGCTGCGCACTGGCGGCCGCCGTTGCATTGCTGGATGCGTCTGACACTTCCACAGCCGTCACTTCGCCACGCAACTCTTCAGCGTGGAACACGCGCACTTTGATGCCCGTCATCGCCTCGACCATGCGCGCCAGCACCTGCAAGCGGGGTTCGACAGCGTCTTTCTCGTCGGACTTGACTTCGCGCGTTTTCTCGGCCGCCTGGGCAGGCTGGTGAGACGGGCGGCCCACCGCGCGGCCCGGGACCTCCAGCGGGCGCGCCTGGCGCGCCACGTCAGACAGCGCCAGCAGCACCGATGGGCGCGAGCCGCCACCAGATTCGCTGCGCGTGGCAACCCCTTCACCCGCACCCGTTGCGCCGCGCCAGAAACGCAAGCGCTCACTCACCTGCTGGGTGTCGGTGCGCTCCTGGCGGCTGGCCAGCGCAATGTCGGATTGGGTGATCTTCATGTCTTGCGCTTCGGCATGCGTCACAAACACTTGAGTACATCCCGACGAACGGCGCTAGACTGACCGTGCACAGCACAACGGCCAGCCCAGGGAAAAAACCATGACCGACCTGACAAACGCCCCCCTGTCCCCCGCGCAACGCCTGGCTCCGGGCGACCTGCGCCTGCAGATCGACCCCAATGCCCTGGGCTTTGCCGACACCGCCGAACTGAGCCAGGAGCCCCTGCCCTGGATTGGCCAGGAGCGCGCTCACACCGCCGCGCGTTTTGGCCTGGGGCTGGACCAGCCGCATTACCACCTGTTTGTGCTGGGCGACGTGGGCACCGGACGCTCCACCCTGCTGCAGCAGGAGATGGAGGCTGCCGCCGCCAGCCGCCCCGTGCCGCCCGACCTGTGCTACCTGCACAACTTTGAAAGCCCCGAGCGCCCCCGCGCGCTGCGCCTCCCCGCTGGCCAGGGCCGCCAGCTGCGCCAGCTCATGGCCGAACTCACCCGCACCCTGCAGGTGGACATTCCCAAGCGCTTCACAGAACCCGACTTCAAGGCCGACAGCGACGCCCTGGAGCGCAACTACACCGACCAGGAAGCCCAGGCCTACAGCGCCCTGTCTGCCTTTGCCGACGAACGCCACTTTGCCCTGCGCCGCGACAGCGGCCAGCTCATCTTCACCCTGATCGACGAAAAGGGCGAAGTGCTTTCCGCCACAGACATGGCAGCCCTGCCCAAGGAGTCGCGCGAGCGTTTTGACCAAGGCGAGCGCGAACTGCGTGGGGAAATCCTGCGCTTCCTGGAAGTGACTGCGCCGCTGGAGCGCGCCCTGCGCGACGGCATGGTGGCGCTGCGGCGGCAGGCCGTGAAACCCTTGCTGGACCGCGAACTGCAAAACATCCGGCAGGAACTGAAGAAGCAGTTCAAGGACACGCGCAAGCTCGGCACGTGGCTGGACGAAGTGGCCCGCGACGTGCTGGATCACCTCGACCTGTTCGAGGTCGCCGCCCCCGAGGACGACGAGGAACGCCGCGAAGCGCTCGCACGCCAGCTCTCGCGCTACCGCGTCAACCTGGTGGTGGACAACGCCAACACCCAGGGCGCCCCCGTCATCGTCGAGAACAACCCGCTGTACCGGCCACTCTTCGGCAGCATCGAATACCAGTCAGAAAACGACGTGCTGGTCACCGACTTCTCGCGCATCCGCGCGGGCAGCCTGCTCAAGGCCCATGGCGGCTACCTGATGCTGCACATGCGCGACCTGTTCACCGACGAGCTGGTCTGGGAAAAGCTGCGTCGCTTCCTGCGCAGCGGCCGCCTGCAGATCGAAGAGCCCGGCACCATGTTTACCGCGCTGGCCACCACCTCGCTGGAACCCGAAGCCGTGGACGTGGATGTGAAGATCGTGCTCATCGGCTCCAACGAGCATTTCTATGCCCTGCAAGAAGGCGACCCCGAATTTGCCCGCCACTTCCGCGTGAAGGTGGACTTTGCCGACGCCTTCCACGCCAGCGACGACACCCGCTACGCCACCGGCGTGTTCGTCGGGCACACCTGCGCCCGCCTGGGCCTGCCGCACTTCAGCGCCGCCGCCGTGGCACGGCTGATCGAAGACACCCACCGCGAGGCAGAGGACCAGACCCGCCAGAGCGCCGCCTTCGCCCGCACCGAGGCCCTGGTGGTGGAAAGCGCCGCCACCGCCCAGGCACGCGGCGCCCGCCTGGTGGAGCGGCAGGACGTGGAAGCCGCCCTGGCCGCGCGCAACCACCGCCACGACTACCCCGACCAGCGCCTGCGCGAAGCCATTCTGGAAGGCGACCGCCTCATCGCGCTCGGTGGCGCGCGCGTGGGCCAGCTCAACGGCCTGAGCGTCATCGATCTGGGCGACTACCGCTTCGGCCTGCCCATGCGCGTGGCCGCCCGCACCGTCGCGGGCTCCGAAGGGCTGCTCAACATCGAGCGCGAAGTGGAACTCTCCGGGCCCATCCACGACAAGGCCGTGCTCATCCTGCACAGCTACCTGTCGGCCCTCTTCGCGCACATCGCGCCGCTGGCGCTGTCCGCGTCCATCGTGTTCGAGCAGGAATACAGCGGCATTGAAGGCGACTCGGCCTCGTGTGCCGAACTGTTCGCGCTGCTGTCATCGCTGTCGGGCGTTCCGCTGCGGCAGGGCATCGCCGTCACCGGTGCGCTCAACGCCTTTGGCGACGTGCTGCCCATCGGCGGCGTGAACGAAAAGATCGAAGGTTTCTTCCGCGTCTGCCAGGCGCAAGGGCTGTCTGGCGAACAAGGGGTGTTGGTGCCGCAGCGCAACCGCCGCCACCTCATGCTCGACCGGGAAGTCTGTGACGCAGTGACGCAAGGGCGTTTTCACATCTACACCGCCGCACACGTGGGCGAAGCCATGGAACGGCTCACCGGCGTGCCTTTCGGGCAGACGCACGACGGCACCGGCTACGCGCCCGACAGCCTGCTGGACCGAGCCGAGGCCACGCTGCACGCCTACCGGCGCGCGTGCCTCAAGGCGGGCAACCCGCGCGCCTGGCGCCGCAAACCCTGAACCCCTTCACCCACAAACTCAAGGACTGGCAAAACAGAAAGTGTTGCGCCCATCGGCCTTGGCCTGGTACATCGCACGGTCAGCAGCGGAGATCAGGTCCGTTGCAGTGTGTCCGTCCTGCGGGTACTGGCTGATACCGATGCTGGCGCCGACATTGAGCGCCTGCAATCCGTAGGGTATATCGGCGCGCGCCTGCTCAATGATCTTGTCGGCCACGGTGACAATGCCTTCCGGCCCGGGCGAGGGCGCATCCAGCAGCACCACAAACTCGTCACCTCCAATGCGCGCCAGGGTGTCGATTTCGCGCAGCACAGCCTGCATGCGCTTGGCCACCACGCGCAACACGTAGTCGCCCGTATCGTGCCCCAGGCGATCATTGATGTCCTTGAAACGGTCCAAATCCACGAACAGCAGGGTCACGTGTTCGTGGTTGCGGCGCGCACGCGCAACTGCCTGATCCAGTCGCTCCTGCAACATGCGCCTGTTCGGCAAGCCGGTCAACGGGTCGTGCTGGGCCATGTGCTCCAGTTCTTCGCGGTTGTCGCGCAGCGTCACCATCTGCCGCGAAATCTGGTCCTGCATGCGTTGGAAACTGCGAGCCAGATCACCGATCTCGTCATTGCGCACCAACGGCAGGCGGGCTTCAGTCTGGCCTTGCGCAAACTGGCCGGCCGCCAGGTTGATGGCATTGATGGGGCGCGTCACAGCGCCTGCAAGCAGCACGGCCACCACGACGCAACCCGTCGAAAGCACCCCTACGATAGCCAATATTTCCGTGCGTGGCCGGCTGACCTCCTGCAGCACCGCCGCCAGCGGCTGCGCCAAACCCAGCAAGAGACCCTGCTCGTCCGACGCAACCTCCAACCCGCGACGTACAAAGGCGGCGACCAGCGGAGCACCCGTGGCCACGTCTCTCGCCTCGAACAACACTTCTTTCATGCCGCCTTCAACCAACGCGCGTGTCGGTTCAAACTCTTCTTGAATGAGAATGCGGCGGCCTTTGTCAAAACCAAAAGTCCGGGCACTGTCCGGGTGTATCAGCACGTCGCCCTCGGCGTTCGCCAGGAACAGCTGGAAACCGCTCGGCGAATCAGCCGCCAGCAACCGGAATACAGCCCGCAGATCAACGTTCACCACCACCACACCCAGCGCGGGTTGCCCTTCTTGGCCCACCACGGGCATGGCCAGCACGATAGCCGGTTTGTCCATGTTGAAAGGGGTGCCACGCTCGTGGTTGATGGCAATGCGCGACATGTAAGTGCTGCCCCTGGGCAACGCCAAGGTCTGGGAGACATAAGGGTAATGACCCTTTTCCTGCAGATCATCTCCTTGGACCCTCACCAACCCCTGTTCATCGCGCTCCACCCGCACCTGCTCCAGCCCATGCTCCTTGGCCGAAATCAGGCGCATCTGTGTGTACGCCTGGTTGGTGTGCATGACCTGCTCAAAAAGCACCGCGATCTGCTCGTCCAACACCGGGTTCTGCGCCGTCAGCGTGGCCCGGGCTGCAGGGTGTTCAGCCAGCATCTGCAGAACACGGGAAATCTCTTGCCGCGACGTGGTGATGCGACGCGCCAGCACCTGTGTGGAAGTCAGCAGCTTGTCTTTGGCCGAATCAACCAGCAAATCCCGGCTGACCAAAAAACCGTGGAACGAGGCTATGCCCGCCGCCAGCACCCCCACCAGGGCCAGCAGCAGCGCCAGCTTGGCAGCAATGCCGAACCTCATGGCGCCAGCACCTTGCCCACGCGGTCACCCGAAACAATGCGACTCCACAGCAGGTTGCGACGGTCTTCACTTTCCACTGGCTCCAGCCACACCAAACGCGCACCCTTGCGGATGAAAGGCGAATCCGACGTCGTGTTGGCCAGACCCTGACGCTCCAGCAGGACACGCCCGGGCAAAGGCTCCAGCATGAAGTTGATCCAGGCCATCGCCAGCCCAGGTTCGCGTGCACCGCGCGTGACAGCCCAGCAGTCCAGCCACGCCAGCGCCCCTTCGCGCGGCACCGCATAGCCCACATCCACGCCCTGGGCCTTGAGCAGCTTCACCTGCTGCGAGCCGTAGTTGGCAAACATCAAGGCGGCCTTGCGACTCTTGAACAACTGTACGGACTCGTCAGGCTGCGTGTAAAACCCCCCCACGTTGCGCCGCAGCGCCACCAGACGCTCCACCGCAGGTGCCCACTGCTCGGCCTTCAGGCGAAATGGCTGCGGCCAGCCCAGCGACTGCGCCGCCAGAGAAAAGTTGTGCGTGCCGCCGTTGTACGCCAGCACCTTGCCCTGGTACTTGGGGTCCCACAGCACATTGATGCTTGACGGCGGCTCTGACACCTGGGCGGGGTCGTAGATCAACCCCATCTCGGCGTAGGTGTATGGCACGGCAAACACCTGCCCACCATGGACCAACCCTTTGATGATTCGGGGATTGGAGAACGCCTGCGTCTGGCTGCGGGTGTTGGGTACGGCGGCGGAGTCGATAGGCAGCACCAGACCACCGCTGATGTAACGCTGCAACTCAGCCGTGTTCACGGCGAAAACGTCAAAATCGCGCCCGCCATTGCGGTTCACAAGCTCCCACAACGCCGCGTCTGAATCAACAAACGTCACGTCGGCCTTGCGGCCGGTCTGTTTTTCAAACGCCTGTATGACGTCCGCATCCGCATAACCGGGCCAAGCCAGCACCCTGAGCGGCAATCGCTCGCTGGCCTGCGCGCGAAATGCCAGCGCGGCCAGTAGCCCCATCCCCAAAACACGGCGCTGCCACTGAAATGGCGTCATGTATTTCTCCGACGTCCCAACGTATCTGGTTCCATTGTCCACGCCGATACCCCAGGTGGCAAGCACTCCGCAGGGCTGGAGAGTCAACCACGCATCAGCGCCTCAATCTCGTCACCGTCCACCGGCACGCCACGGGTGATCAACTCGCAGCCGTCCTCTGTCACCACGGCGTCATCCTCAATGCGAATGCCGATGTTCCAGAACTCCTTGGGCACATCGGGCGCAGGGCTGACGTACAGACCGGGCTCGATGGTCAGCACCATGCCGGGGCGCAGGATGCGGCTCGGGCGGTCCTTGATGATTTCACCCGACAGCGGGTCGCGGCGTTCGCTGAGCTGCCCCACCTCGGCCGGTTCCACGTAACTGCCGCAGTCGTGCACGTCCAGCCCCAGCCAGTGGCCGGTGCGGTGCATGTAGTGGCGGAAGTAGTGTCGCTTCTCAATCACGTCGTCCAGGTGGCCCACGTCGTTGCGGTTGAGCAGACCCAGGTCCAGCATCCCCTGTGCCAGCACGCGCACGGTGGCGTCGTGCGGGTCCACAAAGCGTTTACCGGGGCGCGTGGCTTCCACTGCTGCCTGCTGCGAAGCCAGCACCAGGTCGTACAGCGCGCGTTGCGGCCCGGTGAACTTGCCGTTGGCCGGGAAGGTGCGGGTGATGTCGCTGGCGTAGCCGTCCAGCTCGCAACCGGCGTCGATCAGCACCAGCTCGCCGTCGCGCACAGGGGCGTTGTCGGCCCGGTAGTGCAGCACACAGGCGTTGGCGCCCGCAGCCACGATGCTGCCGTAGGCAGGGTACTGCGAGCCGTGCTGGCGGAATTCGTGCAGCAGTTCGGCGTCCAGGTGGTATTCGCGCACCTCCTGCCCTGCGCGGATCATGGCCGCGCTGCGCTGCATGGCGCGGATGTGCGCCTGCGCGCTGATCTGCGCGGCGCGCTTCATCACGCCAATTTCGTGCGCGTCCTTGATCAGGCGCATTTCGTCGAGCAGGCTGCACAGGTCGCGCTGGGCGTCGGGGCACAAGGCACCGTAGCGCACGCGGGCACGCACCTTCTGCAGCCAGCCGTCCACCCGGGTTTCCAGCCCGGCGTGAATGGCAAACGGGTACCACACGGTGTGGCGGTTCTCCAGCAGCTTGGGCAGGCGGGCGTCCAGATCGTCCACCGAATACGCCTCATCCACACCCAACGCTGCGGGCGCGGCCTCGGGCCCCAGGCGGTAGCCGTCCCAAATCTCGCGCTCCAGGTCTTTAGGCTGGCAGAACAGCGTGGCGTGGCCTTCGGCCGTCAGCACCAGCCAGGCGCGCGGCTCGGTAAAGCCGGTGATGTAGTAGAAGTAGCTGTCGAAGCGAAACAGGTATTCGCTGTCGCGGTTGCGCGTGCGCTCGGGCGCGGTGGGAATGATGGCCACGCCACCCGGGCCCAATTGGGCGGCCAGGCGGGCACGGCGGTCGGCGTAGATGGCTTGGTGGGCAATGGCGCTCATGGGGTGTTCTGAATGCGGTTCAGGAAGTCTGGTTCAACTGCGCCAGGCGTTCGGGGGTGCCCACGTCGGTCCAGGGCCCGGTGTACAACTCGGCGCTCACTTGCCCATTGTCCATCGCCTTGCGCAGCAAGGGCGCCAGCGGGGCTTTCACCCCCTGGGGGTTGCCCAGTGGAATGCTGCACAGCGGCTGCTCGAAGAGAGCACGCCGGTACAGGCCAACGGTGCTGTAGGTGTAGCGCGGCCCGGGGTGTTCGGGGGGCAGGTTCAGCGCCAGCCCCTCGGGTGACAGACCAAAGTCACCCCTGGGGTTGTGTTCAGGGTTGGGCACGAGCCACACATGCGCCAGCATGGTGCTGGCGGCAAAACGGGCCAGCGCCTGGGGCGCAAAGGCAAAGCCGGGCGCAAACACATCACCCGCAGCCACCCAGAACACTTCGGCCAGCTGCGGCAGGGCACGCGCAATGCCACCGGCGGTTTCCAGCGCGCCACCAAAATCCCGGCCTTCCAGAGAATAGCTCAACGCGAGCGTGCGGCCATATTCCTGCCATTCGGCGCCCAGGCGGGCGGGAATCTGCTCCTCCAGCCAGGCGGTGTTGATGCAGGCGTGCGACACCCCAGCGCGCGCCATGGCAGACAGATGCCAGGCCAGCAGGGGGCGGCCTTGAACTTCCAGCAGGGGTTTGGGCGTGGCGTCGGTGAGCGGGCGCATGCGTTCGCCACGGCCGGCGGCGAGCAACAGGGCTTGGGCGGGGGGGAGTGTGTTCATCACAATGCGCCCGATTGTGGCGGATGTCGCTGTGCATGCCTGCATAGAATCTGCGTTACCGCTACAAAAAATCAGGAGGGCTTGCACTTGGAAGGTCAATGTCTTTGCGGCTTCGCAGTGGGATCCATGCCTCCACCCCTCTTCGACGCATCAGTCCCCGTGTTCCTGCGCTACCTGGACCGTCTCTCTGGCCTGGTACGCGCAGCTGAGGAGTGGACGCAGGCTCAGCACGGCAGCCCACAAACGCTCCTGGCAGCAAGGCTTGCACCAGACATGCTCCCGTTCGAGCGCCAGGTGGTGATTGCCACCAACTTCACACTGCGTGCCACGTATCCGCTTGCAGGTAAGCCCATTCCGCCATACGGCGAATTTCCGGAAACGATTGCCGGACTGCACGCCAGAGCCGACAGGGCCGTCAAGTTGCTGAAGGCACTTGAGCCCGCGCAGTTCCTGGGCGCTGAATCGCGCATCGTCGAAAGCCAGGCGGGTGAAGCACTCGTGCGGCTGCCGGGTTCCGAGTTTCTGTTCCAGTACGCCCTGCCGAACTTCTTCTTCCACGTCACTGCCGCGTACGCGGTTCTTCGCAGTCAAGGTGTGCCGCTGGGTAAAGCCGATTTCGACGGCTTTCACGCCTACCCAAGAAAGCCATGAGCTTCCAAATGAACCTCCTGTTCGGCCTCTATACGCTGGCAAGCCTGGCGCACTTCACGCACAACGCCGAATACATTGCCTTCTACCCCGGCCTGCCCGCTTCAATGACCAGGGAGTCCGTGTACCTGGCTTGGCTCGGCGTGGCCGCCGTTGGCGGCTTATCGCTCCTTGCTCAGCGTGCGGGCCTGACCCGTGTTGGCGCAAGCCTGCTCATCGCTTACGGCTTGCTCGGCGTTGACGGCTTGCTTCACTACACCCTGGCACTGTGCTCGGAACACACGTTCGCCACCAATGTCACCATCTGGGCCGAAGTCGTTCTGGGTATCGCTCTCGCTTGCGCAGCCGCCATCAGGGTTTACCGTTTGTCTCAGCCCAAGCTGCTGGCTGCCGCCTGACCAAGATGCCGGGCCTGTCAATGCTTGCCAGTCTGCCGCAGTTCACTTCTGCGCCTACTTCATACCAGTTCGCGAAGGATGGCGCGTGGGAGAGCGCTTGGTCGTTCCCAAGTGACCGTCTGCCGTTGCACGCTGAACTGACCGCCTACCTAGAACAAAGCACCGAGGTCGCCTTTGAGGCGTTCTTTGGCTCCGCGTTCTTCGGCGCACGCATGGTTGGTTCAGCGCTGGAGGTCAAAACCTTCGGCATCAAGTGCCTCCAGGCAGCTCGTTCCCTGGAGCCGTTATTCACCTCCTTGCACCGCGAGCTTGGCTGCCCGGCTCCGGGGCAAAGGCCTGCCTTTGTCGAAGTTGGCTGCGTCAACGCTTGGCGCAGCATTGGCGCCTTGCGCATTTCCGAGCCGCAACTCGCTTCTGTCGGGTTCGAACAGCTCTTGCAGCTTGTGCTTGAAAGTCCCGCCGGACAGGACACACTCCATGCCAAGGCAATTGAGTTCGCGTTTGACGCCCCCATCCCACACTGGTTCGGGCTACCCATTTCGCCCCCGAATGAACCGCACGTGGTTTCCAATGCCCTGCTTCACCACGCCTGGGAGCTTGTGGCACCGCCTACGCCACACTTCGCCCACAATGCGCCTCAACCCCATGCGCTCGATTGAAACCGGCCTGCTCTACCTGCTCGCGTTCGGCGTTGCCGCCTACGCGGTGTTCGCTTACGGTGTTCTGCCTTTGGGTTCGGTTGTGCACCCGGACATGCGGGGAAATTTTCTGGCACATCCGGCGGGTATTTACACCCATGTCTTTGCATCTGCCGTTGCACTGGTGGTTGGCCCGCTTCAGTTTTCTTCAGCTCTGCGTCAAAAGCACGTCCGCATTCACCGCTGGCTTGGCCGTGTCTATTTGGGCGTGGGAGTGCTGGTGGGCGGATTGTCTGGCCTGTACTTGGCGCAGCACGCGTTCGGCGGCACGGTGGCCCGTTTGGGCTTTGCGGCCCTGGCGGTTGCGTGGCTCTATACCGGGTTGCGCGCTTACCTTGCTGCACGGCAAGGGGCCATTCACAAACACCGTAAATGGATGGTGCGAAACTTCTCGCTCACGTTTGCAGCGGTCACACTGCGGTTCTACGTCCCGGGCTCCATCGCCATGGGCATCGATTTCGCTCAAGCTTACGCAGCCATTGCGTGGTTATGCTGGGTTCCCAATCTGGCGTTCGTGGAGTGGCGATACAACCGGGCTCTACGTGCTCTGTGACACTGGCCCCTGGGCGAAAACCGCCACCAGATGGTCAATCAACGCCCGCACCTTGGGCGCGGTGTAGCGCGAGGCAGGAAACAGCAGTTGCGCCTTGCCCTGGTAGTGGCTGTCGAACGTCCAGTCGGGCAGGAGTTCAACCACGCGGCCTGAAGCCAGCGCCTCGCCCGCCACGAAGTCAGGCACGCACCCCACGCCCAAACCGGCTTCAATGGCCGCCAGCCGCATTTCGCTATGGTTGATGGTGTAGCGTCCGTTGACCGTCACCTCGGCCTCTTCGCCCCCGCGAGTGAAGTGCCAGCGGTTGTCCAGCGCGTGTTCGCCCAGCGACAGGCAGCTGTGGGCCAGCAAGTCGTGCGGTGTTTCCACTGCACCGTGCTTGGCCAGGTAGTCCGGGCTGGCCAACACCAGTTGCCGCACCGGCATCAAGGCCCGCGCAACCATGCCCTGCGGCGGGTCGTCGGTCAGGCGCACCACCAGGTCCACGCCTTCGCGCAATGGGTCCACGGGCCGGTCCGTCACCATCAGGTGCACGTCCACATCCGGGTAGCGCTGCATGAAGGCCAATAACGGCTGGTGCAGCACATGGCGCGCAAAGGCCTTGGGCGCGCTGATGCGCACCAGCCCTCTGGGTGCCCCCACGTGCCCTTCTGCCACGCGCAGCGTGGCCTGGGCGGCGGCCACCATTTCGCGCCCGCGCTCCAGCACCTCCAACCCTGCCTGCGTCAGGCGCAACTGCCGCGTGGTCCGCTGCAGCAGCGAAACACCCATGGCGCGCTCCAGCCGCGCCACCTGCCTGCTCACGGCCGATGGCGTCAAACCATGGCGCCGCGCCGCCGCCGAAAAGCTGCCCGACTCGGCCACCCGCACGAAGGTCACCAGTTCGTGCATCACTTCAAGGAAGTCATCTGTTCCCACGGCGCAAAGCTCCTGTTCTGGCTTCAAGTCTAGTCAATGCCACAGGTGCGCTGAACAATGCCCATTCGCTCACACACTTGGAACACGGCATGGCATCCATTGGCACCACAGCAACACAATGCGCTCGCCCTCCACGCACCATGCATGTTGAAGGCCTGCTGCTGCTGCTCGTGGCCGTGATCTGGGGCGGCAGCTACAGCGCAGCCAAGATCGCCGCCGAACAGATGCCTGTACTGCAACTGCTGGTGCTCCGCTTTGGCTTGACCTTTCTGCTGTTGCTGCCTGCCCTGCGGGGGCTGGCTGGCGCATCCTGGCCCGCGGCGCTGGCGGGTGCGTCGGCGCTGGGCGCCAACCTGCTGGCCATCTTCGTTTGCGAGACCTTTGGCGTGTCGCTCACATCTGCCGCCAACGCGGCGTTTCTCATCAGCCTGTGCGTGGCCTTCACGCCTCTGTGCGAATGGTGGCTGCTGCGGGTGCGGCCCAGCGCCATGGTGGCAAGTGCTGCGGGCCTGTCGCTGCTGGGCGCCACCCTGCTCGCCTTCCAGCACGGCGCTGGGGCGGGTCTTTCCTGGGGCGATGGGCTGATGGTGCTGGCGGCCTTGCTGCGAGGCGTGATGGTTTGCCTGACCCGTCGCCATGGGCAACGGCACAGCCTGCCCGCCTTGACGTTGACTGCCGTGCAGATGGGCGTGATGACGCTGGGTGCCGCCGCCATGGCAGTGGCTGTGCACGGCACGGCCTGGGCGCCGCTGCCAGGCAATGCGTCTTTCTGGGGTGCCATCGCCTTCCTTGTGCTGCTGTGCACCTTGCTCGCGTTCTTTGTCCAGAACTACGCCATCGCGCGCACCCAACCTTCGCGCGTGGCCCTGCTGATGGGCAGCGAACCGCTGTGGGGCGCGCTGATCGCCGTCACCTTGCTGGGCGAACACATGACGTGGCAGGGCTGGCTCGGCGGTGCGCTGATCGTGGTTTCAGCCTGGTGGGTTACGCGGTCATCAAGTTGACGCGCGGGAGCATCCGCGGGGTGCGACAGCGCACGGTGACTTATGGCCGAACTGTTTGCCGCGCCACCCCAACTCTGGCAGACTGCCCCCATTCAAGTGGAGGAACCTCATGCGACTTTTATTGGCCATCTTTCTGCCCTGGTTGCAGTTTTTCACCATCGGGCGGCCGTTCGCGGGCATCATCTGCCTGCTCCTGCAAATCACCATCATCGGCTGGATTCCCGCCGCGCTCTGGTCGGTCTACGCTTTAAGCCAATACAAGACCGACAAGAAGATCGAAAAGGCCCTGTCTTCCCGCTGACCAGTCAGGACGTTTCATGACCTTGGCCGCCAACATCGCCGCCGCGCTGATCGCCCTGCTGCACATCTGGATTCTGGTGCTGGAAATGTTCCTGTGGGACAAGCCCGCCGGACTCAAGGCATTTGGCAAACCTCTGGAGTTTGCCCGCGCCACCAAGGTGCTGGCTGCCAATCAGGGGCTGTACAACGGCTTCCTGGCCGCCGGGCTGCTGTGGGGCCTGGGCACGGGCAAGGTTGACGTGCAAATCTTCTTCCTGGCCTGCGTGCTCGTTGCGGGCATTTACGGTGCAGCCACGGCCAGCCGCAAGATTCTCTTCATACAGGCGGTTCCTGCCGCCATTGGACTGGCACTGGTGGTGTTGGCCTGAGGCAACGGGTCAAAACGGCGCCCCTTTGAGTCGCTGCCGGGCCGTCCCAATGCGACGAAGGCCCCCTCGGGGGGCAGCGAATCGTGGGGGTTCGGTAAAATCATGGGTTTGTCGATCCGCGGCGCCTGCCGCGCGCCACTTACCCCGAGGCCCACATGACCGCCGCCACCACATCCGCAGTTTCCGCACAGACCATGGCCAACGCCATCCGCGCCCTGGCCATGGACGCCGTGCAGCAAGCCAATTCCGGCCACCCCGGCGCCCCCATGGGCATGGCCGACATGGCCGTGGCACTGTGGAGCCGCCACCTGCGGCACAACCCCACCAATCCTCAATGGGCCGACCGCGACCGCTTTGTGCTGTCCAACGGGCACGGCTCCATGCTGATCTATTCGCTGCTGCACCTGAGCGGCTACAAGCTGCCCATTGGCGAACTGAAGAACTTCCGCCAGCTGCACAGCAAGACCGCTGGCCACCCCGAAGTGGGCATTACCCCCGGCGTGGAAACCACCACCGGCCCGCTGGGCCAGGGCATCACCAACGCCGTGGGCATGGCACTGGCCGAAAAACTGCTGGCCGCCGAGTTCAACCGCGAAGGCCACCAGATCGTTGACCACCGCACCTACGTGTTCCTGGGCGACGGCTGCCTGATGGAAGGCATCAGCCACGAGGCCGTGGCCCTGGCCGGCGCCTGGAAGCTGAACAAGCTGGTGGCCCTGTACGACGACAACGGCATCTCCATCGACGGCCAGGTCACGCCCTGGTTCATCGACGACACCCCCGCACGCTTCAAGGCCTACGGCTGGAACGTGATCGGTCCGGTGGACGGCCACGACACCGACGCCGTGGACGCCGCCATTGCCCAGGCCAAGCAAAGCGCTGACAAACCGACGCTGATCGTCTGCAAGACCTCCATCGGCAAAGGTAGCCCGAACCGCGCCAACACCGCCAAGGCCCACGGCGAGCCGCTGGGCGCCGAGGAAATCAAGCTCACCCGCGAAGCGCTGGGCTGGACGCACGCGCCCTTCAGCATCCCCAAGGACATTTACGCCGCCTGGGACGCCAAGGAAGCTGGTAAAGCCGCCGAGAAAGCCTGGAACGAGCGCTTTGCCGCCTACAAGGCCGCCTTCCCCAAGGAAGCCAAGGAATTCGTGCGCCGCATGAAGGGCGAGTTGCCCAAGAGCTTCCAGCAGACTGTGGTGGACGCCGTGCTGGCAGCCCACACCAAGGCCGAGACCGTGGCCAGCCGCAAGGCCAGCCAGATTGCCCTGGAAGCCTACACCGCGGCCCTGCCCGAATTGCTGGGCGGCAGCGCCGACCTGACCGGCTCCAACCTGACCAACACCAAGTCCACCCCCAACCTGCGCTTTGACGCCGCTGGTGCGGTGGTGAAGAACGAGGCGGGCCAGGGCGGTCGCCACATCAACTACGGCGTGCGCGAATTCGGCATGGCCGCCATCATGAACGGCGTGGCGCTGCATGGCGGCTTCATCCCCTACGGCGGCACCTTCCTCACCTTCAGCGACTACAGCCGCAACGCCATCCGCATGGCCGCGCTGATGAAGCAGCGCGTGGTGCACGTGTTCACGCACGACTCCATCGGCCTGGGTGAAGACGGCCCCACGCACCAGTCCATCGAACACGCCGCCAGCCTGCGCCTGATCCCGAACCTGGACGTGTGGCGCCCCGCCGACACGGCCGAGACCGCCGTGGCATGGGCCGTGGCCCTGCACAACACCCAGCGCCCCACCGCGCTGCTGCTTAGCCGCCAGAACCTGCCCTACGCGCCCAAGGCCACGTCTGGCTTGGTGCCCGACGCCTCGGGCCTGGATGCCATCAACAAAGGCGCCTACGTGCTGGCCGAACCCACCGAAGTGGGCTTCAAGGCTGACAAGAAGCCCAAGGCCGTCATCATTGCCACCGGCTCTGAAGTTCAGCTGGCCCTGAAGGCCCAGGAACTGCTGGCCCAGCAGAAGGTGCCGGTGCGCGTGGTTTCCATGCCCAGCACCACCACCTTCGACCGCCAGAGCGTGGAATACAAGGCCTCTGTGCTGCCCGCTGGCGTGCCGCGCGTGGCCGTTGAAATGGGCTCCACCGACGGCTGGTGGAAGTACGGCTGCGCCGCCGTGGTGGGTATCGACACCTACGGCGAATCGGCCCCGGCACCGGTGCTGTTCAAGCACTTCGGCTTCACGGCCGAGAACGTTGCCGAGACCGTGCTGGCCGCGCTCCAGCGCTGACCCCCTCCCCGCGCCAGCACGCCGTATCTGGCGGCGCTGGCGCGCTGACCTTCCTGCCTCAATCAAGCCACCCTGCCGGGGCAGAACGGTCAAAAACGGTTACGTAACCATTTTGTAACTTTCGATCGAGGTTCTCATCATGACCATCAAAGTAGGCATCAACGGTTTCGGCCGCATCGGCCGCCTTGCCCTGCGCGCTGCGCTGCAAAAGGGCTTCAAGGACATCGAGATCGTCGGCATCAACGACCCCAAGCCCGCCGACTACCTGGCCTACATGCTCAAGTACGACAGCGTGCATGGCCGCTTCCAGGGCGACGTGAGCCATGACGACAAAGGCCTGATCGTCAACGGCAAGCACATCGCCCTGAGCCACGAGCGCGACGCACACCTGCTGAAGTGGGGCGAGATGGGCGTTGACGTGGTGCTGGAATGCACCGGCCACTACCTGACCGAGCCGACCAGCAAGCTGCACCTTGACGCTGGTGCCAAGAAGGTGGTGATCTCCGCTCCTTCCAAGGACGACCACATCCCCATGTTCGTCTATGGCGTGAACCACACCAAGTACGCTGGCGAAGCCATCATCAGCAATGCCAGCTGCACCACCAACTGCCTGGCCCCGGTGGCCAAGGTACTGAACGACAAGTGGGGCATCAAGCGGGGCCTGATGACCACGGTGCACGCAGCCACGGCCAGCCAGAAGACGGTGGACGGCTCTTCGCGCAAGGACTGGCGCGGCGGGCGCGGCATTCTGGAAAACATCATCCCCAGCACCACGGGCGCGGCCAAGGCGGTGGGCAAGGTGATTCCCGAACTGAACAAGAAGCTCACTGGCATGTCCTTCCGCGTGCCCACCAGCGACGTGTCGGTGGTGGACCTGACCGTGGAGCTGACGAACGAGGCCAGCTACGAAGAAATCTGCGCCGAGATGAAGGCACAGAGCGAAGGCAAGCTCAAAGGCATTCTGGGCTACACCGACGAGAAGGTGGTTTCGACCGACTTCCGCGGTGAGTCCTGTGTGAGCGTGTTCGACGCCACCGCCGGCATTGCGCTGGACAAGAACTTCGTGAAGGTGGTGGCCTGGTACGACAACGAGTGGGGCTACGCCTGCAAGTGCCTGGAGATGGTGCGCGTGGTTTCGCGCTGAAGCACCCACCCCTCGCCAGACAAGCGCCCCTCAGTGGGGCGCTTTTTTATTGCCCATTGGTCGCGGCACACAGCCCGACTATTGGCAATAACAACACTTAAGGCCTGACGCAGATCAATTTTTTCTTACTCAAACAGACAAGGGCTCGACATGTGTCATTTTTATCCATAGCATGAAAACCGATCAACAACTGAGATGGAAAGGTCGACCATGCTGTTGCGCAACCTCGGGCCAGCCGCCCTGGCCCTGTCCAGCCTGTTGGGGCTACCGGCCTCGGCACAACAGGCCCCCTCCCCGATCGAACGTGTCAAACTCACAGATGGAAGCCTGACTTGCCAGCAGATGCTGGACGAAGCAGGCGAAATGGACAAGGTTGTGGCGGAAACACAGGCTCTGCAGGCCAGTGGACAGAACAAGGCCACGGCGGGCCAGGCAGCTGGTGTTGCCGCCGAAGTGGCGAGCCGAAGCGGCTTCTTTGGCGCCATTGGCGGCCTGGGCGGCCACATATTTGGCAGCGTGGCAAGCAAGGCGGCCGCCACAACCGTAGAGCAGCAAGGAGCAACGGATGCCGTACAGGCGGCCGAACGGCAAAAACAGGCCCTGGCCCGCAAGGAACACCTGACGCAGCTGTACCTCAACCGCAATTGCGGCACCAATGATGCAGGAAAAACCAGCGCGGCACAGCCACCCGCCCCGGCCACCAATTCGCCACCGCCAACGGCTCCGGCACCTGTGTTCGGCCAGCCTCAACTCAACGTTGTCAACGGCGAACCTTTGAGCAAGGTACGCAGGGTGGCGGTGGCATCTTTCACCGTTCAGTTTGTGGAAGCGCAGGTGGGAGAGGTGACCCAACTTCACAACCTGGGATCGAACGGCGTGACCACGCTCTACCAGGCATCAAGCAGGACGGTTGGCGTGGATTTCGGGCAGGCGCTTGCACGTGAGCGGATGCAGGAAACCACCAACGCGCTTTACCAGGAGTTCCTGAAGGAGTTGCAAACGGCAGGACTTGAGGTGGTTGCGCCGGAAAAGTTGCTGGCCTCGGAAAATTACAAGAAATTCGCAGCGCGTGGCGCCACGACGCCGCGCGTCGAAGATGCCGAAGCCGAGAAGAGCTCCGGGCAAGGCGCTATCCGCAGCGTCTTCATGTCGCCCCCGGGCCTGCCACTGGTGATCAAGGGCGGCTCTGGCGGAGAGAGCATCGACTACCTGAACACCGGCAGCAGTGCTTTTTCGCCCGCCGTGCCAGACCACACGCTCACGTTCGCGGGACGTCTGAGCCTGTACAGCACCAGCTTCGTATGGAACGAAAAGGACGTGCAGAAGGAGTTTGGCGCAGCAACGCTGCACGTGCGGATTTTTGTGCCGCTTGCCGTGATTGAGGTGGACCAAGGCCGCAACCGCGACTGGACCAAAGCGAAGATCGAACCTGGCGTGCTGCTGGGCAACCGCTTTACCCGCATGACGGTTGGCATAGACGGAAGCTACAGCTACGTCTTTCTGGGGAGTGACTTCAAGGTCCCGGGAGTGATCGAGTACCGTGTTGAAGAAAGCCCGCACCCGAATGCCATGCGGGCGATGCTGGGGGAAAAGGTTCGCACCTTCCCGTCAACGCTTCATGTTGATCGTTATTGGCGTGACGTGCCCGAAGCGTCTCGGGTGGTTTACAAATCTTTCGTGAAAACGCTGGGGGCAGCGGGCGGTGCATAGGTAGTTCCCACACCGCTCTTGGCATGCGTGGCGCTAAAAATCGCATAGATCACAAACACAGGCGCCACCACGGAGACACTGCCATGCGGCTTTCCAACCTGACCATCCGCGCATGGCTGATGCTGACATTCACCCTAGTGCTTTGCCTTTCAACCGTGGCGCTGGTCCTGTCCATTCAGGCGCTGGACCCGGTCAAAGCAAGCTTAGCCAAACTGGGGCTCTTCTCCATCTTCGGCCTGACGGTGCTGACCTGCCTCACCGCTACATGGGCACTCACCAGAGCCATCTCCCAACCCTTGGGTGAAGCCATCCTGATTGCGGAGACCGTGGCCTCTGGCGACCTGAGCCAGGAGTTCGGCACCGAACGTGAAGGGGAGTTTGGCCGCCTGCTGCAGGCGCTGGGCGAGATGGAAGACACCCTCACCGACCTGGTCGGGCGCATCAAGGCGTCCACCGACACCATCACCGACGCAGCAGCCGACATCGACAGCGGTCATGCAGACCTGACCCGCCACACTGAAGAGCAGGCGGCGTCGCTGCATGAAACCAGCCACAGCATGCAGCAGCTGGCAGGCACCGTGCTGCTCAATGCCGAACGGGCTGAATCAGCGAGCCAGCTGGCCAGCCACGCCTCGGGCATCGCGGAGAAAGGCGGGGCAGTGGTCGATCAAGTGGTGCGCACGATGGACGCCATCAGCGGCAGTTCGCGCAAGATCGTGGACATCATTGCCGTGATCGACGGCATTGCGTTCCAGACCAACATCCTGGCCCTGAACGCCGCCGTGGAAGCGGCCCGCGCTGGGGAACAGGGGCGCGGCTTTGCCGTGGTGGCAGCAGAGGTGCGCAGCCTCGCGCAGCGCAGCGCGTCAGCGGCCAAGGAGATCAGCCAACTCATCGGTGACTCGGTTCGGCACGTTGAGAACGGCGCGGAACTCGTCACCCAGGCGGGCACGACCATGAGGGAGGTCGTGGAGGAAGTCCGCCGCATGACCGCGCTGCTGGGGGACATCTCCACGACGTCCCAGGAACAGCGGGAAGGCTTGCAGCGGGTCACAAGCGCCATGGACCGCATGGACCAGGTCACGCAGCACAACGTGACTCAAGTGAGCCGTGCAGCGCAGGCAGCGCACGCGCTGTCGAGCCAGGCGAAGGAACTCAGCAGCGCCGTAGGCGCCTTCAAGCTCGACTGAAGCGGGCTTCAGTGGTGGTGGCCGTGCTCGCCGTGGGCGTGGCCATGGGCCACTTCTTCGGCAGAGGCGGCGCGCACGTCCAGCACCTGCAGTGCGAACTTGAGCACCTTGCCCGCGTGCGGGTGGTTGCCGTCAATGATGACCTGCGGCCCCTTGATCTTGACCACGGTGAAGATGCGCTCGTGCCCGTCGTCGGCCACACCACGCAGCGTGCCGCCCACCTTCACACCGGGCGGGAAATCGGCCTTGGCGATGGTCTGCACCAGGCTTTCGTCGCGTTCGCCAAAGGCATCCTCAGGTTGCAGCACCACGGTCGTGGCAAAGCCTTTTTGCTGGCCTTCCAGCGCGGCTTCAATCTTCTCGAAAGTGTTGCCGTAGCCGCCGTGCAGGTAGGCCATGGGCTCCTCGCTAGCTTCCAGCAGCTTGCCTTGGGTGTCGCTCACGCGGTAGCTGAGCGTGACGACGGTGTCTTTGGTGATGTTCATGGTTGAAACCCCATGCGGGGCGGTTGGTGAGTTCAGGAACAGGGCTGCAGCGTCTTGTCGCCCAAGAAGCCCAGCCCCTCGATCTGGCGCCGTTCGCTGCCAGTCACGGCGGGCAGGCGCAGGGTGAAGGTGCGGGATTCCTGCCGCTCCTGCACGACGCGCGCATCGCGCACGCCGTCACGCTGAGCCTGTTGCAAGGCCTTGCGGGCAGCATCCTCGCTGGAGTAGGTGCCCAGGGCCAGGCCGGGCTGCAAGGCGGGCACGTTTACCTCTCGGTGTTCTATTCGCTCCTGGCGCAACTCGGCACGGCGCCGCTGCAAGGCCTCGCTGTTGGCAAACTTGCCGAGGTAAACAATCCAGCGCGCGGGCAGCACCGATTCGTTCAAGGACCAACCCTTGGCGACGCCACCCAGCTTTTGCATGGCTGCGTTGACGGTGATCGTCTGTGCCACGCTGAAGCCGCTGACCTGCCAGCAAGCGGTGGGTTCGGGCGCAAGGGCGGCCGCTGCAGGCGTGGCGGCCACGTCTGGTGGCGACGAGCCGTTGGCCGCAGCCTCCTGCGGCCCCGGCACGTCGGATGCCCCGGGCTCCGGCGCTGCAGCGGTGGCAGGTGCCTGGCCTTGGGCGTTGAGGATGCGCAGCTTGCCGGGTTCGACCTGCTCTGCCAGGCGGTGCGACTCGCGGGGCTCCTGTGGCACCAGGCCCGCAAACGCCAGCCAGCCCTGTGTGTAGGCCAGGAACAACCCGTTGGCCAACAACAAGACCAGCAGCAGCCGCTTCAACATGGGCGCACGCTCACTTCCGCACTGGTGACGGCCTCTACACCCTGGGATGTTCGCAACAGCAACGCACCGTCGGGCCCAACACCTGCGGCTTCGCCCTCCCGGCCATCAGACAGGCGCAGCACACGACCGGCCAAGGCATCACGGGCAGCAAAACGCTCAGCGAAAGACGCAAAACCTTCCCGTTCAAAGACCAGCAGGTCGCGCACCAGACCTGGCACCACGGCAGCCAGCCACTCCCCAGCGTCCAACGCGGCGGCCACGCCACCCAACTCGTGCAAGCCCACCGGCGGCACGGGCGGCAGCGCACTCACATCATCGGGCGCCGCGAGGGCTGGCGGCAACTCGGGCGTGGACACGTTCAGTCCGGCACCAATCACGGCGTAGCGCCGCTCACCCACGCTGGCCGTTTCCACCAGAATGCCGCCCAGCTTGCGTTCCTGCCACCACAGGTCGTTGGGCCATTTCAGGCGCACCTGCGGGTGCAGGTGCTCGGCCAGGCTCACGCCCACGGCCAGCGACAGGCCCGACCAATCGCGCGGCGCCAGTGGCAGCCCCAGCGAAAAGGTGAGCGAATCGCCCGGACGGCTGACCCAGCCCTTGCCCCGGCGCCCCCGGCCTGCCGTCTGCTCCAGCGCCACCAGCAGCGTGGGCGCCTGATCCCCGGCACGGGCGCGGCGCATCAATTCAGTGTTGGTGGAATCGATGCTGGGCAGCACCTCCACGCTGAAGCCGGGCAACAGCGGCGCCACGGCCTGCCACAGCCCTTCGGCCTGGCGCGTCAGGGCCGTCAAGGCGGCGCCGGGCGGGTTCGTCATTTTTTGCTCGGAGCCCGCCAGCCACGCTTGGGCGACAGCAAGGTGCCCCGGCACTGCGGCGCACCGCACCAGCAGGGGTACTCGGCCTTGAGCTTCTTGGTGTAGGGCTCGTCGATGATCAGGCCGTAGTCGTAGAAGAGTTCTTCGCCTGCGGCAATATCACGCAGTGCACGGATGAAAACGCGGCCGCCATCTGTTTCCTCGGCCTCGCAGTTCGGGGCGCAACTGTGGTTGATCCAGCGCGCCGAATTGCCGCCGAACTTGGCGTCGATAACGTGGCCGTCGTCGATGTGGAAGTAGAACGTATGGTTCGGGTCGGCGGGGTCGTGCGGGTGGCGCTCCTGCGCCTCGTCCCAGGTGATGACCTCGCCGGTGTATTCGATGATTCGCTCACCGGCAGCGATGTCTACCAGGGCATACACGCCCTTGCCGTGTACGCCCGAGCGGCGAACCTGGATGCGGCGGCGGGGCGCCTGGGCGGGGGTTTTGGGGCGGGCTGCTGGCACGTGTGGAAATTTTGGTAAGGTAATTTCATGCATGCACGCGTGTGTGCGCACACAGGTGCGCGCGCGCACGCATGGGAGTGAATTGTAGAGATGAATACGACTGGTAATTTCAAGACCCTGGTGATCGCCGAAAAACCTTCGGTGGCGCAGGACATCGTGCGGGCCCTGACGCCCGTGGCAGGCAAGTTCGAAAAGCACGACGACCACTTCGAGAACGAGCGCTACGTCGTCTCGTCCGCCGTGGGCCATCTGGTGGAGATTGCTGCCCCCGAGCAGTACGACGTGAAGCGCGGCAAGTGGAGCTTTGCCCACCTGCCGGTGATCCCGCCGCACTTCGACCTCAAGCCCATCGACAAGACCAAGTCGCGCCTGTCGGCGGTGGTGAAGCTGGCCAAGCGCAAGGACGTGGGCGCCCTGGTGAACGCCTGTGACGCGGGGCGCGAAGGTGAGTTGATCTTCCGCCTGATCGAGCAGTACGCCGGTGGCGCCAAGCCGTTGAACAAGCCGGTGCAGCGGCTGTGGCTGCAGTCGATGACGCCGCAGGCCATCCGCGAGGGCTTTGACAAGCTGCGCAGCGACGAGCAGATGCGCCCGCTGGCCGACGCCGCGCGCAGCCGCTCCGAAGCCGACTGGTTGGTGGGCATCAACGGCACGCGCGCCATGACGGCCTTCAACAGCCGCGACGGCGGCTTCTTCCTGACCACCGTGGGCCGCGTGCAGACGCCGACGCTGGCCATCGTGGTGGAACGCGAGGAAAAGATCCGCGCCTTCAAGAGCCGCGACTACTGGGAGATTCACGCCACCTTCGCAGCGCAGGCGGGCGAGTACCCGGGCAAGTGGTTTGACCCGGCATTCAAGAAGCCCAATGGCGACAACGCCGATGCCGAGCTGAAGGCCGACCGCCTGTGGACCGAGGCCGAGGCCCAGGCCGTGGCGCAGGCCGTGCGCGGGCAACCCGCCACCGTGACGGAAGAGTCCAAGCCTACCACCCAGGCCAGCGGCCTGCTGTACGACCTGACCAGCCTGCAACGCGAGGCCAACGGCCGCTTCGGCTTCAGCGCCAAGACCACGCTGGCACTGGCGCAGAGCCTGTACGAAAAACACAAGGCCCTGACCTACCCGCGTACCGACAGCCGCGCCCTGCCCGAGGACTACCTGGGCACCGTGCGCCAGACCATGGAGATGCTGGCCGCCAGCCCCATGCACCACCTGTCGCAGCACGCCCGCACCGCGCTGGACAACGGCTACATCAAGCCCACCAAGCGCGTGTTCGACAACAGCAAGGTGAGCGACCACTTTGCCATCATCCCCACGCTGCAGGCGCCCAGTGGCCTGAGCGAGGCCGAACAGAAGCTCTACGACCTGGTGGTGCGCCGCTTCCTGGCGGTGTTCTTCCCCAGCGCCGAGTTCATGGTGACCACACGCATCAGCAAGGTGAGCGTGGCCAGTGCCACCCACCACTTCAAGACCGAAGGCAAGGTGCTGGTGAAACCCGGCTGGATGGCCGTGTACGGCAAGGAAGCGGCGGAGGACGTGGAAGACGCCAAGGCCGGTGACAAGGGCCAGAACCTGGTGCCCGTGCAGCCCGGCGAAAAGGTGCACACCCAGGAGGCCGTGGCCAAGGGTCTGAAGACCCGCCCGCCCGCCCGCTACAACGAAGCCACACTGCTGGGCGCCATGGAAGGCGCGGGCAAGCTGGTGGACGACGACGAACTGCGCGAGGCCATGCAGGAAAAAGGCCTGGGCACACCCGCCACGCGCGCAGCCATCATCGAAGGCCTGCTCACTGAAAAGTACATGCTGCGCGAGGGGCGCGACCTGATCCCCACGGCCAAGGCCTTCCAGCTGATGACTCTGCTGCGTGGGCTGGACGTGGAGGAACTCTCCAAGCCCGAGCTGACGGGCGAGTGGGAATACAAACTCTCGCAGATCGAACACGGCAAGCTGAGCCGCGAGGCATTCATGCGCGAGATTGCCGAGATGACCGAGCACATCGTTCGCAAGGCCAAGGAATACGACCGCGATACCGTGCCGGGCAACTACGCCACCCTGGCCACACCGTGCCCCAACTGCGGTGGCGTGGTCAAGGAAAATTACCGCCGCTACGGCTGCACAGGCGCGGATGGCAAGTCCGACGGCTGCGGATTTTCCTTCGGCAAGTCGCCGGGCGGGCGCACCTTCGAGGTGGACGAGGCCGAAACCTTCCTGCGCGACAAACACATTGGCCCACTGGAGGGCTTCCGCTCCAAGGCGGGCTGGCCCTTCGTGGCCGAGCTGGTGCTGAAGTTCAGCGACGACGAGCGCAACTGGAAGCTGGAGTTCGACTTTGGCGACGACAAGGCCGACGAGGACACGGGTGAGCTTGTGGACTTTGCCGGTCAGGCCGCGCTGGGCCCCTGCCCCAAGTGCGGCAGCCCCGTGCACGTGCACGGCAGCAACTACGTGTGCAGCAAGGCCGTGCCCACGGCGGAACAACCCACGCCAAGCTGCGACTTCAAGAGCGGCAGAACCATCCTGCAGCAGGACATCGAGCCCGAGCAGATGCAAAAGCTCCTGTCCACTGGCAAGACCGACCTGCTGGACAAGTTCGTGTCCAACAAGACGCGCCGCACCTTCAAAGCCTTCCTGGCGTGGGACCCGGGCGCAGGCAAAGTGAACTTCGAGTTCGAGCCGCGCGACAGCAAGTACCCGCCGCGCAAGACCGCTGCCAAGGCGCCTGCCAAAGCTCCGGCCAAGAAAGCCGCCGCACGCAAAACCCCAGCGCGGAAAAAGGCTGGCGCCTGACCTACCATCTTCAAAGCAAATCACAGGAGACCCGTCAATGAGCCTCAAGCTGTATTACGCCCCCGGCGCCTGTTCCTTCGTTCCCCACTCGCTGCTGGAGCTCAGCGGCGCGCCTTTCGAGCCCATGCTCGTCAAGCTGCACCGCGGTGAACACCAGACCCCCGAGTACCTGACCATGAACCCCCGTGGACAGGTGCCCGTGCTGGTGGACGGCAGCAACGTGGTGACGCAGATCGTGGCCATCGTTTTGCACTTGGACCAGCGCCTGCCTGAGGCCAAGCTGCTGCCCGCCAGCGGCATCGAGCGCACCCGCGTGCTCGAAACGCTGATGTGGATGAACAACACCGTGCATCCCACCTTCACGCACGTGTTCATGCCGCAAAAGTTCACCGACGACCCGGCGGCCCAGCAGGCGGTCAAGGCCTTCAACGCGGGCAAGTACCGCGAGTTGCTGGAAGAGATTGAAGCCCGCGCCGAAGTGGCCTCCCCCTGGCTGGCCGGAGAGCGCCCCGGCGTGCTGGACGCCTACGCGTTGACCTTCCTGCGCTGGGGCGGCTTTGCGGGCATCGACCCCACCACCCTGCCCGCCACCTGGGCGCTGGCACAGCGTTTCGCGGCCCTGCCCGCAGTGGCCCGTGTGGTGGACCGCGAGCGCCTTCAGCTCAACGTCTACAAACCGGCAGCCTGAGCCAGCTGGCTGCAGCGGTCATTCCTGCAGCTGCTGCCCGCCAAAACGCACCGACACGCGCAACCCCCTGGGCACCTTGCCCGGGTGGGTGTCCTCCATCTGAAGGCTGGCGCCGTGCTGCTGTGCAATCTCGTGCACGATCGCCAGGCCCAGGCCGGAACCATCCACGTTGGTACCTAGCGCGCGGTAGAAAGGCTCCAGCACCAGGCCCCGCTCCTCTTCTGGAATGCCGGGGCCGTTGTCCTCCACCTGCAGCACCTGCACACCGCTGTAGCGGTCCACCAGCACGCGCACCGTTACCACGCCACCTGCGGGCGTGTAGTTGATGGCGTTGTCCACCAAGTTGCGCACCAGTTCACGCAGCAAGGTCGGGTTGCCATGCATCAGGCATTCGGCAGGCACGTGGTCCGGGCCTTCGTAGCCCAGGTCGATGCGCTTGTCCAAGGCGCGCGGCACCGAATCCTCGATCACCTCCGTCACCAGATCGGCCAGGTCGATCTGGCTGGTCGGCAGGGTGCGGCCCGTGGTTTCGGCTCGTGCCAGCGCCAGCAGCTGGTTCACCGTGTGCGTCGCACGCATGCTGGATTTGGCGATCTGCTGCAGCGAGCGGTGGATGTCTTCACCTGGCGCGGCCTGCTGCGCCATTTCGGCCTGCATGCGCAAGCCCGCCAACGGCGTCTTGAGCTGGTGCGCCGCATCTGCCAGGAAGCGCCTCTGCGTGCTGAGCGATGTCTTCAGCCGGTCGAGCAGGTCGTTGATGGAGGACACCAGCGGCGCCACCTCCTGGGGCACGTGCCGGTCTTCGATGGGGCTGAGGTCGTCGGGCTTGCGGGCGCGGATGCGTTGCTCCAGATCGCTCAAAGGCCTGATGCCGCGCACCAGCGCCATCCAGACCAGCAACACTGCCAGCGGCAGGATGATGAACTGCGGCACCATCACGCCCTTGATGATCTCGGTGGCCAGTTTGGAGCGCTTACCCCGGGTTTCGGCCACCTGCATCAGCACCAGTTCGTCACGCCCTGGTCCGCGCGGCACCCAGGTGTAGGCGACGCGAACGTCCTCGCTTCTGAGCACATCGTCACGCAAAAGCACGTTACCCGGCTCTGTTGAGTCTTCTATGGGCGGCGCGGGAAATTCGGCGTCACCACTGACCAGCCTGCCGTTGCGGTCCGTCACCTGGTAGAAGACCTGATCGGTGTCGTCGGCGCGCAAAAGGTCGCGCGCCTGTGTGGTGAGGTTGAATTGCGGTCGGTTGTCCTTGTAGACCACGAACTGCGTGAGTGCCTGCAGCGTGAATTCGAGCGCCCGGTCATAGGGCTTGCTGGCAATGCCCTGGGCCACGAACCAAGTCAACGCCAACGACAAGGGCCACAGCAGCAGCAAAGGCGTGAGCATCCAGTCCAGGATCTCGCCAAACAGGCTGCGTTGTTCGCGCTGGAAGAGGCCGAAGGAAACCGGCGGGTCTCTGTCGGTGTCTGGGCCGTCTGCCGTTTCCGGCTCGGCGTGTGCTTGTTCAGCCGTTGATTTTCTCAAGGCAATACCCCAGGCCACGCACGGTGGCAATGCGGATGGGGCCCTTTTCGATCTTCTTGCGCAGGCGGTGGATGTAGACCTCGATGGCGTTGTTGCTCACCT
>JAYSGB010000024.1:0-63460 GCA_041913045.1 Burkholderiaceae bacterium | reverse complement strand
CACCCAAAGTCAAAACAACCAGAAAAATTTTGCGGCGCGGCTGCCGCAGGGGCGTGCCAGCCGCCCGCTCGGCAGGAGCCGGTGAGCCCCATCTCTATGACATGAAGTCATCTCACATGACCCATCACCGGCAGCGCGGCGTTGCGCCCTACGTTATTGACACAGGCCCGTAGGCTGACACGCTTGGAACGCTTTGCGGCCTGTCGGATTGTGGGTTGTTTTAGGAAGGAGGCAGCAAGCGGATGAGTCTTGCAAGTACGCGCACCTCAATAGACGGCAACTGCAACTGACAGATGACTACCGTTGCAGACGCCTCTATATATAGCGTGCACAACGGTAGCCGCGAAACGCCTAGCATGAGCAATCGGGATAATCCAACCCTATATGGCTCTTCTTACTCTACAACAGGCCTGCCTGGCCTATGGACACGTTCCGCTGCTGGACCACTGTGACTTTGCCCTGGAGCCCCGTGAGCGGGTGGGATTGATCGGCCGCAATGGCACGGGCAAGTCATCGCTGCTGCGGATTTTGGCGGAACTGGAGCGGCCTGACGACGGCCTACTGCAGCGCCAGACCGGACTGAAAACAGCATATGTGGCCCAGGAAGCCAACCTGGACGCCAACCACACGGTGTTTGAGGCGGTGGCCGAAGGGCTGGCTGATATTCGCACGCTGCTGGAACAATACCAACACCCACAGGGCGACGTGGATCTGGATGTGCTGCACAGCCGCATCGACGCACTGGACGGCTGGACGTGGGAGCAGCGTGTCAATGAGACGCTGGAGCGACTGCACTTGGATGCGAATGGCAAGGTGCAGGGCTTGTCGGGTGGAACGGCCAAGCGGGTGGCGCTGGCGCAGGCGCTGGTGCGCCAGCCGGACGTGCTGCTGCTTGACGAACCGACCAACCATCTGGACCTGGAGGCCATAGGCTGGCTGGAGGATCTGCTGATCAATTTCAAGGGCAGCGTGGTGGTGATCAGCCATGACCGCGCATTCCTGGACGCCGTGGCGACGCGGATGGTGGAACTGGACCGAGGCAGATTGAACAGTTACCCAGGCAACTTCTCGCGCTACCAGGTGCTAAAAGAGGAACAGTTGGCGCAGGAGGCGGTGGTCCAGGCCAAGGCTGACAAGCTGCTGGCACAGGAAGAGGTGTGGATCCGCAAAGGCGTGGAGGCACGCCGCACACGGGCACAGGCGCGGATCGAAAGGTTGAAGCAATTGCGGGCGCAACGGGCCGCACGACGGGATGTGGTGGGCAAGGTCCGCATGGAGGTGGACAGTGGCGTGTCGAGCGGGAAACTGGTAGCCGAGTTGACGCAGGTGAGCAAGGCCTTTGGCGAAGGCCCGCAACGCAAGGAGGTGGTGCGGCAACTGACCACGACGGTGTTGCGCGGCGACAAGATTGGCCTGATTGGCCCGAACGGCGCGGGCAAGACCACGCTGCTCAAGCTGATTCTGGGTGAACTGGCGCCAGACGAAGGTACTGTTCGGCGCGGCACACAGCTGCAGGTGGCCTATTTTGACCAGTTGCGCGAACAGTTGGACTTGGACTCGACGCTGGAGGACTTCATCAGCCCGGGCAGCGAATGGATAGAGATAGGCGGGCGGCGCACCCACGTGAAGAGCTACCTGGGCGACTTTTTGTTTTCTCCGGCTCGGGCGCATTCGCCGGTGAGGTCGCTGTCGGGCGGCGAGCGCAACCGCTTGCTGCTGGCTCGCCTGTTTGCCCGCCCCGCCAACGTGCTGGTGCTGGACGAACCGACGAACGATCTGGACATTGAGACGCTGGAACTGCTGGAGAGTTTGCTGGCCGAGTACCAGGGCACGGTGTTTCTGGTGAGTCACGACCGGCGCTTCCTGGACAACGTGGTGACGAGCACGCTGGTGTTCGAGGGCAACGGCCTGTGGCGTGAGTATGAAGGGGGCGTGCTGGACTGGCAGACCCAGGCAGCGCGGGCCCGTGAGCTGCGGGAGCAAAACACCGACGCGCCCGCCGTGAAAGCGCCTGTACCAGCGGAAAGCCAAAAGCCTGGCACGCCGCCTGCAAGTCCCGCGACAAACGCGAAGCGCAAGCTCAGTTACAAGGAGCAACGCGAGCTGGAGGCGCTGCCGCTGCGAATTGAGGCCCTGGAGGCCGAGCAGAAGACGATTGACGATGCACTGGCGGATGGGTCGCTCTATGGCAGCGACCCGACGAAGGCTGCGGCAATGGCCACCCGGCATGGCGAGATCGAGGAGGCGCTGATGGAAGCCTTGGAGCGCTGGGATGCCCTGAGCCAGTTGGGTTGAGACCGGACCGATGCGTAGAGATTCAGCTTGGCAAGCCCAGGCATGGCGTGGCTGTCAATCCACGGTCAAGCGAACCTTGTCGAGCGTGCGCCAGAAATCTGCGGACTGCGTGGTGGCGAAGTTGATGCGCATGAGGGTGCTGGGTGTACGGTGGGCATGAAACAGCGTGCCCGGGGCGATGAGGATGCCTTCGTCCAGCAGGCGCTGTGCGAGAACCTCGGTGTCCACGCCAGTATCCACCCAGCCGAAAAGCCCAGCGGGTTCAGACACGAAACGACAACCTGAAGCCTGCGCCAACTTCACGCTGCGCTGACGAGCCGTGTCGAGACGGGCACGGATGCGTTCGGCATGGCGGCGCAACTGACCCTGTTCAATGCAGAGGGCGAGCGCGCGCTCCATGAGACTGGGCGTGGTGAGGGTGGAGAGCAACTTGGTGTCCAGGAGTCGCTCGACCCAGGCCGTGGGCGCCGCGAGGTAGCCAACGCGCCAGTTGGGCGCGAGGATTTTGGCAAAGCCGCTGACGTAGAACGTGTTCTGCAGCCCGTCGAGCATGGACATGCGTGTGGCGTGTTCGGGAGCGATGTGGCTGTAGGTGTCATCTTCCACCACGTAGAAGCCGTGCCGCTGCGCCAGTTGCAGCACCCGATGGGCACAGGCGGGCGATAAGCTGAAGCCCGTAGGGTTGTGCAACACGCTGACGCTGACAAAGAGTTTGGGCGCATGCTCCTCGCAATAGCGGCTCATGGTCTCAAGATCAGGGCCGGCTGGCCCGCGCGGCACGGGCAGCAGCCGCATGCCCAAGGACTGCAGGCGTGCGAACTCGACGGCCCAACCGGGCTCCTCTACCATGACGGAGTCACCAGGGCGCAGCAGGGTACGGCTGATGATGTCCAGTGCGTGCGTGGCTCCTACGGTGGTGATGACATGCTCATCACTCACTGGCAGGCCCTGGGACTGGAGTCGCCCGGCCAAAACTTGCCGCAGGTGCGGGTCCCCCTTGGGGTCGCCATAACGCAGGGAGGCGTCGGTGAGCGCGCGCGAAGCTGTGACGCGGCGCAATGCGGCTGGCATGAAGCTGGAAGCCAGCCAATCTGGAGGCAGCACCCCCATGCAGGGTTGCGGACGGTCGTCAGAGCCGTGGAACATGCCGCGAATGAGTGCGGCGGCGTTGACCGGCGCTTGGGGCTTGGGAGTGACGCCACCTCTTTCCGAATGTGGTGACGGGTACGCCGAAGAAGCACCGGAGCGCTCGCGAACGAAAAAACCGCGGTTGCGGCGCGCCTCGATCAAGCCGCGAGCGAGAAGTTGGTCATACGCTGCCACAACGGTGGAGGGGCTCAAACCATGAAGCCCCGCACATTGCCTGACACTGGGCAACCGTGTACCTGGCGCCAGCAGCCGGTCGCGGATGCGAATAGCAAAGCGGTCTGCCAGTTGCTGGGCCAGGGAAACGCCACCTCCCCTGGTGAGAGCGCCTGCTGTGGAGGCTGCATCGGTGTCAGGAAAAGACATGGCGAATAAATAAGGGAGCGGTCATGGACAACAAGGCGACAGGTGTGTGGCTGGTCGAGACCATACAGTTTATGCAGTGAACCGCTTAACTGTACTGCATGTGTACTGGTTTGAAACTCTATATTGATGACATGACTTCCTCTTTCACCAAACGAGCAGCCAATGGATGCGAGTGAATTTGGCGCACTGCTGACACTGGCAACGGCCACGAGCTTTACACCTGGGCCGAACACGACGCTGTCCACGGCGCTGGCGGCCAACTTTGGCTTGCGCCGGGCCATGCGTTTCGTGTGTGCTGTGCCGGTGGGCTGGACTCTGCTGCTGACACTCTGCGCAGCAGGCGTGGGGGCCTTGGTGCTGGCCGCACCATTGTTGCGTGGTGCCATTCTGGTGAGCGGGGTGGCCTACCTGCTGTGGCTGGCTTGGCGCCTGGCAGGGAGCAGCACGCTGTCCAACGCGAACCCCGCCAGCCTGAACGTGACCTTCACACGCGGGGTGGGCTTGCAGTTTCTCAACATCAAGGCCTGGATGCTGGCTTTGTCCATCGTGGCGGGCTGGATTGCTGGACAACCGGACGCGCTGCAACGCTTCTGGCTGGTCGTGCCGGTGCTGATGGCCTATGCCTTTGCAAGCAACCTGACCTATGCACTGATCGGGTCCGTGCTGCGCGGCTGGCTGACGGGGCCGCTTGTGAACGGCCAACCCACAGGACGACGCTTGCGCTGGTTCAACCGGGGCATGGCCCTGGCCTTGGTGCTCACTGCGCTGTGGATGCTGGCGACTGGCCTGGGCCGGACGGGAGGCGCATGACGATGGCACATGCACAGGCGTTGACGGAACCAAAGGACCAGACCGTGCGAGGCCTGTGGCTTGGCCTGCTGGGCGTGACGATCTTCGCGCTGACCCTGCCCATGACGCGCCTGGCCGTGGGCGACACCACTGTTCCACAGTTGCACCCCAGCTTCGTCACCTTCGGGCGGGCGGCGGTGGCGGGTTGCCTGTCTTTGCTTTATCTGGCTTGGCTGCATGGCCGAGGCCGGTTGAACGTTCCACGCCCCGCCGAATGGGCCCTGCTGGCGTTCACAGCGCTGGGGGTGGTGCTGGGTTTCCCCCTGGGATTGGCGATGGCACTGCGCGAGGTGCCCAGCACCCATGCTGCCGTGGTCACCGGGTTGCTGCCGCTGGCGACTGCCTGCGTGGCCGCCGTGTGGCTGCGCCAGCGGCCCAGCCTCGTTTTCTGGCTGCTGAGTCTGCTGGGCACGGGCTTGGTGTTGATGTTCATGGCATGGCGCGCAGGCGGACTGCACCTGAGCCACGCTGACGCATGGCTGCTGGTGGCGATGGGAAGTGCCTCGCTGGGCTATGTGGGTGGCGCCAGACTGACGCCGCGGTTGGGCGCGGAGCAGGTGATTTGCTGGGTGCTGCTGATTGCCTTGCCGGTGACGCTGCCGCTGACCGCCTGGTTTCAGCCAGTCTCGGTGACAGAGGTGGCTATCGCCAGTTGGATGGCTTTTGGCTATGTGGCTGTGTTCTCGATGTGGCTGGGCTTTTTTGCCTGGTACCGAGGGTTGGCCCTGGGCGGCCCTGTGCGCGTGAGCCAGGTGCAACTGCTGCAACCCTTTCTGAGCCTGCTGTTCGCCGTGCCCTTGCTGGGCGAGACACTGGACGCAGCGACACTGACGTTCGGCCTAGCCGTGACCTTTACCGTGCTGCTGGGCAAGCGCACTTCTATACAAACCACTACACAAGGAAAGAACTGAACCATGGACTGGACCCTGGCACAACGCGCGCACAAGATGAACCCGTCGGTGATCCGCGAGATCCTGAAGGTGACGGAGCGCCCCGGCATCATCAGCTTTGCGGGCGGGTTGCCTTCGCCAAAGACCTTCCCTGTAGAGGTGTTTGCCGAGGCCTGCGCCAAGGTACTGCACGACGATGGCCGGGCTGCCCTGCAGTACGCCGCCAGCGAGGGATTGGTGACGCTGCGCGAACAAGTGGCGGCCATGCTGCCGTGGGCCGTGAACCCGGCGAACGTGCTGATCACGACTGGCTCGCAACAGGGTCTGGACCTGGTGGCCAAGGTGCTGATCGACCCCGGCAGCCGTGTGCTGGTGGAGACACCCACCTACCTGGGGGCGCTGCAGGCCTTTGCGCCCATGGAGCCTGAAGTGGTGGGTGTGGCCGCCGATGAAGAAGGCCCAGACATGCAGGACCTGCTGCGCGTGCTGGGCGCCGATGGCGATGCTGCAGACGCGCCTGAAGCGCCGGAGCGCCGCCGCCTGCTGCAGTTGGACCTGGACCCGGCCAAGGACTTTCCACGTTTCATGTACTTGTTGCCCAATTTCCAGAATCCGACGGGCCGCACCATGAGTGAAGCGCGCCGCGCCGCACTGAGCGCCGAAGCGCAACGACTGGGCCTGCCCATCGTGGAGGACAACCCCTACGGTGACCTGTGGTTCGACGCACCGCCGCCCGCGCCGCTGACGTCGCGCAACCCCGAAGGCTGCTTGTACCTGGGGTCGTTCTCGAAGGTACTGGCCCCTGGGCTGCGCCTGGGCTTTCTGGTGGCCCCGCCTGCGCTTTACCCCAAACTGCTGCAGGCCAAGCAGGCGGCAGACCTGCACACGCCCAGCTTCAACCAGCGTGTGGTGGCCGAAGTGCTGAAGGACGGCTTCCTGGACAGGCACGTGCCGACCATTCGTGCCCTGTACCGAGCACAACGCGATGCGATGTTGCAGGCACTGGACCACGAGATGCAAGGCCTGGGCGTGACCTGGAACCGGCCGGACGGCGGCATGTTCCTGTGGGCTCGTCTGCCTGAAGGCATGAACGCCATCGAGCTGCTTCCCCACGCAGTGGAAAAGGGCGTGGCCTTCGTGCCAGGCGCCGCCTTCTACGCCGGGCATGGCGACCCGCGCACGCTGCGCCTGTCCTTCGTGACCGCCACAGCCGACCAGATTCACACGGGCGTGGCCGCGCTGGCGCAGGCCGTGCGCGAGCAAAAGGTGAAGGCCAAATGAGTCGCGCGCGCCCTTTCCAGCAGGTGGACGTGTTTACCGACACCGCCTGCCTGGGCAACCCGCTGGCAGTGGTGCTCGACGGCACGGACCTGAGCACGGAGGAGATGCAGCGCTTTACCGACTGGACCAACCTGTCGGAATGCACCTTTGTGCTGCCGCCCTCGGCCGAAGGACTGGCGGCGGGCGCGGACTACCGCGTACGCATCTTCTGCCCGGGGCGTGAACTGCCTTTTGCCGGACACCCCACGCTGGGCACTTGCCACGCCTGGCTGCTGGCCGGTGGCCGCCCTCGAGCTGCCGGAACCGTGGTGCAGGAATGTGGCGTGGGCCTGGTGCCCATCCGCCAGACAGCGGTGGAAGCGCGCACACGCCTGGCGTTTGCCGCGCCGCCCCTGCGCCGCAGCGGCCCGCTGGATGACGAAAGCGTTCAGAGGATTGCCCAGGGGCTGGGCTTGCAACGCGACGAGATCGTGGCGCACGCGTGGTGCGACAACGGCCCGGGCTGGCAGTCTGTGATGTTGCGCGATGCGGACCGTGTGCGGTCGCTGCGCGCAGACCCTGCGCTGCTGGCGGGCATGGAAGTGGGCGTGGTGGCACCGCAAACACCGGGCCACGACACAGCCTTCGAGGTGCGCGCCTTCTTCCCAGGCAACAACGGTCTGGCGGAAGACCCGGTAACAGGCAGCCTCAACGCTGCGCTGGCACAGTGGCTTATTGGGGCAAGCCTGGCACCCGAGCGCTACATAGCGGCCCAGGGCACCGCGCTGGGGCGTGCCGGGCGGGTGCATGTGGAGCGCGATGGCACGGGGAGCATCTGGATTGGCGGCAATGCCGTCACCTGCATACAAGGTACCGTTGACCTGTGATCGATTGGTCACCGCGGCGACTGCCGCCCGGCTTGGCTGCCGGGACAATCGCCCGCCATGGGAACGCTTTACCTCGTGCGCCACGGCCAGGCCTCGTTCGGCGCGGATGACTATGACCAGCTCAGCCCGCTGGGTGCGCGCCAGAGCGAGCGCCTGGGTGAGCACTTCCGCGAGCATGGTCTGCGCTTTGAAGCAGTGATCACCGGAACGCTGCGCCGCCACGTGCAGACTTGGGAGGGGCTGTCAAAAGGCCTTGGCTGGGCCGCTGAGCCCCTGGCCTGGCCTGGCCTGAACGAATACGACAGCGCAGCGCTGATCGATGCGCTGCACACGCGCCCTAGCGAACCGCCCACCACCCCGGAGGGCTACCGCCAGCACTTTCGCCTGCTGCGCGATGCCTTGCGCCAGTGGATGGCCGGTGTGCTGACCCCGCGCGGCATGCCCAGTTACGAGGAATTCGTGACAGGCGTGACTTCCGCCCTGGACCACGTGCGGGCCAACCACCAGGGCAACGTGCTGATCGTCTCCAGCGGCGGCCCGATTTCCACCGTGGTGGGGCACCTGCTGGGCACGTCGCCGGAAACGACGATCGAGCTGAATCTGCGCATGCGCAATACCTCGGTGACCGAGCTAGACTACAACCCCAAGCGCCACACGCTGGTGAGTTTCAACGAGTTGCCGCATCTGGCTCGGGCAGACCTGGCGAACTGGGTCACGCACGCCTGAAACGACGGCCCGCTCCAGCAAGCGGGCTTAGCTGGAAATCAGGAAAAGTCAGGCTTATCCACCAGGGTGGACAGCGGCAGTTCACTGATCTCGCGCAGCAACGCAGCCAACGAACGGCCTGCGGCCTGCACCAGCATCTCGCCCAACTCGGCATCGGCTGCCGAAGCGTTGCCCGCAGCACCTGCCGGGTGGTAGTCCTGCATCTGCCAGGCCAGCTTGGCGCTGCGGCCATTGCCCAGGATGGGCCAGCGGCCGGCCCGCTCATGCGAGGTGGACGGGAAATCGCGTGCTCGCTCCATGCGAACTGTGTGCGGGCGCAACGCCAGCATCATGGAGGTTTCCACCTGCCCCGCGTGGATGCCGAAGCGGTGTTCGTCTGCGCTGAAGCGCTGGTTGAGGTCTTGCCCATGCTCGTCCAGCAAGGGTAGGTTGAACCAACTGGCGCTGTACACCAGCAGGTCGCAACGCGCGCGCAATTCGCGCCCGACCACGTCCATGATGCCCGCATGCCCGCCATGGCTGTTGAAGATGAGCAGCTTGCGCACCCCGGCCCGCGCCACAGACTCGCCGATGTCGCACCAGAGGCGGATCAGCGTCTCGGGCCGCAGCGTGAGCGTGCCCGCGAAGCGTTCGTGTTCGGTGCTCAGCCCCACCGCCTGCGTGGGCAGCACGACAACGGGCCAACCTTGGCCCAAGTGGGGGCCTGCGGCAACCAGCACCCCCTCCACCAGATCGGCATCCACCGACAGCGGCAGGTGCGGGCCATGCTGTTCGGTCGCGGCAACAGGCAGCACGGCCACCGTGCGTTCGGGATCGAGCGCAGCGAAGTCGGTGGTGCAGAGGTCTCCCCAGCGGGGCAGTGAGGTGGACGCGGTCATGCGCGCATCTTAGCGGCCCGCGTAGAGCCAGCGGCGCGACCAGGGCAGCTCGTTGGCCGAGCGCCCGGCGCGGCGGCACAGTACCTGGAAGAGCGATATCTGGTCGTGCTCGAACGCCCAGGCGCAACCCGCCAGATAAACCCGCCAGATGCGCCAGCGGCGTTCGTCCACCAGGGTCTTCAGGCGCTCGGTGCGTGCCTCGAAGGCATCGCTCCAGCAGCGCAACGTACGGGCGTAATGGCGGCGCAGGTTTTCCACGTCAAAGGCTTCCAGCCCGCCCTCCTGCATGGTGCGCAACACAGTGGCAATGTGCGGCAACTCGCCCTGTGGGAAGACGTACCTATCAATGAAACGCCCGCCACCGTGGGTGGTTTCGCCGTCGCGCGCGTCGGTGGAGGTGATGCCGTGGTTCAGACACCAGCCGTCGGGCGGGAGCAGGTCGTGGATGATGCGAAAGTAGTCCGTCAGGTGCTTGAGCCCCACGTGCTCGAACATGCCGACGCTGGTGATGCGGTCGAATGGACCGGTGACGTCGCGGTAATCCTGCAATCGAATCTCAATCTGGTCTTGCAGGCCCGCCGCGCGCACGCGCTCGGTCGCCAGCTCGAACTGGTTCTGCGACAGCGTGATGCCGACGCAGCGCGCGCCAAACTGCTGCGCCGCACGCATGACCAACGCCCCCCAGCCACACCCGATGTCGAGCAGCGTCTGCCCGGGACTCAACTGCACCTTGGCCAGGATGTAGTCGATCTTCTTGCGTTGTGCTTCATCCAAGGACTCGTCACCGTTCTCGAAATACGCGCAGGAATACACCATCGACGGGTCCAGCCACTCGGCGTAGAACTCGTTGGAGACGTCGTAGTGGTACTGAATGGCCTGCTGATCGGTCTTGCGGCTGTGTGTGAAGGTCTGCACCAGGCGCTTGAATGCTCCACCCGCGTCGGCCTCGCCCTGTTCAGCCATGCGGTGGGCGATGTCGAGAACGTCGCCAACGGCGCCGCGCAGGTCGATGCGCCCCTCGACATACGCCTCCCCCAGGCCGTCCAGGGTGGGGCTCAACAGCGCGGGCAAAGCAGCCACGTCACGCACGTCCAGCTCCACCAAGGGGCGCTCGAACGCGCCCAGCATCCAGGAGTGCACCGCCTCCGCAGCATCGCCAGTGCGCCACCGCACCAGCAGCGGCACGTTCACCTTCTGCCGCAGCCGGTCGACCCACCCCTCCAGCGCTTTGTCCCACATCAGCATGCCGATGCCCTCCATCGCCCGTGTCATCGAGGAAACCCATTTTTCACAGACCAGCCAGATTTGAAAAGACCTTTTGCCACATTAGACGGATAGATTTTTTCTATCAAAACGAATCAGCCACAATCAACCGCTGGAACTTTGCGCCCCATCGGCGCCTCTGATTCGAGATACCCCTATCCCCACCAACATGCGTTCTCTCCTTGCATCCTCGCTGCTGTGGCTTGCCTGCGCCCTGGGCTCGGCTGCCCTGGCCCAAACGTCGCCAACGGGGCCCGTCTTCCGCAGCGAGCAATCCCGCGCTGAACTGCTCGTGCATGCGCCCGAGGGCGTGGCGCCGGGCAAACCCCTGTGGCTGGGCCTGCAGATCGAACACGCGCCAGACTGGCATTCGTACTGGAAGAACCCGGGGGACTCGGGCTTGCCCACGGAACTCCAGTGGCGCCTGCCGCAAGGCGTGGAAGCTGGCGGGATCGTCTGGCCCACGCCCCGCAAGTTCCCCTTGGGCGAACTGGCCAACTATGGTTACGACGGCACGGTCCTGCTGCCCGTGCCGGTCTCGGTGAAACCGGATTTCCGGGGCACGCATCTGGATGTTGGCGTGTATGCCACCTGGCTGATCTGCCGCAAGGAGTGCATTCCCGAAGAAGCGAACCTGACGCTGCGGCTACCCGTGGACAGCTCGTTCGCCTTGCATGGCCAGGCATTTCAGGCTGCCCAGGACGCGGCCCCAAAGGCTGCGCCCGCAGGCCAGAGCAGCTTGTCCGTGCAGGATGACAAGCTGCAGGTGAGCTTGCAAGGTCTGCCTGTTGACTGGCGCGGCCGCGCACTGGAGTTTTTTCCCGAAACGGCTGGGTTGATCGTGCCCGGCGCTGCCTGGCAGCAGACGTGGAAGGGCGACATCTGGCAGGCGAGCATTCCACTGTCGCCACAACGCAGCGACAGCCCGGTTGACGTTCCCCTGGTGGTGACCCCAGCCAATCCTCCGGGTGAAGGCCCTGGTCTGACCGGCATGGCAATGACGGTGCCCGTCTCGGGTGGCTGGCCACCCGTGGCATCGACCCCCGCAGGTGCATCGGACGCCCTCAACGCAGCCTTGGCACGCAATGCGGAAAGGGCCGCGAATGCGTCTTCGGCCAACACGCTTTCACTTTGGGCTGCGCTGCTGGGCGCCTTGATTGGCGGGTTGATCCTCAACCTCATGCCCTGCGTGTTCCCGGTGCTGGCGATCAAGGTGCTGGCCTTTGCCCGCCACGGAGACCAACACGCCACGCACCGCGCCAGCGGGCTGGCCTACACGGCAGGCGTCGTCTTGTCTTTCCTGGCGCTGGGCGGCGTGCTGCTGGCCTTGCGCGCCGCAGGCGAACAGCTGGGCTGGGGCTTCCAGTTGCAGAACCCCGCCGTGGTGGCGGCACTGGCGGCGCTCTTCACCGTCATTGGGCTGAATCTGGCAGGCCTGTTCGAGTTTCGAACGGTGTTGCCAGGCTCACTGGCTGGGCTGCAATTGCGCCACCCCGTGGCAGACGCATTCCTCACCGGCGTGCTGGCCACCGCTGTGGCATCCCCCTGCACCGCACCGTTCATGGGGGCATCGCTGGGGCTGGCCGTGGCACTGCCCACCGGGCAGGCGCTGGCGGTGTTCGGCGCGCTGGGGCTGGGCATGGCCCTGCCCTACCTGGCCGCCAGTTGGGTGCCCGCCATTGCCCGGGCGCTGCCCAGGCCCGGCGCATGGATGGAGACCTTCCGCCAGCTGATGGCCTTCCCGATGTTCGCCACGGTGGTGTGGCTGCTGTGGGTGCTGGGCCAGCAAAGCGGGATCGACGGCGCCGCAGCGTTGCTGATGCTGCTGGTGACCCTGGCCCTGGCCATCTGGGCACTCGGGCGCCGTGGGCGCACACGCGCCGTGCTGGGGGGCCTGTCCGCGGCCGCGCTGGCGTGGCTGCTGTGGGCCGCGGGCCCCTACGTGACCCGTCCGCAGGAAACCGCAGCGGCGCAGCCCACCAGTGTGGCGGGCGTGCAATGGGAAACCTGGACGCCCCAGCGGCATGCCGAATTGCTCGCGCAAGGCCGGCCGGTCTTCGTGGACTTCACCGCCGCGTGGTGCGTGACCTGCCAGTACAACAAGCGCACCACCTTGGCCAACGAAGACGTGCTGCGAGACGCCACCGGGCGAAACGTGGCCTTGCTGCGAGCCGACTGGACACGGCGCGACCCGCACGTGACGGAGGCATTGGCGCAACTCGGCCGCAATGGCGTGCCCACCTACGCTCTTTACAGCAACGGCCGCCCCGCCGTGGTGCTGACCGAGATACTGAGCGTGGACGAAATGCGCGCTGCGCTGGGTCAACTCTGACGCGGCATCTGGCACCGCCGGGCCCCGGTCCATTCGTGGCGGGATAATCCGGGGATCTAGAAGAACTGGAAAGATACCCCCATGAGCTTTGCACCACTGCAAAACGACACCTTCCTGCGCGCCTGCCTGCGCCAGGCGACTGACTACACGCCCGTGTGGCTGATGCGTCAGGCAGGCCGCTACCTGCCCGAATACCGCGCCACCCGCGCCAAGGCAGGCAGCTTCATGGGCCTGGCCACCAACGTGGACTACGCCACCGAGGTGACGCTGCAGCCGCTGGACCGCTACGCGCTGGACGCGGCCATCCTGTTCTCCGACATCCTCACCGTGCCCGACGCCATGGGCCTGGGGCTGAGCTTCGCCTTGGGCGAAGGCCCCAAGTTTGAAAAGACGGTGCGCACCGAGGCCGACGTGGCCACGCTTGCCGTGCCCGACATGGATAAGCTGCGTTACGTGTTCGACGCGGTCACATCCATCCGCCGGGCGCTCAACGGTCGCGTGCCGCTGATCGGCTTCTCTGGCAGCCCCTGGACGCTGGCCTGCTATATGGTCGAAGGCGGCGGCTCTGACGACTACCGCCACGTCAAAACCCTGATGTACAGCCGCCCGGACCTGATGCACCGCCTGCTGGAAGTCAACGCCGACGCCGTGGCCCTGTACCTGCGCACCCAGATCGAGGCTGGCGCCCAGGCAGTGATGGTGTTCGACAGCTGGGGCGGCGTGCTGGCAGACGGCAACTTCCAGGACTTCAGCCTGGCCTACACACGCCGAGTGCTGGCGCAACTGCCGCGCGAGCATGACGGGAAAGTCATCCCGCGCATCGTCTTCACCAAGGGCGGCGGCCTGTGGCTCGACGACATGGGCGGTCTGGACTGCGACGTGCTGGGCCTGGACTGGACCGTGAACCTGGGCAAGGCGCGCGCCCAGGTGGGCGGCGTGGCTGGCGGCCCCGGTAAGGCGCTGCAGGGCAACCTCGACCCGAACGTGCTGTTCGCCCCGCCCGAGCGCGTGGCCGCCGAAGCCAAGCGTGTGCTTGACAGCTTCGGCATCCCGCACACCGACCGCACCACCTCGGGCCCCACACACATCTTCAACCTTGGCCACGGCATCAGCCAGCATACCCCGCCCGAAACCGTACAAGTGCTGGTGGACACCGTTCACACCCATTCGCGCCAGATGCGCCAGAACGCACGCTGACGGTGCAAGGCACCCTGCCAGGCACACGCCAAGGCGGGGCGTCTAGCACAAAAAATGGGCCTGCCAGCCCTTGACAGGTGCGCCTTATGCACATTTTTTTGAATGCACTGCAGCAAGAGCGTTTTTGGCATCTGATGCCAGCCCCCCAGAAGAGAGAACGCGCAAGTTGTTGATTTCATTGAACAATGACAAGTGCCCATTTTCTAGGCAAGCCAATCAAGGCCTTGATTTTCAAGGCCTTGCGCGGTGGATTCAAAGACTTTCCACAAAGTTATCCACAGAAATTCTGGGCAAGTGTCATATCTTTTTACAAATCAATGACTTACCCCAATTTCCACAACAATGACTGAGGAACCGCTGGCAAACCCGTATTTTTGGACCGAGGTGGTAGTGACCACGCCGGCCCACAGCGGACTGGGGCCAACCCTGGGTTATTGGAGTGAGCGGCCGCTTGCGCCGGGCACCCTGGTGCGCGTGCCGCTGGGCGCACGCGAGGTGCTGGGAATGGTGTGGGATGCCCCCGCTGAACCACCTTCGCCAGAGCTTGAGGCGCTGGCACGCCCGGTCCAGCAGGTGTTACATGAACTTGCGCCGCTGGACCAACGCTGGCGCCAACTGGTTGCCTTTGCGGCCAGGTACTACCAGCGCAGCCTGGGCGAGATGGCTCTGGCTGCCCTGCCCCCCCAGCTGCGCGAACTCAACAGCGAACAGCTGCAGCGCCGCCTCAAAAAGCGCAAGCCCGTGGAAGCGCCAGCAACCGCATTGCCCCAAGGCCCGGCCCTGAGCCCCGAACAGTCCGAAGCTCTGGGCAAACTGGAACAGACCAGCAAGCCTGCGCTGCTGTTCGGCGCCACCGGCAGTGGCAAGACCGAGGTGTACCTGCGCGCCGTGCAAGACATGCTGGCCCGCGACCCGCAGGCCCAGGCACTGGTGATGGTGCCCGAGATCAACCTGACGCCCCAGCTGGAGACCCGCTTTGCCGAACGCTTCCCGGCGGGCAGCGTGGTGTCGCTGCACAGCGGCCTCACGCCCGCGCAACGCCTGGGCAACTGGCTGTCGGCCCACCTGGGGCAGGCGCGCATTGTGTTGGGCACGCGCATGGCGGTGCTGGCCAGCCTGCCGCGGCTGCGCCTGATCGTTGTGGACGAAGAACACGACCCCAGCTACAAAAGCCAGGAAGGCGCCCGTTACTCGGCCCGCGACCTGGCCGTGTACCGCGCCCATCTGGGGGCTGACGATGGCCCCTGCCAGGTGCTGCTGGGCTCGGCCACGCCATCGCTGGAAAGCTGGCACGCCGCCCAGCAGGGCCGCTACCTGCGCCTGACCATGCCGCAGCGCGTGGGCGGCGGCGCCTGGCCCCGGCTGCGCCTGGTGGACATGAACCACCAGCCCAAGCACACCGTGCTGGCCCCGGCACTCATACAGGCCATGGCCGACCGCGCCGCACGCGGCGAGCAAAGCATGGTGCTGCTCAACCGCCGGGGCTACGCGCCCGTGCTGGCCTGCCACGACTGCGGCTGGAAAAGCAACTGCCCGCACTGCAGCGCACACACCGTCTTCCACAAGATCGACCGCACGCTGCGTTGCCACCACTGCGGCCACACCACCCGCGTGCCCCGAGCCTGCCCGGAATGCGGCAACCTCGACATCACCCCCATGGGGCGCGGCACCGAGCAGATCGAAGAGCAGCTGGCGGGGCTGCTGGCCGATGCGCGCCGCCCCGATGGCAGCCCGGTGCGCGTGGCCCGCATCGACGCCGACACCACCCGCGCCAAGGGCAGCCTGGAAAGCCGCCTTGCCGACATGCACGCGGGCGAGGTGGACGTGCTGGTGGGCACACAGATGATCGCCAAGGGCCACGACTTCCGACGCATCACGCTGGTGGCGAGTGTGAACACCGACAGTGGTTTGTTCGCCAGCGACTACCGCGCCCCGGAGCGCCTGTTCTCACTGTTGCTGCAAGCCGCAGGGCGGGCGGGCCGCGACGCCGCCTTCGTAGCCGAACAGGGCAGCAGCGTGGAGCTGTGGGTGCAGACCTGGTACCCGCAGCACCCAATGTTTGCAGCCCTGGCCAAGCACGATTACCCCACCTTTGCCGAGCAGCAGTTGAGCGAACGCGAAGCCGCCCAGATGCCACCCTACGCCTACCAGGCCCTGGTGCGCGCCGAAGCCCGCACCCAGGAGGCCGCGCAAGCCCTGCTGACCCTGGCTGCACAGGCAAGCGACGGGCTGCCCGGACGCGAACAACTGACGCTCTACCCTGCCGTGCCCATGGCCATCCAGCGCGTGGCCAACGTGGAGCGCGCCCAGATGCTGGTGGAAAGCACCTCGCGCCCGGCTCTGCAAGCCTTCCTCGCCGCCTGGCAAGACACGCTGCACAGCCTGCGCGGGTTGCCCGAGACCCGTGGGGTGATCCGATGGGCCATCGACGTGGACCCGCTGGCGATCTGAACGCCGAGATCGGCCCACAGGACTCTGCTAAGCCGTCGCCGCCGTGGCTACGCCTAGCTCCCGCATCATTTGCTCCCGCATCACGAATTTCTGCACCTTGCCGGTCACCGTCATGGGCATCTCCTGCACGAAGCGGATGTGTCGTGGCACCTTGTAGTGCGCGATCTGATCGCGGCAGAATTCGCGAACCTCGGCTTCCGTGCATTCCATGCCGGGCTTGACGATGATCCAGGCACACAATTCCTCGCCGTACCTCGCATCGGGCACGCCGAACACTTGAACAGACTGCACCTTGGGGTGCCTGAACAGGAACTCCTCGATCTCTCTGGGATAGAGATTTTCGCCACCGCGTATCACCATGTCCTTGACCCGTCCGACGATGTTGCAGTACCCGTCGGCATCGATCACCGCCAGATCACCAGTATGCATCCAGCCATCGCGCACGGCCTCGCCGGTACGCAACGGGTCCCCCCAGTAGCCCTGCATGACCGCATACCCCCGGGTGCAAAGCTCCCCCTTCTCACCCAACGCCACCGTGCGTCCTTCCGGATCGACCAGCTTGACCTCCAGGTGGGGCTGAACCTGACCCACCGTGGTCACCCGGCGCGCCAGCGGATCGTCGGCCGAACTCTGGAACGACACGGGGCTGGTTTCCGTCATCCCGTAGGCGATCGTGACCTCTGACATGTGCATTTCGGCCACAACCCGTTTCATGGTTTCGATGGGACAGGGGGAGCCGGCCATGATCCCGGTCCGCAAGGTGGACAGATCAAAACGGTCAAATTCGGGGTGGTCCAGCTCGGCAATGAACATCGTGGGCACACCGTGCAGGGCAGTGCAGCGCTCCTCCTGCACGGCGGACAACGTATCCACCGGATCAAAGGCTTCGCCGGGGAACACCATGGCCGCCCCGGTCGCAACGCACGCAAGAACCGATAGCACCATGCCAAAGCAGTGGTAGAGCGGGACTGGGATGCATAACACGTCCTGCTCGGTGAAACGCATGGCCCGCGCCACAAACCGTGCGTTGTTGACGATGTTGTGGTGCGTCAGCGTGGCCCCCTTGGGGCTGCCGGTGGTCCCGCTGGTGAACTGGATGTTGATGGGGTCGTGACAATCCATGACCGGTATGTGCAAGGCCGCCGTGGCCCGGCCCTGCGCCAGCACCGTATCGAAATTGAACATCCCCGGGGAGGGGGCTGCCCCCATGCGGATGACCACCCGCAAGTCGGGCAGACGACTGGCCAGAAGCGCGCCTGGCTCGGCCTTGTCCAGCTCGGGCACCAATCCTTTCAGCAACTGCAGGTAGTCAGACGTTTTCAGCCGCTCCGCCAGCACGATCGCCCGGCAACCGGAAACACGCAACGCATGCTCCAGTTCCGACTGGCGATACGCGGGGTTGATGTTGACCAGGATCACCCCCAGCCGGGCGGTGGCAAACTGGGTCAAGAGCCACTCTGCCCGGTTGGGGGACCAGATGCCTAGCCGGTCCCCTTTGCGCAGCCCGAGGGCCTGCAAGCCGGCAGCGAAAGCGCCAACCTCGTTGTCAAACTCCCGCCAGGTCCAGCGTGTTCCACTGGCGCGGAACACAGCCGCCAAGCGGTCTGGCCACTGGCGGGCGGCCTCTCGCAACAGGCCATCTACGGTCAGCAAGGACAGCGGCACATCCGCCGCTCCCCTCACGTGGGCGAGTCCGCCGCTTGGCACAATGCCCAGACGGGGGGCTTCAGCGATCATGGTTTGTCTCCTGGATACTGTTGTTTTTCTTCAGCCGCCATTCAGCGGGTGAACACCTGCGGCGATGCCGCCCCCATGTCTCCACCGGGCAGGTTCACCATCGTCAACGGCTTGAGGTTTCCGGCGTCGTACACCGCCACGCTGTTCCAGGTACCGCCCAGGTACACCTTGCTGCCGTCCCGGTTCATCGAGACGGTGTAGAAGGAGTAGGGAATCTCGGCCGCGGCGAGCAGCTTCTTCTGCTTGATGTCGTACTTCGCCAACCGGTTCAGGACACCGTAGATCAGGTTCGGATCCTTGGGTGAACGGACCCCGGTGAAGTAGATCTCGGTCAGCGGCCCGAAATCGCGCGTCTCGGTCTGGCCTGTGCGCAGGTTGACATTGAAGAATCCGTATATCCAGTCTGCCGTGGCCGGGTCATCGGACTTGCCCTTGAACTTGGCCGTGGTGTAGAGGATGGTCAGGTCGTCGTTGGTGTTCTTCATCGGCCAGACGCTCAGCACGTCGGGGGGCGCATAACGCGGCCGCTTCCAGTTGCGCGATGCGATGGCCACGGTGTGCTGGCCTGTCTGCGGGTCGTACTTGTAGATGTCCGGCCCCACCATGTACAACGATCCGTCGTGCCCCGTCGCCATGACCGTGACCTGGCGCGGTGCAGGCAGCGTGCGCACCGGTTTGGCACCTTCACCGGCCCGTGCGTCGTACACCGCCAGCCGCGGCTCTCCGATGCGGTAGTGGTCAGCGTTGAGGGTGGTGGGAGTCTGGATCACGTAGAGCTGCTTGCTGTCGTTGCTCAGCGCCAGCGCGAAAAGGGCTTTGGCCCGCTCGGTGCTCTGCTGCGACATGGCGGCCTGGAACACCACCTTGCAGGTGTCAAGCTCAATGCCGTGGACCTGATCGAAGCGGTTGGTGACCAGGTATGCCACGGCCTTGTCGGGCGACATCACCAAGGTCGCCGGCCCCACCGTACCTGGCACGGCACAGGTCTTGTAGAGCGTATCGGTCTTCAGGTCCAGCACGTGGAGGTTGTCGGGGTAGTTGCCCACCACGTAGTACTCATCCCCCTTCACCAGGGGTTTGTCGGCGTTCAGCGGCGCGGCACCGGCCAGGGTTGGGGCGGCCAGGGCCAAAGCCAGGCCGCACCATGCAAGCGCAAAAGTATTCTTCATGGGAAAACTCCGTGTCTGTGTCAGTCTTTGGGAAAGACGGTGCCCAGGTTGCGCCAGTCGTCGCGGGTGCTGTGGGCGTTTTTGTTCCAGTCCGGGTAGGTGTTCATGGTGTCGGGCACCTGGGCCGGCCACCAGCAGGGATCGGCGCAGCCATACAGGTCGGCCTCCATCGGTTGACACAGCGATGCGACGCCGCCGAAGGCATCGACCTCCCAGCCGGGGTCGAAGGTGCTCGTGCAACCCGCCACGCTCTGCATGGCTACAACGTCTTCGACCTTGTTCTGTTCGGCCGCCTGGTCCAGCAGCTGGGCCTTCTGGTTGATGGCTTGTAGGTGTTTCATTTCAGTGCACCTTTCGCGGAGAGATGAATCGGTCGATGAAAGAGGGGTTGTTCGCCATGATCTGGCTGTACACGCCGATGCCGAAGTCCACCCAGTCGCGCATCAGGTTGCAGTAGTGGTAGGTTGGGTGGATCGGGTCCTGGTAGCGGGCGTAGCTCTCGTGGTAACAACCGCCAGCGCAGAAGTTGCGTATGCGGCAGGTCTCGCAGCCCGTGCCGGTACGGTCCAGCCGCTGGTCAAGGAACTCGCCCAAGGCCTGTTTCTCTATGCCTGCCCGAACGTCGCCAAAGGTCGGCAGGGAAGAGCCAGTGAACCGATGGCACAGGTTGAGACCGCCGCTGTGGTCCACCGCCAGCATCTTCAACCCCGCACCACAGGGCAGCGCCTTGCGCTGGCCTTCGTGCAGATCGGTGATGAGCTGGTGCAGATTGGAAAACCCGGTGGTGCGGCCTTGAAGCGCCTCTCTGAGGTAACGCTCTCCCAGTTTTTTGAAGCCGTCGAACACCACCTGCAATTCCTCCGGCGTGAGGTTGAAGGTGTCGATGTCGCCCGACGTCACGGGCGCAAAGCCGACCTCGGCAAAACCCAGTTCGTTGAACAGGTGGTCCCAGATACGCTCGACCTCGGTGGTCCCGTGGGTGAGCGTGACGCGCGCGCCGATGGGCCGCGACGTGTAACGTGCCAACAGCTTGCGTGCCTTGTCGCTCACGGTACGGTAGGTGCCTTTGCCACCTACAGTGCGCCGGTTTCGGTCGTGGATCGCCTGCGGGCCGTCCATGCTGATGGAGAGGCCGAAGCGGTGCTCGTCCAGCCAGTCCACAATCTCGTCTGTCAGCAGGGTGGCGTTGGTCGTCATCACGAAGTCCACCTTCTTGCCCAGCTGGGCGAAGCGGGCCTCACAGAACTCCACCACCTGGCGGATCAGCCTGTAGTTGGACAAGGGCTCGCCACCGAAGAACACCACGCTGAAGCGTTGCTCGTCCGGTGACTCGGCCAGCATCAGCTCAATCGACTGCTGCGCCGTCTCCAGCGACATGCGCCGCCCCTTGTCGGGAGTGTCCAGGTCTTCCTTGTAGCAATAGGTGCAACTGAGATTGCAGCCGGTGTTGACGTTCAGCACCACCGTGTTGATGGCCAGGTTGCCCAGGGTGGATACCGGCTTGGCCACCGGTGCAGGGCGGCCATCGCTCAACAGGTCCAGCGTCAGCAGTTCTCCGACGGTCTCGCGCAGGTCCTGCTCGTCGAACCGCCCGCGCAGTTGCTGCACCAGCTGGTCGGCGTTGATGGACTGCGTGCGTACCCGCTCCAGCACGGTGTCGGTCAACTCGTCGATACCGTACAGCGCGTTGGTGGGGATGTGCAACATCATGGTGCGCTCACCCACCCGCACGCGGTGCAGGTTGTGTTCACGCAAGGTCAGTGTGTCACTCATGGTGTGCTCCTTGGTGCGTTCTTCAGGGCAAGGGCGGGTTGTTCCAGCGCTGCACGGTCACGATGAAGTGGCCTTTGCCCACCAGGGTACGGGCGCCATCCTTCACCTTGGCGACGGCGTTTAGGTTGCCGGCGTTGTTAGTGCTCATGCGGCGCAGGGGGTTGGGCCCGGCGCCGCCTGGGGTGAATACCCCTGTGTCGGCGTTCATGGCACCAGCGAACTCCACGTCACGGTCATGCTTGGCGGTGTCGTCAAACGGTTCCACCGACCACTGGGCAGGCACGGGGCCGATCGCGTAGTCGTCCTTGGTGCCCCGCTTGCGATCGGGCCCGGCCGAGTGGGCGATGGCTTCGAACCGGCCGTGCACCACCGGCGTGGAGCCGCCATTGCCACCCACGCGGCCAATGGCATAGCCGGGCGTCACGGTGACGTAGTCGACGCGGTCAAACACAGCCAGCGGCACTGGCGCAGCCTGGCCTACCGCCAGGGCTTTCACCCCTCGCGCGGCCGACTTGGCGGCGGCCACCTTGAGCACCCATTGCTGGCTGTCGCGCGACACGGTTTCCACCAGCGTCAGGCCCTTGGGCAGGGTCAGTGGACCATCCAGCCCCGCGCCGACGATGCGCAGTGTGGCCGTTTCACCCACGCGGATGTGGGCGGGCTGCAACCCCACCACCTGCGCTGCGCCGCCCTGGCGTGCCGCGGTCAGGTCCCCGCCGTTCTCATCGTGCTCGCGCTCGAAAAGGCGGCCGCTGAGACGGTCACCGTCCAGGGCCAGCACCTGCCGCATCTTGACGCCCCCCAGCTCCAGGTCGGCACGCCATTCAAAACCGGTGTAGACGATGGCCTGCCCCATACCCGAAAGGGGCGTGCCGTCGGCAAAGCTGGCTTGCACGGACAAATCGTACCGGTCCGGTACCGGACCGGCCTTCACCTCCATCTGTCCGGCATAGTCGCCCCTACCGGGCCAGCGGCCCGCGAAGCTCCAGGTACCCACCGGGCTTACCGCAGGCTTGGCCTTCCAGTCAGCCCAGGCCTTGGATTCGTAGGGGTACTGCTTGGCCAGCCACGGCACCATCTCCTTGAACGCAATGTTGACCCAGTCACGGTCACGGGCCATGGCCTGGTATTCGATCGTGGGGTATTGCCCCACATGGAAATGCACCAGGTGTTCCCACTCGGCAAGCGGGCGGCGCTGCAACTCCACCCGGGCACCGGAGTGGCAGCGCGCGCACATCTGGCCAAAAAGTTCGGTCTTGTGGCTCTCGATGGTATTCATGCGCCGCTCCATGGCGTAACGCGCGCCTTGCGTTTCCGCCGGGGCCAGCCCCTGGGTGTCGGCCAGATGCTTGACCACGGTGCGCACCTCGTCGGACGACAAAGGTGCGCCGTGCACCACCCGCATGCGGGTGACCGTCATCAGCCACCCTTCGGGCGACTTGCGCTGCTGGAAGCGGTTGATCTGCCCTGCCTGGCTGGTGTGGCAGGTCATGCACTTGGTGTCAATGATCTCCGTCGCGGACTGCGCGGCGGCGCTATGGGCAGACATGCCCGCGAGCGATGCGAACACCGCCAGCGGAACGAACTGCCCCCTGAGACGGGCAAATGGCGTCATGGATTCTCCTCATGGCAACGAACCGCTCCTCAGCGGCACGGTTTCATGCTAGGGAGAATCCCGATGGCGCCATAGCCATTTTTGGCAAACGCTACGGCCTTCGGGCGGCGGCATGTTTTTTGCAGATCGGACAACGCTCCCTGCCCTCCGCCCCGTTTCTGTGCCCGCCATCGATGGCTTCGCTTTCTGCCCGACCATGAACCGTTTCACTGGATTTGCCACACCGCGAACGCTGGACGCCCCTCAGGTCTCGATTCGGGTGAGCGACACCCATGATGCGGACGAACAGGCTGCGTGTCTTGCAGGCTGGGGCCAGTGTTACGAGCAGATGAGCAGCGGTGCGTTCGACGGACATTTCGAGTCCTACCGGTTTGACGGTATCGAGCTGTTCTGCGAACGATCCAATCAGGTCATTCAACAGTACGGCCAGCCACAACCCGGCTGCATGACAGTGGCCGCCGTGCAGGGCAGTGACAGCAACGGCTATTTCTGCGGCCTGCCTCTCAAGCAAGGTCACTATTTTTTCCTTCGCGGCGGCAAGGAATTCCACTTTCGCACCCCACTGCAGATTGAGGTGACTGCCGTTTCTGTCGACTTGCAGGCCTTTGGGGAGTACTGTGAACGCGTGGGTGAATTGCCGCCCCCCGGTTCCTGTGTGGACAACGGTCTGCTCCCACAACGCCCGTCAGACGATCTGGCCGGTCTGCTGCGGAGCCTGCTGAGCAGCCTGCACCATACACCCGACATGCTGAACCACCCAACCCTGCGGCACTGCCTGACTGAAAGCCTGCACAGCACCCTGCTCAACCTGTGCGGACCAGCCGAAACCGTAGGCAAGGACCTGACGGCCAGTTGCCGGCAGTACGTCGTCAACAAGGCCCGCGACTACATGGGCGAACACATCGACACACCCATCACCGTCAGCGACCTGTGCGCCCACATCCGGGTGTCGCGGCGTACCCTGCAGTACGCCTTCCAGGACGTGCTGGGCACCAACCCGGCTCGTTACCTGCGGACCATGCGCCTCAACGGTGCGCGCCGTGACATCCGGCGCCAGACCGACGACCAGACCGCGCTCGCGGACATCGCCGCGCGTTGGGGTTTCTGGCACCCGTCGCGCTTTGCGTCGGAATACAAATCGCTGTTTGGCGAATTGCCGTCGCAGACCCTGCGTTCGGCGTTGTCCCACTGAGTCAGCGCAAGGGCAGCCATCCCTGTGCCCGCATCCAGTCCAGGACAGCCTGCGCGCGCGACAACGAACAGTGGCAGATCGCAGCGATGGCGGCGGGTGCATCCGATGCTCCCTGCACCGCACGCCACGCGTCTGCGGCAAGCATCCCATCCACGTGCCAGACCCCCAGCGGTTGCGCCTCGGTGACCACCACCTCCGCCAGGCGGATACGGTCCCGGTCGATCACTGGCCGCCACGCCACCTGTGGCCTGGCCAGCCCATTGGGTGCATGGGCGTGCAGAGTATCCGGCCAACTTCGCCGTTTGACCCAGAACGGCGACTCGGGCCAGCGACTTTCCTGTGCGTAAAAGTCGCGGCCGATGCGGGCGAACCGGTCAAACAGGCCCGCCACCCGCTCCTGGTGGAAGCGCCGGGCCACGGCAGCATCGCCCGGATGGCGCAACAGGGTATGAACCACCATGGGCGCCTGCAGGGCAGACGACAAGGACTGGAACATGCCGTTGCCGGACAACGGATCGGCCGCCATGGCGGCGTCTCCCACCCTTATCCAGTCGTCGCCACACACCTCCGGCGCCATCCACGCAGTGCTGGTACGCGCATGGGTACGCCATGCAGCCCCGGCATGCATGCCAAACCCGCGGGCCCGTGCGATTGGCGCCAGCCGCTCCAACACCCAGTGAGTCAAATCTGCACGGGGTGGAAACCGGGTGGCATCCGGGTCAATGGTCCACTGCCAACTGGTTGCCCCGCTGGGCAAACGGGCCATCCAGGCCCAGCCGTCCTCCAGGCTGACCACCGCGCTGCCGGGCGGGCCACCGGCCACGCCCTGGCTGTGGCACAGCAAGGCCACGGTTTCGGGCCCACGCAACACCCCTTCGGGCGGGTGCGGGGCCTGCCGCCCCCGCGCCTCCACCACAAACCCGGCGCGCACTGTCATGGCTGGGCCCCCGTCGGCCGGCCGCAACACAAGCTCGTGCCCCCCGCTGGCGCGTTGCCACCGCGTCACGCGTGCTGCCAAGCGCTCAATGCCGTGAGACGGCAACTCAGCCCACAGCAGGGCATCGAACCGGGTGCGGTCCACCAGACGCTCGCGGTTCACCGCCGTCTGTTTGTCTGCCCATTCGGCTTGCCTGGGTGAAGGGGCCTGGATGGCATCCAAGGCGACCCGGATGCCCACGCTCTGCAAACCCGCCGCCACCCGATCCGAGACGCCTTCGATCGCGTCAAACGGCCTGGGCACGCCGACCACCGTCACCGCATGGCCCAGGCGCTGCAGTCCCAGCGCCGCGGCCACCCCGGCAGGTCCGGCCCCCAACACCACGATGGGACGCTCCTGCTCCATCAGCCCGTCCGCCTTTCCGGGCCACGGAAGGCGGCCTGATTCACCAGGGCTTGCCACACCGCGTCAAGCCGTGGCGTCAAACCTGCGGCACACCAAGCTGCCACACGCCCAGCCAGGTGAGCGCTGGCCATGCTTGCTCCCGCGTGACGCCTGTCACCATCCGGTGGCAGCACGCAGGCGCCAAAATCGGCATGGGGCAAACCCAGCGCGGAATGCTGACCTGGGCCACAACGGGCATCGCCCATCACGCGGATGACGCCGGGATAACTGGCCGGAAACACCGCCCCACCCCGCGCTGGTGCAGAGGCCAGCAGCACACAACCTTGCGCCAGGGCGCGCTCACAGACCGCGCGCAGGGCAGGATAGTCCTGCCGCACACCGAGGCTCAGGTTGACCACAGCCGCGCCCTGATCGATCACCCAGTGAAGCGCGTTCGCCACGGTGTCGCCGTCGGTGCGCAGTTGGGCGCCAAACACCTGCGCCACGCAGAAGCGGGCGCAGGGGGCCTGCAGGGCAATCGCATCCATGACCCGCGAACCGTGCCCCTGTACATCGCGCCCCACTCCGTCTTGCACAAACACGCGTGAATGCAACACGCGGTCAGCCAGGTGCATGGGGTAGCCGCTGTCCACGACACCCACGCGGACCAGGACGCCTTCAGCCATGCGCCTCCTCCAAGGTATCGCCAGTGTGAACTGTCAGTTGACCACGCTCCAGATGAAGGCGCAGCGCGGCCCCCGTCCAGGCACTGTTGCGGTGACTGACAACGATACGGGTCCGGTCACCGAAAGCGTCTTCGATCTGTGCGAGCACCTCGGCCTCCAGGGCCTCATCCAGCGCACTGGTGGCCTCATCCAGTATCAACACGGCAGGGTTCTGGAGCAGTGCCCGGGCAATGGCGATGCGCTGCCGCTGCCCCCCCGATGCTGTCTGCCCACGTTCACCCAACCAAGTGTCCAGGCCTTCAGGCAGGCTGTTCACCCAGGCTGTCAAGCCAGCGCGCTCCACCGCCTTTGCCACTTGTTCGTCGTCGGCTTGGGGGCGTGCGTAGCGCACGTTGTCCCGCAAGGAGGCCCGAAACAGCACGATGTCCTGACTCACCACCGCCACGGACTGCCGCAAGTCCTTCAGGCGCAAGCGGCGCAAATCCACCCCGTCCAGCAGGACGGCTCCCGCGTCGGGGTCGCTGTGCCGCAACAGCAGGTCGATCAACGTGCTCTTGCCCACGCCTGACGCACCCGATATGACGGCCTTCCGGCCTGCAGGTATGCACACGCTCACACCGTCCAATACCATTCCTTCCCGGCCGGGGTGGCTGAAGCGAACACCGTCCAGGCGAAACTCACCCCTAACGGGTGACGGCAAAGGCCGCGCATCGGCAGCGTCGACCACCGTGACGGGCTCCTGTCGCAGGGTGGCCACCCGGTCCAGGCTGACACGCACTTTCTGCAAGCCCACGTACCAGCCCAGCAGGCTGTTGAGCGGGCCACTGGCCATGCCCAGGTAGGTTGAGAAGGCCACCAGCGACCCCAGCGCCCACTGGCCGTCGATGACCCACAGGCCTCCGACCAGGAAAGCCAGAGCCCTCGTCCAGGCCGTCAACTGCCCAGGCACTGCGTGGGTCACGAACTCCAGAACCTGCAGGCGCAGCAAGGCCGACAGGTAGTGACCGTGCACGCGATCAAGCCGGCGCGCCTCGCGGGCCTCCTGCCCGCTGGCCTGCACAAACTTCAAGACCGGCAACACTTCCACGAAGAAACTGGAAACATCGCTGCCCCGCTCCCGCAATTCACGGGTGCGCTCGGCGACCCTGGGCCGCAAGCGGTAAAGCCACCACCACTCCAGCGGCAACAACACCAGGACCATCAGCGCCAGCTCCCAAGACAACCAAACCAGCCAAGCCAACGCCCCCAGCAACCCAAGAATGTTCGTCAGCAGGGCAAACAGGCTGTCCACGGCAAAACGCTGTATCTCCGACACATCGCCGTCCAGCCGCGACAGCACGTCCCCTGTGCGCCAACGACTCAACACGGACGGTGACAGCTTCTGCAAATGGTCGAACACGTCCCGCCGCAGGTCAAACAGCACCGCGGCCGACAGCCGGGTGTGCAGGTAGCGGTTCAGACCGGCCAACAGCGTGGCCGCCAGCCCCACGCCCAACATCAGGAGCACGGTGGTCCACAAAACCGTCTGGTTGCGTGCAATCAGGCCATCGTCGATCAGGTGTTTGACCAGGATAGGCTGCACCAGCACCAGACCGGACGCCAGCAGCGACAACCCCAGCACCAGCGCCATGGACCGGCTGCGCGGACGCACGAAGCCAAACAGCCACCCCCAGGTTGGGCGTGGCGGAATGCGGTCAGGAACCTGGGCACCGTCCATGCCCTGATGGTGGCACAAGCCCGTGCCAAACCGGTGGTGCTGTAGCGCGAATACCGCAAACGCACGCGTTTGCCAAAACTGGCTATCAGCGCAGCAGCGCCACTGCCCCCGAGAACGAGAAAAACGCCAGCGCGGTGGACACCAGGATGATGCGCGCGATGCGACCGTTGTCCGCCCCGAAGCGTTCTGCCAGCAGCGAGACGTTGCTGGCGCTGGGCAGTGCCGCCACCAGCACCATCACCGTCAGCGCAAACGGGCTCAGTGGAACGCCCAGCTGGATGGCGGCCGAACCTGCCAGCAACACCAGTACCGGGTGCAGCACCAGCTTCATCACCGCCACAGGCACATAGTCGCCCAGCGGCATGGGGTGGTCGGCCTGCATCTGCGAACGCGCCAGCACCGCCCCAATGGTGAACAGCGCCACGGGTGACGCCGCATCGGCCAGCAGCCAGACGGTTTTTTCGATAGGTGCTGGCAAGGTGAACTGCAGTGCCGAAGCCACCGCGCCCAGGATGATGGCCCAAGGCATGGGGTTGCGCACCACGCCGCTCAAGGCCTTGCCAGCTGCTGCGGCAGCACCGCCTTCACCCCCATCCAGCCGCGACAGGGCTATGCACAACGAACTCGTGATCACCATGTCCACCACGATGAGCACGATCACCGGCCCCACGCTTTGCGGACCCAGCAGCGCCGCCAGCAGCGGCACCCCCATGAAGCCTGTGTTGGGGAAGGCCGCCACCAGCGCCCCCATGGAAGCATCGTTCCAGCCGATGCGCCCCCCTTTGGTCATGGCAATGGCAAACCCCACCATGATGAGTGCGCACAGCAGGTACACGCCAAACACCGATGCGTCCAGCAACTGGGCGATGGGCGTAGTGGAGCCGAAGCGGAAAAGCATGGCCGGGAGCGCGAAGTACAGCACGAAGCTGTTGAGACCGGGAATGGCCTCCAGCGGCAGCATGCGTCGGCGGGCCGCGACGAATCCGGCCAGCACCAGGGCAAAGAAGGGGAATGTGACGAGCAGAATATTCAGCACGCCCGCGATTCTCTCACCCGTTATCATCGACCGCTTTGCGCCCCGTCCCCGACACGACATGTCCGCCGGTCTGAACTTCGCCCAGCTTGAAGCCGTGAACCACCTGGCAGGCCCCTGCCTTGTGCTCGCGGGCGCGGGCTCCGGCAAGACGCGCGTCATCACCCACAAGATCGCGCGCCTCATCCAGGCGGGCCTGGTGGCCAACCGCATAGCGGCCATCACCTTCACCAACAAAGCCGCTGCTGAAATGCGCGAGCGCGCCCGCCAACTGGTGGGCAAACCCGCCAAGGACGTGCTGATCTGCACCTTCCACTCCCTGGGCGTGCGCCTACTGCGTGAAGATGGCGCGGTGCTCGGCCTCAAGAGCCAGTTCTCCATTCTGGACAGCGACGACATCACCTCCATCCTCAAGGACTGCGGCGGTACCACCGACGCGGCCACCGCGCGTGGCTGGCAATGGACCATCAGCAGCTGGAAGGGCGCCGGGCTGACCGCCGAGCAGGCCCTGGCCCAGGCCCGCGACGAGAACGAACGTGTGATCGCCCTGGTGATGGCCAAGTACCAGGAACGCCTGAGCGCCTACCAGAGCGTGGACTTTGACGACCTGATTGCTCTACCGTTGAAGCTGCTGCAACAGCACGAAGAAGTGCGCGCCAAGTGGCAGAAAAAGCTCGGCCACGTGCTGGTGGACGAATACCAGGACACCAACGCCACCCAGTACGAGCTGCTCAAGCTGCTGGTGGGCGAAAACGGGCGTTTCACCGCCGTGGGTGACGACGACCAGTCCATCTACGGCTGGCGCGGCGCCACGCTCGACAACCTCAAGCGCCTGCCGCAGGACTACCCTGCCCTCAAGGTGGTGAAGCTGGAGCAGAACTACCGCTCCACCAGCGCCATCCTGCGCGCGGCCAACAACGTCATCGGCCCCAACCCCAAGCTATTCCCCAAGACGCTGTGGAGCGAGCTGGGCGAGGGCGAGCCCGTGCGCGTGCAGGCCTGCGACAACGAAGACCACGAAGCCGAGCGCGCCGTGGCACGCATCCAGAGCATCCGCGCCGGTTCGGTGGCGGCGGGCACCACAGGTGCCAAGTACAAGGCGTTCAAGGACTTTGCCATTCTGTACCGCGCCAACCACCAGGCGCGCGCACTGGAAACCGCACTGCGCAAGGCGCAGATCCCCTACAAGGTCTCGGGCGGCACCAGCTTTTTCGACCGCGCCGAGATCAAGGACCTCTGCGCGTGGCTGCGCCTGCTCGTCAACAACGACGACGACCCCGCCTTCCTGCGCGCCGTCACCACGCCCAAGCGCGGCATCGGCCACCAGACGCTGGCCTCACTCGGCGCCTTTGCCACGCAGTACAAGCTCAGCCTGTTCGAGGCGCTGTTCTCGCATTCGCTGCCCGCCGCCCTGCCGCAGCGCGCCCTGCACGGCCTGCACGAGTTCGGCCGCTACGTGAACGACCTGGAACACCGCGCCCGCCACACCACGGGGCACGAGGCAGCCAAGACCTTCCTCACAGACTGGCTCAAGGACATTGGCTACGAGCAGTTCCTGCTAGACAGCGAAGAAAGCGACAAGGTGGCGGCCGCGCGCTGGGGCAACGTCATGGACTTCTGCGACTGGGTGGCGCAGCGCTGCGGCGGCCAGATCGACGACACCGGCGGCATCACCACCGAACGCGAACCCAAGACCATGCTGGAAGTGGCGCAGACCATCGCGCTCATCTCCACCATCTCCGAACGCGAGCAGGACCAGGACGTGGTGACCCTGTCCACCCTGCACGCCTCTAAGGGCCTGGAATGGCCGCACGTGGTGCTGGCCGGGGTGAACGAGGGACTGCTGCCCTTCAAGCCCGACGATGACGACAACGCCGACGCCCTGGCACTGCGCATTCAGGAAGAGCGCCGGCTGATGTACGTGGGCATCACCCGCGCGCAGCACACCTTGGTGGTGAGCTGGCTCAAGCGCCGCAAGAAGGGCCGCGAGATGGTGCCCGGGCAACCCAGCCGCTTCATCGAGGAAATGGGGCTGGACAAAACCACCGCGAAGGAGGACCCTCGCGCCAAGCTGCGCGCATTGCGCGAGGAGTTCGCCCAGCGGGCCGGGCAGAACGCCGCCCAGGGTAACTGAGCACCAGTCAGCCATACGCAACGGGCATCGAATATCATTGATCGCCCAAAACAACTGCTCGAAAGGTGATAAGTGATACTGACAAGCCGACGCCAAGCTTTCATCGCGATCACTGCGGGCGTGTTCAGCTGGGCGGGAGTTCAGACACCAGCGCACGCGCTGGACGCCCCACAGGGCAAGGTCATTCTCACCATCACTGGCAAGATCGGGGAAACCAATGCCGAACGCCAGGCGCAGTTCGACCTGGCCATGCTGGAAGCCCTGCCCCAGCACAGCTTCGTCACGCAAACCCCTTGGGAAAACGGTTCCATCAAATTCACGGGCCCCCTCTTGCGCGACGTCCTAGCCGCCGTCAAGGCTCAGGGCTCACAGCTCAAAGCCACGGCGTTGAACGACTACCGTATCGTCATTCCCGTGGATGACGCGCGCCGGTTCGACATCGTGCTGGCACACCGCATGAACGACCAGCTCATCCCCGTGCGCACGCGCGGGCCGCTGTTCATCATCTACCCTTTCGACAGCCGCAAGGAACTCCGCTCCAACACCTATTACGAGCGCTCCATCTGGCAACTCAAGAGCCTGGACATCGACTGACACGCCATGCGAAGCCAACCAGGCAACCGCCGCTTCCTGCTATGGTTGTCTCTGACCACCTTGCTGATGGCCGTGGGGCTGGCGGTGATGTTGGCCGTCTTCCTGCGCCAGGCCCGCTCGGTGGAAGAAACCGCGCGACTGCAAACCGATTCCATCACAGCCCTCACCTTCCAGTTTGAACGCGAATTCCTGCGCTTTCGCGCCGAGTTAGGGCAATCGCTTCAGACGCGCCATGAACCCGACTGGGAGCAACTGGGGCTGCGCTACGAAATCCTGCTCAGCCGGGTCGACCTGCTGCGCGACAGCCCAAGCACCTCCAGGCTGCGCGACAAACCCGAATACCTGACATTGCTGCCCAGGCTGGAGACCTTGGTAAAGCAGGTTGATCCACTCATGGCGGATCCCCCCTCCCATCTGCCCGAACTGTCGCAGATTCTTGAAACGCTCTACAGCATGGGCCCAGAAGTCCAGGCCTTATCTTTCGCATCCAACCATCTGGTCAGCAGCCTGATCGAGGAACAGCTCGACACGGTGCGCGGCCAAAGCCGCCTGATCAGCTGGCTGGTCGCGTTTCAGGTGGGCATGCTGCTGCTGGGCGCAACAGCACTGATGGTGCGCCACCGTCGCCTGCAGCGCGAGCGCCGTGAACTGGAAATGCTCAACGACGCCCTGCGCGAGGCCAAGGCCCAGGCAGACAGTGCCAGCCAAGGCAAAAGCCGCTTCCTTGCCAACATGAGCCATGAGCTGCGCACTCCGTTCAACGGCTTGCTCGGCATGCTGGACATGCTGGAAGAAACCCAGCTCACACGCCAGCAACGCGACCACCTGCTCACCGCGCGCGACTCGGCACGCCATCTGCTCAACCTGCTCAACGACATTCTGGACATGTCCGCGCTGGAAGCCGGCAAGATGAGCGTCCAGCCCGAACCCGTGGAGATGCTGCGACTCATCAGCGAAGTGCATGCAGTGATGGCGCCTGCCGGGCAGCGCAAGCAACTGACCATGCGGCTGCACCTGCCCAGCGACACACCCGGCCCCGTGCTCGCCGACCCCACGCGCACCCGACAAATACTCTTCAACCTGATGAGCAATGCCGTCAAATTCACCGACCATGGCGAAGTTGACGTTCGTGTCAATTGGACACAGCACGCAGGCACCGTGCGCTGGATACTGACGGTTCGCGACACCGGCATCGGCATGAACGAATCCATGCAGGCGCAGCTCTTTCAGCGCTTCCACCAGGTGGATGGCTCCGCCACCCGGCGCTTTGGCGGCAGCGGCCTGGGGCTGGAAATCTCCCGCACCTTGGCGCGCCTGATGGGCGGAGAGATATCCGTCCGCAGCGCCATCGGAGAAGGTTCGGTCTTCACGCTGGAGCTGCCCACGCCCCTCGCCCCATCACACGCACCAGCACCCAGCGTGCCACCACTGGCAGCGCCACCAGCTTCAGCGGCGGCAACCCCCATGCCTCCAGAGCCCGCGCCCTCCCCTGCGCCTACCCGGCACGCCGAAAGCATCGAATGGTCGGTGCTGGTGGCCGAAGACCACCCGGTGAACCGCAAGTTCATGGGCGCTCTGCTCAACAAACTGGGGCACGCTGTAACGTTCGCTGAGAACGGGCAGCAAGCACTGGATCTGGTGCGTGAACACGACTTCGACATCGTTTTCATGGACATCCACATGCCCGAGATGGATGGCCTTACCAGCACAAAGCTGATCCGCGCTTTGCCTGGCGAAAAATGCCGGATTCCCATCGTGGCGCTGACCGCAGACGTGATGAACGATGCAGAAGACCGCGCCACTGGTGCCGGGGTCAACGAATTTCTGTCAAAGCCCGTTCAGAAAGACCAGTTGCAGGCAGCACTCGACCGCTGGGCTGGCCGACATCACCAACAAACTGCCTGATCGCCGTTCAGCGTCAGGCGCTCACCACCCAAGGCCCAGGCGCAAGGGCAGGTAAACAGCCATTCCGCACACAATGGTGCCCAGCACGCCGCCTCGCCAGAAGAACCAGGCTGCCCCGGCGGCCGCAGAGAACAGGCGGGCGTCCTGCCAGGTGCGTATCCACTGGCCATGGTCGGTGAATATCTCAGGCAACACTACTGCCGCCAGCGCCGCTATGGGCGCGTACTGCAAACCCCGCTCGGCCCAGTGGGGCATGTGCCAGGGTTTGTCGGAGAACAGGAAAAAGCTGCGGGTGATCACCGTCACCGCCGCGAGCGCGACGATGGTCAGGAGGGTCCAGGGATCCGTGTCAATCATGGTGCTTCACCGGCGGAATAGGGGCGCCACGCAACCAGCGCGGGCCATGGGCTTCGGCCACCAGGCACACCGCCACGGCTGAGGCAATAGCCACCAGGATGTTGAGCTTGAGCGGCAGGGCCCAAGCCACCACGGCTGCTGTACCCGCCACACCGGCCGACAGCACCCGCAAACGCGAAGTTGCCAGGGAGCACCCCACGCCCAGCAGTGCCAGAATGCCTGCAAACCCCAGCCCCCACTCAGGTGGAATCACGTTCGCCAGCACAATGCCAACGAGGCTGGCAACCATCCAGAAAACATAGTTGATAGCGCAGTTGCCCGCCAGATAGGCCTCCTGGCGCAGCTGTTCGTCTGGGGTCTGGCCCGGGTGCGGATACCGCTTGGCAAAGAACACGTAGCTCAGGTCACCCGTGACATAGCCGGTAATCACACGCTCGCGCCAAGGCAGGTGCCGCAGGTAGGGCCGCAGATGTGCCGAGAAAACCACAAAACGCAGGTTGACACAGAAAGCCGCAGCCAGAATCACCCACAAGGGCGCCCCCGAAGCGATCAGGGGTACAGCCGTGAGCTGGGCGCTGCCCGCGTACACCAGCAGAGTCATAGCCACGGCCTCAAACGGACTCATGCCCGCCTTGACCATGGCCACGCCCGTCATCAGCCCCCAGGCAGCAATACCCGTGGCCACGCTGCCCTGGTCAAGCATGCCCTCGCGGAACTCGGGCAGGCGCCGGTAAGCCGCCTTCAGGAACATGCACCCTCTCCGGCTTCCTGCCCCAGGCAAGTTCCAACAGCAGGCGCATTGGCGCCACGCAGGAAGTCGGCCACTGGCAGGCGCTTGCCTCCGGCACGCTGCAACTCGGTCAGCCGAAGCACGCCCCGGCCCGTCTGCACCAGCAGCCCCTTCGGGCCAGCCGCCAGAACCGTGCCGGGCAGGCTGCCTGTGGCGGGCAACACGTCACCCTCGGCCTGCGCCGCCCACACCTTGATGGCTTCGCCGTTCGCCGACGTCACGGCGCCGGGGAAAGGATCGAACGCCCGCACGCGGCGCGCCAGCAACGTCGCGTCCAGCGTCCAGTCGATACGGGCCTCGGCTTTGTCGATCTTGTGGGCGTAGGTGATGCCTTCGGCCGGTTGCGGCTGGCGAGTCAGGCCGCCACACGCGGCAATTTCCAGTGCCTCCACAATGAGCCGCCCGCCAAGCGCCGCCAAGCGGTCGTGCAATTGGCCCGTCGTCTCGTCGGCACCGATCTGCAACCGTTCTTCCAGCAACATGTCACCCGTGTCCAGACCTTCGTCCATCTGCATGATGGTCACGCCGGTCTGCGCATCCCCCGCCTCGATAGCGCGGTGGATGGGTGCCGCACCGCGCCAGCGCGGCAGCAGCGAGGCATGGATGTTCAGGCAGCCCAGCCGGGGCAGGTCCAACACCCAACGCGGCAGGATGAGGCCGTAAGCCGCGACCACCATCACGTCGGCCTGCGCATCCAGCAGGGCCTGGCGCGCCGCAGCGGCCTCTTCGGGAAACTTGCCATCCAGCCGCAGGCTGCGCGGTTGCGCCACTGGCACGCCCCGGGCTTGCGCCCATTGCTTCACTGGCGAGGCTTGCAGCTTCATGCCTCGTCCGGCAGGGCGGTCGGGCTGCGTCAGAACCAGGGGTATGGTGAAACCGGCACGCCCCAGCGCATCCAGGGCCACCGCCGCGAATTCCGGCGTGCCGGCAAAAACCACTCGCATGACCGGCTCCTCAGGCGCGCTGCAGATCGCGCTCGGCCTTGAGCAGCTTGGTCTTGATGCGGTTGCGCTTGAGCGGCGACAGGTATTCGACGAATACCTTGCCCATGAGGTGGTCCATCTCGTGCTGGATGCACACGGCCAGCAGGCCCTCGGCCTCGAGCACGCGGCTCTTGCCGTCGCCGTCCAGGGCGCGCACACGCACGGCCGTGGAACGCTCCACGCCATCGTAGATGCCGGGCACGGACAGGCACCCCTCCTCGCCCTTGCGCTTTTCTTCGCTGGCCCACTCCAGTTCGGGGTTGATGAGCACCAGGGGCTGGTCGCGCTCCTCGCTCACGTCAATGACGATCAAACGCTCGTGAATATCCACCTGCGTGGCTGCCAGGCCAATGCCGTTGGCTTCATACATCGTGGCCAGCATGCGCGGGATGATGGCGCGCACGCGGTCATCCACCGCAGCAATGGGGCGGGCCACGGTGTGCAGGCGTGGATCGGGGTAACGCAGAATGGGCAGGAGGTCGCTGGAAGTCATGGATAGGTATCTGGCAGGCGGGCAAAAGGAAGACGTATTCCGGCCCTTGTCGCTATTTTCGCCACTTTCGAGCTTTCCAGCACGGTGACGGAGACGATATCATTGCCATAGCTGGGGCTTAAACGCAAAATGTCCAGACGTTCATTACCAGCAACGTCCGGCCAGGGAGGAGGAGCGTGCGACCACGCCCATCCCGGCGCGACGGGTTCCGGAGCCAACGAGACGAGATGTCCATGACCACACCTTCCACCGCTCCCCAGGCAAATCAGCCGCAAACTCGCGCCCGCTTGCGCACCACGCTTGTTGCATCGGTGCACGCAAGCCGGACCCGCGTTCTCCAGGCGGGTGTGCTGGCAGCGGCCTCTCTGCTGCTCCTGGAAAATGCACTCGCGCAAGCCGTACCCAACTACCCCATCACCTCAGGGCAACGGAGCACAGCTCAGCAAGTGGCCGAAAAAGGCGTACCGCTGAGTGAACTGGCCCCCAACGCCCCGGACTCCTACACCGTCAAGCGTGGCGACACCCTTTGGGACATCTCGGGTATCTTCCTCAAGCGCCCCTGGCGCTGGCCGGAACTGTGGGGCATGAATCTGCAGCAGATCCGCAACCCCCACCTGATTTTCCCGGGCCAGCAACTTGTCCTCACCAAGGTGGGTGACCGCGCCTACCTGTCGCTTGGCGGCGCGGGTGGCGTACCCACGGTCAAGCTGTCACCCCGTGTCCGCTCAGAGAATCTGGCGGACACTGCCATCGCCCCCATCCCCCTGCAAGTCATCGAGCCTTTCCTGACCGACTCCATCCTGGTCGACGGCCCCACCCATGACCGCGCACCGCGCATCGCGGCCACCCAGGAAAACCGTGTGCTGCTCAGCCGAGGCGACCGTGCTTACGCCCGGGGCCAATACGGAGCAGGCGAAGGCGCCCAGGGGCCGCTGCTGACCATGGAAAAAGGACAACCGCGCCAGTTCCGGGTTTACCGCAGTGCCACACCGTTGAACGACCCCACCACGGGCGCGCTGCTGGGCTACGAAGCCCAGTTCGTCGGCAAGGCTGAACTGGCACGCCCTGAAGAGGTTCGCAGCGCCGCTGGCACCGACGGCAAGCCTCAGCAGGAAATTGTGCCCGCCACCATCGACATCATCCTCGCCAAGGAAGAAATGCGCGTGGGTGACCGCATGCTGCCTGAGCCACAGCGCGAGGTGCCCGTCTACATTCCTCACAAGCCAGAATCCGGGCAAAGCGGGCAAATCGTCAAGGTGCATGGCAACGCCGTGCATTTCGCTGGTCAGAACCAGGTTGTCATCATCAACCGTGGCGCCAAGGAAGGTCTGGAGCGCGGTCACGTGCTGGCCATCTTGCGCGACGCCGACGTGGTGCCCGACACCACCGACGACGCCCGGCCCAACCTGCATCTGCCGGGCGAGCGTAACGGCCTGATGATGGTGTTCCGCACCTTCGACCACATGTCCTATGCGCTGGTGCTGCAAATCGCCGATGGCGTGAAAGTGGGCGACCGCTTCGTCACCCCCTGACGCCAACGCTCTGCATGCACGACATTGAACTGGGCGCCTGGCTGCGCCTGACGCTCACGCCTGGCGTGGGCAATCGACACGCGCGCCTTCTGCTGTCGGCCTTTGCCCTGCCTCAGACTGTTTTTACACAACCCCTGGAAGCGCTCTCTTCCGTGGTGGGCCCCAAGCTGGCTCAGGCCCTCACCGCCGAGCCCGAGGGCTGGCGTGCGCTGTGTGACACCACACGCCACTGGCTGGATGCCTCCCCGCAACACCATCTGCTGACGCTGGGAGACGCAACCTACCCCCGTGAATTGCTGCAGACCGAAGACCCACCGCTGCTGTTGTACGTGCTGGGCCAGTTGGCCGCGCTTGAGCAGCCTCGCCGGGTCGCGGTGGTCGGCAGCCGCAACCCGACGGCGCAGGGTGCCGAAAACGCCAGGCACTTCGCTCATGCACTCGCGCAAGCTGGCGTCTGCGTGGTGTCGGGTCTGGCGTTGGGGGTTGATGGCGAGGCGCACCAAGGCGCTCTGGATGGCGGTGGCTTCACGATTGCCGTCGTCGGCACAGGCCTGGACCGTGTCTACCCCAAACGCCATCTCGCCTTGGCCCATCGAATTGCCGAGCATGGCGCGATCGTCAGCGAATACCCGTTGGGTACTCCACCTCTGGCCCCCAACTTCCCGAAACGCAACCGCATCATCTCGGGCATGTCGATGGGCACGCTGGTGGTGGAAGCCGCGCTGCAGTCGGGCTCCTTGATCACCGCCCGAATGGCCACAGAACAAGGTCGAGAGGTGTTTGCCATTCCCGGCTCGATCCATGCACCTCAGTCGCGCGGTTGCCACGCCCTGATTCGACAGGGGGCAAAGCTGGTTGAATCAGCCCAGGATGTGCTTGAAGACCTGCGCTGGTCCATGCCCCTGCTGGCTAGCACTCAAGCCCCGGAGACCTCTGAGGACGGGAGCCAGACCGAGGACGCCTTGTGCAATGCACTGGGTTTCGACCCGGTTGGCCTGGACGCACTGCAGGCACGCACTGGAATGGACACGCCAACCCTTCAGACACGCCTGCTGGAGATGGAACTTGAAGGGCAGGTCCGGCGCCTGCCTGGCGGCCTGTTCCAGCGCTGCGGACTGGTTTGAACCTGGCTCAGGACAGCAACCGCTCCGGATTTGCGTCCAGTTTTTCCAGGGCACTGCGCGTTGCCCTCTCGATCAACCCTTCGTCGTCCACTGGCCGCAGCAGACCCGCTTGCAGATAGTGCGCGACACGCCCCTGCTGCAGCAGGAATGCGTCCTGTGCCGCCGTGGCGAACAGGTAAAGCTGTTTTCTGGGGCTTTGCCAGGCCAGTTGCGCCGAAACCGCACTGCCGTTGTGTTCCAGACGGAACCAGCCTCCCAACGGCAGTTTTCGCGCCTTGTCTCGCGATTCGCTGCGCACTGGTGAACCGGTGTCTGGCAGTACGGTGATGGCAGATGCATCCGCGCCGGTGATCAACTCCAGACTTTCTCGGTTCAGCGGCAGCTCATCGGCATCGCTGGAAGGCAGAACATCCTCGACCTTTGCCAGGGTCTGCGTCAACGTGCCTAGCCATTGCGCATCAACCGTTGGCGTGCGAGACATGAAGGCATCGGCCAGGGTGTCGTTCACGGGTTTGAGCGCAGCATCCTGGCGCGTCTGGTCGTAGCCCAGCAAGGCCATGCCCTCGCGCAAAACGGCCAGCAGACCGGGCACGCGTGTAATGACCTGTGCACGCTCTTGCCGGGTGGACTTGGCGCCTGCGGCCCACAGAAGATCGGTGGCAGCCTGGCGCAGCCGCTGGGCTCGGGGATCATTGGTACCGTAGGTAACGGCTCCCTTGGCCATGGCCTCGGCCCACACCTGATAAAAGAAATCACGCAACGAATCGCGTACGGGGGCCTGCCCCAGAAGTTTGCGCAACTCGATGGTGTACTGGACCGTCAGCGCCTCTTTCTGCTCCACTTGCTGTGCAACGTCTGCAATACGCCGCAGGCCTTCGGACTGCTGGAGGTGATCCCCCAGAAACGCCAGAAACTCCTTGTACATCAGCTCAAAGACGCGACGCCCGGTTTCCGGGTATTGCTCGATAACCTGCACGATACGCTTGATCTCCTGCTCCAGCGGCTCCATCGACACCGATTGGTCGAACCCCATCACGCAAGAACCCATTCGGTCGATCAACAGACGCGCGGGGTGATCGGTTGACGCGAGGAAGCCTGGGTCGGTCATGGCGTGGCGCAACACAGGCATTTGCAAGCGTGCAAACCAGACCCGCAAGCTGGAAGGGATGCGCTCCTCTGTGAGGATGCTGTCGAAAATGAGGGCGACAACCTCGATGACGGCTTTCTCGTGTTCGCTGCCCGCGTTTTCCTTCAAGGCACGGGTCTGGGCATGCAAACCGGCAGCCCCCGCCTCCAGCGAGGACCAGTCAACCGGCGGCAACGCCCGAAGCGCAGCCTCCAACGAAGGCCAAGTGCTGGCCACCGCGGGCGCCTGCGCCGCACCTTGACCTGCACCACGCATCCATTCAGCCGCGGCTGGTAGGCGTTCGGTCAGCAGCTTCATCAACTGGCTGGAAGGCATGCCCGCCCCCGATCCGCCGACGCTGCCACCTGCTGCAACCCCAGCTGCGGCTCCCGAGCCCGCACTCGCAACGCGCCTTGGCGCCCCAGCGTCCTCAATGCCTGCCATTTGCGACACATTCGCAACCGACAGCACACTGGGCGCTCGACGCACCAAGCCCCGCAGGTCGATCTCGGGCAGTACCCCCTGATCAAGCAGATAACGGTTGGCTTCACGGTAGGCTCCTGCCACCGCCAAGGCAAAAGGCGGGTGAATGACTGAATGGCAAGCCTGCCATTGTTCCCGCGTGAAGCCTGCGTCCAGCCAAGCGTCCACCACAGCCTCGGCCACCCGCAAGGCCTGTACAGCATCGTTCTTCTGAAGTTCGGTGGTCAGCTCCAGATGCTGCAATCGCAGGCGCAAGTCATTGAAGTCCGCACTGCCCTTGTCCACAGCAGCCAGAGCAGCCCTGGCGGAAAGTATCTGGGTCTCTACCGCAGCTTCCTCGACCAGAGCCAGCTCTGCCTCGGACAACTGCTGTTCACGACGGGACTGTCCCTCCCTGGGCGGGCGGAGCAGGCGCTCCAGGCGGTTGCGAGCGCCCGTCAGCCAGAATGCCCTTTGCTTCTGGAACAGCTGATACAGGTCACGCCGCTCTTGAGCCTCGGCCATCGTGCCGGGCAGGTCCAGCTGGGCAGCGAGATATTCCCCCAGTTGCTCGGCAACTTGGTCGAGGCCATTCATGACCCCACGCAGGAACGTCTGCCGCGCCTGCTGGGCCATGCCACGGGAAGACTGTTTGCTCGTGTCCACCCAGCGAGTATGCCATCGCGGCCCGTCGCAACAGCACGCCTGGGGCAAGCATCATGCTGCCCCTCGTAGGCTGAACACTCTCAGACAGCTGCGCCTGCGTTGGGATCGTCTGGGTCTTCGCTCTTCTTGGGTGCCTTGACCAGGTCTTCACGCCGGATACCCAGCCACATGGCCACGGCGGCGGCCACGAACACCGACGAGTAGATGCCGAAGACGATGCCGATGGTGAGCGCCATGGCAAAGTAATGCAGTGTGGGGCCGCCGAAAAGCAGCATGGACAGCACCATCACCTCGGTCGAGCCGTGGGTGATGATGGTGCGGCTCATGGTGGACGTGATGGCACGGTCAATCACCTGCACCGTTCCCAGCTTGCGCTGCCTGCGAAAGGTTTCGCGGATGCGGTCGAAAATCACGACCGATTCGTTGACCGAGTAGCCCAGCACGGCCAGTACCGCCGCCAGCACCGCCAGCGAAAACTCCCACTGGAAGAACGCGAAGAAGCCCAGGATGATGATGACGTCGTGCAGGTTGGCAATGATGGCCGATACAGCGTACTTCCACTCGAAGCGGAAGGCCAGATAGACCATGATGCCGCCGATCACGAAAGCCAGCGCCTTGAGGCCGTCCTCCATCAGCTCCTGACCCACCTGGGGGCCGACGAATTCGGTGCGGCGCAATTGCACAGTCGGGTTCTGCGCCTTGAGCGCGGCCAGCACGACTTCGCTCTGCTGACCGGAGGACTGCCCCTGCACCAGCGGCAGGCGCATCAGCACGTCGCGCGAGGTGCCGAAGTTCTGCACCGGCACGTCCACGTAACCCAGGCCGCCGATCACCTTGCGCACCGACTCCAGGTCAGCAGGCTGCTCGTAGGACACCTCCATCACGGTACCGCCGGTGAACTCCACCGACAGGTTGAGCCCGCGCGTGACCAGGAAGAACACGGCGGCCACGAACGTGATGAACGAAATGGCGTTCAGCACCAGCGCATGGCGCATGAACGGGATGTCTTTCTTGATGCGGAAAAATTCCATTTTCTGGCTCCCGTTCAGTCCTTGGCCAGGGTCTTTTCACCCTGCGTCCACACCGTGCCAATGGACACGTTCTTGAGCTTTTTCTGGCGGCCGTACCACATGTTGACCAGACCGCGCGAGAAGAACACTGCGGAGAACATGCTGGTGAGGATGCCCAGGCAGTGCACCACTGCAAAGCCGCGCACCGGGCCGGAACCAAACGCCAGCAGCGCCACCCCAGCCAACAGCGAGGTGATGTTGGAGTCGAGGATGGTGCCCCAAGCGTGGTCGTAACCGGCGTTGATGGCCGACTGCGGTGCACTGCCGTTGCGCAGTTCCTCGCGCACGCGTTCGTTGATGAGCACGTTGGCGTCGATGGCCATGCCCAGCGCCAGCGCCATGGCGGCCATGCCGGGCAGGGTCAGCGTGGCCTGCAGCATGGACAACACGGCCACCAGCAGCATCAGGTTGAAGCCCAGCGCCAGGCTGGAGAACACGCCGAACATCATGTAGTACACACACATGAAGCCGACCACCACCAGAAAGCCCCAGGTGACGCTGTCGAAGCCCATCTTGATGTTGTCTGCCCCCAGGCTCGGGCCGATGGTGCGCTCTTCGATGATGTCCATCGGGGCCGCCAGGGAACCTGCGCGCAGCAGCAAGGCTGTGTCGTTGGCCTCGACCGTGGTCATGCGGCCGGAAATCTGCACGCGCCCGCCACCGATCTCGCCACGTATGACTGGCGCCGTGACGACCTCGCCCTTGCCCTTCTCGAACAACAGGATGGCCATGCGCTTGCCCACGTTCTCGCGGGTGACATCGCGGAAGATGCGCGCGCCCTTGGCGTCGAGCGTGAGGTGCACGGCAGCTTCCTGGGTCTGGCTGTCAAAACCGGCTTGGGCGTCGGTCAGGTTCTCGCCAGTGAGCAGCACTTCGCGCTTGGTGATGACGGCCTGGCCGTTGCGGTCGAGGTAACGCTCGGAGCCAAACGGCACCGGGCCGTTGCCACGCTCGGCGGACTGGCCTTCGGCGCTTTCATCCACCATGCGCACCTCCAGGGTGGCGGTGCGGCCCAGAATGTCCTTGGCCTTGGCGGTGTCCTGCACGCCGGGCAGCTGCACCACGATGCGGTCCAGGCCCTGCTGCTGGATGACGGGTTCGGCCACGCCCAGTTCGTTGATTCGGTTGTGCAGGGTGGTGATGTTCTGCTTGAGCGCCTGCTCCTGGATGCGGCGTGCGGCTTCCGGGCGCAAGGTGGCCGTGAGCTTGAATTCGCTGCCTTCGGCCGCTTCGGCCAGGATCAGATCGGGGAACTGGTCTGCCAGCAGGTTGCGCGCTGCGGTCTGCGCTGCGGCATCGCGGAAACGCAGTTCAACCGACTGGCCCTCGCGGCGAATGCCGCCGTGGCGGATGTTCTTGTCACGCAGCGCGCCGCGCAGGTCGCTGGCGATGACTTCGGCGCGCTTGTCCAGCGCGCCGGGCATGTCCACCTGCAGCAGGAAGTGCACGCCACCCCGCAAGTCAAGGCCCAGGTACATGGGCTTGGCATGGATGGCCTGCAGCCATGCAGGGGTGCGCGGCAGCAGGTTCAGCGCGACGATGTGGGTCGGGTCGGTGCGGTCGGGGTTGAGGGCGTGGTCGATCGCGTCACGCGCCTGGATCTGGGTGTCGGTCGAGTCGAAGCGGACCTTGACCGACTGGCCGTCGAACTGCACTGCTGCGGGCGTGATGTTCTGCGCAGCCAGCGCTGCTTCGACCCGCGTGACGGTGGCGGCATCCACGCGCACCGTGGCCTTGCCAGCCGAAACCTGCACCGCTGGCGCCTCGCCAAAGAAGTTGGGCAGGGTGTAGAGGGTGGCAATGATCAGCGCGACCACGATGGTCACGTATTTCCACAGCGGGTATCGGTTCATGAGCGAAAGGCTCCGCAACAAAAATCAAACGGCCGGGCCACTGGCCCAGCCGGTCACACGCCCGAAACGCAATCCCGGGACGTTGGGTTACTTGATGGTGCCCTTGGGCAGCACCTGCACAACGGCAGAACGTTGCATCTGGACTTCCATTCCGTCGGCAAGTTCCACGCCGATGTAGGTATCGCCGACTTTGGAGACCTTGCCGAGCAGGCCACCTGCGGTCACCACTTCGTCGCCCTTGGCCAGCGCCTCGATCATGGCCTTGTGCTCTTTCTGGCGCTTCATCTGGGGGCGGATCATGACGAAGTACAGCACCACGAACATCAGAACCAGCGGCAGCAGGCTCGTCAGGGAGGAAACGGTGTCGCCACCAGCGGCGGCTTGGGCATAAGCGTTGGAAATGAACACGGTGTCTCTGTCCTGTCAGTTGGTTGAATGCGCCCTGATCAGCCAGGGCGCCAGCAACCGAGCATTCTAAACGGCCGGGGGCGCCTCAGTTGGGATGTCCCTCTGCCACCACGGGAACGGGTTTAATGCGCACAGCCCAAAGCACCCCCGCTACCAGCAGGGCAATGCCTGCCAAGGTGACGGACTCAGGCCATTGACCGCGCCAGATGAAGGCGTAGGTCAGCGCAGCCAGGGTCTCGAAGACGATGAGCTGCCCGGCCAAAGCGGTGGGCAGGCGCTGGCTGGCCTCGTTCCAGCACAGCGTGCCCAGCCAGGAGGCCAGAAGGCCGACCGACACCATCAGGGCAACAAACACCTCCGGGCGCGGCCCGACTGGCATGGGAAAGGCGTCACCCTGCCAGGCCATGAACGCCCAGAGGAGGATGTAGCCCACCAACGCCAGAGGAAGCGTGGCCAGGCCCTGGGCGGTGGCCCAGGCGCGTGGGTTGCGGTCTGGGTGGTGGCGCAGCCAATCTGCGTTGCGCAGGGGATACCAGGTCCAGCAGGCCACCGCTCCTATGCCCAGCAACGCCCCCAAGCCGTAATTGGGCAAATCAAACCCTTCCTGTGACGTCAACATCGACGTCTCGGCGTGGTTGACCAGCGCGATACCCAGACCGATGAGCGCCAGCGACGGCGCCAGACGGCGCCAAGGCAGGTGCCCGTCGCGGCGGGCGTTGCGGCGGTTGGCAGAAATGGCGATGACGACCGGCAGGGTGCCGATGAGCATGGTGGTGAGCGGCCCGCCCGTGCGCTGAATGGAACTGGCCAGCAGCAGGTAGTACATGAGGTTGCCGACCGCCGCGAGCTTGAGGGCCTCGATCCAGTCAGCACGCGTGAGCTGGCGCAGCGTGTGGCGGTCGGGCCAGGCCAAGGGGATGCACAGCAGACCGAATGCCAGGTAGCGCGCCACCGACTGCAAGGCGGCCGGGTACTCGGGCAGCATCAGCGGCGCCACGAACACCAGACCCCACATCAACCCCGCCGCCAAGGCAAACGCCACGCCCAACCACATACCCACTCTCCGCGCCAATGCAAAAGGCGCAAGTCTAGGGCTTGGCTGCAGCCTCGTCTTGTACGAGATTGCGGTTTGATGCCTGAGTCACCGCCGGGCCGCCCCAAGGTGACGAAGCCCCCTCGGGGGGCAGCGAAGCGTGGGGGCACGTGACTCAGCGCTGGCGCACGCCCATCTGCTGCTGGTAACGCGCGGGCGTGACGCCGTAACGCAAGCGAAAGGCGCGCGTGAGGTGCGCCTGGTCGGTCAGGCCTGTGGCGGCGGCGACCTCTGCGGGCGGCTCACCCCGGTCCAGCAACCGCTTGGCCTGTGCCAGGCGACAGGCCATCAGCATCTGCTGCGGTGTGACACCATACTGCGCCCGGAAGACCCGCAGGAAGTGAAAAGGGCTGAGCCCGGCAACGGCGGCCAGGCTGTCCAGCGTGAGGCGCTGGGCGTGGTGCTCGCGCATGAAGTCCAGTACCGGGGCCAGGCGCACCGCCGCCGCCCGGCTTTCGGGGCGCCCCTGGCGCATGTCGGGGGCAAAGGCGGCTGCCAGTTCGGCAAGCAGGCTGTCGAAGGCCAGCGGTTCGTCGGTCTGCCACAGGGCCCGCAGCAGCCCGGCCACACGCTGGGCACGCCCACTGTGGTGGCGCACGGCCTCGGGGAACCAGTGGCCGCTGCCACCCGCCAGCTCCGCCCAGGTGTGCGGCTCCACGTAAACCATGTGGTAGCGCCAGCCCTCCTGGGTCTCGGCGCGGCCGGTGTGCGGCTCGCCCGGGTTCATCGTCACCAAGGCACCCGGCGCGGCCAGGTGCTCGGCCCCGCCATAACGGAAACGCTCCACACCAGCCTCGATGGCCCCGAGGCCGAAACCGTCGTGGGTGTGGGGCTCGAACGCATGGCGGACGATGCGGGCGCGGTACAGCTCCACGCCCGCGCGGTGCGGCACCGGGGCGAACTCGGCCACATCGGTGGCGTGTTCAAAGTGCTCCGGCACCCCGCGCATGCTCTCAGCCTCCGCCGAGCCGCCTCAAGGAGGCTGAAGCCCCCTCGGGGGGCAGCGAACAAAGTGAGCGTGGGGGTCGCGTCATGTCAGGCGACCTGGCGCGCGCCCTGCGCCTCGCCGGGCTGGCGCCAGCGCGCCAGCAACCCCTGCCAGCGCTCGCGGGCGGCGCGCAGGTTGCGCTCCTTCACGTGGCCAAAGCCTTTGATCTGCTCTGGCACGCGCGCAATGTCCAGCGCCAGCGCGTGGTTGTCGGCGCTCAGGCTTGGCAGCAGCTCCTCGATCGTGTCCTGGTATTCACCGATGAGGGCGCGTTCGGTGCGGCGCTCCTCGGTGCGGCCAAACACGTCGAACGCCGTGCCGCGCAGGCCCTTGAGCTTGGCCAGCAGGCCAAAGGCCTTCATCATCCACGGCCCATAGGTCTGCTTGAGCAACTCACCGCGGTCGTTCTTACGCGCCAGCAGCGGCGGTGCCAGGTGGAATTTGAGCTGAACGTCGCCCTCAAACATGGACGCGATTTTCTGCTGGAAAGCGCCATCGGTGTACAGGCGGGCCACTTCGTACTCGTCTTTGTAGGCCATGAGCTGGAACAGGTGGCGCGCCACCGTCTCGGTCAACGCAGTCTTGCCGACCTGGCGGGACTCAATATCCTGCACGCGACGCACGAAGGCTTCGTAGCTTTGGGCATAGGCTGCGTTCTGGTAAGCGGTCAGGAACTCAACCCGGCGCTGCAGCAGGTGGGCCAGCGTTTCGCGTGGCTTGAATTCAATCACCTGCGACGGCGCCAGCAGCGCCTGCACGCGGGCCCAGTCGTGTGCGGCCTGGCGGCCCCATTCGAAGGCGGCCTTGTTCTGCTCCACGGCCACGTCGTTGAGTTCAATGGCACGCATCAGCGATTCGCGCGTCAACGGCACCCACCCCTTTTGCCAAGCGTAGCCCAGGATCATGGGGTTGATGAAGAGCGTGTCGCCCATGAGCTTGGTTGCCACGGCATCAGCGTCAAAGGCGCCTACACCGGGCACACCCACTGCCTGCACGATAGCGGCAACGCACGCTTCAGCGGGGTTCTGCCAGCCACCGTTGCGCACGAAGGCCGCCGTGGGCGTGGCGTGGGTGTTGAGCGCCACGTGCGTACGCCCTTGCAGCATGCGCAAGGTGGTTTCCTTGCCGGCCGCCACGAGCGGGTCACAGCCAATGATGAGATCGGCCCCGGCCATGCTCACGCGGGTGGTGAGGATGTCGTCCTGGCGCTCGGCAATCAGCACGTGGCTCCAGGTGGCACCACCCTTTTGCGCCAGACCAGCGGCGTCTTGCGTGACGATTCCCTTGCCTTCCATGTGCGCGGCCACGCCCAGCAATTGCCCGATGGTGATGACGCCCGTACCGCCCACACCCGCCACCACGATGCCGTAGGCCGCCAATGCACCTTGGCCGAAAGCGGGCAATTTGGGCTCGGGCAGTTCACCCAGGGTGTAGGGCGAAGGCGCGCCCGCGCCCTTGGCCTTCTTGCGCAACTGGCCGCCCTCCACGGTAACGAAGCTGGGGCAGAAACCCTTGGTACAGGAATAGTCCTTGTTGCAGGTGCTCTGGTTGATGGTGCGCTTGCGGCCGAACTCGGTTTCCAGCGGCTCCACGCTCAGGCAGTTGCTCTGCACGCCGCAGTCGCCGCAGCCTTCACACACCGCCTCGTTGATGACAACGCGCTTGGCCGGGTCCACCATCGTGCCGCGCTTGCGGCGGCGGCGCTTTTCGGTGGCGCAGGTCTGGTCGTAGATGATGATGGTGGTGCCGGGCAGTTCGCGGAACTCGCGCTGCACGCGATCCAGCTCGTCGCGGTGCTGCACCTTGATGCCCTCGGGCAGCTTGAGCGTGATGCCCCCCACGGTGGTGTGGTGGGCGCCGTGATACTTCTCCGGCTCGTCGGTGACGATGGTGATGCGACTCACGCCCTCGGCCTGCAGGCTCTGCGCGATCTGGATGACGCTGTGCCCTTCGGGCCGCTCGCCCACGGGCTGGCCGCCGGTCATGGCCACGGCGTCGTTGTAGAGCAGCTTGTAGGTGATGTTGACACCCGCGGCAATGCTCTGGCGGATGGCCAGCAGCCCGCTGTGGAAGTAGGTGCCGTCACCCAGGTTGGCGAAGATGTGCTTTTCATTGCTGAAGGGCTGCTGACCAACCCAGGGCACGCCCTCGCCGCCCATCTGCGTGAAGCCGTTGGTGGAGCGGTCCATCCAGATGGTCATGAAGTGGCAGCCGATGCCGCCCATGGCTCGCGACCCATCGGGCACACGGGTGCTGGTGTTGTGCGGGCAGCCGGAGCAGAACCAGGGCAGACGGTCGGCCTGCGGCATGCTGGCGTTTAGCACCTGCTGCGCGCGCTCCTTGGCTTCGAGGATGGCCAGTTGGGCGTCCACGCGGGCAGCCACGTCGCTGCCTTCGGGCAGGATGCCGCGCTTCTTCAGCCGCGCCGCCAGAGCGCGCGCGATGATGGCGGGCGACAGATCGGCGTTGGCGCGCAGCAACTGGTTGGCGCTGGGGTTGGGCATGGACCATTCGCCACCGCTGTGGTCACCGCTCACTTCGTCGAACTTGCCCAGCACGTCGGGCCGCACGTCGGAACGCCAGTTGTAAAGCTCTTCCTTGAGCTGGTATTCGATGACCTGGCGCTTTTCCTCCACCACCAGAATCTCGCGCAGACCGGTGGCGAATTCACGGGTGGTCTGCGCCTCCAGCGGCCACACCACGGCCACCTTGTGCAGACGGATGCCAAGCTGGCGGCAGGTGTCGTCGTCCAGCCCCAGGTCGGCCAAGGCCTGGCGAGTGTCGTTGTAGGCCTTGCCGCTGGCGATGACGCCATAGCGGTCGTTGGCGCTTTCGATGACGTTGTGGTTGAGCCGGTTGGCACGCACGTAGGCCAGGGCCGCATACCACTTGTAGTCCATCAGGCGGGCTTCCTGCTCCAGCGCCGTGTCAGGCCAGCGGATGTGCACGCCGCCGGGCGGCATTTCAAAATCGGGCAGGATGATGTTGACGCGCTCGGGGTCGATCTCGGCGGTGGCGCTGGACTCGACGATCTCCTGGATCGTCTTCATGCCTGCCCACACCCCGGCAAAGCGGCTCATGGCCCAGGCGTGCAGGCCCAGGTCCAGGATTTCCTGAACGCTGGCCGGGAAAAACACCGGAAAGCCGCAGGCCTTGAAGATGTGGTCGCTCTGGTGGGCGGCGGTGGAACTCTTGGCCACGTGGTCGTCACCGGCCACGGCAATCACACCGCCCCAGGGCGTGGTACCTGCCATGTTGGCGTGCTTGAAGACATCGGAGCAGCGGTCCACACCCGGCCCCTTGCCGTACCAGATGCCGAAGACACCGTCAAAACGGTTGCTGCCCTGGGGCGCAAAGCCCATCTGCTGCGTGCCCCACAGCGCGGTGGCGGCCAGTTCTTCGTTCACGCCAGGCTGGAAGACGATGTTCTGCGCGGCCAGGTGCTTCTTGGCCTTCCACAAGGCCTGGTCGTAGCCGCCCAGCGGGGAGCCCCGGTAACCGCTGATGAAACCCGCCGTGTTCTTGCCTACCAGAGCGTCGCGCTGGCGCTGCAGCATGGGCAGCTTCACCAGGGCCTGCACACCGCTCATGAATGCACGGCCATGGTCCAGGGTGTATTTGTCGTCAAGGCTGACGGTTTCGAGCGCCTTGCGGATGTGTTCGGGCAATGGGGCATTCATGATGCTTGTCTCCTGTCTTGTACTGACTGTTGCATGAGCGGCCGGGTAGGCCGGTGGGATGGACCCGCCAAAAAGTTGAGGGCCCACGGCCACCCCGGCGGGATCGCCGCCGAATGGCCGGAAACTTGGTGGAGCAAAGTGTATGCCCAGAGTGCTGATATGTCTTTGCTTTTGATGCCTTGAATTTGGCTTTTTTTGAAAGACTATTTCTTACAATGCCGAATTATGGAAACACTCGATAAGTTCGACCTCGCCATCCTGGAACAACTGCAGGCCGATGGCCGCCTGACCAACACGGAACTTGCGCAGCGGGTGGGGCTGTCGCCTGCGCCGTGCTGGCGGCGGGTGCGCGCACTGGAAGAAGCCGGGTTCATCACCGGCTACCGTGCCGTGATCGACCGACGCAAGATCGGCCTCGGTGTGCTGGCCTTCGTGCGGCTGGACGCCGAACGCAACACGGGAGACGCAACAAGATTGCTGGAAGACGCAATCCGTCAACTGCCCGAAGTCACGTCCTGCCACTACATCAGTGGCGCGGGAACGTTCGAGCTGCAGGTAGTGGCGCAGGACCTGGACAGCTTTTCGCGCTTCGCCTTGCAACGACTGATCAACCTGCCCAACGTGAAGGACTTGCACACCAGCTTCTCGCTGGGCGAAGTCAAAGCTGCCGGTGCCTTGCCACTGACACATTTGCGTGGTTGAGCCCTTGTTGGAAAACGGCAAGACGAAACTGCTACAGTGCAGCCCATTTGCCTGCTGGCTCCAATAGAAAGTCCCGAACTTGCTCCGACAGTTGCTACAGATTGTGCTGACCGCGGTGGCATACGCTGCCAGCGGCTGGCTGTCGTTGCAAGCGGCCGTGCCGCCGGACTACATCTCGGTCATCTTCATTGCCGCAGGCGTGGCGGTGGGCGCTGTGCTGACCCATGGAAACCGCGTACTGCCTGGCGTTTGGCTGGGCGCCATAGCCGTGCAATGGCTGGCCCACCAGCAAAGCGGGCTATCTGCCACCGGCTGGGTCTTCTACGTGGCACCGCTGGGCGCGGTGCTGCAAGCCTGGGCCACGGCGGCCTGGGCACGCTACCAGGTGAAGATGCCTTCGGCGCTGGACCACCCGCTGCAGGTGGTGATGCTGCTGTTCGTGTGTCTGCCGCTGGGCTCGGCCATCAACGCCAGCTTGTCTGTGCCAGCACTGGCGCTGGACGGTGTGCTGCCCTGGAGCGAAGCGCAAATGGCTTGGTTGACCTGGTGGCTGGGCGACACGTTGGGCGCGGTGCTGTTCACCCCTCTCGTGCTGGTGTGTTGCGGCCAGCCTGCCGAAGCCTGGCGCCCACGCGTCAAGACCGTGGCCCTGCCCATGGTGTTGGCCATGGCACTCATTGGCGTGATGTTCCACCAGTTGAACCAAAGCCACCAACGCGCGCTGCAAGAACAATTCGAGAAAGCGGGGCAGGATCTGGCCCTGCGACTGCAACGGCGACTGGAGGCGCAAACCGACAGCGTGGTGTCCATCGCCAAGCTGATGGAACTGGCCCCCAGGATCAGCCAGTCGGACTTCGAATCGGCCACCCAGCCGTGGCTGCGCAGCTACCTGGGGACGCAGAACTTCGGCTGGAGCCCGTACATCCCACACGACAAGCGCCTGATTTATGAGCAGGGCCAGGACGGCTCCGGCATGCCCGGGCTGGAAATCAAGGGGCGAGACAGTGCTGGCCGGACCGCCCGCGCGGCCGACGCCCCGAGCTATCTGCCGATTACCTGGGTGGAGCCGCTGGAAAGCAACCGCTCCGTACTGGGGCTGGACGTGAGCGTGCTGCCTGCCACCGCTGCCACGGTCAAAGCCACAACCCAAAGCCGCCGCCCCGAGGTGACCGAGGGGTTCCGGCTGGTGCAAGAGTCGGGCGAGCAGCGCGGCGTAGTGATGTACCTGGCCGTGTACGAGCAACCCCACGCCACAGAAGTGGAGCACGTCGCCGGGCGCACACTCAAAGGCGTGGTGTCGGCGGTGTTCCGGATGGATGATGTGATTCATGCCGTACTGGGGCAGCTCGACCCAGATCACATGAGCCTGTGCCTGATTGACCCGAACGCCCGCCCAGACAACCGGCGGCTGGCAGGCGCTCCCGGCTGCGATAACCCGCCAACGCCCAGCCTGCAGGAGCAGCGCTGGGTGAAACCCTGGCCCCTGAAGTTTGGCGGGCGCGAATGGACGCTACGCCTGCAAGCCGGCCCGGCCTTCTGGAGCGCTGCGGGGCAGAACAGCGCCTGGGCCACGTCGCTAACCGGGCTGGTGGCCGTGGCCATTCTGGGCGCCTTCCTGCTGGTGATCACAGGCCAGGGACGACGCACCGCCCGGCTGGTGGAAGAACGCACGCAGGAACTGGCGCGCAGCAATGCCACGCTGGTACAACTGGCGCACTTCGACCCGTTGACGGGACTGGCCAACCGCACCTTCTGGATGGAGCAGGCCGAAGCCACGCTGGCCGCCGCCCAGCAAAACGGCAAGAACGTGGCGGTGATCTTCCTGGATCTGGACCGTTTCAAGCACGTGAACGACAGCCTGGGCCACAGCCAGGGCGACCACCTGCTGCGCACGGTGGGCGCGCGCATGCAGGCCTGCCTGCGCTCACGCGACGTGCTGGCCCGCATTGGCGGCGACGAGTTCGTGGCGCTGCTGCCCTGGGTCAAGGGCAAGGATGGCGCAGCGGTCGTGGCCAAGAAGATCACGCGCGCGCTGGCGATGCCCGTGGAGATTGATCCGCACGAGATCACCGTGACGGCCAGCCTGGGCGTGGCGATGTACCCCGACGATGGCCTGACTGCCGAGGCGTTGCTCCGCCACGCCGACACGGCGATGTATTCGGTCAAGGCGTCTGGGCGGAACAACTGGAGCTTCTTCTCGCCCGAGATGCACGAGCACGTTTCGCAGCGGCTGGTGATAGAAGCGGGACTGCGCCGTGCCCTGGCGCCCGACGCCCAGGAACTGCGCCTGGAATACCAGCCGCAAGTCGACGCACGCACCGGCCAGGTACTGAATGTGGAAGCCCTGCTGCGCTGGGACCACCCGGAACTGGGCGCCATTCCCCCGGCACGGTTCATTCCGGTGGCGGAAGAGACCGGAATGATCGAAGCGCTGGGACAATGGGTGGTTCGCGCGGCCTGCCTGCAGATAGAAGCCTGGCAGAACGGGCCGGACGCGGCACGCCTGGCGGACGTGACCGTCTCGGTGAACGTATCGGCCATGGAATTCAACCGCCCACACTTCCTGCAGAACCTGCGCGAGGCGCTGGCGAGCATGAGAGCCCCGGCCCACCGGCTGGAACTGGAGATCACCGAAAGCCTGCTGGTACAAGCGGGCCCCGACCTGACAGAGCGCCTCCAGGCCATCACCGACATGGGCATCAGCCTGGCGTTGGACGACTTCGGCACCGGCTACTCCAGCCTGGGCTACCTGAAGCGCCTGCCTCTGAGCAAGCTGAAGATAGACAGATCCTTCGTGATGGACGTGCCGGGCGACGCGGAAGACGAGGCGATCATCCGCGCCACGCTGTCGATGGCACACGACCTGGGCCTGCACGTGGTGGCAGAAGGCGTGGAAACCCCTGCCCAGCGCGACTTCCTGCGCCGCCACGGCTGCGACGTCTTCCAGGGTTGGCTTTACAGCAAACCCTTGCCAGCGGACGCCCTGGCTGCGTGGCTGCGTTCGCGCTCGACGTTCAGCCTTGCCTCGGCGTGACCGCAAGGCACAATCCCGGCATGCCTGCCGATGCCGTTCACCCCTATGACACCCTCACCCCCGACGTTGTACTGGACGCACTGTCCAGCGCGGGGCTGGAAGGCGATGGCCGCCTGACGACGCTGAACTCTTACGAGAACCGCGTCTACCTGGCCCATCTGGACCAAGGCGACGCCGTGGTGCTGAAGTTTTACCGACCCCAGCGCTGGCGCAAGGAGCAGATCGAAGAGGAACACGCTTTTTCGCAAGAGCTGGCCGAGGCGGAGGTGCCGGTTGTGGCGCCGCTGAAGCTGCAAGGCCGTACCCTGCACGAGTATGCGGGCTTCGCCTTCAGCGTGAGCCCACGGCGGGGCGGCCGCACGCCCGAACTGGACGACCCCGAGGTGCTGGAGTGGATTGGCCGCTTTCTTGCGCGGCTGCACAATGTAGGCGCCAGCCGCCCCTTCCGACACCGCCCGGCGCTGGACCCGGCCACCTTTGGCGAAGAACAGGTGGCATGGTTGATGGCCAACGACGCCGTTCCGCTGGAGGCCCGGACACGCTGGCTCGAGGCGGCACAGGCCGCATTGCAGCAAGTGCGCCAGCACTGGCAGCACACACCAACCCTGCGCCTGCATGGCGACTGCCACCCCGGCAACATCCTGTGGACGCCCACCGACCTGCCTGGGGGCGGCCCGCACTTCGTGGACCTGGACGACGCCCGCAGCGCCCCCGCCGTGCAGGACCTGTGGATGCTCCTGAGCGGAGACCGCCAGCAGCAGCAACGCCAACTGGGCGCCCTGCTGGACGGCTACGAAACCCTGCGCGAGTTCGACCGCCGGGAGTTGGCGCTGATCGAACCGCTGCGAACCCTGCGACTCATCCACTACAGCGCCTGGCTGGCGCGACGCTGGAGCGACCCGACCTTCCCCATCAACTTCCCCTGGTTTGGCACCGCCAGCTACTGGCTGGAACAGGCCCAGACCCTGTGGGACCAGGTGGACGCCATGAACGCCGTGCCCCTGGTTGCCTGACCCTGGCCGTTAGCCTATGCTAGGCACGAGGAGAACAAGCCCATGAGCATGAGCTACACGTACGTGACCCCGCACCTGCCAGAAAACAAGCTGAGGATCTATCCCACCAAGGTGATCAACATCATCGGCGGGCCGGGGTGTGACAAGTCGTTGTACTCGTCGGCCATCGTGCTCAAGCTCCACCTGCGCCACAAGACGGTGGAAACGGTACCCGACCACGCCAAGGGCCTGGTATGGCAACGGGACTTTGACGCGCTGCGCAACCAGTACGGCATTGCCCTGCAGCAGTACCGCATGATTGAGGTGCTGGACGGACAGGTGCAGTACCTGGTGACTGAAGGCGCCTTGCCGCAACTGCTTTATTACAACGAAAGCTACGCCGACAACGTGTGCGACGTGGCCAAGACCCGCGAGCAGATACTGAACTGGTACAAGCAGTTCAACAACGTGAACGTGCTGGTGCAGCGCGACCCGGAAAAGAAATACGTGCGCTCAGGCAGGCTGCAGGACGAAGAGGACGCCCGCCGCATTGACGCCGAACTGCGCGGCGTGCTCAAGCGCGAAGGCATCAAGTACACAGAACTGCCGCCCGACCACAGGGCGATCATCGCCTTTGCTGGGGAATTGGAGTAAGCAGCTCAATTGCGTGCGTGCATCACTTCCACCTCCTCCGCACCGGGCAGCTCACGCAGCAGGCGAGACAGCTCGAACAGAGACGATGCGGGCGGCTTGCTGCGCTGCGCCACCATCACGAAGCGCCAGCTCAACTGGCCGCCCACGCTGGTGATGTGCATGGAACCATCGGCCATGGCATAACCCCACTGGGCCATGGCTTCGCGAACGGGGCCGTCCGACGGGCACTCGCCTTCACGAAACTTCACCACCACACCCACAGCCCGGCGCGACGGAAGCTTGGCCTCCATCTTGGCGCCCCACATCATCAGCGACGCTGACAGCAGCGTGAGCAGAATAGCCGCCGGGTAGAAGCCCACGCCCACCAGCACGCCAATGGCCGACGACGCCCAGATGGACGCCGCCGTGGTGAGGCCGTTGATGTTGAGCCCCTCCTTCATGATGACGCCCGCGCCCAGGAAGCCCACGCCGGTGACGATGCCCTGCACCACACGGGTGGGGTCAATTCCGGCAGCATTCATGCCGCCGTGGATGCCCCACCAATAGCCGGGGTAGCCCGCGAACACCGTGAGCGCGGCCGAGGCCATGCAGACGATGCCGTAGGTGCGCATGCCTGCGGCGCGCCCATGGTAGGCGCGCTCGTACCCCACGATCAATCCCAGCAACAGGGCGCCCAGCAGGTTGGCGAAGATCAGCAGGTTGACCTCGATCACCGGAACCGACCAGTAGCTGGAAAGGAGTGGGGAGATCATGCTCAGGCCAGCAGGGTGTTGACGCGCCTGACGTAGGCAGCAGGATCGTCGGGCAGACCGCCTTCGGCCAGCAGCGCCTGGTCGAAGAGGATGTGAGCCAGGTCGTCGAACTGCGGGTGGCCGTCGAGTTTCTTCACCAGCGCGTGTTCAGCGTTGACCTCCAGAATCGGGCGCACCTCTGGTGCCTTCTGGCCTGCGGACTTGAGCAGGCGCGCCAGCTGAGTGGAGTACTCGCCGTCTTCCACCACCAGGCAAGCGGGGGAATCGACCAGGCGGGTGGTCACGCGCACGTCCTTGGCCTTGTCCTTCAGGGACTCCTTCAGCTTTTCGAGCACGGGCTTGAAGGTCTCGGCAGCGGCCTCGGCGGCTTTCTTTTCCTCCTCGTCCTGCAGCTTGCCCAGGTCCACGGCACCCTTGGCCACGCTTTGCAGCGGCGTGCCGTCGAATTCGTTCAGGTACGACAGTGACCACTCGTCCACGCGGTCGGTCATCAGCAGCACCTCGATGCCCTTCTTGCGGAAGACCTCGAGTTGCGGGCTGTTCTTGGCGGCGGCCAGCGTGTCGGCGGTGATGTAGTAGATGGCCTCCTGGCCTTCCTTCATGCGCGCCTTGTAGTCGGCCAGGCCCACCGACACGGCATCGCTCTGGGTGGAGGCAAAACGCAGCAGCTTGGCAATGCGCTCACGGTTGCCAAAGTCTTCGCCCAGGCCTTCCTTGAGCACGGCGCCGAACTCTGCATAGAACTGGCTGTACTTTTCAGCGTCATTCTTGGCCAGGTCTTCCAGCATGGTGAGCACGCGGCGCGTGTTGCCGTCGCGGATGGCTTTCACGTCGCGGCTTTCCTGCAGCAGTTCGCGGCTGACGTTGAGCGGCAGGTCGGCCGAGTCGATCACGCCCTTGACCCAGCGCAGGTACGACGGCATCAGTGCCTCGGCGTCGTCCATGATGAAGACGCGTTTGACGTAGAGCTTGACGCCCGCCTTCTTGTCGCGGTTCCACAGGTCGTGCGGGGCCTTGGACGGGATGTAGAGCAGCTGGGTGTATTCGCTGGCGCCCTCGACGCGGTTGTGGCTCCAGGCCAGCGGTGCGTCGGTGTCGTAGCTGATGTTCTTGTAGAACTCGGTGTACTGCTCTTCCGTCACGTCCTTCTTGGCGCGGGTCCACAGGGCGCTGGCGGAGTTGACGGCTTCCCAGTCGGCCTGCAGCACGTACTCGCCCTTGTCCTGGTCCCACTCCTCTTTCTGCATGAGGATGGGCAGGCTGATGTGGTCGGAGTATTTGCCGATGATCTGCTTGAGCTTCCAGCGATTGAGGTATTCGCTGGCGTCGTCACGCAGGTGCAGGATGACGCTGGTGCCGCGCTGCGCCCGGGTGATGGTCTCGGTCTCGAAGTCGCCCGTGCCGCCGCTCACCCAGCGCACGCCCTCTTCCGGCTTCATGCCGGCGCGGCGGCTTTCCACGGTGATCTTGTCGGCCACGATGAAACCCGAATAGAAGCCCACGCCGAACTGGCCGATCAGCTGCGCGTCCTTCTTCTGGTCGCCGCTCAGCCGGCTCATGAAGTCCTTGGTGCCGCTCTTGGCGATGGTGCCCAGGTGGTCAATGGCCTCCTGAGCGCTCATGCCGATGCCGTTGTCGGTGATGGTGAGGGTTTTGGCGTCCTTGTCGAAGCTGACGCGCACCTCGAGGTTGGGGGCATCCTCGTACAGCCCGGTGTCGTTGAGCGCCTCGAAGCGCAGCTTGTCGCAGGCGTCGGACGCGTTGGAGACGAGTTCCCGCAGGAAGATGTCTTTGTTGGAGTACAGCGAATGGGTGACGAGGTGCAGCAGTTGCGCCACCTCGGCCTGGAAGGCATGGGTGTTTTTGCTCATGGCGTTTGAATGCGTGAAAAACAGACCGGATACGCGCCCCGGCCGCGTGGCACGGGGCGACGGCCACCAGATGTGGGCTGTGGCTCCGGTTTCAAGAGTCTGCCGAAACGGCGTTCACCAGCCGCTGAACGCCTCGACCCGCGAGCGGCCAACGCGCGACAGGGCATGCATGGCGCGTTCGATCAACTGGTGCGGCTGCCCGCTGCGGTTGGGAATCATCGACGCCACGCCCAGGCGCACCGGGCTGCCCGGCTCGTCGGCCAAGGCCTTGTCGATGGCCTGGCGCATGCGCTGCGCCACCTGCATGGAAGCATTGACCCCGCTGCTGGGCAGCAGGGCGGCCAGCCGGTGCTCGTCCAGGCGGGCCAGGTAGTCGCTGCTGCGCAGGCAGCCCGCAATGGTGTCGAGCAGGGCGGACGCCGTCACTGGCGGCTCAGGCGCACGCCACTGGGCGGGCGAGAGTTCGATCAGCAACAAGCCCAGGCTTTCGCCACGGCGGGCGTGGCGCTGCCACTCTTCGGCGAGGCGGCGGTCCAGTGCGCGTGGGCTGCCCACGGGCGTGGCGCCGTCCACAATGCCGTGCGCCTCCACCAGCAATGCAAGGCGACGACGCTCCAGTTGGTCGATAACCTGGCGAGCCAGGATGGCCAGGGCCTGGCGCTGGCGCTCTTCAAGCTGGCGCGGGCGCTGATCCTGCACGGCCAGCGTGCCTATGGCCTGACCCGACGGCGTGACCAGCGGCGCCCCTGCGTAGAAGCGGATGCCATTGGGGCCGCTGACCTGGGTGCTGTGAACAAAGCGCTGGTCGCGCGTAGCGTCCGGCACCTCAAGCACCTGCTGCGGCGCCACGATGGCATGGGTGCAGAAAGACAAACCGCGCGGCAGATGGGTGGAACCTGGCCCCACCAGGGCCTTGGCCCACTGGCGGTCTGCCCCCACAAAAGAGACCATGGCCACGGGCACGTCACAGACGATGGCGGCCAGGCGGGCCAGATCGTCAAATGCCGGCTCGGGCGGGGTGTCCAGTATTTCGTAGCGGTGCAGCGCCGCCAGGCGTTGCTGCTCTGCCGCCAGCGCGCCTGAAGGCTCGTCAACAGCGGCGGGGGACTCGTCACACACGGAATTCATTGTTCGCTTTTCCTACAACAGGGGGCAGGTGGCAGCTGTGCCAAGGGCATCAAAACTGCTCGTGCTCCCCCAGGTAACGCCACTGACCCAGTGGCAAATTGCCCAAGACGATACGCCCAATGCGGATGCGCTTCAAGCCCACCACGTGCAGGCCAACCTGTTCGCACATGCGCCGGATCTGCCGCTTCTTGCCTTCGGTGAGCACAAAGCGCAACTGTTCGGGGTTCTGCCAGTCCACTTGAGCGGGCTTGAGGGGTTGACCGTCCAGGCTCAGGCCATGGCGCAGCAAGGCCAGCTTTTCAGGCGGGAAGACCGCCTGCACGTTCTGCGTCACCAGGCCCACACCCTTGGGACCATTGGGCGCCAGGTGCACACGCACCAGATATTCCTTTTCCACCTCGGACTGCTCGCCGATCAAGGCTTTGGCCACACGGCCGTCTTGCGTGAGTATCAGCAGCCCGGTGGAGTCGATGTCCAACCTGCCAGCGGGCGCCAGACCACGCGTATGGCCCGCCTCGAACTTGCGCGGGCTGCGGTCGTCGCGCCAGCGCGTTCGAGGCTGCACCAGCACCGCAGCACTCTGGTGACCGTCCTCAGGCAGGCCACTCACATAGCCTATGGGTTTGTGCAGCAGGATGGTGACGCGCCCACCCTGTTGGGCCGCGGCCTGGGGCAACACGTCGATGCGGTCGCTCGCCATGACCTGCTGCCCCATCTGGGCCACCTTGCCATTGACCTTCACCCAGCCTCGCTCGATCCACTCATCGCCTTCGCGCCGGGAACACAAGCCCAGGTCGGCCAGCCGCTTGTTGAGCCGGAAGGGCCCCTCGTTTGTGGCGCCGGGCTTGGGCCATGCCTTGGGTGCCTGTGCACGTGGCGCAGGCGCACGGCCAGCTGGCGGGCGCTGGGGCACGGGTTTGCGAGCGGGCTCGGCAGCGGCCTGCGGCGGTTTGCGCAGGCTCAAGGTCTTGGACATGTATCTCGGCTCTTTTCCGGTTCAGGCATGCGATGCCAGGCGGCAGGACAATCAGGCATTTTCGCACCAATGACCGGGGTGTAGCGGGCCCATGCACACCGCGCTACAAAGAGCTGCGGCCCGCGCTGCGCAACGCTTCCAGGTCCAGCACGCGCAAGCCGCCGTATTCCACCTGAATAGCCCCGTCGGCCGCCCAGCGCGCCAGCGCCTCGTTCACGCGCTGGCGCGACAAGCCCACCAGGTAAGCCAGCTCCTGCTGGGTGATGCGCAGCACCTGCCCCACGCCTGGAAACAGCCCCGGATGAAACAAGTTCGCCAGACTGCGCGCCACGCGCACGTCCGGGTCGCTGATGCGGTCGATCTCGCGCGCGGCGATGAACTGGCCGAGGCGCTCGTTGAGCTGACGCATCACGAAGCGGTTGAAGCCGATGGAGTGGTCGAGCATCCAGTGGAAGGTATCCACGGGCAGCCCGGCCACCAGGCTCTTGCGCAATGCCTGGATGTTGTAGCGGTAGATCTCGCGCTTGAGCGCGGTGCCCTCGCCAAACCAGCCCCCCGGCGCCACGCCAGTGAAGGTCATCACCGGCCCTTGGCTGTCGTCGTTGCTCATCTTGAGCAAGCCTTCGATCAGCCCGAACCAGTAGGTGACGGGCCGCCCGACCCGGCAGATGTAGTCGCCCGGCTCGGCCAGCGAGACCATGAGCGCGTCCTGCGCCCGGTATTGCTCGTCTGGCGTGAGGCTGGGCATCCAGGGAATGCTCTCGATTTCCTGGGGTGTGAGCGGGCGCGCCCGCTGGCGAAGTCCGACCTTGGCGTTCATGACGGTGAGTGTTCTTTGGACGCAAGAGCAAATCTCACATCCCTAGGGAAACTCCTAGGGAGTGACTACCCTAGATTGTCGTCGCAAGGACAACATGACGTCAAACTTAAACCGTACATTGGCACCCAAGCCGGGAAAGCCCACGCAGATCAATGGACAAGGCGAGCCCCGGAACACAGGAGACAACATGCGGACAACGTTCCCCCGGCTGCTGCTGGAGCATGCAGCCCAGCGGCCTCAGGCAGCCGCCATGCGCGAGAAGGAATACGGGATCTGGCAGACGACCACTTGGCACGACATGGCCGAGCTGGTCGGGCATCTGGCTGGTGGCTTGCACCAATTGGGCCTGCAACGCGGCGAGCACTTGATCGTCGTTGGCGCCAACCGCCCCAGCCTCTACGCCACCATGCTGGCAGCGCAGTCGCTCGGTGCCATTCCCGTGCCCCTGTACCAAGATGCCGTGGCTGCCGAATGCGTGTTCCCCATCAACAACGCCGAGGTGCGTTTTGCCGTGGTGGAAGACCAGGAGCAGGTTGACAAGATGCTCGAGATCCGCGAGCAGTGCCCGCAGCTGAAGCACATTCTTTTTGACGACCCGCGTGGCCTGCGCAACTACGACGAACCCGGTCTGGCGGGCCTGGAGGAAGTGGTGGCTGCGGGCAAGGTTTTTGCCAGCGAACACCCCGACTTCTTCCGCGAAGAAGTGGAGAAGGCCCAGCCCGACGACGTGGCCGCCATGTTCTTCACCTCTGGCACCACAGGCAACCCCAAGGGCGTGGTGCACACGCATTTCACGCTGCTCAACCGGGCCGAAGTGGGTGCCAAGTTCGACAAACTCACTGCCGCCGAAGAGGTGCTGGCCTACCTGCCCCCGGCCTGGATCGGCCAGAACATCTTCAGCTATGCGCAGTGGCTGGCTTGCGGCTACGTGGTCAACTGCCCCGAGTCGTCGGGCACGGTGTCCATCGACCTCAAGGAAATTGGCCCCACCTACTACTTTGCGCCGCCGCGCGTGTTTGAAGGGCTGCTCACCAGCGTGATGATCCGCATGGAAGACGCGGGCACCATCAAACGCAAGATGTTCCACGCCTTCATGGACGTGGCGCGCAAAGTGGGCCCGGCGCTGATGGACGGCAAGACCGTGGGCCTGGGCGACCGGCTGCTTTACGCCCTGGGCAACGTGCTGGTGTATGGACCGCTGCGCAACACGCTGGGCTTTTCCCGCGTGCGTGTGGCCTACACCGCCGGTGAAGCCATCGGCCCCGACCTGTTCAGCTTCTACCGCTCCATCGGCATCAACCTCAAACAGCTGTATGGCTCCACCGAGACCGCCGTGTTCGTGTGCCTGCAGCCCGACCACGAGGTGCGCGCCGACACGGTGGGCGTCCCTTGCGAGGGGGTGGAGATCAAGCTGGCCGACAACGGCGAGATCCTGGTGAAGTCCCCCGGCCTGCTCAAGGAGTACTACAAGAACGCCAAGGCGACCGAGGAAGTGCTGTCGGCCGACGGCTGGTACCACACCAGCGATGCGGGCTTCATCGACGCCAGCGGCCACCTCAAGATCATTGACCGCGTGAAGGACGTGGGCCGCATCAAGGGCGGCGCCAACGACGGCGCCATGTTCGCGCCCAAATACGTGGAGAACAAGCTCAAGTTCTTCTCGCACATCAAGGAAGCGGTGGCCTATGGCGACGGCCGCGAAAAGGTGTGCGTGATGATCAACATCGACTTCGACGCCGTGGGCAACTGGGCCGAGCGCCGCAACCTGCCCTACGCCGGTTACACCGACCTGGCGCAGAAGCCCGAAGTCTATGAACTCATCAAGGACTGCGTGGAGAAGGTCAACGCCGACCTGAGCCGCGACGCGCTGCTGGCAGGCAGCCAGATCAGCCGCTTCCTGGTGCTGCACAAGGAACTGGATGCCGACGATGGCGAGCTGACACGCACCAACAAGGTCCGCCGTGGCTTCATTGGCGAGAAGTACGAGGTGCTGATCGACGCGCTCTACGGCGGCAAGACGGAACAGTTCATCGAGACCCAGGTGAAGTTCGAGGACGGCCGCACCGGCAAGGTGAGCGCCACGCTGCGGCTGATGGACGCCAAGACCTTTGACGCTGTGAAGCAGGCCGCCTGAACACCAGCGCACGACAAGAACCACGGAAACACCGACCATGGCACAAAAGAAAGTGGGTGACGTCATCCTCGACGTCCAGAACATCAGCCTGCGCTTCGGCGGCGTCAAGGCGCTGACCGACATCTCCTTCAACGTCAAGGAGCATGAGATCCGCGCCATCATCGGCCCCAACGGCGCGGGCAAGAGCTCGATGCTCAACTGCATCAACGGCGTGTATTCGCCGCAGGAAGGCTCCATCACCTTCCGTGGCCAGACCTTCAAGCACATGAACAGCCGCCAGGTGGCCGAGATGGGCATCGCGCGCACCTTCCAGAACCTGGCGCTGTTCAAGGGCATGAGCGTGATCGACAACATCA
>JAYSGB010000023.1:0-63878 GCA_041913045.1 Burkholderiaceae bacterium | reverse complement strand
AGCACTGCCTTCACACGGCAGGGGTCACATGTTCGATCCATGTATCACCCACCATCCCGATATCGGGTGATTAGCTCAGCGGTAGAGCACTGCCTTCACACGGCAGGGGTCACATGTTCGATCCATGTATCACCCACCAAATCAAAAAAGGACCAAATTCACGTTTGGTCCTTTTTTTGTTTATTTGGCCTGCAGACGGTTGATGTACTCCAACAGGGCCAGCACTCTGGCCCGCACGTACGCCTCCTGGTCGTAGGGCGCATCCATGTAATGGGCAGCGGCCCCCATGCGGTATTCGCGGCCCCAGACCGGCATGTCTCGCCCGTGAGCGGCGACCGAGTCCCCCGTAATGGAGTTGTAGAGGCGGTCCAGCGGCAAAACTCCGCCGTTGGCCTTGGCCAGCATGGTCAGGTCGGTGGGGGTTCGTTTGAGGAATTCGACGTAGGGGCCGTCCCCTTTGCCTGTGGCGCCGTGGCAGCCTATGCAGTTGGCTTCGTATTCCCGCTTGCCAACATCGACCTTGCCGCTCTGGGCGTTCGCGAAAGTGCCTATCGTGAGGGCCATCAAACCTGCAGCCCATGGGATCAAGAGCTTCTTCATGGAATGTTCTCCTCTGTGCGTCGCCCCGATCACGAAGCGGAATCGCCCCTGCACCGAACGACTGGTTCATCATAAGCATCCCCCTGCGGGTATAGGGCAGTGTCAGAGCGTTTCGGTCAGGAACGGCCGTTGACGCGCCGCATGAGGGCAAATACGCGCGCGTTCTGCAAAAATGAACATGCATTGGATCTGCCTGGGAATTGCCATGAACCTGACACGACGCACCATACTTTCAGCGCTCGCCGCCCTCCCGGCGGCCTGTGCAATTCGTCCATTACCGCCCCTGACGGTCCGCCCGGTTCAAGGGGGGCAGACCTTGAAGCCCCTGAGAGGCCCAAAGGTTGGGCAAAGCTGGAACTACCGGAAGTACAACGGTTTCAACAGCCAGCTGGTGGCCACGGTGCGTGAATCCGTGGTTGCGGCAGGGGAGGTCATCGTCATTGACGGCGTGGATGCTGCAGGTGTGAAGGTGAGCGAGGAGCTCCATTCGCCTTGGGGCAGGCTGTTGCGTGATGCTGCCTGGGATTTTCCGATGAACCTGCAGAGGAGCGTGGCTTTGTGGCCTGCGACCTTGGCTGTGGGCGCCACTGAAAACATCCACACTCATTACCTGCTGGATGGCGGTTCTTTCCGTTACTGGCTGAATGTGGTGACTAGGGCGCGACAGTGGGAGCAAGTGGATGTGCCCGCTGGCACGTTCGACTGCTTGCGGGTGGAGCGCATGCTGCGGCTGCAGCATCAGGACATCACTCGAGTGGAAACGCTGCGCCGAGACGTGTTTTGGCTGGCCCCCGAGGTGGGGCGTTGGGTGGCCAGGGAAGTCAGCGGCGAGTACCTTGAAGCCAGTGCAGACGAAGAAGGCCCTTCGTGGGGCAGGGAAGACCGCTTCCGGTGGGAGCTGACAGACTGGACCTGATGGCCCCCTGGGCACTCAACTGGTCTGTGAACGCCGCCGTGCAAGGGCCTTGTCAAGCTCTATGGCAAGGAACACGAACAAGCCAACCACGAAGCCGCCCACCCAGTGACGCAGCCCCAGGTTGGCCGTGCCGAACCAGATTTGCATGATGGGTACATAGACGAAGGCCAGTTGCAGCAGCATCAGCACAGCAACGGCACCCCACGCCACCCGGTTTCGGAAGAGCAACGACCAGCGCAGGCTGGACTCTGCCAGAAAGCGGCTGTTGAACAGATAGCACGCTTGCGCAATGACCAAGGTGTTGACGGCGGTGGTGCGTGCCACGTCATGGCGCATGCCAAGCACCAGCTCCAGTTCAAACACCATGATGGTGGCCCCGCCGATGAGCAGGGACACCAGCGCAATGCGGCGCAGCATGACCTTGTCGAGCATGGGGGCCGATGGTGACCGGGGAGGGCGCCGCATCAGGCCGGGCTCTGCGGGCTCGAAGGCAAGCGCCAGCGCCAGTGTCACGGCCACGATCATGTTGACCCAGAGTATCTGCACGGGCGTGAGGGGCAGCGTCAGCCCCAGAACCACGGCGGCGAGCATTACCAGGCCCTGTGCACCGTTGGTGGGCAGTATGAAGAGGATGGCCTTGCGCAGGTTGTCGTAGATGGTTCGGCCTTCCTCCACCGCGCGTTCGATGGATGTGAAGTTGTCGTCGGCCAGCACAATGTCGGCGGCTTCCTTGGTGGCTTCGGTGCCCTTGATGCCCATGGCCACGCCAACGTCGGCGCGTTTGAGCGCGGGTGCGTCGTTCACGCCGTCGCCCGTCATGGCCACCACTTCGCCTGCGGCCTGCAGCGCCTTGACCAGGCGCAGTTTGTGTTCCGGGCTGGTTCTGGCGAAGATGTGGCCCTCTTGGGCCAGCTGTTTCAACGCCTCGTCGGAGGCAGCTTCAATCTCGTGCCCGGTGACGACGCGCAGGGGCTGGCCTTGTCCCAGGCCCATTTCCTGCCCGATGGCGCGCGCGGTGCCAGCGTGATCGCCTGTGATCATCTTCACGCGAATGCCTGCCTGATGGCAGGAACGGATGGCGTCCACCGCTTCGGGCCGGGGTGGGTCGATGATGCCGATGAGCCCGATGAAGACCATGCCTTCGTCCAGGTCCTCCAGCGCCAGTTCGCTCTTGCCGTCGTGAACTTCGCGAGAGGCTGCCGCCAGCACGCGCAAGCCTTCCGCCCCCAGACGCTCGATCTGCGTTTCCCAGAAGGCACGGTCCAACGGCTCGACGCTACCGTTGGGGCCCAGTTCTACGGTGCAACGTTCCAGCAGCCTGTCTGGCGCGCCCTTGAGCAAGATGCGCCGCGCCCCCGAGGCGGTGGTGTGCAGCGTGGCCATGAACTTGTTGGCCGACTCGAAGGGGATGGCTGCGTGGCGTTCGTGTGTGCTGGCGTCAAAGCCCGCCTTGTGTGCCAGTGTGCGCAGCGCGCCTTCGGTGGGTTCGCCGGTGATTCGCCATTCGCCGCCGGTTTCGGCCACGTGGGTGTCGTTGGCGAGCGCCACCACTTCAATCAAGGCATGCAAGTGGGTGTGGTCGGGCAGGTTGACGGATTCGCCTGCCAGGGTGATGTCGCCCAGCGGCTCGTAGCCGGTGCCGCTCACGTCGTAGGTGCCCGCACGGGTGATGACGTGGCGCGCGGTCATTTCGTTGCGGGTAAGGGTGCCGGTTTTGTCGGAGCAGATGACGGTGACCGACCCCAGCGTTTCCACCGCAGTGAGTTTGCGGGTGATGGCGTTGCGTTGCGCCATGCGTTGCACGCCCAGCGCCAGGGTAATGGTGAGGATGGCGGGCAGCCCTTCGGGGATGGCGGCCACGGCGAAGCCGATGGCGGCCAGGAACACCTCGTCCAGCGCGTAAGCGTGCAGGAAGAACCCCACGGCCAGCATCAGGAACGCCAGCGCAACGATGATGACCGACAGCACCTTGCCAAAACCTGCCATCTGGCGCGTGAGCGGTGTTTCGATGGACTCGACTTCAGCCATGAGCCGGTTGATGCGGCCGATCTCGGTTTGAGCGCCGGTGGCGGCCACCACGCCGATGCCACGGCCTGCGGCAACCATGGTGCCTGAATAGGCCATGCCGGAGCGGTCGCCCAGACTGGCGTCTGCGGGCGTGGCGTCGGTACCCTTGTCGGCGGGCACAGATTCGCCCGTAAGGGCTGACTCTTCAATGCGCAGGCCGATGCAGTCGATAAGGCGAAGATCGGCCGGTACACGGTCGCCGGAGCGCAGGCGCACGATGTCACCGGGCACGAGCTGGCTGGCGTCGATTTCGCTCCACTGCCCGTCGCGCCGGGCGTGGGCGTGCAGCGAGAGCATTTTGCGTATGCCTTCGAGCGCCTGTTCAGCCTTGCCCTCTTGCACGAAGCCGATGATGGCGTTGATGACGACCACGCCCACGATGACGCCGGTGTCGATCCAGTGGCCCAGGAAGGCCGTGATCGCCGCCGCACCCAGCAGGATGTAGATGAGCACGTCGTGGAAATGCCGCAGGAAGCGTTTGATCGGGCTGTCCTTCGGTGGCTCGGGCAGTCGGTTGGGGCCGAAACGGTCCAGCCGTTCCTGTGCCTGGACACTCGACAGACCATGCGTGTTGCTGGAAAGTTGTTCGAGCGCCTCTTGAGGGCTCAGCGCATGAGGGGCTTGGGGACGGGGGTCTGCGAAAGGCCGGTCGGTCATGTCGGGCGTAATGGGTTGCGGGCGTGACGTCTGGGTGGTTCTGCCTAGTGTATGACGTGAGTATGACGTGACAGTTCACGGGACCCCGGGCGCTACACTCGCGCATGCCTCTCGAGTCCTCCAGTTTCAATGCTCCCACCTTACCCCGTGTTGCAATCATTGGCGCGGGGCCCGCGGGCCTGATGGCAGCCGAAGTTTTGAGCGCGGCGGGTGTGGAAGTGCACGTGCATGACGCCATGCCTTCGGTGGGGCGCAAGTTTCTGTTGGCAGGCATAGGCGGCTTGAACTTGACACATGCCGAGCCGCTGGAGCGGTTTTTGACCCGCTATGGCGCGCGCCAACCCGAGGTGAGCCGGTGGTTGAAGCGTTTGAGCCCGCAAGGCGTCAGGGACTGGGCCCAAGGGCTGGGCATTGAAACCTTCGTGGGAAGTTCACAGAGGGTATTTCCCACAGATATGAAGGCGGCGCCTTTGCTGCGTGCCTGGCTGCACCGGCTACGTCACCCGAATGCGGGAGGTGTGCCTGTGCGCTTTCACATGCGGCAGCGCTGGAATGGCGCTGTGCGCCGGGAGGACGGCACGGGCCCGCACCGTTTTATCTTGGAGTTGGATACGCCCGAAGGCCCCGTTACCACCACTGCCGACGCGGTGCTCCTGGCATTGGGCGGCGGTAGTTGGGCAAGGCTGGGGTCGGACGGTGCCTGGCAGCGCTGGCTAGGCAGCATGGGTGTTGAAGTGGCACCGCTGAAGCCTGCCAACTGCGGGTTTGACGTGAGGGTGGGCGAGCGCGTAGGTTGGAGCGAGTACCTGGCGACGCATCATGCGGGCACGCCGCTGAAACCGGTGGTGTTGTCTTTTGAGGGACCAGACGGAAAAACCTGGGTGCGCAGGGGCGAGTTTGTGGTCACGGCCACGGGCGTTGAAGGCAGCCTGATATACGCCGCTTCAGCATTGCTGCGCGACAGCCTGGAGCGGCAAGGCCATGCAACCATCCACCTGGACTTGAAGCCAGACTGGAGCGAAGAACGTGTTCTGGCTGCCGTGCAGCGCCCACGAGGCAAGCGCAGCCTTTCCAAGCACTTGCATTCGGCGTTGGGGTTGCAGGGCGTGCATACGGCGCTGCTGAACGAGCTGCTGGACAAGCAGACGTTGGCCAACGATGAAAGCCTGGCCCGCGCGGTAAAGGCCTTGCCGCTGACGCTGCACGCCCCAAGGCCCTTGGACGAGGCCATCAGCAGCGCAGGCGGTGTGGCTCTGGAGGCGCTGACCGACCATTTGATGGTGAGGGAACAGCCGGGCCTGTTCTGCGCTGGGGAAATGCTGGACTGGGAGGCCCCGACGGGGGGCTACCTGCTGACTGCGTGCCTGGCTAGCGGAAGAGTGGCCGGCGAAGGCGTGCTGAACTACCTCAAGGGTGGTTCGGCATCCGTTCAAGCAACCACTTCGTCCTGATAGTTGCGTGCGATCTGGTCGATCTCGTCGGCGTGATCGACCAGCGCTTGCACGCAGTGCGGGTCCAGCTTGCCTGCCGCGGCCATGCGCTGCAATTCGGCGATGGTGGCTTCCGTGGTCCAGCCGTTCTTGTAGGGGCGCTGGCTGTTCAGGGCATCAAACATGTCGGCCACGGTGACGATGCGTGCCTCCACCGGAATGGCATCGCCCTTGAGGCCCTTGGGGTAACCCGAGCCGTCCAGAAATTCGTGGTGGTAGCTGACTATGTTGCGCATGATGCCAGCGTCGGGCATCTGGCCCAGGTCAAAGTCACCGATGATGGTTTCCAGAATGGCACAGCCCTTTTCAACGTGGCTTTCCATCACCTCGCGCTCTTCGGGGCTGAATCTGCCGGGCTTGAGCAGCACCTTGTCGGGGATGCCGATCTTGCCGATGTCGTGCAGCGGGGCGAAGAGGTAGACGTTTTCAACGAACTCGTCTGACAAGCCGTAGTGCGGCGCCACGCCCTTGGCAATGAGCCGGGAGTAGCGGGCCATGCGTTCAAGGTGGGCACCGGTCTCGAAGTCGCGCAGGTTGGCAAAGTCCCTGGCCACCTTGGCAGAAGCCAGCACCGCGCGAACGGCAGACAACTCCGTGGCGATGGTCATGTTCAGCAGGGTGCAGTAGAGCACCAGGTCACGCTGAATGATCGGGGTGAAGGCTGCTGGCCGGACCGAGTCGAAGAAGATGAACCCGATGAGCGCGCCGTTGCCGTACATGGGAACGGTGAACGACGAGCGATACCCTTGATCCAGCAGCCAGCGGGAATGTTCGTTGTTCGCCTGGATGACTTGCGGGATGTCGTCCAGCACGCGAAAACGCCCGGTACCCGCCAGTTCGTAGAGGGAGCGGCTGTCTGACAGCTTGAACTCATAACCGGCAATGGGTTTGCCGTGGCGTGTGCTGTTGATGAAGGTTTTGAGGGTGTCTTCCACCGGGTCGTACAAGGCGCAGGCAATGCGATCGACCACGTCGGTGCGCTCCAGCAGGTCGTCGTGCATTTGCTGCAGGCGCTGCGAAAGAGGCGAATGGCTCTTGAGCCAGTCGGTAAGGCGGCTTGGGCCCGGCTTGGGCTTGTCCAAAGGTGCCAACATTGAAATCAACTAACCAAAATATAGATTATAAAACGCAAATATACCATATTTGCAGGGCAACTTGGCGGCATCAATCAAGGTATTGGGCTACGGCTTCTTTTAACATGTTTCGCACTTTCTGGCGAAGTTCCAACGGTGCTTCCACGACGCACGCAGGGCCATGGCGCAGGATGTCGCCCACCAGTTCGCGGTCGTCCCCATAGGGCACACGCAAGCGGTAGCTGCCGTCGGGTAACCAATCGGATTGCTGTTCGGGGTGCCAGGTTTCGCCGCTCACCCAGCGGGCACGTTCTGAACTGAAGCGCAGCTCGGCCCATGCCCGGGTTGGGCCGCTGAATATGCCGTAGGTGGATTGCGTGGCGGCCTGGAGTTGTTCGGTCGGTACATCTATGGCCTTTTCGTCAGGCAAGAGTTCGCAGTGTTCCAGTGCATCGACCGAAAAGCTGCGCAAGGCATTGCGCCAGTGGCACCAGGCGTCCAGGTACCAGTTGTCGCGGTAGCGCACCAGTTGCTGGGGGGATACGGTGCGCTCGGTGGTCTGGGCGTTTTCACGGTTGAAGTGGCGCAGGCGCAGTTTTTGCCGCGAGAGGGTGGCGAATGCTGCGGCTTCAAAGGCGGCGGGGGGCAGGCGGCGTTGGCCCGCTTGCACCAGGCGTATTCGCTGCGCCAGGGCAACGTTGTCAAGGTCGGCGTCGTGCAGCAGCCGGGCCAGAAGCTGTTTGAGGGGGGCGAGCTTGTCTGCCATCAAACCAGGCACAAATTCCGCCAGCAGTTGCTGCAAGGTGGCGAGTGCCACCAGTTCCTGCGAATTCATCCAGAGCCCGGGGAGTTCGCGGCTGCCTTGGCCGGGCACGAGGCGGTAGCCACCCAGCGTGCGGTCGAATTCCACCTGCACATTGAGGCGTTCGCGCAGCTTGGCAAGGTCGCGCTTGAGCGTGGCGATGGAAATGCCCAGGGTGTCCATCAGCTCTTGCGTTGGCACGGCGTGGCGGCTGGTGAACAGGCGGCGATAGCGGTAGAGACGGTCGATTTCACTCATGTGGACATGATGCTGTGTTTCCGTATCGTATTTTGATACGGATCGGCTCTATCTTTGGATCAGGCGCGGCGTGGGCCGCTATTTGGCAAGGAGCCTGACATGTGGAACGTGATCCGGAACTGGGTGAAGATCAACGGGCGCACAGCACCTGTGTGCAGCGTGGTGGCGCAAACGACAGTGCCAAGGCCGTGGGATGAGCCTGCCTGCTGGCGGCGTATGCGGTCAGGGGATCGGGTGAGGTAAATCCGGCGGCGACGTGACGGCGCCAGCCTGCGGCTAAGATCGCACGGCCAAGGCCCAAGACATGCAGAGCACGACACAACCGGTATTGAAAGACATCGTCCTCGTGGGGGGAGGGCATAGCCACGTAGGGGTGCTGCGCAGCTTTGGCATGCGCCCCATGCCCGGCGCTCGGCTGACGCTTATCGGTACGGACACGCATACCCCGTACTCTGGCATGCTGCCGGGTTACGTGGCGGGCCATTACGGGTTCGACGATGTGCATTTGGATCTGCGCCGCCTGGCTGTGTTTGCGGGCGGCCGCTTTTTCAATGACGAGGTGATCGGGCTGGACCGTGAGGCCCGGCTGGTGCTGTGCCGAAACCGCCCGCCGGTTCCTTATGACTTGCTGAGCATCAACACCGGCTCGACGCCACGCACGGACGGAGTGCCGGGCGCAACGGAACATGTTGTGCCCGTCAAGCCCATACGCCAGTTTGATGAACGCTGGCGGGCCCTGCTGGAACGAGTGCGCCACGGTGAATCGCCATTGCGCGTGGCGGTGGTTGGCGCTGGTGCGGGTGGGGTTGAGTTGCTGCTTTCCATGCAATACCGCATGCAGAAGGAGCGCGCGGTGCAGGGAAAGGTTCTCGTGCCACTGTCGTTCGACCTGTTCGATACCGCACCAGACGTGATGCCCACACACAACCGTCGGGTGCGGCACATGATGCGCGCGCACCTGCAGGCGCGTGGTGTGCGGCTGCACTTGGGCGCCCGGGTGCAAGAGGTGTCCGCTAAAGGCGTAAGGGTTGATGGCGAATGGATCGGGCCTTTTGACGAGGTTGTGTGGGCGACGCAGGCCGGTGGGCCAGCATGGCTCGCAGGTACGGGCCTTGCCCTGGATGCGCGGGGCTTCGTCAAAGTGCGCGACACATTGCAGACTGTGGATGACCCGCTCATTTTTGCGGCCGGGGATGTGGCGGCATGGGAGGAGCGAGCGCTGGAGAAGGCGGGTGTGTTTGCCGTGCGCATGGGCCGCCCGCTGGCCGACAACCTTCGCAATGCACTGCAAGGCCAGCCCTTGGCACGCTACCTGCCCCAACGCCATTGGCTGGCCCTGATGGGAACTGGTGATGAACATGCTGTGGCGTCGCGTGGCCGCTGGGGCTTGCAGGGGGCCTGGGTGTGGCACTGGAAGCGCTGGATCGACCAGCGCTTCATGCGCCGTTTTTCTGAATTGACACCTTCCATGGCGCAGCAAACGGTGGCTGCCAACCACCCGGATCTGGCGCTGAGTGATGAGGAGGCGCGCCAGGCCCTGGCCGCGCAGGCCATGCGCTGTGGCGGTTGTGGTGCCAAGGTGGGCAGCAGCGTCTTGTCGCGCGCGCTGGCTACCATCCATGTGCTGCCGCAACCGGGTGTTCTGGTGGGGCTGGACTCGCCAGACGATGCCGCTGTGGTACGCGTACCGCCAGGGCAATTGCTGGTGCAGACGGTGGATTTTTTTCGTGCGTTCATTGACGACCCCTACGTTTTTGGGCGAATTGCAGCCAACCACGCGCTAGGTGATGTTTACGCCATGGGGGCTGCGCCACACACATGCACTGCCGTGGCCACCATACCGCCTGGGCTCGAAAGCAAGGTGGAAGACACCGTGCGCCAGTTGATGAGCGGGGCCGTGGAGGTGCTCAATGCCGCAGGTTGTGCACTGGTTGGCGGCCACACGGGTGAGGGGCAAGAGCTCGCTCTGGGTTTTGCCATTCAGGGGCTGATGCCCGACCAGCCTTCATGCAGAGGGCCGCTGGTGGCTGGTACGGCCATGACCAAAGGCGGCATGCGGTTGGGCGAACGCTTGATTCTGACCAAACCCATCGGAACGGGCGTCATCATGGCCGCTCATGCACGCATGGCGAGCAAGGGCCGGTGGGTAGACGCTGCCTTGGAAAGCATGCAGCAGTCAAACCGCGATGCTGCGCTTTGTTTGCGTGAACACGGTGCCAGCGCCTGCACAGACGTGACGGGCTTTGGCCTGTTGGGCCATGCACTGGAAATGGCGCGCGCGTCTGGCACCGGGCTGGCGTTGGCTCTTGATGCCGTTCCACTGCTCGACGGTGCACAGGTACTGGCCCGTGCTGGGGTGTTGAGCTCCTTGCAGCCCGCCAACTTGCGGCTGCGCCGATCCATCGTCAACCACGACGAGGCCAAAGCCCACCCCGTTTACCCATTGTTGTTCGACCCCCAGACTGCTGGTGGCCTGCTGGCCAGTGTGCCCGCCGAGCGCGTTCCTGCGTGCCTGGCTGCATTGCGTGCGCTGGGTTATGCGCAGGCCTGCATGATCGGCGAGGTGCTTCCCCTGGGGCTGGGTGATGGCACCGAAACGCCGGTGCGTCTGTTGTACTGATGCGGCAAGAAATGACAGCTCCCGGCCTGCCACGTGGTTTCATGGTCCTTCAAGGCAACCGCCTGGAGGACTTGTGCGACCTGCTCGTCAACACGCTGCAACGCCAGCCCTTGGGGCCGCTGGAGCCCGAAGTCATGCTGGTGCAGAGCAACGGCATGAAGCACTGGCTGGAGTTGGCCCTGGCGCGCGACGACGCACTGGGCATTTGTGCCGCCACGCGCATGGCCTTGCCTTCGGCCTTTTTGTGGCAGGCCTACCGCGCTGTGCTGGGACCCCACCAGGTGCCCGAACAACTGGCGCTGGACAAACCCGCGCTGCTGTGGCGGCTGTGGCGCGTGCTGCCGCAATGGGTGGCGCAGCGCCCCGTGTATGCCCCGCTGCAACGTTACCTGGCCAGCGACGCCGATGGGCGCAAGCGCTACCAGTTGGCCCAGCAACTGGCCGACGTGCTGGACGGCTACCAAAGCTACCGCGCCGACTGGCTGGCTGACTGGGAGCAAGGGCGCGACCAGTTGCGCAACCCGCACGGGCAGGCCATGCCTTTGCCAGATGATCAGCTCTGGCAAGCCCAGTTGTGGCGCGACGTGCTGGCCGACCTGGCTGCTGATGGGCAGGCCGCCAGCCATGCCTCGCGGGCAGAAGTGCACGAGCGCTTCATGAAGGCGCTGCGCGATTGGCCCGTGCACCGCCCACGGCCTGCCGGGCTGCCACCGCGCATCACGGTGTTTGGCATTTCGTCGCTGCCCATGCAGCAGGTGGAAGCGCTGGCCGCGCTGGGGCAACTGTGCCAGGTGCTGCTGTTTGCCCAGAACCCTTGCCAGTACCACTGGGGTGACGTGGTGGAAGGGCGTGAATGGCTGCGCCGCCTGGAGCGCCACCGCCGCGAAGACAAGCCCGGACAGCAGGCGCTGCTGCCCCCCGAGTTGCTGCACACACAGGCCCACCCGCTGCTGGCGGCCTGGGGCCAGCAGGGGCGTGATCACCTGCATCTGCTCGACGCCTTCGATCTGCCGCCGCAGTACCGTCAGCGCTTTGACACCATCGACGTGTTTGTCGACCCTGCGGCGCAGGCAGCACCCACGCGGTTGGCCCGCCTGCAGGCCGACATCCTGCACCTGAACCCGCCACCCGCCGAGCCCGAGGCGGTGCCGCCCGACACCAGCATTGTGTTCAGCATGGCCCACTCGCACCAGCGCGAAGTAGAGGTGCTGCACGACCAGTTGCTGGCCTGGTTTGATGCCGATGCGTCGCTCAAACCGTCTGACGTGATGGTGATGGTGCCTGACATGGCCGCTTTCGCGCCACACATTCAGGCTGTGTTCGGGCGCTTTGCGCCCGGTACACCCCGGCACGTTCCCTACAGCGTGGCCGACCAGTCTGCCAGCCAGCAGCCGCTGGCCCGCGCGCTGGCGGCGCTGCTGGAACTGCCGCAATCCCGCGTGACGCTGGCCGACTGGATGGACGCCTTCGAGGCCCCCGCCATGCGGCAACGCTTTGGCCTGGGCGAAGACGACGTGGCCCAACTGCGCACCTGGTTTGTGGATGCGGGCGTGCGCTGGGGGTTGGACGGCGATCACCGCCGCCATTGGGGCCTGCCCGAAGGCATGGCCGATCTGGACCAGAACACCTGGTCCTTCGGGTTGCGGCGTATGCTGCTGGGCTACGCGATGGGTGACGGCCCGGCGTGGCAAGGCGTGGCGCCGCTGGGGGCTGTGGGTGGGCTGTCGGCCCGGCTGGCGGGCGCCCTGGCGCAATGGCTGGACGCGATGGACACCACATTGCGCGACCTGCAATGCCCGCGTGCACCGGCAGACTGGGCTGCCTTGCTGCGCGGGCTGGTGGAGCGGTTTTTTGAACCCGCAGATGACGCCGATGAACGCGAGTTGCAACGCCTGCTGGCCCCGCTGGGCCCTTGGTTGCAGGAATGCGCCACCGCCGGGCTGAATGAGCCCGTGCCGCTGGTGGTGCTGCGCGACCACCTGCAGGCGCAATGGGAAACGCCGGCATTGCACCAGCGCTTCTTTGGCGGCGGCGTGCAGTTTGCCACCCTCATGCCCATGCGCTCCATTCCGTTCCGCGCGGTGTGCCTGCTGGGCATGAACGACGGCGACTACCCGCGCCGCACCACCCCGCGCGACTTCGACCTGATGGGCAATTACCGCCGCCCCGGTGACCGTTCGCGCCGCGAAGACGACCGCTACCTGTTCCTGGAAGCGCTGCTTTCTGCACGCGAAAAACTCTGGATCAGCTGGTGCGGCCGCCGGGCCAGCGACGACGCGGAGCAGCCCCCTTCGGTGCTGGTGGCGCAGTTGATGGACGCCTGTGCTGCCTATTGGCAAAACCCGCCGCTGCCCAGCCTGCAGCCGCTGCAGCCGTTTTCACGCCGGTACTTCGAACCCGCGTCGCCGGGCTTGGCGCCTACATTCAGCACCTACGACGCCGACTGGCAGGCCGCGCATGCTGCAACTCAGCCGTCGTCTCTTGAGGTGTCACCGCTCCCTATGCCCGCCGAACTGGAACTGTCCAGCCTGGAGCGATTTGTGCGCGAGCCTGTGGAGTGGCACTGGCGTGCCAGACTGGGCGTGCAATTCCAGACACTGGATGAACTGCCCGACGAGGCAGAACCTTTCACGCTGGACGGCCTGCAGCGCCACCACCTGGGCACCGAACTGCTGCGAGCCAACCACCCGGCACAAGCGCTGGAAAATATTCGCCTGCGTGGCGAATTGCCGCTGGGCGGCGTGGGGCGCCGACATGCCAACGCACTGCAACGCGAGGCTGACACAGTGCTGGAGCGTGCGCAAACGTGGTTCGAGCACTACGCCCAGCCCGCGCCGCCAGTGAGTGTGCTGTGGACGTTGGGCGGGCACACCGTGACCGGTGTGGTTGAAGGCTTGCGCAGTGCCCCGCAGGGGCTGGAAAGCGACTGCCTGGGCCATTGGTTGCAATGCGAGATGCGCACCGGGGCCGTCACGCACAAGTTGGGGGGCGAAACGGTTCCGCGCGCAGACCTGCTGCGCACCGCTTGGGTACGCCATGTGGCCTTGTGCGCCACGGGCCGCCGTGTGACCACCGTGCTGCTGGGGCTGGACAACGCCGTGTGGCTAAAGCCGCTGCCTGCCGCGCAGGCGCAGGCCCTGGGCGAAGGCTGGATGGCCGCCGCGCAAGAGGCTTGGCAGACGATGCCGCTCGTGAGTGGCCGTGCTGCTGTGGCTTACGAACAGGCCCGGCAACTGGCCACCAATGCAGAAGAGGGCACCGACCCCATGCGGCCCGCCCGCGAGGCCTTTGACGGCAACCGCAACAGCCCGGGCGAGCGCGCCCGCTCACCCTACCTGGCCCGCAGCATAGCCACGTTCGACGACATGGCCGACACCTTGCCCCGCTGGGCCGCACTGCTGTACGAAGACCTGCTGCGCCACACCCGCCTGGGCTGGCCGCCCGGCCTGAGTGGCGACGACGAACACGAAGAGGGCGGGGAATGAGCGCACCATCCATCCTGCCGCTGGACGTGCTGGGCATGCCCCTGCGCGGTCGGCAGATCATCGAAGCCAGCGCCGGCACCGGCAAAACCTGGACGCTGGCAGCCCTGTACCTGCGGTTGGTGCTGGGGCATGGCCGTGCGGCAGAGGGCACTGCGGACCCGTTTGCCGCCGCGCTCATGCCGCCCGACATCCTGGTGATGACCTTCACCGAAGCCGCCACGGCCGAGCTGCGCAAGCGCATCCGCGAACGGCTGGCCGAGGCCTGCGGCTTCTTCCGCCAGAGCGGGGCCGAGGGCGACGCCTTCCTGCACGCCCTGCGCGGCAGCTACCCGCCCGAACTGTGGAGCGCCTGCGCCTACCGGCTCGACCTGGCCGCGCAGTGGATGGACGATGCCGCCGTCTTCACCATCCACGCCTGGAGCAACCGCATGCTGCAGGAGCATGCCTTTGAAAGTACCAGCCTGTTCCAGCAAAGCGTGGTGGAAGACGGCCAGACCCTGCGCCTGGCCGTGGCGCAAGACCACTGGCGCCAACACTTCTACGACCTGCCGCCCGAGGCGGTGGACGCCTTGCTAGCCGTAGCCAAAGACCCGGCGCACCTGCTGGAGCGCATTTCCGAACGCTGGCAGGCTGCGGACCGTTCGCCCGAAGCCGATGCGGCCCTGAGCGATGACGCGGAACCGCCACCGCCTCGCGAACTGTTGCTCCAGGCAGGCCGTTGGCAGGCCGAATTGCCCGCGCTGGAAGCTGCTGCCCGCGCTGCCTGGACGCCCGAGTGGGTAGAAACCATCAGTGCCGCTGCCGCGAGCAAGGCACTCAAAGGCCACCCAGCCAACCACCTGCCCGGGCGGTTGGAAAAAATGGCCACGTGGCAGCAAGGCGGCAAGGTGGACGAAGGCGTGCTGAAGCGCTTCACCGCTGCCGCCTTGGCCGAAGGGTGGAACGGGGCGCCCGACCTGTCGCCGCTGGCACCGCTGGACGCCCTGAGCCACCACCTGCAGCAGCGCCCCGAGCTGGAAGACGCCGTGCTCGACCACGCTGCCTGGGCCCTGCGCCGCGCCTACGCCCAACGCAAGGCGCAAGCCGCGCAGTTCGACTTTCAAGACCTGCTGCAACGCCTGCACCACGCCGTGCATGCGCCTGACGGCAGCCTGGCTGCTGCCATACGCCGCCAGTTCCCCGTGGCGCTGGTGGACGAATTCCAGGACACCGACCCGTGGCAATACGGCACGCTGGAGCGCATCTATACCGGTGCCCAGGCCGACGCTGCAGGTGCCACGCTGGTGATGATTGGCGACCCCAAGCAGGCCATCTACAGCTTCCGTGGCGCCGATCTGCCCACCTACCTGCGCGCCCGTTCGCAGGCCCAGGCCATCCACACCTTGGACGGCAACCACCGGTCCACCCCCGCGCTGGTGGATGCACTCAACCACATCTTCGAGCAGGCCGATCAGCCCTTTGGTGACATTGGCTACCCCCACGTCCACGCCCGGCGGCCTGACGCCCCGGTGTGGAACGGCGCGGATGCCCCCACCGCCGTGACCGTGTGGCACACGCCGCTGGACGCGCAACTCAACGCCAGCACGTTTGAGCAGACCCTGGCCGAATGCTTTGCCGATGCCATGACCCGCATGCTCGCCCAGGGCCATGCCCAGCCGCAGGACATGGCCGTGCTTGTGCGCAGCGGGCGCGAAGCAGACCTGATCCGTACCGCCTTGGGCCAGCGCGGCGTGCGCAGCGTCTACCTGTCGGAAAAAAACAGCGTGTTCGCCACGCAAGAGGCGCAAGACCTGTGGCGCCTCCTGCGCGCTTTGCTGCAGCCCCGCAACGGTGGCCTGCTACGCGCCGCACTGGCCTGCGCCACGTGGAGCCTGGCCCCCGCCGAACTGGACCACCGCCTGCACAACGAAGCCGCGTGGGAAGCCCTGCTGGAAAGCGCCTTGCGCTGGCAGTCCGTCTGGCGACAACAAGGCGTGTTGCCCGCGTTGCACCGCTGGCTGCACGACGAAGGCATTCCCGCCCGCCTGCTGGGGCAGGACGCCCGGGGTGAACGGCGCCTGACCAACCTGCTGCAGATAGGCGAATGGCTACAGGCCGCCAGCGCCGAACTGCACGGCGAAGCCGCCTTGCTGCGCCACTTGGAGGCCCAGTTGCGCCAGCCCAGCCTGGCGGGCGACGCCGCCCAGTTGCGCCTGGAAAGCGACGAGCGGCTGGTGAAGGTGGTGACCATGCACAAGTCCAAGGGCCTGCAATACCCGCTGGTGTTCCTGCCCTTTGCCAGCGCCTTCCGCCGCGACGATGGTGGAGAGGAGGGCGCCGACGCCATGGCCGAGAACATGCGCCTGCTCTACGTGGCGCTGACCCGTGCCGAACGCGGCCTGTGGCTGGGCGTGGCCCCGCGCGCGCAGGAATTCACCGCCAAAGCCACACGGGGCAAGAGCGCACTTTCTGCCTTGCTGGGCCGCCGCAACGCTGATGACCTGGCTGACCGCCTGGCCGTTTGGGCACAGCACCCACACATTACGGTGGCGCCGCTGCCCATGCCCACAGGCGCGCGTTACACCCCGCCCGGGCAGGATGGCCCCAGCCGCAGCGCGCTGCAACCCGCGCGTGTGCTGCACAGCCACTGGTGGACGGCCAGCTTCAGCGCCCTGGTGCGCCCAGGCCGCGACCGTGCTGCTACCCAAGCCCCCACATGGGCCGAGGAACGCTGGATGGACGCGCAAAGCGACGCCGCCCCCACCACCGAAGCCGACACGCCGCGCGAACCCACACCCTTCGACGCCTTCCCCGCAGGCAGCGCCTACGGCACCTTGCTGCACGACCTTCTGGAATGGCAGGCCCTGCGCGACTGGCCTATTGCCGCCCCGGCGGGCAGCGAAGAGGCACAGGTGCACCAAGCCGATTGGCAAGCCTTCCTGCAGCACCGCACCCAGTCCGAAGGGTTGCCGCCGGAAGATGCGGAGTTGCTGCCGCGCTGGCTGCGGCTCATTGCCACGCGCGAGCTGCCGCTGCCTGACGAGCGAACCCCGCAAGTTCCCCTGCGCCTGTCCGACCTGCACACCCGCCGCGCCTGGGCCGAAATGGGTTTTTCGCTGCCCAGCGCCACGCTGCCCGTGGAGCGGCTGGATGCGCTCATTACCCGCCACCTGTGGCCCGGCGAACCCCGGCCCGCCTTGGCACCGCGCACGCTGGGCGGCATGCTCACCGGCTTCATGGATCTGGTGTTTGAGCACCAAGGCCGCTACCACGTGCTGGACCACAAATCCAACAAACTGGCGCGCTACACCCCGCAAGCCATGCGCCAGGCCATGCTGGAACACCGTTACGACGTGCAGCTCACCCTTTACGTGCTGGCCCTGCACCGGCTGCTGCGCGCGCGCCTGCCGGGCTACCGCTACAGCCACCACGTGGGCGGTGCGGCCTACCTGTTCTTGCGCGGCATAGACGAGCCCGGTGCGGGCCTGGTGCACCTTTGCCCGCCGCAGGAACTGATTGAAACCCTGGACGCCTGGCTGCGTGGCGCGCAAGCACCCAGCCCCGCTGGCACGGAGGCCACCGCATGAGCACCCCCTTGCCCAAGCTGCCCGGGGTGACTGAGCAGGCACCCTTCACCGCGCTGGACCGCGCCTTTGCCGCCTTTTTGCAAGAACGCCAGCCCAGCGCCGACCCGCGCCACACCTGGCTGGCCCTGCTGGTGAGCCACCTGCACGGCCTGGGCCATGCGCGGCTGGATTTGCCCACCCTGCACGCCGCGCCGCAGCAGATGCTGCCCACCTGGCCAGACGCTGCACGCAGCCTGCTGCCGCCCGACCTGGACCTGGCCGCCGACACCTTGCCCTGGGCCGGGCGTGGCGACGGCACCGAGCCGCTGGTACGGCAGGGCAACACCCTGTACCTTCGCCGCGCCTGGGTGGCGGAACAGCGCATCCTGGCCTCGCTGCGGCAGCGGCTGACACTGGCGCAACCCGCACCCGGCCAACTCCCGCCCCTGCTGGTCGAACTGTTTGGCCCGGCGCCCAAAGGTCAAGTGGACTGGCAGCGCGTGGCCTGTGCCCTGGCGGCACGTGGCAGGCTGTTGCTGCTCACCGGCGGGCCGGGCACCGGCAAAACCACCACCGTGGCCCGCCTGCTGGCCTTGCTTCAATCACAGGCCGTGGCCGGTGGTGCGCCATTGCGCATCCACCTGGCGGCCCCCACCGGCAAGGCCGCCGCACGGCTGGGCGAATCCTTGAGCGCCGCGCTGCAGCGCCTGCCCACGGCCTATGGTCAGGCTCTGCAAGCTCACCCGCCACAGGCCCCCACCACGCTGCACAGGCTGCTGCGCCTCAGCCCCACGGGCGACCACCCGCCCGCGCAGCCGCTGGCCACCGACCTGGTGGTGGTAGACGAAGCCTCCATGATCGACCTGGAAATGATGGCCCGCCTGCTGGCCTGCGTGCCAGAACAGGCACGGCTGGTGCTGCTGGGCGACAAGGACCAGTTGGCCTCGGTGGAGGCGGGTGCCGTTTGGGCCCAGTTGTGCGAAGGCGCGGAACAGGGCGGCTACGACGCCAGCACCGTGGCATGGTTGCGCCAACAAGCCGGTTGCGACGTGGCGGCCTGGCAAGCACAACCACCCCAAACCACCACCAGCCCCGCCCAGCGCGGCCTGTGGGACGAACCCGCGCCCACCCAAACGGCATCGGCCTGGGCGCAACATACCGTGATGCTGCGACACAGCCACCGCTTCAACGCCCAGGGTGGCATTGGGCAGTGGGCGCAAGCGCTCAACATGGGTGACGTGCAACAGGTGCACACGCTGTGGCAGGCTTTGCCCGCCTGGGCGCCAAGTGAGGCTGCAACCATCACCCGACTGGACAGCACCGCTACCCGTGGCCAGGCGTGGACCGCCTTCTTGCTGCAAGGCTGGCAAACGTGGCTGGCCGCCATGGAGCCCTGGCATGCTTGGAGCGACAACGCCACGTCGAATGCCCTGCAGGAAGGGGTGGATGACGCCAAAGCCCGCGAACTGCTGGACGCCTTTGCCCGCCTGCAACTGCTGTGCGCCGTGCGCGAAGGCCCCTGGGGTGTGCAGCAGGTGAACCGCGCCGTGGCTCAGGCCCTGCACCTGCCGCTGGACGGCTGGTACGCCGGGCGGCCCGTCATGGTCACGCGCAACGACAGCGCCCTGGGCCTGATGAACGGCGATGTGGGCCTGTGCCTGCCACACCAGGGCCGCCTGCGCGTGGCCTTCCCGCAAGGGCAGGGCGGGGTGCGCTGGGTGGCCTGCGCCCGGATGGAAGCGGTGGAAACCGTCTTTGCCATGACCGTGCACAAATCGCAGGGTTCCGAATTCGACGCCGTGCTGCTCATCGTGCCCGACCGCGTCAGCCCGCTGCTCACGCGGGAGCTGCTCTACACCGCGCTCACCCGCGCCAAAACCCGGGCTACGTGGCTGGTTCCGGCACCTGAGGTACTTGTCCAAGCCGCAGGGCAGAAAGTGTGGCGAAGTGGTGGCCTGGGAATCGCAAAATAAGTCTTGGCGCTGTGATAGTTGCCATAGAATAGAAAAATCATCGAAACAACGATACGCACGGATCAAATAAATCAAATAAAACTGATTCGCGCTCTCGATCTACCGCCTAATCCATGGCCACCTCTCCCTCTTTGCCTCTGGACCGTTTTGCTCATTTTTCCCAGACTCGCTTCTACGCGGGGGAAACCATATTCACCGAGGGCATGAGTGGGAACCACTTCTATCTCATCAAAGATGGGGAAGTGGATCTTTATCTGGTGCGGGAAGAGAAGAAGGTGATTGTGGAGACCTTGCGGGCCGGCCAATGTTTTGGCATTGCCATTGAAGAGGCCGGCGGCAAGTGGACCCAGAATGCGGCAGCCCGCAGCTACTGCGAGTTGTATGTTGTACCGGCGAGCATGCTCCAGCAAGACCTTGCTGCTGCCACGCCACTGGTGCAAAACCTGTTCTCGGCACTTTTGCAGCGCCTGTCGTCGGCACAAGAGTTGATCGCTACCAGGGTCAACTTCCAGCCCGAGATACTTTTGTACGCCAACCTGCTGCAACTGCTGGGTCGCACCGAAGCGGACAAAAAGGGCGCGTCCAGCCAGAACACACCGCCAAAACAGGCTGCGGTGGCGCTGGCCGAACTGGCCACTTACGCCAGAGCGCTGCTTGGTCACTCCGACCTTCACATCAAGAAGGTCTTGGGGCGCATGCTGGCACTGCACCTTGTACGGATTTCAGACGAGGGTTCCAGCGGCAAACAGATCGTTTTCTCGGCGAAAGACATCGTGCAACTCGCTCGCCGCACGGTTGAAAACAACGCGGACCTGGGCAAGGAAGAGTTCCAGTACCTCAACGTCACCGAGTTTGCCTCGCTGGTGGACGTTGACCGCAACACCATCCTCAAGAAGCTGTCGCGCAGCGAGTTCTCCGATGACCTGTTTGCCTTTCGCAAGAGCGAGATCATCCGGTTGCTCGACACCAAAGGGCGCAAGTTCTTTGTCGATCGCAAGCTCAAGACGCCGCAGGAGTTTTCTGACATCGAAGATCTGGAATTCGCAGATCAGAAGTCTCTCTTCGCTTCTTTGGCAAAGTTCGATCCCTTCGACTTGGCGAAGGCTTTGAGCGATCTGGGTGAGTCGCCTGTGCGTGAGCGGGTTCTGGCCTCGTTGTCGCGTGCAAGGCGTGACGAAGTGGAACATGAGCTTTCCACCCCAGGACAATACGATCCCATTGAGGTTCAGCGCATCCGTGACAAGGTGGTGGCTGACGTCAAGGAAACGATGCTCAACAAGTAGCACGTCTTGCCGTATCAGGCTTGGTAAGCATGTTTCGGTCACCTTGGCATGGCTGACGCAGTGCCAGGTCACCATACCTCCCCCAAACAGGGGATGTGCACGGCCGCTGCGATGTGACAGACTGCCTCTGGCCGCGCCATGAAGTGGAGCGGGCAGTGGTAGACCCTGTACGGGGAAAGCTGTCCGTGTGCGAATAGGTGTGCGGTATTCAGTGGTACCAATCCAGTTGCGAGCATGCACATGAACATACGCCCGGCCAACGCTGCAGACGCCGCCGCCATCTGTGAGGTGATTCGGCAGTCGATTGCCGGCTGCTGCTACGCAGACCACCAGGGTGACCCTGCAGTCATTGAACGTTGGCTTGCGAACAAGACGGTGGACAACGTCGAGAAATGGCTTGCCGTTCCCGCGTCGATGGCGCTTGTTGCGGAAGAGGCTGGCCGCATGCTTGGCGCCGTTCTGCTTTCTGGCGATGAGCTTGCGCTCTGCTACGTCGTGCCCCATGCCCTGCACAAGGGTGTCGGCAAATCTCTTTTGCGGGCGGCAGAGGCTGCGGCCTTGGCTCGCGGCATTGAGGTGCTGCATTTGAACAGCACACGAACAGCGCGCCGGTTTTATCGCCGCAACGGATTTTTAGAGTGTGGCTCACCTCGCGTTTGGGCGGGTCTTGAATCCCAGCCTATGACCAAGCAGCTGGTGGCGGCTGGCCCTTCCTCAGGGTGCTTTGCAGGTGACATTACGGCTCACCTCGAAAGCAGCTAAACAGCACCTGCCACACCCAGCATCCGCATCGCCACGTCCTGAAACCCGCCGCCACCGCCTTGTTGCACAAAGGCGGCATGGCTGCCGCTGAACAGCACACGCCCCTTGTCCAGCAGCGTCAGGCTGTCGGCCATTTCGGCTTCGTCCAGCAAGTGGGTGGCCCACAGCACCGCCGTGCCTTCGCGTTTGCACAGGGCGCTCACGCTTTGCAGCAACTGCACGCGCGAGGCCGGGTCCAGCCCGGCGGTGGCTTCGTCCATCAGCAGCACTGCGGGCCGGTGCAGCCAGGCGCGCACCAGTTCCACCTTGCGGCGCATGCCGCCAGACAGGGTTTCGGCCTGCTGGCGGGGGGCGGCGTCCAGGCCCATCAGTTGCAGGCCTTGGGCAATGCGCTGGCGTGCCAGTGCCCGGGGCAGGCCATGCAGGTCGGTATGGAACAGCAGGTTGGACTCGATGCTCAGGTTCAAGTCCAGCGCTGGCTGCTGGAAGACCACGCCAATGTGTGCCAGCGCACGGGCGGGGTGGCGGCGCAGGTCTTCCCCCATCACGCGAATGTTGCCCTGGTCTGGGTTGAACAGGCCGGTGAGCAGTTGCAGCAGCGTTGACTTGCCCGCGCCGTTGGGGCCGAGCAGGGCGTGGAATTCCCCAGCCTTCAACTGCACGTCCACCCCCGCCAGCGCCTTTTTGCTGCCATAGCTCTTGTGCAAGCCGCCGCCCTGCAGGGGTAGCTGGCCGGGGTGGTCTGTGTCGGTCATGGTGCCGCAGGGGTACGCAATTTCCGTTCCAACAGGCCCGGCACGGTTTTTGCCCTGTTGTTGGCAGACATGGTGTTCGCGTCCAGCGGCACCGCCAAACCGAAGAAGGAGACAACTGCCATGAACATTCATCGTCGCAAGCCGCACCATCGCCTTGCCATTGGGGCACTCGCACTCGCCAGCGGGTTGCTGTGGTCCGCACAGGCGGCTGGGGCATCGGAACTCTACGTCACCAGCGAGAAGGACAACCGCATCTACATGTTCGACACGCAGGGCAAACGCCTGGGCGAGATCGATGTGTGCGAACGCCCGCGACACATGGAATTCAGCCGCGACGGCAAGACCCTGTACGTGTGCTGCGGCAACAGCAACGAGCTGGGTGTGGTGGACCTGCGCACGCGCAAGATGGTCGGCCGCATGGGCCTGGGCGACAGCCCCGAGATTTTCGGCTTCTCCAGCGACCAGGGGGTGATTTACGTCTCCATCGAGGAAGAGAACGTGATGGCCGCCTATGACATGAGAAGCGGCAAGCGCCTGTTCTCGGTGCCCACGGCAGGCGAGCCGGAAGGCGTTTACGTCACCCCCGACAACAAGCTGGCCTACGTCACTTCCGAGGTGGGCAGCCTGGTTCACGTGGTGGACCTGACGGCGCGCAAGGTGGTCAAGGACATCAAGGTGGGCAAGCGCCCCCGGCGCTTTGTGGCGGTGGGGCAGGACGAGATTTGGGTGAGCAACGAGCTGAGCAGTTCGGTCAGCGTGATCGACCTGAAAACCCAGGCCGTGAAGGAAACCATCGTCTTCAAGGTGCCGGGCATGCGGGCGTCGGACATCATGCCCGTGGGCATGGTGCTGGCCAAGGACGGCAAGACCGTGTGGGTGGGCCTTGGCCGGGCAAACCATGTGGCGCAGGTGGACGTGGCCACGCGCAAGGTGCGGCAACTGGTGCTGGCGGGCAAGCGTGCCTGGGGTGTGGACCTGGACCCGACAGGCAAGACGATGTACGTGGTGAACGGCCTGTCTGACGACATGACGGTGGTGGATGTTTCCGGTGACAAGGCCAAGGCCGTGCGCAGTGTGCCAGCTGGCCGGGTGCCGCATTCGGTGCTCGTGTCGCCATGACCGGCCGCAGCTTGCTGCAGACGCTGGCCGGGGCCGCATTGGCGCTGGGCTGGGTACTGGCCGCCGCACCGTTGCACACCCTGGCGCAAACCCAGGCCCAGGCGGTGACCGTGGGCGTGATTTCGCTGGACGGCGACCCGCGCTACGCCCCGCGCAGGGTGGAGCGGGCCTACCCGGGGCACCCCGTGTCGCGCGCCGTGGAGGGTGTGAAGCTGGCGGCGGCGGATTCTGCCTACGAACTGGGCACCCTGGGCCTGCAGATGCAGGTGAGCGAACTGCGCGTGCGCGAGGCCAAGGACCTGCCCGCCGCGCTTGCGCAAATGAAGGCGCAGCGGGTGCGTTACCTGGTGAGCGACTTGCCTGCCCCGCTGTTGCAGGCCCTGGCGGCCCAGGGCACCGCTACGTTGGGCGACGTGGTGGTGTTCAACGCCAGCAGCGACGACGACACCCTGCGCGCCCAGGGCTGCGCCCGGCAGCTGCTGCACACCTACCCCAGCCGGGCCATGCTGAGCGACGCCCTGGCGCAGTACCTGGCCGCACAGCGCTGGACGCAGGCGCTGGTGCTCAACGGCAGCAGCAACGCCGACGCCGCCTGGCGCACGGCCTTTGAGCGTTCTGCCAAGCGGTTTGGGGTGAAGCTGGTGGCGCAACGGGACTTTGCCCTGAGCGGTGACCCACGCCAGCGCGACCTGGGCAACGTGCGCCTGCTGACCAGCGACCGCCAGCACGACGTGGTGGTGGTGCTGGACGCAGACGGCGAATTTGCCCGCACCGTGCCCTATGCCACCAACCAGCCGCGCCCGGTGGTGGGTGCAAGTGGCTTGAGCGCGCTGGCCTGGCACCCACAGTGGGAGCGCTATGGCGCGCCGCAGTTGACGCGGCGCTTCGGGCGGCAAGCCCATGCCCGCATGGTGGGGCAGGACTGGGCTGCCTGGATGGCCGGGCGCGCCATTGCTGCAGCGCTGGTGCAGCGCCCCAAGGGCAGTGCCGCCGAGCATCTGGCAGCACTGCGCGGTGGCGACATCACGCTGGACGGCTTCAAGGGCCGGGTGCTGAGCTTCAGGGCCTGGGATGGCCAGTTGCGCCAGCCCGTGTTCCTGAGCCATGGTGACGGCGTGGTGGGGCTGGCCCCGATGGACGGCGTGCTGCACCCCACCGAAGTGCTGGACACGCTGGGCGTGGACGAAAAGGAGAGCCCATGCAAAAGCAGATAGCAGGTTTGCCGGGCTTGTTGGGCGCAGCACGGGCTTTGCGTGCCGTGGTGGGACGCGAACTCCAGCGTTTCGTGCGGCAGCCGTCGCGCCTGGGGTCGGCGTTGGTCAGGCCGTTGCTGTGGTTCGTGGTGTTCACGGCAGGCTTCCACAACGTATTTGGCGTGTCCATCGTGCCGCCTTACGAAACCTACGTGGAATACCCGGTTTACATCCTGCCCGGCTTGCTGGGCATGGTGGCGCTGTTCAATGGCATGCAGAGTTCGCTGTCCATGGTGTACGACCGCGAAATGGGCGTGATGCGCCTGCTGCTCACCGCGCCCTGGCCACGGGGCGTGCTGCTCGGGTTCAAGCTGCTGGGCAGTGTTTGCCTGTCGTTGCTGCAGATGCTGGCCTTTCTGCTGCTGGCCTGGGCGTTTGGGGTGGAGGTGCCGCTGGCCGCATTGCCCGGCATGGTGCTGGCCATGTTCCTGGCTGCGCTCATGCTGGCGGCGCTGGGGCTGGTGCTTTCGGTGTACGTGCGGCAGTTGGAGAACTTCGCGGGCACCATGAACTTCGTCATCTTCCCCATGTTCTTCATCAGCTCGGCGCTGTACCCACTGTGGAAGTTCGAGGAAGCGGGCGCCCTGTGGCTGCGCCAGCTGGCCGACTTCAACCCCTTCACGCACGCCGTGGAGGCCATACGGTTCGCTTCGGTCGGGCTGTTCAACGGGCAGGCCACGCTGGTGGTGCTGGCCTGCGCCATCGCATTCTTCTGGCTGGCCCTGTGGGGCTACGACCCGCAGCGCGGCTGGATGAAGCAGCGCGGCGCCGCTTGAAAGGGCAGGTATATGGGTAAGGAGCCGACATACACGCGCCGCCTGGGTCTGCGTGCCGCTCTGGCTGGTGGGTTGAGCCTCTCTTGCCGGTCCTGGGCGCAGGGCGGGGTGGACCACACCGGCGGCGACCCGCTGGGGTCCATGCAGTGGCCCGACATACGCCGCGCGTTCACCGGCGGTGAGCCGTTGCGCTTTGCGCCGGAGGTGCAGGTACGCGGCCCCGCGTTTGCCGATGACGCCATGAATGTACCTGTGTGGCTGGACGCACGCGCGGTGGCTGGGCAGGGCGGGGGCATCGACCGCATTGAACTGGTGGCCGACCGCAACCCTGTGCGGCACATCCTGACCTTTGAACCCCTGGGCAGCCTGCCGGTGCTGGCGTTTCGCTTCAAGCTGGAGCAGGCTTCGCCGCTGCGGGCCTTGGTGCGCACCCGCGACGGCCGCTGGCATGTGGGGCAGACCTGGGTGCAGGCTTCTGGCGGCGGTTGCACGGTGCCCGGCCAGACCCGCTCCGACGGTTCCTGGAGCCGCACGCTGGGCCAGGTGCAGGCGCGGTTCTTCCTCAACGTCATTGACGGCAGCCGCCGCTTGCGCCTGCGCGTCATGCACCCCATGGATACCGGGTTGGTAGCGGGTATACCGGCCTTTTACCTGGAGACGCTGGCCCTGCACGACGCCACCGGCACACCACTGTGGCGGCTGGGGCTGCATGAGCCCGTGTCGGAAAACCCGTTGCTGACCTTCGAGTTGCCCATGCAGTCCCAGGCGCCTTGGCGCCTGCAGGGCCGCGACAACAACGGCCTGCGGATTGACGAGGTGCTCCAGTCATGAGCCGCACCGCCAAACTGACGCTGCTGCTCGCGCTGGCGGGGCCCGCATGCCTGGCCCAGGTCGGGCCTGTTGCCGCGCCAGACACGCCGGCCAGCCAGCCTTCGCTGGGCAACCTCGACTACGGTCTGCGGCCCCGGCAGATTGCCGAAGGCACCTGGGTGATTGAAGGCGCGGTGGACGACTTCCTGCCAGCCAACGGCTGCAACATCATCAACACGGCATTCATCGTCACGGCCGAGGGCGTCGTTGTGATCAACACCGGCCCGTCGCGGCTCTATGGCGAGCAGCAGCGCCGGGCCATCGAACGCGTCACCCACCAGCCCGTGCGCAAGGTTTTCAACCTCAACCTGCACCCGGACTACTTCTTTGGCAACCAGGCCTGGGCCGACGTGCCTGTGAGCGCGCTGCCCGGCACCATGGCAGGCATGCGTACAGAAGGCGCGGCCTACGCCGACAACCTCTACCGCCTGTGCGGCGATTGGATGAAGGGCACCGAACCCCGGCCCGCCACGCACGAGGCCCGCGAGTGGCGCTGGCGCCTGGGTGCACACGAACTGGAATTGCGGCGCTTGCAAGGCCACACGGGCGACGATCTGGTGCTGATCGACCACCGCACCGGTGTGTTGTTCGCGGGCGGGCTGGTGTTTGCCGACCGTGCCCCCACCACACCGCACGCAGACTTCAGCCGCTGGGACGCAGCCTTGCAAACACTGCAGCAGTGGCATGCCCAGGGGCAGTTCCGCACCGTGGTGCCCAGCCACGGCCCGGTGCATGAGGGGCTGCGCGGCATCAACCAGACGCTGGCGTGGCTGCGCTGGGCAGACCGGTGGATGCAGCAGCGCGCGCAGGCGGGCGCCGACCTCAACGAGGTACTGCACGAGCCCCTGCCGCACGAGTACCGCGACTGGGCCGCCCAGCCCGCCGAGTGGCATCGCACCCTGACACAGATGTACCCGGCTCGCGAACGCAAAGTGTTGCAAAGGTGATCCGCGCCAACACGCGCCTGTCCCAATATTGAACAGTGTTGAACACTCCTTGAACACTGTTGCGTGCCAGGGGCCATTGGCATGGAAGTTGCCCAACCAGGTACGGCCACACCCGAGGTGCAGGCCCGATCAGCCCGCAGCACCCGCGTGGCATGTCCATAACCTAGGAACGAGCAGGAGACCCAACGTGAAACGCAAACTACTGAGCATCTTGGTCATGATGGCCGCCGCGCAAGCTGGCGCCCAGGTGACCGACGCCATGATCGTCAACGACGCCAAGAGCACGGGTGACGTGCTGATTTCCGGCCTCGGCCCTGAAGGACAGCGCCACTCGCCGCTGAAGGACGTGAACACCAAGACCGTCTCGCGTCTGGTGCCAGCGTGGTCCATGTCGTTTGGCGGTGAAAAGCAGCGCGGCCAGCAGTCGCAGCCGCTGGTGCACAACGGCAAGATGTTCGTCACCGCGTCGTATTCGCGCCTGTTCGCGGTGGACGCCAAGACCGGCAAGAAGCTGTGGAAGTACGAACACCGCCTGCCCGAAGGCATCATGCCCTGCTGCGACGTGGTCAACCGCGGCGCCGCCCTTTACGACAACCTGGTGATCTTCGGCACGCTGGACGCCCAGCTCGTGGCACTGGACCAGGAGACCGGCCGCGTCGTGTGGCGCGAGAAGATCGACGACTACGCCGCTGGCTACAGCTACACGGCGGCGCCGCTCATTGCCGAAGGCCTGCTGCTCACCGGCGTGTCTGGCGGTGAATTCGGCGTGGTGGGCCGCGTGGAAGCGCGCGACCCCAAGACCGGCAAGATGGTGTGGACCCGCCCCGTGGTGGAAGGCCACATGGGCTACAAGGACGGCAAGGAAAACGGCGTGACCGGCACCACCAACGCCTCCTGGCCGGGCGAAATGTGGAAGACGGGCGGCGCGGCCACCTGGCTGGGCGGCACCTACGACCCCAAGACCGGTCTGGCTTACTTCGGCACCGGCAACCCCGGCCCGTGGAACAGCCACCTGCGCAAGGGTGACAACCTGTATTCCGCCTCCACCGTGGCCATTGACGTGAAGTCCGGCCAGATCAAGTGGCACTACCAGACCACGCCCAACGACGGCTGGGACTTTGACGGTGTGAACGAGTTCGTCACCTTCGACATGGACGGCAAGCGCATGGGCGGCAAGGCCGACCGTAACGGCTACTTCTATGTGATTGACGCCGAAAACGGCAAACTGCAGAACGCCTTCCCGTTCGTGACCAAGACCACCTGGGCCAACGGCATCGACATCAAGACAGGCCGCCCGAACTTCACGGAAGACGGCCGCCCCGGCGACCCCACCGCCGAAGCCGATGGCAAGAAGGGCAAGGTGGTGTTCTCGGCACCCAGCTTCCTGGGTGGCAAGAACCAGATGCCCATGGCCTACAGCCCGAAAACGGGGCTGTTCTACGTGCCATCCAACGAGTGGGGCATGGAGATCTGGAACGAGCCTGTCACGTACAAGAAAGGCGCAGCCTACCTGGGCGCAGGCTTCACCATCAAGCCGCTGTACGACGACTACATTGGCGCCTTGCGCGCGATCAACCCCAAGACCGGCAAGATCGAATGGGAAGTGAAGAACAGCGCGCCGCTGTGGGGTGGCGTGCTGACGACAGACGACCTGGTGTTCTGGGGCACGCCTGAAGGCTACCTCAAGGCCGCCAACGCCAAGACGGGCAAGGTCGTCTGGCAGTTCCAGACTGGCTCCGGCATCGTGGCGCCTCCCATCACCTGGAAGCAGGACGGCGAGCAGTACGTGAGCGTGGTTTCCGGCTGGGGCGGCGCCGTACCGCTGTGGGGCGGTGAAGTGGCCAAGAAGGTCAACTTCCTGGAGCAGGGCGGCTCCGTCTGGACGTTCAAACTCGTGAAGTAAGCCACCACGCCCGGTGGCTTTTACCGGGCCGTCCCCAGGGTATGCACATGGCCTGCGGGGCGGCCCTTTTTTTCATAGCCTTATTCGACATACTCCCATGAAATCCGCCAGCCTTCTCCTCTTTGCCGCCCTTGCAGCGCCGGCCTTTGCCACCGACATGGCAGCACTGGCCAAGGCGTCGGGCTGTTATTCGTGCCATTCCCCCACCGAGAAAATCGTTGGGCCGGCGTTTGCTTCGGTAGCCGAGAAATACCGGGGCGACAAGGACGCGGCCGCCAGCCTGGTTCAGTCGATCCAGTACGGCTCCAAAGGCAAGTGGGGCCGTGTGCCGATGCCTGCGCACCCCAGCCTGTCGGCACAGGAGCTGCAGGCGCTGGCGGGGTGGGTGCTCAGCACCAAACCTTGAGAGGGCGCGGGCTGGCTCAGCCAGCCCGATGCAGATGCAGCGACTCGTTGTCGCTGCGGAACAGAATGGGCTTGTGCCGGTTGCGGGGAGCGTCCCGCACGATGTTCACCACCTTCTCGTGGTGGGGCGATTTGGAACAGACCGGGTCGGCGTTGCTCGCGTCACCCGTCAGCATGAAAGCCTGGCAGCGGCAGCCGCCATGGTCCTTGTGGCGGTCATCGCAACTGCGGCAGGGCGGCTTCATCCAGGCGTCGCCCCTGTAGGCGTTGAAAGCCTGGCTGCGTTGCCAGATGTCGGCCACAGATGTGGTCTTCACGCTCGGCAGCGCCAGGCCAGGCAGGTCGCGCGCGTTGTGGCAAGGCATGGCCACGCCGTCGGGCGCCACCGACAGGAAAACCGACCCCCAGCCGTTCATGCAGTCCTTGGGGCGTTCCTCGAAGTAATCGGGCACAACGAACAGCACCCGGCAGTCGGTGCGTCCAGCCTGGGCCTGTTCTTCGCGGAAGCGCGTCACCTCGGCCTCGGCGGCCTGCAGTTCTTCGCGGGTGGGCATGAGGTGGTCGCGGTTGACCCAGGCCCAGCCGTAGTACTGCGTGTTGGCCAGTTCCAGGTATTCGGCCTGCAGGGCCACCGCCATGTCGATGATCTTGCGCACGTGCGGCAGGTTGTGCCGGTGCAGCACGCAGTTCATCACCATTGGCCAGTCGTGTTCCTTGATCAGCCTGGCCACGCGCTGCTTCAGCTCGAACGTGCGTGTGTGGCTGAGGAAGTCGTTGAGTTCCCGCGTGGAATCCTGGAACGAGAGCTGCACGTGGTCCAGCCCTGCGTCCTTCAGCGCCCTGGCGCGCTCGGCCGTCAGGCCCACCCCCGAGGTGATGAGGTTGGTGTAGTAGCCCATGTCGTGTGCGGCCTGAACCAGCTCGATCAGGTCGTCGCGCAAAAGCGGCTCGCCACCGGAAAAACCAATCTGCGCGGCGCCCAGCGCGCGGGCCTGGCGCATCACATCGACCCACTGCTCGGTGGTCAGCTCGTCCTTGATGCGCGTGTAGTTCGTGGGGTTGTAGCAGAACACACAGTGCAGCGGGCAGCGGTAGGTCAGCTCGGCCAGCAGCCAAAGCGGCGGCCCGGGTGGAGCCACGGGGGTTTCTTCAGATGATCCAGCCACGGCGTTGTCCCTCGCTCAGCAATGCACGCACATCAGATTCGATGCCCTGGACCGAGAATGCCTGCTCCAGCTCCGCAACGATGCTGGCGATGGGCCGCTGCCCGTCGCAGCGGCGCAGAATCTCTGCCGCGCTGGGGTTGAGCTGCACCATTCCTTCCGGGTAGAGCAGCACCCAGCGGTCCTGCGCAGGTTCAAACTGCAGGCGGAACCTGCGGCTCAACGCCGGGCAGGCGGGCAGGGCGGCAGCGGTGTCGCTCATTGGCAGGCCTTTTCGATCGCGTCCAGCATGGTCCACAAGACGTCCAGCTTGAACTGCAGAATGTCCAGCGCCCGTTGCTGCCCTTCCCAGGTGGTGAAGTGGTCCAGCGTCACGGCCAGGCCGTGTTCCACGTCGCGGCTGGCCAGCGGTATGCGGCTGCGGAAGTAGGCCAGCCCTTCGGGTTCGATCCACGGGTAGTGCGTGGGCCAGGTGGCCAGCCGGTCCTTGTGGATCTGCGGCGCGAACATCTCGGTCAAAGACGAGCAGACCGCCTCCTGCCACGGCGCCTGTGCGGCGAAGTTCACGTAGGCGTCGCACGCAAAGCGCACCGCTGGCGCCACGCCCTTGAGCGACCACAGTTCTTCACGGGGAATGCCCACGGCCTCGCCCAGGCGCGTCCAGGCCTCGATGCCGCCGCAGGCCGACCCTTGGTAGTCACCGTAGCCGTCGTGGTCCAGAATCCGCTCGATCCACAGGCGGCGGTGGGCACGGTCACTCATGTTGGCCAGAATGGCAGCGTCCTTGCGCGGAATGCAGATCTGGTAGTAGAAGCGGTTGGCCACCCAGCAGCGAATCTCGTCTGGCGTGCAACCGCCGCTGTTCATGCGAACGTTGAACGGGTGGTGGATGTGGTACGCGCGGCCCTTGGCGCGCAACTGTGCCTCGAACTCCTGGCGGCTCCATACGGGTTGCCGGGGCAGGGGGGGGTGAACTTGTGCAATGTCCATGTTGTCTCCTCGCCTTCAGAATGCAAGCTCCATGCCGTCGAAGGCCACTTCAATGCCGTGCCGCGCCAGTTCCTCACGCTGCGGCGAGTCGTCGCGCAGAATGGGGTTGGTGTTGTTGATGTGGATGAGCACCTTGCGCACGGTGGCGGGCAGGCGGTCCAGCTGTTCGATCATGCCGCCCGGGCCGCTCTGCGGCAGGTGGCCCATGTCCAGCGCCGTCTTCTGTGAAATACCGAGCGCCTTCATCTCGTCGTTGTGCCAGCAGGTGCCGTCCACGAGCACCAGTTCGCAGTCACTCATCAATTCGATCAGGCGGTCATCCACTTCGGCCAGCCCGGGGGCGTAAAACGCCTTGGCCCCGGTCTGCGGGTCGGTCACGGTCACACCGATGTTGTCGCCCGGGCGCGGCTGCCCGCGAAACGGCGAATAGGGTGGCGGCTTGGAGCTGAGCGCCACCGTTTCAAGCCGCATGCCTGGCACCTGCGGCACTTCAAATGCGGCACCCGCCACGCGCAAGGGCTGCACCTGCGTGCCACAGTAATGTGAAAGGATGCCCCTGATCGGGAACCCGCCGCCAATGTCGGAAAGCACCTCCGGTGTGGCCAGCAAAGGCAGTGGTGTGCCGCGCTCGCGCAGCATCAGCAGACCTGTCACGTGGTCGATCTGCGCGTCCATCAGCAGCACGGCGGCAATGCCGCTGTCGCGCAAGGCACGCGCGGGCTGCAGCTCCGGCGTGCGGGCAATCTGGGTGAGGATGTCCGGTGAGGCGTTGACCAGGAGCCAGTCTGTGCGGTTGGCGCTGACCGCGATGGACGACTGCGTGCGTGCACTCGCCCGTATGCTGCCCTGGCGCACACCTGCGCAGTTCGGGCAGTTGCAGTTCCATTGCGGGAAGCCACCGCCGGCGGCCGAACCCAAGACCTTGATCAGCATGGGAGTCCTCTCATCAAAAGACAAGGCGCGCGCAAAGGGGTTGCGGGCGCCTTGCGATGGGGGGTGAAATCACCCCTTGGGGTCAGCGGTTGGCGATGTACATCGTGATTTCAAAGCCAAAGCGCAGATCGGTGAAGCTCGGGGTCGTCCATTGCATGACTGTGTCTCCTGTGGAAAATGGGTTGGCACGAAAACTGACTGTGGACATCGCTTCAACGTTTTTCGCCTCAACGCTGCCCACGCCCATGTTCCGCAAGATTGGTGCCAACAACCAAGCCCCCCTGGGCATACCCGAACGCTGGCCGCAACCCACGCGTGCAGGGGTGCTGCATGCGAATGGCCACCGGCTGGCTTGGCGCTGGTGCGGCCCGGCCCACGCGGAACACGTGTGGCTGGTGTTGCATGGCGGGCCGGGCAGCGGCTCGCACCCAGGTTTGCTGGCGCCGCTTGCCATGCCAGGTTGCGCGGTGGTGGTGATGGACCAGCGGGACAGCGGCGCGAGCCGTCCCAGGGGCCGCCTGCAGGGGCAGCGCATGGCGGCGCTGGTGGACGATCTGGAGCGCCTGCGGTTGCACCTAGGCATTGAACGCTGGGCGGTGCTGGCAGGGTCCTGGGGCGGCACCCTGGCCCTGGCCTACGCAGCCCAACACGCCAACCGGCTGGAGCGCCTGGTTTTGCGCGGCACCTTCCTGTTGCGCCGCCAAGACGTGTGGAACGTACTGCAGCCACACACGGGCAGGCGGGCAGGGCGCGCCTGGCCACCGGGTTGGCCAAGCGTGTCAGCGACGGCGCTGCCTGCGTTGTTCAATTCGGTGACACGGTTGCTACATTCTGGAACACTGTGTCACGCCACGCTCGCGGTGTTGCGGGCTTGGCAAGCCTGCGAGACATGGGCGGCCATGCGCGGTGCGAAGCGCGCCTTGGTGGATGCCATGGCCCGCCAGGAACACACCTTGGCTGCCGAATGCCGCGCCAACCTGGCCCGCATGCAGCGCCAGGAGAGGCGCTTGCAGGCCCGCCGAGGTGCCGCACCGGCACCTGCTGACCGCGCGCTCTGGCAGAAATTTCGCGTTCAGGCGCAACTGTTGCGCTGCCGCGCCGGTGTTGCACCAGGCTCGCTTGCTGCGGCCTTGCCTGCGCTGGCGCGCGCGTTGGTGCCCGTGGATTGGGTACACGGCCGTTTTGACGCTGTGTGCTCGGCAGAATGGCCCAGGCAGTGGCACCTGCGGCTCAGCCATATGCCGGGAGGAAAATCTTGCTGGCACTGGGCTGCGGCGGGGCATCTGGCGTCTGAGCCCGGCATGCAGCAGCGCTTGCGCGCCGTGTGCGGGCAATCCGGGGGAGGGCAGATTTGAAGCGCTTGTTGCCATGGGTGCTGCTCTGCGTACTGTTGTGGCAGGCCACTGCCCACGCCTGCGAGTGGCCTGGGCCGGGCGGCTGGCAGACACTGGCCACGGGCGTGCATGTGTGGGCACCGGAACCGCAAGAGGTCAACCCTGCCAACGGTGGGCGCGTCATGCCCGTCACCGTCATTGAAGACGGTGGCGAGGCCTGGGTGATCGACCCCGGCCCCAGCCTGCGCGCAGGCCAGCAGTTGCAGCAGTGGGTGGCCTGCCGTTGGGGTGCACAGGTGCGGGCCGTCTTCAACACCCACGCCCATGCCGAAAACGTGCTGGCCAACGCGGCCTTCGCCGAGGCACAGCAACGCGGCGAACTGCACATCCATGCCACGGCGGGCACGGCTCAAGTCATGGCCCGCCGCTGCCAGGCCTGCCTGGAAGACTTGCACGCTCACGCGGGCGACAAGGCCATGGCAGGCACAAACATCGTTCTGCCAGACCGCACCCTGCGCCCCGGCGACCAGTTCACCCTGGGGCGGCACACACTGGTGGTGGGCCCCAGTTGGGCCGCACACAGCGCCGATGATGTGCTGCTGTGGCACCCGGCGCACCGCATTGCCTGGGTGGGGGGCATGGCCTACCAGAACCGCTTGCCAGAACTGGCCCAGGGCAGCCTGCGTGGGTGGCTGGCCGCATTGCGCGAGCTGCGCGCCTGGACTCCAAGCTGGGTCGTGGGCACGTCGGTCAGCGCCGCCACACATGGCGGCGGCATGGCTGCATCATTGCAACAAACCGAGTCTTACCTGCTGGACCTGCAAGCCGCCGTGCTCCAGGCCATGGAGACAGGCGGGCAGGGCGCCCTTGCCGAACGCATCAGTCTGCCCGCCTATGCAGGCTGGGTCGGTTACGCCAGCCGTCAAGGGTTCAATGCGCAGCGCGCATGGCGCGAACTGGAGCCACTCTGGATGGACGGGTCACTGGCCCGTCAGCCCCATACATCGGCTGGCAACTGAGCCTTGCGCCGGTAGATGGTGTTGCGCGAAACCCCCAGCGCTTTCGCCGCCGCCGACACATTCCCCTTGTGCAGCCGGAGCATCTGTGCCATCGCGCTCAAAGCCACGTCCTGCAAGCGCCCGGCATCGGGGCCGTCCACCTCTGGCGCGCAGGTGCTGAGCAGGGCACACGTAGGCGCTTCTTCAGGCAGCGAACGCACCAATTGGCTTGCGGCCCGGGAAGCAGCGGCTTCTTCCAGAAAGTCGTCCGGCAGATGTTCTACCTGGATTTCCCCGTGGCAGCCGACCATGGCCACCGCTGTGCGCAGCAGGTTGTGCAATTGCCGGAAGTTGCCGGGCCAGGCGTAGGCGCGGAACATCCGCATCACCTCGCTGCTGATGCGCACATCGTCCGGCTGGTTGCACAGTGTGTGCAGAATCCGGTGAACCACGGTGTCGAAATCGCTGCGCTCACGCAGAGCAGGCAAACGCACCACCAGGCCATTGAGCCGGTAATACAGGTCTTCGCGGAACTCGCCCTTGGCGATCATGTCCTTGAGGTTCTTGTGCGTCGCACAGACCACCGCAATATCGACTTCAATCTCCTTGCCCGCCCCCAATGGGCTCACCTTTCGCTCTTGCAGCACACGCAGCAAGCGTGCTTGCAGGTGTTTGGGCATGTCCCCGATCTCGTCCAGGAACAGTGTGCCGCCGTTGGCCTGCTGGATCTTGCCCGCAGCCCCTTTCTTGCGCGCCCCGGTGAAGGCGCCTTCCTCGTAGCCGAACAACTCCGACTCGATGAGTGTTTCCGGTATCGACGCGCAGTTGACCGAGACGAACGGCTGGCCCCGGCGCTCCGAGTCGCCATGGATGGCCTGTGCCAGCAGATCCTTGCCCGTGCCGGTTTCGCCCAGGATCATGATGGGAATGTCGCGGCCGCGGACCATGCGCAGCTTTTGTATGACCGCCGCCACCTGTGCATCGCCAGTGTCTAGGTAGCGCAGTGTCGACATGGGCGGGCGTCTGGCCTCTGCAGGCGCCGGTGCGGGTGCCGCGGCGGGGCGTGTCACCGGGCTGTCCGCTGGGCCCTCCGCGTCACTGATGAGCCCGGCGGGGTGCGTCCAGGTCGGCGTCTTCTTGTACTTGACGCGACACCACACCGATACACCGTTGTGCAGGCACAGCTGCTTGGGCGTGGTCGAGCCCGCCGCAAAAATCTCGTGCAACCCGGAAACCGCCAGACCGAACAGCGACGAGAACGTGTGCGCCCGCAAGGCATTGATCGAAAGCCCCAGCTGGAACTGCGCACTGCGGTTGGCCGACAGGAAGCGCCCCTCGGGCGAGAAAACCACGATACCTTCCACCAGCGTGCCCAGAAACTCCGAGCGGGTGTGGAAGTGGATGCGGATGGCCTTGGCAAACACGTCCGCAAACATGTGGTTCTCGATCATCTGGGCCGACATGCGCACCAGAGCCAGCGTGTGCTGGTGGAAGCTGCGGTGGTCGCCCGTCACATCCAGCGCACCAATCACCTGGCCATAAGGATCAAAGATCGGCGTACACGAGCAGGCCAGAATCTGGTTGGCCTGAATGTAGTGCTGATCGCCCAGAACGGTCACAGCCTCTTCCTCGGTGAGCGCCGTGCCAATGGCGTTGGTGCCCTTGCTGCGTTCAGACCAGTCCATACCGGGCGTGAGCGCCACGCGGGAGGCTTTTTCAAGAAAGTCGTTGTCGCCCAGGGAATGCAGCACCAGTCCCTTGGAAGACGTCAACACCACCATGCTGTGCGTGTTGACGATCTGGTCGTACAGCGTCTCCATCACTGGTGCGGCGTGCTGGAAGAGGAAGCGGTTCTCGTCCAGCGCCTGGCTCAGGTCGCCTCGCCTGGGGCTGCTGAAGTCCGGCGCGTCCGTGGTGGCAATGCCAAAAGCCCGCGAGCGGCGGTGTGACAGATCAATGATCTCTGCTGACGTTCCGGTGGGAACGCCACGCATCGCAGGGGAGGTGGCCCCGCGGGAGGCCTGGGATGCTGCGGCCATGGTCTGTCCTTCTGGCTCCAGTGTCACTCCCATCCATGGGTCGCTGTTCCACGCGGGAACAGTTTCATGCAGCGGGGTGGCGTTGTCTCCTGATTCTGGAATTTTTGTACTCATGCAATTCTCGCCATATGTCACACCGGGTCAAGCTCTCGCAAACCCCGACCGGTTTGCTGAATGTGTCAGTGCGTTTAGCAAGCCCCATGCAAGGTTTGGGCCGTAGCCCAACACCTGTTTGTCCCCTTGTAGAGCATGAATAAACGCTCCATTGCCACATCGCTCTGCAACAGGTGTTCCAAAACAGAACAACCCGTTCCCGGGCCAGATGTGCCCACGCAGCATGGCCCGCAGGTGGCCTGCATATTGCTAAACCAGGGTCATCTGCGATTTTTCAATAAGGAGACATCAGATGAAATTCCATCTGCCCCGCACCCGCAAGGCACTTGCTGCCGCCCTCATCGCAACCACGGCGCTGTCCAGCGCCTGGGCCCACGGAGACGTGACCCCGCAGGCCGTGGATACCAGCACCTTGCCGCAACTCGGCAACAAATGGCACGAAAGCAACCCCTACAGCAGCGGCCCCGCCCGCAGCGAGGCATTGCGCATCGGCACCTCGGCCTATAACCAGAACTGCGCGCGTTGCCATGGCCTGGAAGCCATCTCCGGCGGCATAGCGCCGGACCTGCGCAAACTCGACAGCGAATGCATGGGCTACGCCGACGATGCCAAGAAGAACGCATGCTTCAAGGAGATGGACGACTTCTTCCTGGCAACGGTCCGGCGTGGGCGCACACGCGATGGACGCGTCTACATGCCTCCCTTCGAAGGAACGTTGAGCCAGGAAGCCATCTGGACCATCCGCACCTACCTTGAAACCCGCCGGGAACCCTGAACCCGGGCGCAGCCGCAGGAGCCATGCCGTGACGACCCAGCACGCACGCACCCCTCAGCCTGCCACGGCCCTCGGTTTGAGCCGCAGGGCCTGTCTGCTCGCCTTGACATCTGCTCTTGCTGCCCCCGCATGGGCACAGGCCGACGACGAAGGCGAGTTGTTCACCAAGATCAGGGAAACAGGCACCCTGAAAGTGGCCGTATACAAAGACAACCCGCCTTATTCGTTTGAAGCAGGCGGGCAGTTGCAGGGGCTGGACGTTGATGTCGCGCGAGCATTGGCCGCGCAAATGGGCTTGAACGCCAGCTTCCTGCCCTTCAGCGCAGGCGAGGACATGGGCGCCGATCTGCGCTGGATGGTGGAACGCGGGCATTACCTCGGCTTCGGCCCCGCTGACATGATGATGCGCGTGCCCGTTGACCGCAACCTGATGTTCGGCAACCGCAAGGTGCTGATCCTCACGCCCTACATGTCGGAGCGGCCGGTTTTGATGTACGACAGCAGGCGCCTGAGCGAGCCGCGCACCCCCGAAGACCTGCAAAGCCTGCCGCTGGCGGGCGAGATGGGCACCGGCTTGACCAGCGCCATGCTGGGTTACGGCGGCGGGCTGCTGCGCGAGCAGGTGCGCATCCTGGCCTCAGCAAGCCAGGCCGCGCAGACAGTCATCAACGGCGATGCCGCTGCCACCTACATCACCCGGTCTGCGGCCGAAACGGCAATGAACAAGAGCACCGTGCCCACCCAGCATTTGCGCCTTGTCGACTTCGACATGGGGCACCGCGCTTCCCGGGGTTGGCCCATTGGGGTCGCTATCAAGTCAGCCAACCATGAGCTGCGCAAAGCCCTGGAAGTGGCCATGGCAAGTTTGCAAGCTTCTGGGCAGATGCTGGAGATATTCGGCAAGCACAGGCTGACGTTGACTGCGCCCTGAACGGCTCAAGGCTCAAAAATCACAAGCGACCGGTCTTGGTCGACGTGCTCATCCGCTCTATCAGCGTGCAAGACAGGGCCTCACTGAGCGGCTCCTGTCCTTCCGCAATCGACTCCAGAACGGCACGTGCCGTGACGCGTCCAATTTCTGCTGTCGGAGGGTGCACGGTTGACAGCGACGGATCCAGCTGACGGCCGATCGGAAAGTCACCGAACCCAAGCAAGGCAAGACGGCCCGGCACTTCAATACCCTGTGCATGGGCTTCCATCAGCGTTCCGCAGGCCAGGTGGTCATTGGCGTATGCCGCTGCAGTGATGGGCGATTTCGCTTCCGCCAACAAGCTGGGCAGCACTTCGCGGCCTGCGTCAAACGCATCGCCAGTGTTGGCGCGCAGACGCTTGACCTTTGCGCCAAGGGCGCGCGCTTCGGCTTCGAAACCGTCGCCGCGCTCGTGGGCGCGAAAGTCCTCGGTCACGCCGCTGTCCACGTAGGCCAGGCTGCGGTGTCCGAGTTCGACGAGGCGCGCAGCCATCTGGCGGCCAGTCTGGAAGTGGTCAAAGCCGATCTGTGCGAAATCCTCGGGGTCGGTGTTTTGGCTGTGATGGTCCCAGATTTCGACGACGGGCGTTCCCGCGTCCCGGGCTTCGCGCAACATCCGCAAGGCGCCAGGCGTGTGCTGCCGCCCAGTGACCACGATGGCCCCTGGCGCCCATCCGGTCAGGGCACGCAATTGGGCCTCCTCGCGCTCCAGCGAGTAACCTGTGGACAGCAGCAGTAGTTCGAAGCCACTGCCGTGGAGACCCTCCGTCAGGCTTTGTATGGTTTCCGCAAAGATCGAGTGGCCCACATTCGGGATCAGCGCAGCGACCAGGCGCGAAGCCCCGCTGGCCAGGTGGCCGGCCAGCTGATTGGGGACGTAGCCTGTGCGCTCGATCGCTTCACGAATCTTGGCCGCCGTGGCTTCCGCAACACGCTCGGGTTGGCGTATGTACCGCGAGACGGTGATGCGGGTCACGCCTGCGGCCTCCGCCACGTCGTGGAGGGTAGGGCGACCATGACCGCGCCTGGGACGGCGGCTGAATTCCGGGGTGGATGACATCAATCTAGGGTAATTACCGATGTGTAAAGTTTGCACCGCCGTTAATGTTACCGGTAACACTAGATGACTTCAACGCCGTATTCAGAGCCCAAGGAAATCTGATGACCTTAACTCTCGACAACCTACGCAGCCGCCGTTGGTTTGCCGCCAACGACATGCGGGGCTTCGCCCACCGCCAGCGCATTCAGCAAATGGGCCTGCGCCGGGAAGACGTGTTGGAGCGGCCCATCGTCGGCATCATCAACACCTGGAGCGACCTCTCACCATGCCATGCGCATTTGCGGGAAAGGGCGGAAAGCGTCAAGCGCGGGGTGTTGATGGCAGGCGGAATGCCCTTCGAGCTGCCTGCAATGAGCCTGGGGGAGGTGATGGTCAAGCCCACCACCATGCTCTACAGGAACTTCCTGGCCATGGAAGCCGAGGAGCTGCTGCGTTCGCTGCCGCTGGACGGCGTGGTGTTGCTCGCCGGGTGCGACAAGACGACGCCCGGGACACTGATGGGGGCGATAAGCGCGAACCTGCCAACGCTGTTTTGCTCGGCGGGCCCGATGTTGAGTGACAGACACCTCAGGCCGGGCGAGCCCACGCGGCTCATTGGCGCCGGCACCCACACACGCATGTTCTGGGACGAATACCAGGCAGGGCGCATCGATGATTCCGATTGGGTGCGCCTGGAGGCCAAGATGACACGCTCCCCGGGCACGTGCAACACGATGGGAACGGCCAGCACCATGACCGCCATCGTCGAAGCCTTGGGTCTTGCGTTGCCGGGCTCAACCACGATACCGGCAATGGATGCCGGGCACTCAAGGATGGCGGCAGACTGCGGCGAACGCATCGTACAGATGATCTGGGACGACCTGACTCCCTCACGCATCCTGACCCGGGGCGCTTTCGTCAACGCCGCCACCATACAGATGGCTCTGGGCGGTTCAACCAACGCCGCAGTGCATGTGATTGCCATGGCGCGGCGCGCCGGTGTCGATTTGAGCCTGGACGATCTGGATGAACTGGGGCGCCGCATTCCGGTGTTGGCGAACTTGTTTCCTAGCGGCGACCGCCTGATGGAGGATTTCCATTACGCAGGTGGCGTGCCCGCCTTGATGAACCGCATGCGCGAGCAATTGTCTCTGGGAGAGCTGACGGTCACGGGGCGCACGGTGGCAGAAAACATTGCTGGCCGCGAATCGCTCGACGATGAAGTGATTCGCCCCCTGGACCGGCCGGTGAGCACCGCAGGGGCATTGGCCGTGCTGCGCGGCAACCTCGCGCCCGCAGGCGCAGTGATGAAGGCCAGCGCAGCAAGCCCGAAATTCCTGCGCCACAGGGGCAGGGCGCTGGTGTTTGACAACCCGCAAGAGATGGTGGAGCGTTGTGCCGACCCTGAACTGGACTGCGATGAAAACACCGTGCTCGTCTTGCGCAACGCTGGGCCGGTGGGAGCGCCCGGCATGCCTGAATGGGGCGGTCTGCCGATTCCGAAAAAATTGCTCGCACGCGGCGTACGTGACATGGTGCGCATTTCAGACGCACGCATGAGCGGCACGCATTACGGCAGCTGTGTACTGCACGTGAGCCCCGAGAGCGCTGTGGGCGGGCCGCTCGCACTTGTCAAGAACGGGGACGAGATCGCCATTGACGTCTCTGCGGGCCGTATCGACCTGCTTGTCGAAGAAGCGGAACTTGAACGCCGCCGTGCCGCCTGGACGCCACCAGCACGCCCCCACCAACGGGGCTACATCCGCCTGTACCAGGAGCATGTGACCCAGGCCCACGAAGGCTGCGATTTCGACTTTTTGCAGGGCGACACCCCTTCGCCCGAGTACCCGATATTTTGAAAGCACGCTGATGAACGCATTTCAAGAACTGATGGCCCATGCCGCAACGCGGCCGCCGGTGGGCACCTGGCTGATGTCGGCCAGCCCGATCGTCTGCGAGGCGATGGGCTGCGCGGGCTTTGACTGGGGCGTGGTGGACATGGAGCACACGCCGCTGGACATGATGGAGGTCGTCCACATGCTTCAGGCTTTGGCAGCAACGCCAATGAAGCCTGTGGTGCGGGTGCCCTGGAACGATCGCGTGACCATCAAGCGCGTGCTCGATGCAGGCGCCGCCACATTGCTCGTGCCGTTCGTGCAGGACGCCGAAGAGGCGCGTGCAGCGGTGGCGGCCACCCGGTACCCGCCTGAAGGATGCCGTGGGGTCGCGGGAATGAGCCGGGCATCGCGCTTTGGCACGGCCCAGGGTTACGTGGCCACGGCGAACCGCAGCATCGGCGTGATCGTTCAGCTGGAAACAGCCGAGGCCATCGGCAAGCTGGACGAGATTGCCAAGGTCGAGGGAGTGGATGCCTTGTTCATCGGCCCTGGCGACCTCTCGGCCACCATGGGGTTGCCGGGCCAGCTCACTCACCCGCGCGTGCTTGCGATGACGGCAGACGCCGTGCGCCGAGCCAAGGCGCTGGGCAAACCGATTGGAACGGTGGGTGGAACACCGGAAGTGGTGCGGGAGTACCTCGCCATGGGATTTGATTTCGTCGCCATTGCATCGGATCTTGGTTTGCTGATGCGCAGTGCGCAGAGCGCGTTGTCCGCGCTGCGCGGACCCGGCACCTCCGAAACCCCACAAACCTCTCAAGGAGCTTACTGATGGCAGCCGTAGAACTGCGCCAGGTCGTGAAGAACTACGACGGCAAAAACAATGTGATCCACGGTATTGACCTGGAAATTCGTCATGGCGAGTTCGTGGTCTTCGTTGGCCCTTCCGGCTGTGGCAAGAGCACGCTGCTGCGGATGATTGCAGGCCTGGAATCGATCTCGGGCGGGGAAGTGCGCATCGGCGGGCAGGTCGTCAACGACAGGCCGCCACGCTCGCGCGACATCGCCATGGTGTTCCAGGACTATGCGCTGTACCCCCACAAGTCGCTCTACGACAACATGGCGTTTGGTCTGCGCCTGCGCAAGACGCCTGAAGACGAGATCAAACGGCGGGTGATGGACGCCGCGCGCCTGCTGCGGATCGACCACATGCTGGACCGCAAGCCGGCCGCACTTTCGGGCGGCCAGCGCCAGCGGGTTGCCATCGGGCGAGCCATCGTGCGGCAGCCAGCCGTGTTCCTGTTCGACGAACCCTTGTCCAACCTCGATGCCCAGCTGCGGCACGAGATGCGCACCGAGATCAAACGCCTGCACCAGCGCCTTGGCGCAACCATGATTTACGTGACCCACGACCAGGTGGAGGCGATGACGCTGGCCGACCGCATCGCCGTTTTGAGTGCCGGGCACAAGATGCAGTACGACACGCCCGACGCCATCTACAACCGGCCAGCCGCCTTGTTTGTCGCAGGGTTCACCGGTGCGCCGCCCATGAACCTGGTGGACGCCGTGGTGGCCGATGGGCACGCGGAACTGGGCGCAGGCCTGAGTCTGCCGCTGCCGTCCCGCCTTGCTGGCCGTGGCGGCCCGGTCAAGCTTGGTATACGCCCCGAGAACCTGCGCCTGACCCCCGAGCTAGGCGACGTGAATCTGGCTGCGACGGTGTCCCTTCTCGAACCGCTGGGGGCCGAAACACTCGTGACGCTCAAGGCCGGAGCCACAGAAATGATCGCTCGCTTGCCAGCATCTTTTCGCGAGGCACCGGGCACCCAGTTGGCGCTCTACCTCAACCCCGGGCACTTGCATCTGTTCCACCCGGACAGCGGCGAGGCACTAGTCTGACCAACCACCACCGAAGGAGACGATGATGCAAAGACGACACAAGCTTCTGGCGCTGTTGAGTGCCACACTTCTGACCGCAGTGCTGCCCCCCGCCATTGCGCAGGGCGAAACCCGGCTGCGCGCATTCGCTGGTGGTTCGGGCCAGCGGCCTGACCTGATGCGCAAGCTCTTCGATCAGTACCAGGCAAAAAACCCCGGCGTCAAGATTGACGTGGAGACAGGGGGGGCCACCTCGGAACTGCAGCGCCAGTACCTGAGCACGGTGCTCAACGCCAAGGACCCCGCGATTGACCTGTTCATGATCGACATCGTGAACCCGGCGCAATACGTGGGTGCCGGCTGGATCGAGCCGCTCAACGCCTACCTGGGCGCCCCAGCCACTGTCATGAAGCCGTATTTGCCAGCCTATGCAGCAGCAAACGTCATCGATGGCAAGATTGCTGCCATGCCGGCATTTGCCGATGCAATGTTCATGTACTACCGGCGCGACCTGCTTGAGAAATACAAGCTGCCTGAGCCGAAAACATGGGACGAACTGGCCGTTTCGGCACGCAAGATCCAGCAAGGGGAGGGCGACCCCAACCTGCAGGGGCTGTCCATCCAGGGCGCGCCGATCGAGGGGGCCGTCTGCACCTTCATGCTCCCCTATTGGAGCCAGGGCAAGGAGCTGAACGATGCGGCTGGCAAGCTGACACTGGACAAGGCCGCAGCGGCCAAGGGGTTGAACCAGTGGCTGACACTGGTTGACCAGGGCGTCATCAAGAAGAACGTCGCCGAGGTCAAGACCCCCGACACGGTCAACGAGTTCAAGGCGGGCCAGGTGGTGTTCGCCATCAACTGGGGCTTTGCGTGGGACCGCTTCAAGGACGACACCGACAGCAAGGTCTCTGGCAAGGTTGGGGTGATGGCTTTGCCCGCCATGACTGGTGGCAAGAGCGCGACCTGCGTGGGCGGGTGGCAATGGGCGGTGAGTGCCTTCAGCAAGAACAAGGCCGAGGCGGCCAAGCTGGTGAAGTTCCTGGCCAGCCCGGAGGCGAGCAAGTTCCTGGCCATTGAAGGCTCGCTGCTGCCAACCGCTATTCCGGTATACGAAGACCCCGAAGTTCAGAAGGCCGTGCCTTGGTTCAAAGACGCGGCACCCGTTGTGGCAGCGGGCCGCAGCCGCCCGCAGTCGCGTGATTACGGGCAGGTCAGCGACGTGATACGGACCACGACCAGCGCGGTGCTGGCACGCACGAAGAAGCCAGACGAAGGTGTGGCTGAAATCGAGGGGCGCCTGCGGCGCGTGATGCGGTGAAAAAGAACGACAGCAATTTGGCCGGGCACGAGGCACGCATGAGCACATTCGAACCGCTGAAGGACCCGAGCGACAAGGCCCTGGCCTTCATGCTGCTCGCGCCTGCCTTCGTGCTGCTGGCCCTGATTGTGGTCTACCCGATAGGGCGGCTGATCTGGAACAGCTTCTTCGATCTGCGCCTGTCGGGGGGAACTGGCGCACAGTTCGTTGGCCTCGAAAACTACGTGATGGTGCTGCAGGACCACGACTTCTGGAACGCGACCTGGAACACGGTTCTCATCACACTGATCACCGTACCTGGAGCACTGGTGGCCGGGCTGGGTCTGGCCTTACTGGCCAACCTGCCGTTCAGGCGCCAGTGGCCGGTGCGCCTGGCGCTGTTGTTGCCGTGGGCCCTGCCGCTGGCGTTTGCGGGTCTGATCTTCGCCTGGTTCTTTCACTCCGAGTATGGCGTGGTCAACGACGTGGCTCGCCGCCTGGGCCAGTCGGAGCCTCGCATGTGGCTGCTGGAACCCGATTGGGCATTCGCGGCGATCTGCCTGACGATCATCTGGAAGACCAGCTCCTTCATGGCGTTGATCCTGCTGGCGGGCCTGCAGATGATCCCGAAATCTCTGTACGAAGCAGCAGAGGTGGACGGTGCATCCAAATGGCAACAGTTCTGGCAGATCACGATCCCGATGCTGATGCCATCGATCATCGTCGCGCTGATCTTCCGCACCATCACGGCGCTGCAGACTTTTGACATCCCGTACACGATGACCAAGGGCGGTCCGGGCAACGCAACCGAAACCCTGGCCATGCTGATCCACAAGACAACGATCGACTACCTCGACGTTGGCTACGGCTCGACGCTGGCGGTGTTCATGTTTGTGTTGTCGCTGTTCGTGACCGGCTTTTACCTCAAGCGCATAGGACGCAACGCATGAACAAGCTCTTCGAGGGGCGCTCGCTGCGCCTGATCGCTGCCGGGATCGTCGTGGTCAACGGCTTCTTCCCGGCCGTGTGGATCCTGCTGACTTCGCTCAAGACCGAGGCGGAGCTGGTGAGCAAGCCCATCACCTACCTGCCGCACCAGTTGGTGCTGTCGAACTACGTGCAGGCGTTCACCGACCAGCCGCTGCTCAAGTACCTGGGCAACAGCTTGATCGTAGCTGTGCTGTCCACTCTGGTGGCACTTACGGTTTCTGCGTTTGCGGCCTACGCCATTGCCCGGCTCAACCTCCGGAACCGGCAACTGATCCTGACCTGCATCGTTGCATCCAGCATGTTCCCGCTGGTGACGCTGCTGGTGCCGATCTTCGAGACCATGCGCAACCTCAACCTGCTCAACACCTACACCGCGCTCGTATTGCCTTACACGGTGTTGAGCCTGCCCGTCTGCACCCTGGTCTTGGTGAGTTTCTTTCAAAGCATCCCGAAAGACCTTGAGAACGCAGCCATGATCGACGGCTGCACCCGCATCGGCGCGTTGTGGCGTGTGGTCGTGCCGCTGGCAGCGCCTGGGGTGTTCACGGCAGGCATTCTGGCTTTCGTCAATGCATGGGACGAATTCCTGCTCGCGCTCTCGCTGAACGCCAGCGCCGGGATGCGAACGCTCCCGGTTGGCATCTCGCTGTACCAGGGGGAATTCACCTTCCCATGGCCAGTCATTTCGGCGGCGCTCGTGGTGGCCATCGTGCCCATCGCGGTGCTGATCGCCTTGTTCCAGGAACGCGTGGTAGGCGGGCTGACCCAGGGCGGCCTCAAAGGCTGAGCCCACACCTACCCAATTCATCAACACGGTAAGAGACAGAGGAAAACCATGTCGCAAACACTTCGTTACGGCATCATTGGCTGCGGCAGCATGGGCCGCGAACATATCGAGAACCTGCGAGCCATGGGCGGCGCAGAAGTCACAGCCATTGCCGACCCCCACGGCCCCAGCCGCGAGGCAGCGCTGGCCATACTGCCCCCTGGCGTGCAGGTGTTCGAACACTACCAGCCACTGCTAGACAGCGGTCTGTGCGACGCTGTGGTGATTGCGACTCCCAATTTCACGCACATCGAAATCATGCGCGCCGCGCTGCAGACGGAGCTGCACATTCTGGTCGAGAAGCCTTTGGTGACGCGCATTGAGGATGGGCTGGAGATGATGTCCCTGGCCAGCCGCCGCAAGGCCATGGTGTGGGTGGCGCAGGAATACCGCTACATGCCACCAGTGGCCGAGATGATTCGCATGGCACACGAAGGCGCTATTGGGCGGCTCCACCAGGTTGCGATTCGCGAGCACCGCGAGCCCTTCTACCCCAAGGTGGGCGACTGGAACCGGTTCAGCGCCAACACGGGTGGCACCCTGGTCGAGAAATGCTGCCACTACTTCAACCTCATGGACCTGATCCTGCGCGAAAAACCAGTGCGCGTGTTCGCATCGGGCGGTCAGCGTGTCAACCACCTGAACGAAGAGTACGGCGGCCGCAGACCCGACATCCTGGACAGCGCCTACGTGATCGTGGAATACGGCAGCGGTGCGCGCGCCATGCTGGACCTGTGCATGTTCGCCGAGAACTCGATCGACAACGAACACATCGTGGTGGTCGGCGATGAGGGCAAGCTGGAGTCACTGCTGCCTTCCCTGACGCTGCGCTACGGTCGCCGCGAAGACTGGGGCCGTCGTGAAGTGTGGGGGCAGCCTTCAGGCACTGGCAAGGGCGTGGCAGTGCGCCGCGTCTGGGACACCAACATCAAGTACCCCGGTCAGCATTTCGGTGCTTCGTATATCGAACACCAGCATTTCTCGGACGCAATACGCCACGGCAGGCCAGCGGAAGTCACCTTGGAGGAGGGCTTGCGCAGCGTCGCAACAGGACTGGCTGCCCACCGCAGCATCGAGCTTGGCCGGGCTGTCGAACTCAGCGAAGTCCTGCCCGCCGGTTGGTGAGCCCGGCAGACATTTGCACGATGGGCAACATCAACCAGGGGCACACGCTTGTCGCAGGGGATCTGCGTGCCGTGGTGCGGGCGGACCTGGGTGGCAGCCTGGCCGGTCTATGGCACGGCCAAACCCCCGTGTTGCGCTCCGTCGAGGCCGCCGCGCTGCTGGGGCCGCGTCAGTCGGCCTGTTTTCCGCTCATACCCTATTCCAACCGGCTGGGCTGGCGCCGCTTCATGTGGCAGGGGCATGAATACACCACGGCGCCGAACTTTGAAGGCAGCCCGCATTCTTTGCATGGTGTGGGCTGGCAACGGCCATGGCAGGCGGTGGTCTGCACCAGCAGTGCCATGACCCTGCGCATGCGGCACCTGCCTGACGCCGATTGGCCATTTGCGTTCGATGCCGAACAGCGCCTGGTGATCACGCCCCGGTCGTTGCGCATGGAACTCGACATGACCAACACGGACACGGTGCCTCAACCGGCAGGGCTGGGCTGGCACCCTTACTTCCCCAAGCGAGCCGCAAGCTGCGTGGACATACCCGTCAATAGCCGTTGGGAAGCAGACGCCACGTTGCTGCCGACGCACGCCGTCGATCAACCGGCGCTGCAGGGCAGGGTGGACGCGATGAACTTCGACCACTGCTTCGGCGGCTGGAATGGCACGGCGCTGATCGAGGACGCGGAACTGATGGTTCGGCTGTCGGCCAGTGTTCCGTGGCTGGTCGTCTTCACCCCGCCCGCCCAGCCTCATTTCTGCGTCGAGCCAGTCAGCCACGTGAACGACGCCATCCACGCGCCGGACCCGGCCGCGCGCGGGCTGGTGACCTTGCCCCCGGGCAAAACGCTGAGTGCCTGGATGACCCTGGACATCGAACCGCAAGCAAGGAGCGCGTCTTGAACATCGAACCCCTGCCGGTTGCGGCCAGCCTGCTTGGCGAGTCGCCGCTGTGGCATCCGCTGGAAAAAACGCTTTACTGGTGCGACATACCCGGCCGCCGGCTGCACCGCTACGACCCGGCCAACGGCCAGCACACCGAGTGGGACTTTGAGCACGACCTGGGTTGTTGCGCCGCGTGCGACGACGGCACCCTCATCGTCGCCCAGCGTGACGGGCTGATTCGGCTCAACCCTGCTGACGGGACGCGCTCATTGCTGGCACGTGCTCCCTACGACACGGCGGTAGAACGCTTCAACGACGGCAAGACCGACGCCCAAGGACGTTTTTGGGTAGGCACCATCTACGAGCCGCGCGACGCTGCCCGGGCATCACTCTACCGGCTGGACGCCGGTGGGCTGCAGCAGGTGGCAGATGGCATCACCACCAGCAACGGCCTGGCCTGGAGCCCGGACGGGCGCACCATGTACTGGGCCGATACCAAGGCCCATCAAATCACCGCCTGGGACTTCGACCCCGGCAAAGGCATGCCGTCAAACCGCCGTCTTTGCGCGGCATTCCCCACACCCGAGGCAGATGCGTCCCCAGACAGCTACGGGGGGCGGCCCGACGGCGCCGCAGTTGATGCCGAGGGCTGCTACTGGGTGGCGATGTTCGAGGGCGCCCGGATCTTGCGGCTGTCGCCCCAGGGTGAAGTTCTGCAGACCGTCAGTCTGCCCGTGCGCTGCCCGACGATGCCGTGCTTCGGCGGCCCGGACTTGCGCACCCTCTACATCACCACCGCGCGCGACAAGCGACCTGCGGCGGAACTGGCAGCCATGCCCCTGTCCGGCCGCGTGCTTCAGATGCGCGTGGACGTTCCCGGATTGCCTGCAAACCTTGTGAGAACATCATGAACATCACACTTTATCCATCGCTCAAGGACCGCGTCGTCTTCATTTCCGGCGGCAGTTCGGGCATCGGCGCCGAACTCGTGCGGGCTTTTGCCGCACAGGGCGCAAAGGTGGCCTTCTGCGGCCTGCGCGCCGACGGGGGCCAGGCGCTCGTCGAGGAAGTCACAGCGGCGGGGCACGCCGAACCATGGTTCGCCCCTTGCGACGTGCGCGACGTGGCGGCCTACCAGGCACTGCTGGGCGAAGTGGCCAAGCGCCTTGGGCCGGTACGCGTTCTCGTCAACAACGCCGGCCGCGACGACCGCCACACGATGGAGGAGGTCACACCAGAATACTGGGACGAGCGGCTGGCGCTGAACCTCAAGCACTATTTCTTTGCGATCCAGGCGGTCGCCCCTGGAATGGCCGAGGCCGGCGGTGGATCGATCATCAACATGGGATCGGTTTCGTGGATGCGCGGGCGGCCCAACCTTGTGGGATACACCACCGCGAAGGCGGGCATCCTCGGCCTCACCCGGACCTTGGCGCGTGAACTGGGCGGGCGAAACATCCGTGTCAACGCCATCGTGCCGGGCGCCATCGTCACGGAACGCCAGACGACGCTGCACCGCGATCCAGACGCCGACCGCGCTTTTCTGGATGCGCAGTGCCTCAAGATGCGGCTGTATCCCGAGCATGTTGCGCGGCCCACGCTGTTCCTGGCAGCCGACGACAGCGATGGCATGACCGGGCAGCACGTGCTGGTGGACGCCGGCATTGCGCAGCAGTCCATCGTGTCGTGAGCGGGGGAGCCATGAACCAACGTACAGATTCACCGCTGGCGCAACTGGCCGACGCCACGCTGCTGCGCTTCGACGCATTGATCGGAGGTACGTGGACAGCGGGCGGCGCACGCTTTCCCGTCGTGGACCCGGCCACCGGCATCACACTGGCCGAAGTGGCCAATCTGGGGCATGAGGAGGCGCAGCAGGCCATTGCGGCCGCCGATCGCGCCGGGCCCGCATGGCGTGCCCAGACCGCCAAGCAGCGGGCAGCCGTCTTGCAGCGCTGGGCAGCGCTCTTGCATGCGCACGCCGACGACCTTGCCCGCATCATGACCGCCGAGCAAGGCAAGCCACTGGCCGAAGCCCGGGCCGAGATCGGCTTTGGCGCCAGCTTCATTGAATGGTTTGCCGAGGAGTCCCGGCGGGTCTATGGCGAGACGATCCCGACCACCGACACGGACAAACGCTACCTCGTGATTCGCCAGCCCATCGGCGTATGCGCGGCGATCACTCCCTGGAACTTCCCGGTCGCAATGATCACCCGCAAGGTTGCACCGGCTCTTGCAGCGGGGTGCACGGTGGTCGTCAAACCTGCGGAGCAGACCCCCTTGTGCGCCCTGGCCGTGGCGGAACTGGGACGCCGCGCCGGTTTGCCGGACGGGGTGCTCAACGTCGTGACGGGGGACGGCGAACACTCCATCGCCATTGGCCGTGCCCTTTGTGAACACGACATGGTTCGACACCTCTCCTTCACCGGAAGCACAGAGGTTTGCCGAATCCTGATGCGGCAATGCGCACCTACTATCAAGAAGCTGTCGCTGGAGCTGGGCGGAAACGCGCCGTTCATCGTGTTTGACGATGCCGACCTTGACGCGGCCGTAGAAGGAGCTTTGATCAGCAAGTTCCGCAACGCCGGGCAAACCTGTGTCTGTGCAAACCGCCTGTACGTACAAGCCGGTGTGTACGACCGTTTCGTGCAGAAGCTGGCGGCCAGAGCGGGCGAGATCCGGGTTGGCAACGGGTTTGACGATGGGGTGCAGCAGGGGCCGCTGATCGATGCAGATGCGCTGACCAAGGTTGAGACGCACGTTGCCGACGCCATAGCCAAAGGTGCGCGCGTGGTTGTGGGCGGCCAGCGCACCGGCGTGAACAGCTACGCGCCCACCGTGCTGGCGGATGCGAACGACGCCATGTTGTGCGCCCGAGAGGAGACTTTCGGCCCCGTCGCGCCGGTGTTCCGCTTCGATACAGAGGCCGAGGTCATCGCGCTCGCAAACGCAACCGAGTTCGGCTTGGCCAGCTACTTTTTCAGCCGCGACCTCGGCCGAATCTTCCGTGTCGGCGAAGCGCTGGAATACGGCATGGTGGGGGTCAACACGGGCTTGATCTCGACGGCAGAGGTACCGTTCGGAGGCGTCAAACAGTCAGGGCTTGGGCGTGAAGGCTCCCGCCACGGCATGGACGAGTACCTGGAGACCAAGTACCTGTGCCTTGCAGGCATCGCCGCCTGAGCGTGACATGGCATGTCATCCATGACACTGCTGCAGCATGCAGCTTACCTGGCTTGCGTGGCCGCCGCCTGTTATGTACAGAACCTGACGGGCTTTGCGTTTGGCCTCGTATTGCTGGGGCTGGCGGGGCTGACCCAGGTGGCGGCCCTGCCTGACGTGACCAACGTCGTCAGCGTTCTGGTTCTGGTCAACGCGATCGGGCTGTTCCGCTCGTCCCGCCCTCAATTCGACCGCGACGCCATGGTCCCAGTCATGGCGACTTCCTTGCCGGGCGTGCTGGGCGGTGTCTTGTTGCTCGGCTGGCTGGGCGACAACGTGGTGGTGGTCCTCGAACTGCTCCTGGGGCTGACGATCTTTGTCTGCGCCGGTGTGCTGCTTTTCGAGGCGAAAGCGCGGCCTGCGCGGTCGTCGCGGGCCAGCTTCGCGGGCGTCGGCCTGGTATCCGGGGTGCTGGGCGGTCTGTTTTCCACGGCCGGCCCTCCGCTGGTATTCCACTTCTACCGGCAACCGCTTCCTTTTCGGGTGATTCGCGACACGCTGGTGGCCATCTTTGCCGTGAACGCGGTGGTGCGGCTGGCCCTGATGGCAGGAACAGGTCGTTTCGGCAGCGACGCTCTGTGGCTCAGCATCGAGGCCGTGCCCTTGGTGTTGCTGCAGACGCGCTTGATGGCCCGCTGGCCGCCGCGGTGGCAGCCCCGGACGATCAAGCTTGTGGTCTGCGTGCTCCTGGTGTTCGTTGCTGCAGGGCTTGTGGTTCCTGCACTGCAGACGGTTTGGGCGAGGAGCCTTTGAGCTGCGCCAATGATGTGACCCCGGCACAGACCAGCAACACCGGGCCCAGCCACAGGCCCGCTTCAAGGCGGCCCGAAGCATCTGCAATCCAACCCGCCAGCACCGGCCCGATGGACTGCCCCAGGGAGAAAGCGGCCGTCAGGGCGCCCAGCGCGCCCGCCAGTTGAGGCGCGGGCAGCATGCGCTGGGCGACCAGGCTCACCGCGGCAGGCCCGGCCATGAAGCTGGCGCCGAAGACAAGCGCCGAAAACGCGAGCGAAGGCAGAAGAGGGGAGAGCAGCACCGGAACCGATCCGATTGCCACACAGACAGAGACGACGGCAAAGCCGTGGCCATTGCGCATCCTTGCCAGGCCCCGGCCCCATGCGGGCGTGGCAAGCAGCGAGGCCAGTCCCAGGGCACAGAAGAAAATGGACGTAGCCGTTGTGCTGTATCCCTGCTGACGCAGCAACGCGATGACGAAGGTCGTGTAACCGACATACCCAGCGCCAAAGAGCGCATTGGCTGCCAGGCTGGGCCACAAAGGCCTGAGGCCGCTTCCATCTTGAGCGCGCGGCTGGTGGGCGTTGCCGCTGGGCAGCGCCTTGGCCGCAGCGGTGCTGACGAACGCCGCCAGAACGGCCGCAGCCCCCATCAGCAACCAGGCGGCCTGCCAGCCATTCGCACTGGCTTCCACCCAATGCGGCAGCACGCTGCCCGCCAATACCATGCCCATGCCAGAGCCGCCAAAGTAGCAGGCAAGGGCGGTGGCAGGTCGCTGCGGCATGGCACGTGCGGCCAAGGCCGTGCCCAGCACAAAGGTCACGGCAGTGCTCACGCCGCCGAAAAAGCGCACGGCCATGAAGGCGTGCCAATCATCCACCAGGCCGCTGAGCAGCAGTGCAAGAGCACTGAGCAACATGCTGGCGCCAAAACCTTTGCTTTCACCCCAGCGGCGCCCGATGAACGCTGAAGCGGCCGCGCCGATCAGGTAGCCCAGGCCGTTGGCAGTGTTCAAAGCGCCCGCTTGCGACAGGCTCCAGCCCAGGTCGCTCTGCATGGCGGGCAACAGCAGCGCGTAGGAAAAACGCGAAAAACCCAGCGCCACGAGTGGCGCCAAGGCCAGCGCCAGGACTTTTGACAAACCGTTGAATCGGGCGTTGACGCTTGTGCCGTCCGCAGTGTCGCTGGCGGTGTTCATGACCGCTGACCGAACAGTTTCAACAGGTCGATGTCTGTGGAAGGCGGTTCGAGCCTCAGCTTGCGTTCGGCACTTTGCAGGTGTTCGTCCATCAGGCGGCAGGCAAGCTCGGCGTCGCCAGCGGCAATGGCGTCAAGAATGGCCGTGTGCTCCTCGAACGAGCACACATTGCGCCCGGGCGCAATGTAGAGCGCCTTCATCAGCGTCGTGCGGGCCACCAGGGCGTTCATGATTTCTTCCAGCTCGTGGTTGCCCAGAATGCGTGCTGCCGCCAAGTGGTACTCGCCAGACAGGCGAATCCAGTTGGTGCGGTCACCCTTCTGGTAAGCCTGTGTCTCGTCATCAACCAGGCGGCGAAGGCCGGTGATGTCGCCAGGCCGTGCGCAGGCACACAGGCGGCGCATCAGCCCCCCTTCAATCAGGCGGCGCACCTCAAAGACCTCGTGCATCTCGGTCTGGGTGGGTTGCGCCACCGCAGCGCCCTTGTTGTGCTGCAGCTCCACGACCTTTTCGTTTGCCAGCCGAACCAGCACCCGCCGCAGCAAAGAGCGGTTTACCCCAAAGGCTTCGCACAGCGGTGTTTCCACCAGGCGTGTGCCTGGAGGGAGTTTTTGTGACAAAACGGCATCGACGATCGCTTTGTGAACACGCGTTTCGTCCGCCAGTTCCTGTGACTGGCTGGCGTCTTCAGTGTCGTCTGCGGGCGCGATCTGGAGGGGCTTGTTCTTGGGGCGTGCCATGTTGATCCCTGTAAGAAAGGCTGAATTGTGCCATGAGGGTTTCCATGGTAACAAACGCCTGAATAATTGTTGCAAAACTTTTTATTTATGTGACAATAATCCCACGAATCGACACAAGACGTCGATCGCACTGACCAACCCAAGAGGAGACATCGTGAAGCAGCAACTCTTTTCCCGCGCCCTGGTGGCACTGATCGCAGGCCTGGGCCTGCAAACCGGCATGGCGCAGGCGCCAGCCCAATCGCTGACCTGGTCTGCCAACCTGGACGCCCTGTCCATGGACCCGCACTCGACCAACAACAGCTTCACCAACGCATTCGTGAGCAACATCTACGAAGCGCTGGTCCGTTTCAATGACAAGCTGCAGATCGAGCCCGCACTGGCAACGTCCTGGAAGGTGGTCAGCCCCACGGTATGGCGCTTCACGTTGCGCCAAGGGGTGAAGTTCCACAACGGCGAAACCTTCGATGCCGATGACGTGGTGTTTTCCTGGCAGCGGGTGAACACCCCAGGTTCACTGGTCAAGGGCAACCTCAGCGACATCAAAGACGTGCGCAAGGTTGACGCAAACACGGTGGACGTGGAAACGCACAACCCCATGCCCATCTTGACCAACGAACTGGTGCAGCTTCTGGTCATGGACAAGGGGTGGTCTGAAGCAAACCGCTCCACCGAGGCCAGCGACCTGCAGAAACAGAAGGAAAACCACGCCAACCGCAATACCAACGGCACCGGCCCCTTCATGCTGAAGCAGCGTGACGTTGACACCCGCACGGTGCTGACGGCCTTTGCCGGCTGGTGGGACAAACCCAAGCACAACCTGGGCGAGGTGACGTTCATGCCCATCAAGTCGGATGCGACCCGCACATCGGCCCTGATCAGCGGCAGCATCGACGTTTCCGTCAGCGTCCCGCTGCAGGACGTCCCGCGTCTGCAATCCAGCGGTGTGGATGTGGTCCAAGGCCCTGAGTTGCGCACGATTTTCCTGGGCATGGACCAGCACCGCGACGAGCTGCTCTACAGCGACGTCAAGGGCAAGAACCCCTTCAAGGACAAGCGTGTCCGCCAGGCGGTCTACCATGCCATCGACATCGAAGCGATCAAGCGCTCGGTGATGCGCAACGCCTCGTGGCCGTCAGGCACCCTGTTGTCACCGTACCTCAACGGCGCCCCCAACTCGCTCAACAAGCGCTTGCTGCCCTACGACCAGGCCACCGCGAAGAAACTGCTGGCCGACGCAGGCTACCCCAACGGTTTCACCGTGGGCATGCAATGCCCGAACGACCGCTACGTCTACGACGAGGCGATCTGCCTGGCCATCTCGTCCATGCTGGCGCGGGTGGGCATCAAGACCAACTTGACGATCGAGCCTACGGCGCGCTGGAGCGTCCGGCTCAACACCAATGACGTGTCCTTCTACATCGTTGGCCACGCCGGTCTGCCCATGGCAGACTCTTACGGTCTGCTCAAAGACGTTGTGCACACCCGTACCCAGCGGGAGGGCGCGCTCAATGCCGGCCGCTACAGCAATCCCAAGTTTGACGCCTATCTGCCTCGCATCGCCGCAGAGATCGACGCCGCCAAACGCAACAAACTGATCGAAGAAGCCGTTGCACTTGAGCGCGAAGACATTTCGCACGTGCCACTGCACCAGCAACCCATCACCTGGGCTGCGCGCAAGGGTATCCAGCTGGCCCAGGCGCCCGACAACCAGATGCGGCTGTGGCTGGTACGCGCTCCGGCCAAGTAACAGAAGCATCAAGCGCAGTTAAGCAAAATGATCCGCTTCATCACTGCCCGGCTGGCCAATGGCTTGCTGGTGATGGCTGTCGTCTCTCTGCTGGCCTTTGGCCTGTTCAACTTCATCGGCGATCCGGTCAACAACCTCGCGGGAGAGAACGCGACCGCCGAAGAAAAAGCAGCCCTGCGCGAAAGCCTGGGGCTGGACCAGCCGCTGCCCCTGCAGTACCTGCGCTTCGTGGGCAGGGCGCTGCAGGGCGAGTTCGGCGTTTCGTACCGTAACCTCGAGCCGGTGGCGCAGGTCATCGCCTCGCGCCTGCCCGCAACGCTGGAGCTTGCTATGGTGGCCGCCGTTCTGGCCCTGGCCGTGGGCATTCCCCTTGGGGTCTACAGCGGCATACGGCCACGCTCGGCTGGCGCACGCGCACTGCAGGTGGCATCGCTGGTCGGGATTTCGGTGCCATCCTTCGTCACCGGTATCCTGCTCATACTCGTGTTCTCGGTCGGCCTGAACTGGCTGCCCGCGTTCGGCCGCGGAGAACTGACTCAGGTGGGTGGTTGGAACACCGGGTTGCTTACCGCCAGCGGCTGGGCGTCGCTGGTGATGCCAGCCATCACACTGGCCTTGTTCCAGCTCACGCTGTTCATGCGGCTGACTCGCACGCAGATGATGGAAGTCATGCGTACCGAGTACATCAAGTTCGCCCGGGCACGTGGCCTGCGGGAGCGCTCGGTGCATTTCAAGCACGCGTTGCGCAACACGCTGATCCCCATCATCACCGTGGCAGGCTTGCAGATCGGCGCCATGATCGCTTTCTCGATCATCACCGAGACCGTGTTCCAGTGGCCAGGACTCGGGCTGCTCATCATCCAGGCCATCACCTTCAGCGACGTGCCCGTCATCGCAGCCTACCTCCTGCTGATTGCACTGCTGTTTGTCGTCATCAACACCGTGGTCGACCTGCTGTATTTCGCCGTCGATCCGCGCCTGCGCACCTCGCGCTGAGAGGAGCACACACCATGAACACACTTGTTTCGGGCTGGCACCGAGTGCGCAATGCCGATCTGGTCTGGCAATTGCGCCGTTCCCCCGAGGCCATGATCGCGGCCTTCCTGCTGGTGGTTTACGCGGTGATGGCTTTGGCCGCGCCCTGGCTGGCACCGCAGAACCCCTTCGACCCCGCCGCGCTCGACATCCTCGACGCCCGCATGCCTCCCGTCTGGATGGAAGGCGGTCAATGGCGCTTTCTGCTGGGCACCGACGGCCAGGGCCGTGACCTGGTCTCGGTCATGCTTTACGGCTTGCGCATTTCGCTGCTGGTTGGTCTGGCGTCCACAGTGGTGGCTATGGCGCTGGGTGTGGCACTTGGCCTGCTAGCAGGCTACAGCGGCGGTCGGCTGGATGCGCTCATCATGCGCGCAGCCGACGTCCAGCTGAGCTTTCCCGCCATCCTCGTGGCGCTGCTGATCGACGGTCTGTCTCGCACGGTGATGCCGCGCGAGATCTACGAAGAGATGTCGCTGTACATCGTGGTGCTGGCCATCGCGCTTGCCAACTGGGTGCAATACGCTCGCACGGTGCGTGGCTTGACGCTTGTTGAAAAAGACAAGGACTACGTCAATGCCGCACGTCTGATTGGCATGGGCCGCATTCGCATCCTGTGGCGGCACGTGCTGCCCAATGTGCTGAGCCCCGTGATGGTGATCGCAACACTGTCCATCGGCTTGGCCATCCTCACCGAGGCCACGCTGAGTTTCCTGGGGCTGGGCGTTCCCGCCAGCTCACCTTCTCTGGGCACCCTGATCCGGATCGGCAATGAAGTGCTGTTCTCCGGCGAGTGGTGGATCACCGTCATGCCCGGTCTGCTGCTGGTGGGCCTGGTGCTGGGGGTCAACCTGTTTGGCGACTGGCTGCGTGACGTCCTCAACCCCCGGCTGAAATGAGATGAAGGAACCACACATGAATGCTTCCCCATTGCTGTCGGTGCGCCACCTGCGCGTGGAGATTCCGACACGCCACAGCCCGCTGATTGCGCTTGATGACGTGAGTTTCGACATCGCTCGCGGTGAGATTCTCGGCTTCGTTGGAGAGTCCGGCGCTGGCAAGTCCCTCACCGGCATGGCCGTTCTGGGCTTGCTGGACCCGCCAGCGCACGTTGCCTCTGGCCAGATCATCTTCGACGGCGAAGCCATCCAGGCCTTGCCGCCAGCGCGCATGCGAGCCTTGCGCGGCCGCCGCATCGCGGCAGTTTTTCAGGACCCGCTGCTCAGCCTCAACCCGCTGCTCACCGTGGGCGATCAGCTGATCGAAACGCTGTGCACCCACCTGCCGCTTACCGCCGCAGAGGCCCGGGAGAGGGCGGTTGATTGGCTTCGCCGCGTCGGCATTCCGTCGCCTGCAGAGCGGGTCGACGCCTACCCGCACCAGTTCTCCGGCGGCATGCGCCAGCGCATCGTGATTGCGCTGGCACTGTGCGCCGAACCCGATCTGGTGGTGGCCGATGAGCCGACAACTGCGCTGGATGTGTCGGTACAGGCGCAAGTGCTGGAGCTGTTGCGCCGCCTGTGCCAGGAACGCGGCACGGCGGTGCTGCTGGTAACGCACGACATGGGCGTGATATCGGAAAACGCCGATCGCGTGGCGGTGATGTACGCCGGCCGCATTGCCGAGATCGGCCGGGTCGAGGACGTTGTGGGGCGCCCCTCACATCCCTACACACACGGCCTGATGCGCTCGATTCCACCGCTGGACCACACGCCCAGTCAGCTCAAGCAGATCGATGGGGCGATGCCGCGCCTGTCAGCCCGCCCTGATGGTTGTGCATTTCACCCACGCTGCGAACGCGCCACCGACATCTGCCGCCAGCAACGCCCCAAGCTGGTGGAACACCGCGGCGTCTCCCTGGCCTGCTGGTCCCCCGTTCTTGAACTGCCCCCCGTGGCGGAGGCCGCCTGATGAATGCCAAACCTCAACCTTTGCTGAAGGTTTCCGACTTGACCCGCCAGTTCCAGGCGCAGGGCCGAACGGTACGGGCGCTGTCTGGTGTGAGCCTGAACGTGCCGCGGGGCACCACCTTCAGCCTCGTCGGTGAATCGGGCTGCGGAAAGACGACCCTCGCACGCATCGTGGCCGGGCTTGACCGGGCCTCGTCGGGCAGCGTGCAATTCACAGCCGAGGCGGGCAAAAGGGCGCCGCGCGTGCAAATGGTCTTCCAGGACCCGTACGCGTCGCTCAACCCCCGCTGGCGCATCGGCCGCACCATCGCCGAACCCCTGGTGTTTCAGCGCTTGCGCCCGGTCGATCAGGTGCCGGCCCGCGTGGCCGAGTTGCTCCAGCGGGTGGGGCTGTCGGCTGCCGACGCCGAAAAGTACCCGCACGAGTTTTCCGGGGGGCAGCGCCAGCGCATCTCCATCGCCCGTGCACTGGCGGGTGAACCCGATTTTCTGGTGTGCGACGAGCCCACGTCTGCATTGGACGTGTCCGTGCAGGCCCAGATTCTCAATCTGCTCAAGCGCCTGGAGGCGGAGGACGGCCTGACCAGCCTCTTCATCAGCCACAACCTGGCAGTGGTGCGGTTTGTCTCCACCACCGTCGGGGTGATGTACCTGGGGCGTCTGGTGGAAGTCGCGTCAACGGAAACCTTGTTCGACAACCCCAGGCACCCCTACACCCAGCTGCTGCTGGCTGCCATTCCCAGGGTAGGGCAGGGGCGCCGTGCAGCCGCCGTTCCCGCGGGGGACCTCCCCAGCCCGCTGGCGCCGCCGCCTGGCTGTGCCTTCCACCCGCGTTGTGCGATGGCGGCCGACATCTGCCGGCGCGAAACCCCCGAGTTGCGCCGCCTGCCTGACGGTGCGTCCGTCGCCTGCCACGCCGTTGCAGTCACCCAGCCAGTGCGCTTCATGCCGCGCGCAGCCGCAGCCATACCCGTGGCCGCCTAGTCAGGCCGCGTACACCTCAGGACCATTGAACCCATGACACCCACCACCATCGACCTGCTGATTGACAACGGCACGGTTTTCACACTCAACGCTCAGCGCCGCATCCTCGAAAACGCCTCCGTGGCGGTCAATGGCGACCGCATCGTCGCCGTGGGCGACGCAGCCGACCTTCGTGCGCGCTACCAGCCCCGCCAAGTCCTGGACGCCCGCCGCAAAGCGGTGCTGCCGGGCCTGATCGACAGCCACGCCCATGCCGGTCACGGCATGTTGCGCACCATGGGCGCAGGGGCAGGCCCCGGCGCCTGGATGCAGGCCGCAGCCAAGATCTACACCGCCGCGTCCGACGAACATTTCTGGCATGCCGAGGCGGCCTTGGCATCGCTGGAGAAACTCAAGGCCGGCGTCACCACCGGCGTTTCACTGTTCGGCGGAGGCGACTCCATCATGCGCGTGGACGATCCAAAGTACGCACGCGCCCATGGCGATGCCATCGAGGCCGCCGGAACGCGTGCCGTTCTGGCCGTCGGGCCGTCGCGTCCGCCCGCGCCGCGCATTTACACCGACTGGGCGGCGCAACCGCCAGCCGAGCACGAGATCGATGCCGAAACCATGATGGCCGTGTGCGAGCAGATCGTGCAAGAGAACCACGGCCGCGCCAGCGGCCGTCTGCAGATGGCGGTGAACCTTGCCGTTTTCGCGCCAATGCACGAACCCGCCCACGAAGCCTTGCGCTCGCAATTCGAGCGCCAGGCTGCCGACGGGGTGGCGCTGGCCAGACGGTATGACTTGGGCCTGACCCAAGATGGTCACCGCGCAGGAACCATCGCGCTGGCTCGCGAACTGGGCTTGCTCGGCCCGCGTTCGTTCATGTCGCACAGCATCGATTTGACCGAGGACGACATGACAGCCGCGCTGGAGACCGGTACGCATATCGTGCACAACCCCAGCGCGATCATGTCGATCCTGGGGCGCTGCCCGGTGCCTGAGCTGATCGAGCGCGGTGTCAACGTGGCACTTGGCTCGGACGGGTCGGCGCCAGACCGTGGCTACGACATGTTCCGCCACATGTTCCAGGCCATGCACTACCACCGCCGCCATTTCCGCGACCCCGACGTGCTGCCGCACGGCAAGGTGCTCGAGATGTGCACGATTGACGCTGCCCGTGCCTTGGGGCTTGACAACGAGATCGGGTCGCTGGAGGCGGGCAAGAAGGCCGACATCATTCTGGTCGACCTGTTCAAACCGCACATGATGCCGCTGAACATGCCGCTGATGCGCGTCACATGCTTCGCCAACGCCGCCGATGTGGACACCACCATCGTCGACGGGCGTGTGCTGATGCAAGGGCGTCAGGTGCTCAGCGTCAACGAAACAGATGTGATGGAGCAAGCCCAAGAGGCATGTGAGCGGATGCTGGATCGCAGCGGGCTGCGGCACCTCACTGACATGCCTGCGCATCTTTGGGGCGCTGCGCATTACTGAGGCCTGATGCACGCCTTCTTGTCGTTGCTCCAGACAGCCGGGGCTCAGCCAGTGATGCGCTGAGCCCCGAGTCCTTTGGGCGTTCGGTACGCGATTCGCCCGTTCGTCACACCTTGACGTGATGCCGAGCCAAGGCGTTGTAAATGACACCGCCAAGCACGGCCCCGATCACCCAGTTGTAGCCCGAGAGAAATTCAAACCAGGGAACCCAGACCGTGGCCACCGAGAAGATCGCAGCGGCCCCGAATGCCTTGACTGCAACACGGTTCCAGCCATCGACATAGTGGTAGCGACCGCCCTCCATGTTGTAGAGGTCGTCCAGATCCAACCGCTGCTTGCGATGCAGGTAGTAGTCCACGATCATGATCCCGAAAATCGGCGCCAGGGTCGCACCCAGGGTGTTCACGAAGCCGCTGATGCCGAACTCGCTGATGAAGCTGTTCCAGAAGCCGCCGATGACCAGCGCGAACAATGACGTGATGATCCCGGCCTTGCGGAAGGTGATCTTTTCGGGTGCCAGGTTGGCAATACCGTTGACCGCGGGTATGAAGTTGGCCACCAGGTTGATGCCCACCGTGGCCGCAAAGAAAGTGATCGCAGCAATCACGCTGAGCAGCACGCTGTCGGTGCGCTCCACAATCTCTGTGGGGTTGATGATCGCCTCACCAAACACCACGGCTGCGCCACCCGTGGTCAGCAACGCCAGTGCCGAGAACAGAATCATGTTGAAAGGCAGGCCAGTGAGGTTGCCGATCTTCATCGTCCGCTTGTCCTTGGCATAGCGTGAAAAGTCGCTGAAGTTGATCATCACCGCAGCAAAGTACGCAACCATGGTGCCGACGATGGCGATGAAGCCCTTGAACTCCGTGGCCCACGTGCCTTCCGGATTGGCAAAGATGGTGGCGGTAGCCTCGAGAAGACGGCCGTCGGAACGCTGCCACAGCACAACGACCAGGCCAATCATGACCACGTAGACGAACGGGCCTGCAATGTTCAGAAAGGTTTCCACCCAGCTCATGCCTCGCCAGAAGATGAGGATGTGGAACACCCAGACAAGGAAGAATGACAGCCAGTCGATTCCCGTCAATCCCAGGAACTCGCCGCCGCCGCTGGCACCGGTCAACGAGCGGATCAGCAAGGCGAGGGCGGTAGACGCGAAGTACACCTGCACCCCATACCAGAACACTGCGACCGTGGCGCGAAGCACCGCCGGCAGCTTCGCTCCCTCAGTTCCCAGGCTGGCGCGCGCAAGCACGGGGTACGGAATTCCGTATTTTTCTCCTGCGGCCCCCGACAAGTTGACCATCCACATGACGAACAGCCCTGCGGCTATCAACGCAGCAAAAGCTGTCCAACCACCGACGCCGTAGGAAATGAAGAGGGACGCGACCAGCGAGTACCCAAAAAGTGACTGCACATCATTTGCCCAGATGTTGAAGATGGCGAACCATCCCCAGTTCTTTTCGGCCGCACCGACCGGGTTGAGCACATTACTTTCAGGATCGAGGGTGTTGCCTCGATCAACGTGGGAAGGTTCCGCAGATTTCATGGTTGTCTCCAGTGTTTGCACGCATTGCATGTATATTTTGTATACATACATGGGATGCAACAATGGGTATGAAGGCAGTGTTTACCCTCGGTTGGCGAGCATCGGGGAAACATGCCAACGGAAGCCCTCAAAACCAAGAAAGGACCAGTCATGAATACCACGACCATGCCCTGGCTCAGGGTATGCCAGGCAATGCAGTGCAAGACGTCGGGATATTGAACGTTGCACTGGGGCTTGAGCAGGAGGCCATCAACGTCGGCGGTCTGCCGACTGCAGAACAGCGGCTGGACGAATAAGCCTAGACACTCGACATTGGGATGCGCTTCGTAGGGCGCGCGTCTGAGCAACTAAAGTTGTTAACGCGAGCTGTTATGTCGAGATGATCGCTTCAGAGTGAAGCGCATGACGGTAGTGGGGACATTACTTGCCATTTTCTCAACTAAAGATGTAAATGGGTGGACTCGGAAAGTAAAGTTGGGCGGATTCAAGGACGAGGTGCAACACGGTTTAACGAGGCGTGAAAGACCTCG
>JAYSGB010000022.1:0-66406 GCA_041913045.1 Burkholderiaceae bacterium | reverse complement strand
GTCGGCAAAGCCGACCACCCTGGATGAGCCCCCGCAGGGCCAGGCCTGCCGCAGCAAGCGAGGCCACCAAAAAAGCAAACAACACCCAAACCCTAGGGTTTCCCCTCGCTCCGCAAATAATGTTTAAACCTAAACTATTCATCAGTGAAGCGTAAACAGCCATAGCACGTCCCATACAAGGAGACCCCATGAAAATCGTCTGCATCGGCGGCGGCCCGGCCGGCCTGTACTTCGGCCTTCTGATGAAAAAGCTGGACCCCGGACACGACGTGACCGTGGTCGAGCGCAACCGCCCCTACGACACCTTCGGCTGGGGCGTGGTGTTCTCTGACGCCACCATGGACAACATGCGCCAGTGGGACCGCGAGACCGCCGACGAAATCCAGGAGGCCTTCAACCACTGGGACGACATCGAGCTGCTGTTCAAGGGGCAGACCATCCGCTCGGGCGGCCACGGCTTCGTGGGCATCGGGCGCAAGAAGCTGCTCAATATCCTGCAGGCCCGCTGCGAAAACCTCGGCGTCAAGCTGGTGTTCGAAACCGAAGCCGAGTCCGACCTCGACTACGCCGACGCCGACCTCATCATCGCCAGCGACGGCATCAACTCCCGCATCCGCAGCCGTTACGCTGACGTGTTCAAGCCTGACATCGTCACGCGCCCCAACCGCTACATCTGGCTGGGCACCAACCGCCTGTACGACGCCTTCACCTTCGACTTCCAGCGCACCGAACACGGCTGGTTCCAGGCCCACATCTACAAGTTCGACGCAACCACCACCACCTTCATCGTGGAATGCCCCGAACACGTGTGGCTGGCCCACGGGCTGGACAAGGCAGACCAAGACCAGTCCATCGCCTTTTGCGAAAACCTGTTCAAAGGCACGCTGCAAGGCCACAAACTGATGACCAATGCGCGGCACCTGCGCGGCTCGGCCTGGCTCAACTTCCAGCGCGTGGTTTGCGAGCAATGGTGGCTGCGCAACGCTAACGGCAGCAACGTTGTGCTGATGGGCGATGCGGTGCACACGGCCCACTTCGCCATCGGTTCGGGCACCAAGCTGGCCATTGAGGACGCCATCGAACTCACCCGCCAGTTCCAGCGCCTGGGCGACAGCCCCGACAAGATTCCCGAAGTACTGGCCACCTACCAAGAACTGCGCAGGGTGGAGACGCTGCGCCTGCAGAACGCCGCCTGGAACGCCATGGAGTGGTTCGAGGTGTGCGGCAAGCGCTACTGCGACCAGCTGGAGCCCGAGCAATTCATGTACTCCATGCTCACGCGCAGCCAGCGCATCAGCCACGAAAACCTGCGCCTGCGCGACAAGAACTGGCTCGAAGGATATGAACGCTGGTTCGCACAGAAGGCCGATGTCAGCGTGCCCGCCGGGGCGCCTGTTCCGCCGCCCATGTTCACGCCCTACAGCGTGCGTGGAGTCACGTTGAAGAACCGCGTCGTCGTTTCGCCCATGGCGCAGTATTCCGCCGTGGACGGGCTGGTGGCCGACTACCACCTGGTGCACCTGGGCGCGCGAGCCATGGGCGGTGCCGGTCTGGTGTTTGCCGAGATGACCTGCGTCAGCCCCGAAGGCCGCATCACCCCCGGCTGCCCCGGCCTCTACAAACCTGAGCACACTGCCGGTTTCAAACGCATTGCCGACTGGATCCACACGAACACCGACGCCAAGTTCGCCATCCAGATAGGCCACGCCGGTGCCAAGGCGTCCACCCGTGTGGCTTGGGAAGGCATCGACCAACCGCTGGAAAACGGCAACTGGCCGATCATGTCCGCATCGCCCCAGCAGTATCTGGAAGGCGTGAGCCAGACCTCGCGTGAGATGACGCGCGCCGACATGGACGAGGTCAAGGCGCAGTTCGTGGCGTCGGCCCGGGCCGCCGCAGAGGCCGGTGCCGACTGGCTGGAGCTGCACTGCGCGCACGGCTACCTGCTGTCCGGCTTCATCTCACCCCTTACTAACCACCGCAGCGACGAGTACGGTGGCAGCCTGGCCAACCGCCTGCGCTACCCGCTGGAAGTGTTTGCCGCCGTGCGCGCCGTGTGGCCCGCAGACAAGCCGATGTCGGTGCGTATCTCCGCCCATGACTGGGTCGAAGGCGGCATCACGCCCGACGACGCGGTGGAAATTGCCAAGGCCTTCAAGGCGGCGGGCGCGGACATGATCGACTGTTCTTCCGGCCAGGTGAGCAAGAAGGAAAAGCCGGTTTATGGCCGCATGTTCCAGACGCCGTTCGCCGATCGCGTGCGGCAGGAGGCAGGCATTCCCACCATCGCCGTGGGCGCCATCAGCGAGGCGGACCACGCCAACTCCATCTTGGCCGCCGGCCGTGCCGACCTGTGTGCTGTGGCTCGCCCGCACCTGGCCAACCCGGCCTGGACGCTGACCGAAGCCGCCAAGATTGGCTACGGAATGGTCAACTGGCCCAAGCAGTACCGGTCCGCCAAGGCGCAGATGGAAGCCAACTTCGCCCGCGAAAAAGCCATGGCAGCGCAAGGCGCGGGGGCCAAATGAGCACGGGCGTGCGCCACGCCCTGGTGACGGGCGGCGGGCAGGGCATAGGCGAAGCCGCCGTGCGTGCCCTGCGTGCGCTCGGCATGAACGTGACGCTGCTGGGCAGGCGCCTGCCGGTGCTGCAGGCCGTGGTGGACACAGACCCAGCCCACCTGCATGCAGTGGCCGCCGATGTGGCTGACCCCGCCCAGGTGGCTGAAGCCTTGGCCAGTGCGCGCGAGCGGTTCGGGCCCGTGCAGGTGCTGGTCAACAACGCTGGGCAGGCGCTGAGCGCACCTTTCCACAAGATGGACATGACGCTGTGGCGGCAGATGCTGGACGTGAACCTGACCGGCACCATGGTGTGCACCCAGGCGGTGCTGCCCGACATGCTGGCCGCTGGCTGGGGGCGCGTGGTCAACGTGGCCAGCACGGCGGGGCAGGTGGGTTACGCCTACGTGTCGGCGTACTGCGCGGCAAAGCACGGCGTGGTGGGCCTCACCCGCTCGCTCGCGTTGGAACTGGCGGCCAAGGGCATCACCGTCAACGCCGTGTGCCCCGGCTATACCGAAACCGACATCGTGCGCGAAAGCATAGAGCGTGTGGTGGCCAAGACCGGCCGCACGCACGAGCAGGCGCTGGCCGAGTTCGTCAAGTCCAACCCGCAAGGGCGACTGGTGCAGCCGGAACAGGTGGCAGATGCCATTGCCTGGCTATGCGGTGAAGGCGCGGGGGCAGTCACCGGGCAGTCCATCTCGGTGTCGGGCGGCGAGGTGATGTAGCCGTGAACGAACTTCAATCAAGAACTTCCTGAGGAGAGCTGCATGAGCCACTCGATCGATCCTTCTCTGCTGGCGGGCAACCGCCGCCCCATGGCCGCTTACCAGGCCACCCACTTCCTGTGGGAGGTGGACAACGGCGTGGCCACCATCACGCTCAACCGGCCCGACCGCAAGAACCCGCTCACCTTCGACAGCTATGCCGAACTGCGCGACCTGTTCCACCAGCTTAAGTGGGCCGACGATGTGAAAACCATCGTGGTCACTGGCGCGGGCGGCAACTTCTGCTCGGGTGGCGATGTGCACGAGATCATCGGCCCGCTGATCGCGCTCAAGGCGCCGGAGCTGCTGATGTTCACCCGCATGACGGGCGAACTGGTCAAGACCATGCGTGCGTGCCCACAGCCCATCATCGCTGCCGTGGACGGCGTGTGTGCCGGGGCGGGCGCGATCATCGCCATGGCGTCTGACATGCGGCTGGGCACGGCGCGCAGCAAGACAGCCTTTCTGTTCAACCGCGTGGGCCTGGCGGGTTGCGACATGGGGGCCTGCGCCATCCTGCCGCGCATCATCGGCCAGGGCCGGGCGAGCGAACTGCTGTACACCGGCCGCAGCCTGGGTGGGGAAGAGGGCGAGCGCTGGGGCTTCTTCAACCGTCTGTGTGCGCCTGAAGAGTTGTTGGCCGAGGCACAAAAGCTGGCCGCCGACCTGACGCAAGGCCCGAGCTTTGCCAATGGCATCACCAAGACCATGCTGCATCAGGAATGGGCCATGACGATCGAGCAGGCCATTGAGGCCGAGGCACAGGCCCAGGCGATTTGCATGCTGACGGAAGACTTCTCGCGGGCTTACCACGCGTTTGTGGCCAAGCAGAAGCCTGTGTTTCAGGGGAACTGAGTTGACGGCTGTTCGGCTCTCTGGCGGTGTGTGCTGGTTGCTGCGGGGGTGGACCTCGGGGGCTGCGGCAGGCCTGGCCCTGCGGGGGCTCATCCGGGGCGGTCGGCTTTGCCGACTTCGCTGTGTCTGGCGGCCTGGGGCTGGAGCGGTGGAACTCGCTGCGCGCTTGCAGCGCTCCGCTCAAACAGCCACCGCGAGTCAGTTACGAAGCGCGCTGCGCGCGCCCAGCCCCAGGCCGCCAGACACAGCCACCCCGGAAAATCGCCCCCACAGGGCCAGGCCTGCCGCAGCCAACCAAGATGGTGGAGCGCCAACGGTGGTGCGCCAAGAATGCTTCTGCCAAGGCGTGTGCGCCCAGGGGCTGGCGCGCCTGACGAGGTGCCGAGAAGCGCAGATGCCGTGGCTGCGCGCTTTAGCGCGCTTCGTAACTGACTTGCGGCAGGTGTCCGACCGGAGCGTTTCGCAGAAACGTGCAGGGAGTTTCTGCCGCGTAGCCACGGCATCGAGCATCGCAGGGGAGCCGGTGCTGCGCACCGGCCACCTCGTTGAAGCGCCAGCGCCTGGGTGCACACGCCTTGGCTCGCCAACCAAGCTTCATGCACCACATGAACAGCAACCACGTAACGGATGACTGAAATGGCAGACACCTCCTACCTCCAATGGCCCTTCTTCGAGCCGCGCCACGCCGAACTCGCGCAGGCGCTGGACACCTGGGCCACCCAGCACATCCCCCACGACCATGGCCCCGATGTTGACGCCGATTGCAAGGCCCTCGTGCGGTCGCTGGGCGCGGCAGGCTGGTTGCGCCACGCCGTGGGCGGGCGCGACGTTGGCGGCACCAACGACGCCATCGACACCCGCGCCATCTGCCTGATCCGCGAAACCCTGGCCCGCCACAGCGGACTGGCCGACTTCGCCTTTGCCATGCAGGGGCTGGGGTCTGGTGCCATCTCGCTGCACGGTACGCCCGAACAGCGCCAAACCTACCTGCCGCGTGTGGCCAGCGGTGAAGCCATCGCCGCCTTCGCCCTGTCCGAGCCCAACGCAGGGTCCGACGTGGCTGCCATGGCCTGTGCCGCCCGGGCCGATGGCGACCACTACATCCTCGACGGCGAAAAAACCTGGATATCCAACGGCGGCATCGCCGACTTCTACGTGGTCTTCGCCCGCACGGGCGAGGCGCCGGGGGCACGCGGCATCTCCGCGTTCATTGTGGATGCAGGCACACCAGGCTTCGAAATCGCCGAACGCATCAACGTGATCGCCCCCCACCCGCTGGCCCGTCTGCGCTTCACGCAGTGCCGCATTCCCGCCAGCCAGCGTGTGGGCGCACCGGGTGAAGGCTTCAAGGTGGCCATGCGCACGCTGGACGTGTTCCGCACCTCGGTAGCTGCCGCATCGCTAGGTTTTGCCCGCCGCGCGCTGGACGAAGCGCTGCACCGCGCCACCACCCGCAAGATGTTCAACGGCGTGCTGGCCGACTTCCAGCTCACCCAGGCCAAGCTCGCCCAGATGGCCACCGCCATCGACAGCGCCGCGCTGCTCACCTACCGGGCCGCCTGGCAGCGTGACCAGGGCCGCAACGTCACCCGAGAAGCCGCCATGGCCAAGATGACCGCCACCGAAAACGCCCAGCAGGTGATCGACGCTGCCGTGCAGATCTGGGGCGGGCTGGGCGTGGTGAGCGAGGTGCCGGTGGAGCGCCTGTACCGCGAGATACGCGCCCTGCGCATTTACGAAGGCGCCACCGAGGTTCAGCAGCTCATCATCGCCCGCGAGCTGCTCAAGGAAGCGGGCACGCGCGGCTAAGGGCAAGCACACCCGCCACAAGACACAGAGGAGACAAAATGCCCACCGCGCACATCGACACCTTTGCCCGCGACCACCTGCCGCCGCCGCACCTGCAGCCCGAATACATCTTCGAGCTGCCCGAGCTGCGCTTCCCCGAACAGCTCAACTGCGCCACCGAACTGCTCGACCGCCACGTGGCCGAGGGCCGGGGCGACCGCGTCTGCATCCGCGCGCCCGGACTCACGTGGACATACGCCGACCTGCAGGACAAGGCCAACCGCATTGCCAACGTGCTGGTGCGCGACATGGGCGTGGTGCCCGGCAACCGCGTGTTGCTGCGTGCGCCCAACAACCCCATGCTGGTGGCGTGCTGGTTCGCCGTCATGAAGGTGGGGGCCATCGCCGTGGCCACCATGCCGCTGCTGCGCGCCAAGGAACTGAAAGCCATTGTGGAGATTGGCCAGGTGACCCACGCGCTGTGCGACGCTGCCTTGGCCGAAGAACTGCGCCTGACCGCGCTGGACACGCCGCTGCTGCGCCAGATGCGCCACTTCAACTACGCGGGCCCCGACAGCCTGGAAGCGGCCATGGAGCGCGCCTCCCCCCACTTCGACAACGTGGCCACCGCCAGCGACGACACCTGCATCTTCGGCTTCACGTCCGGCACCACCGGCGTGCCCAAGGCCACCATGCACTTCCACCGCGACGTGATGGCCATCTGCCAGTGCTGGCCGCCACACGTGCTGCGCGCCACGCCCGACGACGTGTTCATCGGCAGCCCGCCGCTGGCCTTCACCTTCGGGCTGGGCGGCCTGGTGCTGTTCCCCATGTCCATAGGTGCGTCCACAGTGTTGCTGGACAAGGCCAGCCCGCCACAGCTGCTCGACGGCATCAAGGAATTCGGCGCCACTGTGCTCTTCACCGCGCCCACCTCGTATCGCACGCTCGCGGCTCGTGGCGTGGAGCTGCGCCGCACCCCGCTGCGCAAGTGCGTGTCGGCGGGCGAGGCCTTGCCCGCGTCCACCCGCGCACTGTGGAAAGAGGCCACCGGCATTGAGCTGATCGACGGCATTGGCGCCACCGAGATGCTGCATATCTTCATCTCGCACGACGAGGCGCACGCCCGCCCCGGTGCCACCGGCAAGCCCGTGCCGGGCTACCGCGCCAAGGTGGTTGACGACGACGGCAAGGAAGTGCCGCCCGGCACCATCGGCAAACTCGCCGTGCAGGGTCCCACCGGCTGCCGCTACCTGGCAGACGAGCGCCAGAAGAACTACGTGAAGAACGGCTGGAACGTCACCGGTGACGCCTACCTGATGGACGCCGACGGCTACTTCTTCTACCAGGCCCGCACCGATGACATGATCATCTCTGCCGGCTACAACATTGCCGCGCCCGAGGTGGAAGAGGCGCTGATGCTGCACCCCGCCGTGGCCGAGTGCGCCGTGATTGGCGCCCCCGACGCCGAGCGCGGCCAGATCGTCAAGGCCTTCGTGGTGCTGCGCCCGGGGCAGGAAGAGGGCGAGGCCATGGTCAAGACGCTGCAGGACTTCGTCAAGCAGACCGTGGCGCCCTACAAATACCCGCGCGCCATCGTCTTCACCGACAAGCTGCCGCGCACCCAGACCGGCAAACTGCAGCGCTTCAAGCTCAGTGCGGAGGCTGCCCAGTGAGCGGCTGGCACTTCGAGCGCCCGCTGCGCATCCGCTTCGGCCACTGCGACCCGGCGGGGATCGTCTATTTCCCGCAGTACCTCGTCATGCTCAACGGTCTGCTGGAAGACTGGTTCACCGACGGCCTGGGCGTCAACTACGCCGAACTGCTCGGCCCGCGCCGCGTGGGCACACCCACCGTGCGGCTGGAGTGCGACTTCACCGCCATCAGCCGCCCGGGGGACGAAGTGCGGCTGTGCCTTCGCGTTGAACGCCTGGGCGGCAGCTCCATGACCCTGCGCTTCGCCTGCCTGGCGGGCAGCGAAGTGCGCTTGAGCGCACGGCAGGTACTGGTCTTCACCAGCCTGGACACGCACCGCGCCATACCCATTCCCGCAGACGTGCGCCACGCCATCGAGTCGCGCCACCCCCATTTCACTCAGGAGAATTGACATGCAAGTTTTGTTGCCCCCCGGCTGGCCCCGCCCCAAGGGTTATTCCAACGGCGTTACCGTCCGCGGCCGCATGGTGTTTGTTGCAGGGATGATCGGCTGGGACTCCGAAGGGCGCTTCCACAGCGACGACATGGGCGCCCAGGTTCGCCAGGCCTTGCAGAACGTGGTGGACGTGCTCAAGGAAGGTGGTGCCCGCCCCGAACACATCGTGCGCATGACCTGGTACGTCACCGACAAACAGGAATACGTCAACGCCTACCCCGAAATCGGCAAGGCCTTCAAGGAACTCATTGGCTGCTACAACGCCGCCATGACGGCGGTGGAAGTCGCCGCGCTGATCGAAGACCGGGCCAAGGTGGAGATTGAAGTCACGGCGGTGGTGCCGGATTGACTGGTACCCAAAAGTGCGGCGGTTACGGGGCAAGGCGGGGGGCTTGCGCCATTTGATGGCAAACTCCCACTCCTTGTTTCGTACCGATGGACGCGCCAGGGAGCGCGGTAGTTTTTCAGCATGCAAAAAATCGTCGCGCAAATCGCGCAAGAACTCCGAGTCAAACCCCAGCAGGTCCAGGCCGCGGTCGATCTGCTCGACGGGGGCGCCACCGTCCCCTTCATCGCCCGTTACCGCAAGGAAGCCACCGAGGGGCTGGACGACATTCAGCTCCGCGAACTGGAGAGCCGCCTGGCCTACCTGCGTGAGCTGGAAGACCGCCGTGCCGCCGTGCTCAAGAGCATTGACGAGCAGGGTAAGCTGACCCCCGAGCTGCGAGCCGCTATCGAGGCCGCGCCCACCAAGCAGGAACTGGAAGACCTGTACCTGCCCTACAAGCCCAAGCGCCGCACCAAGGGCCAGATCGCCCGAGAAAACGGCATCGAACCCCTGGCCGACCTGCTGTTTGCCGAGCCCACCCGCGTGCCCGCCGACGAGGCCCAGGCCTATGTGAAGGCCGAAAAAGGCGAGGACGGCAGCGACTTCACCACCGTGGCCGCTGTGCTGGATGGGGTGCGCGACATCCTGAGCGAACGCTGGGCCGAGGACGCCGCACTCGTTCAGACCCTGCGCGAATGGCTTTGGCAGGAAGGCCTGCTGCAGAGCAAGAAGCTCGATGGCAAGAACGAGAACGACCCCGACGTGGCCAAGTTTCGCGACTACTTCGACTACGACGAACCCATTGGTCGTGTGCCCTCGCACCGTGCCCTGGCCGTGTTCCGTGGCCGAGCGCTCGAAATCCTGGACGCCAAGCTGGTGGTGCCCGAGCCGGAATTGCCCGAAAGCGCCAAGGCCGGTGCCAAGCCTGCTGCCGTGCCCTCGCTGGCCGAAGGCCGCATCGCCCGCCACCTGGGCTGGAGCCACCAGGGCCGCCCGGCGGACGACCTCATCCGCAAATGCGTGGGCTGGACGTGGCGCGTCAAGCTCAGCCTGTCCACTGAGCGCGACCTGTTCGCCCGCCTGCGCGAAGAGGCCGAAAAAGTCGCCATCAAGGTGTTCGCCGACAACCTGCGCGACCTGCTGCTGGCCGCGCCCGCAGGCCCGAAGGCCGTGATGGGTCTGGACCCAGGTATCCGCACCGGCGTGAAAGTGGCCGTGGTGGACCAGACCGGCAAGCTGGTGGATACCGCCACCGTCTATCCGCACGAGCCTCGCCGCGACTGGGAAGGTTCCATCGCCACGCTCGGCGCGCTGTGCCTCAAGCATGGCGTGCAGCTCATCGCCATTGGCAACGGCACCGCCAGCCGCGAAACCGACAAGCTCGCCGCCGACCTGATAAAACGCCTGGCCGAACGGGGTGCCGAGCAGCCGCAGAAGGTCGTCGTCAGCGAAGCGGGTGCCTCCGTCTACTCAGCCAGCGAATACGCTTCGCAGGAAATGCCCGATGTGGACGTGAGCCTGCGCGGCGCAGCCAGTATTGCCCGCCGCCTGCAGGACCCGTTGGCCGAACTGGTGAAGATCGAACCCAAGAGCATCGGCGTGGGGCAGTACCAGCACGACGTCAACCAGAGCGAACTGGCCCGTGCGCTGGACGCCGTGGTGGAGGACTGCGTGAACGGTGTGGGCGTGGACCTCAACACCGCCAGCGCGCCGCTGCTGTCGCGCGTGTCGGGCCTGTCGGGCAGTGTGGCCAAGGCCGTGGTGCGCTGGCGCGAATCCAACGGTGCCTTCAAGAGCCGCCAGGACTTGCTCAAGGTCACCGGCCTGGGCGCCAAGACCTTCGAGCAGAGCGCGGGTTTCCTGCGCATCCGCGGCGGCGCCAATCCGCTGGACATGACCGGCGTCCACCCCGAAACCTACCCGGTGGTGGAAAAGATCATCGAGAAGACAGGCAAGCCCGTGGCCGACCTGATGGGCCGCGTGGACGTGCTCAAGACCCTCAAGCCCGAACTCTTCGCCAACGAGCAGTTCGGTGTCATCACCGTCAAGGACATCCTGGGCGAGCTGGAAAAGCCTGGCCGCGACCCGCGCCCCGACTTCCAGGTGGCGCGCTTCAACGAGGGTGTAGAAGACATCACCGACCTGAAGGAGGGCATGGTGCTGGAAGGCACCGTGAGCAACGTTGCCCAGTTCGGCGCCTTCGTCGACCTGGGCGTGCACCAGGACGGCCTCGTCCATGTCAGCCAGCTCTCGCACAAGTTCGTGAATGATGCCCGCGAGGTCGTCAAGACCGGCGACATCGTGAAGGTCAAGGTGGTGGAAGTGGACGTGGCGCGCAAGCGCATCGGCCTGACCATGAAGCTAGACGCCCCCACTGGCGCGCGTGGCGAGCGGCGCGAGGGCGGTGGCAACCGCTTCGAGCCCGCTGGCCGCCAGAACCAGGCAGGGCGGGGCGGCTACCGATCCAACGAGCCCGCGCCGTCGTCGGCCATGGCATCGGCTTTCGCCAAACTCCAGAGCCTCAAGCGTTGACCGCTGGCAGACGAGGCACCTCCTTTCAGGGGGCCTCGTCTATACTCGAAAATCCCGCCCGACAGGCCGATCCCAACCGACCTTTGCCCACCATGGAACTCGAAGCGCTGCTCGCCAAAGCCAAGGCCCTGCCTAGCATTCCCCGTGTGGTGTCGGAGGTGCTGGAAGAGCTCAACAGCGACGATCCCAACCCACGCAAGATCGCCGAAGCCGTGGCCACCGACCCCGGCCTCACGGCGCGCATGCTCAAGCTGGCAAATTCCGCCTTCTTCGGCCTCACGCGCGAGATCGCCAGCGTGCCGGACGCGGTCAGCATCCTGGGTTTCAACCACGTGCGCACGCTAGTCACGGCGGTGGCCGTCAGCAGCAGCTTCAAGGAAGTGCCGGGCGTCAATCTGGAGCAGTTCTGGGGTTACAGCCTCAACACCGCCAAGATTTGCCGCACCCTGGCCAAGAGCATGAAGATGAACGACGGTGCAGCCTTCACGGCGGGTCTGGTCCATGCCGTGGGTGACCTGGTCATGCACATTGGCATGCCAGACGAAGTTGCCAAGGTGGACTGGAGCGTGGCCCCGCTGGCCATGAACCGCGCCGCCGCCGAGAAAGCCGCCTTCGGCTACACCTATGCCGATGTGAGCGCGGCATTCGCCAAGAAGTGGGACTTCCCTGAAGCCATCGTCACCGCGCTTCAGCACCAGCTCATGCCCTTCGAGGGCGACATCTACGAGCCCATGGCAGGCGTCGTGCACATGGCCTCATGGCGTGCGCGCGCCCAGGAAGTGAACCTGGATCGCGAGGGCATGAAATCCACCTTCCCGGACGTTGTTGCCATGCTGTTGGGCCTGGACCTGGACATGGTGCTCGACAAAGACCCGAGCGACTGGACCTCTGCCGGTGAACTCTCCGCTTTCCTCGGCTGAACTCGTCTGACCGCATGCGCCTGGAAGATCTGCTCAACCAGCCACAGGCTTTTCCCGTGGTGCCCGAGGTGGCGGCGCGCCTGATCCAGACCTTCGAAGACGAAAACGCCGATTTTGCATCCATAGCCGAAGAGATACAGAAAGACCCGGTGCTGGCGGCGCAGGTGTTGCGGCAGGCAAATTCAGCCTTTTTCCGCTTGCTGCGGCCTGTAGCGACCGTGCGCGAAGCTGTTGCCGTGCTGGGCCTGACCAAACTGCGTGCGCTCGTCATCAGCGCCGCACTGAACCAGAGCTTCCATACGGTCAGCGGCGTTCATCTGGATGCCTTCTGGCAGTACAGCCTTGCCACAGCGCAGGTGGCGCGGCACATCTGCACCGCCACCCATCTGGACGAGAACATCGCCTTCACCACAGGTTTGTTGCATGGCATGGGTGAGCTGGTGATGCACGCTGGCATGCCGGAGCACATGTCCTCGTTTGACTCGCTTTGCCCCATGTACTCCCTGGCCAGGGCCGAACTGCAATACCAGGACTTTGGCTATTCTGCGGGCGAAGTGGGTGCGGAACTGGCCCGGCGCTGGCGCCTGCCCAAGGCCATGGCCCACGCCATCGGTATGCAGAACCGGCCTATGGATGGCGACGAGGTTGCACCGTTGGCCGCGGTGGTCCACCTGGCTGCCTGGCGTGCTTGCGTGTATGTGCAGGGCAACCAGCCGGACGTTCTCATCCATACCTATCCCGATGCGGTGGGTTTGCTGCTGGAACTGGACCCTGACGCACTGGCCAGCCCAGACATTCCCCCTTTGCGAGAGCTGCCCAGGCTTTAAGGCGTCAGCATGAAAGCGCTGAGTATTTATGCCGGCCCCGTGGCCCTGCGCCATCTGCGTCAGGAAGGTTTGAAACCTTCAGACGTGGGCATTGTTCCGGGTGCGGCTGGCGGGCCCAAGGGACTCGTTCTTGGGCCGCTGGACCGATTTCTTTTCGGTGACTGGCTGCCTCGCGGTGGACACACTGTGCACTTGGTGGGCGCTTCCATCGGTGCATGGCGCATGGCCACAGCTTGTCTGAGCGACCCCGTGACAGGTTTTGCACGCTTGTCGCGGGACTACATTGCCCAGCATTACGAGGTTCCACCGGGTCGCAAACGCCCCAGCGCTGCACAAGTGAGCGAAACCTTTGGGCGCAGCCTGCAGGACTTTTACGGCGGGCGTGTGCAGGAAGTGCTGGAACATAGCCGTTACCGCTTGCACATCGTCACCTCGCGCGGGCGGCACGTTCTGGGCCGCGAAGGGCGTTTGCGCACACCGCTGGGGTACGCCGGGGCGTTTGTCAGCAATGTGCTGCGCCGCAAGGCCATGGGGGCATGGCTGGAGCGGGTGGTGTTTTCTTCGCAGAATGCAGCCTTGCCCTTCGCCACCAGCGACTACCGCACGCGCCAGATCGGCCTGACGGCAGAGAACTTCATGCCAGCGTTGCAGGCCAGCTGCTCCATACCTTTCGTGCTGCAGGCCGTGCACCACATACCAGGAGCGCCGCCCGGCGCTTACTGGGACGGTGGCATCACCGACTACCACCTGCACCTGAACTACCTGCCCAGCCAGGGCTTGGTCTTGTACCCGCATTTCCAGCGGCAGGTGGTGCCTGGTTGGCTCGACAAGTCTTTGAAGTGGCGGCATGCCGCCACGCCGTTCCTGGACCGCACCATCGTGCTGGCACCCAACCCGCAATGGGTGCGAAGCCTGCCCAACGGCAAACTGCCAGACCGCGGCGACTTCCTGCGGTACGGCCCCGACTTGCAGGCGCGCATGCGTGTGTGGAACCAGGCGGTGGCAGCCAGCGAACAGTTGGCAGCGGAATGGGCGGATTGGTTGGAGCGTCCCAATCCAGACAAGGTGCTGCCGCTTTGACTTGAACGGTCAGTGCTTGGCAGGATTCTCGTCCAGCGGGTGCATCATGGTGTCGCCGAACAGGGAGGGGCGGAAGTCCAGATTGGTTGGACCACCGCTGTCCATCACCGCCCACAGGAACAGCATCTTGGCAGCCATCGGCTTGGCAAACAGGAAGCCCTGAAGTTCGTCGCAGCCAAGCTGCCGCAGGATCTGGTACTGCCCCTCGGTTTCCACGCCTTCGGCCACCACCTTCAAGCCCAACGCCAGGCCGAGCTTGACGACTGCGTCCACCACCGCGCGCGCGTCATTGCTGGTTTCCAGGTCGATGATGAAGCCACGGTCGATCTTCAGCTCCTCGGTGGGCAGTTGCCGAAGGTAAGACAGGCTCGAGTAGCCCGTGCCGAAGTCATCGATGGAGATGTGTACTCCCACCTCAGCCAGTTTTCTGAAGATGGCCGAGGTGCTTTCGGTATCTTCCATGGCCACCGACTCGGTGATCTCGCAGGTCAGCAGTTTGGGGTTGATGTCCTGCTCGCGCAACGCAGCGGCAATGCGGTCGCACAGATCGTGCTGACGCAACTGGTGGGCCGACAGGTTGATGGCCACGCGCATGCGCAGCCCGCCATCGCGCCATTGGCGGATCTGGCGGCAGGCTTCCTCTATCACCCAGTTGCCTATGGTGCCGATCAGGCCAAAGCGCTCTGCAATGGGAATGAACACGGCCGGGCTGATGAGGCCGCGCACCGGATGGTTCCAGCGCAGCAAGGCCTCGGCGCCGGTGATCTGGCCGCTGGGGGCATGCACCTTGGGCTGGTAATAGAGCTCCAGCTGGCCCTGGTCCAGTGCATTGCGCAGGTCGTGCAGCAGCTCCATCTGCTCACGAGCATCCCGCATCATGTGAGGCTCGAAGAAGCAATACGTGTCGCCACCTGCCGATTTGGCTGCGCGGGCTGCAGCGTCAGCATGGGTGATGAGCGTGGACTGTGCACCGTCTGCCGGATAGACCGCTACCCCGATGGATGCAGCAACGGGTACGTCGCGTCCTTCCAGTTCGAACGGGGTCTTGAGCCTGTCAAGCAGCCGGCGTGCGCACGCAGCCACAGCCTCCTTGTCCTGGTCCTGCTCGATCAGCACCAGAAACTCGTCGGCGGCCCAACGCGCCACCACGGCGTTGGCACCAGCCTCTTCCCGGATTCGCAGTGCGGTCTCCTGCAGCAGCAGGTCGCCAAAACGGTGGCCGAAAGATTCATTGATCGGTTTGAAACCGTCAAGGTCGATGAAAAGGAGTGCCAGCCGCTCACGTGCCAGGTCGGCCCGCGCCGCAGAGTTGAGCAAGCGCTCCTCGATGAAGAGCCGGTTAGGCAAGCCCGTGAGCTGGTCGGTGTGTGTCTGCCGTTCCAGTGAACCTTCTGCCTGTTGCAGTGATGCCTGCATCCGGGCCTCGGTCATGGAGGTGATCATCGTCATCAGCAACAGAATGAGCGTGCCAAAGCTGGCAAGCAGGCTCAGCGAGCGGATGGATAGCATGTCGGCATAGGTCGCGCCGTGCTGAAGTTGCAGCCCCGCTGAAGCGCTAACTTGCCACTCGCTCCACCAAAGGGCCAGTGCGAGCAGCAATACAGCCACTGGCTGGCGAATCCATGGCCAGGGCCTTTCTTCACGCCCGGCAAGCATGGCTGCAAGCGCCAAGCCGCAGGCCACCAGTGTGCCCGCCGCTGCTAGCGCCACGCCATTCCAGTTCCACGTCAACCCCGGCGTAAAGCCAGGTGATAGCAACGACAACCCTTGAACCAGCAGGAGACTGGAGGCAAGCAGCAGTGCGCTCAAGGCCAACCGCGCCGCGCCAGCGGGCCGCGCGAATGCCAGGAACCACCCCGGCAGGCTCAAAGCCACGCCAAGCAGCCAAGCCGCAAGCAATATGAACGGCTGGTAGCCGAGCGAGAAGTCCCGCTCCAGCGAGAGCATGTCGATCACATGCATGGCCCAGCCGCCTGTGCCCAGGGCCAGCGAAGCGGCCAGCGTCCACGCCACGGTGTGAGCCATGGAACGCGTTCCAGCGCGTTTCGCACTGTCCAGGCTCACGTACGCCGAGAGCAGCGCCAGCACAATGGCGAACGCGTTTGTGACGGCGTCAGACATGAATGGAGAGACAGCAGTCTGAGTCGGCATGTGGACTTCAGCAAGAAGGTTGGACGCTGTGAGTCACTGCGTCACCGCCTGACTTCACGGTTCAAGTGATTGAACTCGATCATCCTCACCTACCTCCTGTATGGGCATTGACGTTTGCAGTGAGCCGTGCTGGCAGGGCGTTTTAATCGCCTTGCCGCCGCTTCAGAATTCTAAAGATGATAAAGCAACATGCCGAAATGTCCAGACGCTGTGTGATCTACGCCACGAGTAAGTGTTGCAGTGTTCGCGCAAGGTTCACATTGAAGCGTCAAGCATCACGCTGTAGTCTTCAGCGGTTGCCAATCGAGGGTTCGTTTTGTGGCAATGGTCTGCCAAGGCGCCCGTGATGATTTGGTCAAATTGGGCACGCGTCACGCCCATCGCGGCCAGACCAGACGGCAGGCCCAGTCTGGCGTTCATGTCGCGAATCGCAGGGCCGATGTCGGACGCGCTTCGCAAGCCCATGGCATGCGCCATGCGCTCCAGCCGACGATCGCGGCGCACCGTTTCCGCCTCGGCGTTGAAGGCCACCACCGCAGGCAGGAACATGGCATTGAGCGTGCCGTGGTGCAGGCGTGGGTTCACGCCGCCCAGGCTGTGGCTGAGCGAGTGCACGCAGCCCAGCCCTTTCTGGAAGGCCATGGCACCCTGCATGCTCGCGCTCATCATGTGCAGGCGGGCCTCTCGGTCCTGTCCGTTGCGGGTGGCCCGTTCGATGTGCGCCCAGCCGCGCTCCAGGCCATCGAGCGCAATGCCGTCTGCTGGCGGGTTGAAGGCTGCGGCCATGAAGGTTTCCATGCAGTGGGCAATCGCATCCATGCCTGTGGCAGCCGTCAGCATGGGCGGCAGACCCAGCGTGAGTTCGGGGTCAAGCAGGGCGGTCTTGGGCACCAGGTGCCAGCTGTGGAAGCCCAGCTTGCGCCCATCGTCCACGATGATGATGGCGCCGCGCGCCACTTCACTGCCAGTTCCTGCCGTGGTGGGAATGGCGATCAGCGGCGGCACGCTGTCGGTTATGCGTGGCGAGCCGCCTTCGATGGTGGCGTAGGTCTTCAGCGGCCCTTCGTGCACCACGGCAATGGCCACGCCCTTGGCGCAGTCGATGCTGCTGCCCCCGCCCAGCGCGATCAGGCCGTCGCAACCCTGTGCCTGGTAGATAGCTGCTGCGGCACGCACGGCGGCCTCGGTCGGGTTGGATGGCGTCTGGTCGAACACGGCATGGGGCAGGGGACTGCCGCCCTGGGCCAATGCCGTGGTGGCCCGCTCCAGCAGGCCAGCGGCCTTGACGCCCGCGTCGGTCACGATGAGCGGCTTGCTCATGCCGGTGCGCTCGCATTCGCCGCGCAGCAGGGCAATGGCGCCAAAGTCGATCTGGATGTTGGTGACGTAAAGAATCTGCGACACGTTTGTCTCCTGTGGTTTTGTGGGGTGCGTCGTGTTCGCACAATATAAGAGTTGCCATGCTCAAAATGGTGTGAGCAAGGCGACAGCACGATTGGCGACAATGCGGGGCATGAATTCACACGTGAACCCCCGCGCGCTGTTGACGACGCAGATGCGCGGTGTCATTGACCGCATGGCTCGCGCTGGCCGCCCGCCGATGCATTGCCTGTCTCCCGAGCAGGCCAAGGCCTTTTACGAGGCAGGCGCTGGCGTGCTGGACATACCGCCTCACAAGATGGCGCGCGTCGAGGCGCTGAGCATTCCCACCCGCGACGGCGCCCGGCTGCATGCGGAGCTGGTCGTGCCCCACCAGACACACGAAGAGTCCGGCAGCGCGTGGCCGGTATTGCTGTACCTGCACGGTGGAGGCTTTACCGTGGGCAGCGTGGCCACGCACGCCAGCCTGTGCCGCCACCTGGCCCACCTGTCGCATTGCGCTGTGGTGTCGGTGGACTACCGGCTGGCACCCCAGCACAAGTTTCCCACGGCGGTGAACGACGCCTGGGACAGCCTGCAATGGCTGCATGCCCATGCCGCGTCTCTGGGGCTGGACGCGCAGCGCATCGCCGTGGGTGGCGACAGTGCCGGGGGCACCTTGTCCATCGTGTCGGCCTTGCAGGCGCGCGACGCAGGCCTGCCGCTGCGCTTGCAGATGTTGTTCTATCCAGGTTGCGCAGCGCATCAGGACACGCCATCGCACCGCACTTTCGCACACGGCTTTGTCCTGGAGGAGCCCAGCATTACGTGGTTCTTCAATCAGTACCTCAACAGCCAGGCTGAGCGCGATGATTGGCGTTTCTCGCCGTTGAACGCGCCAGAGCTGGAAGGTGTCGCACCGGCCTGGATCGGCCTGGCCGAGTGCGACCCGCTGGTGGATGAGGGGGTGATGTTCGCCGACCGCCTGCGCATGGCTGGCGTGCCGGTGGATATTGAGATTTACCGGGGTGTGACGCACGAATTCATCAAGATGGGCCGAGCCATCCCTGAGGCGTTGCGGGCGCATCAAGATGCCGCCCGCGCCTTGCGGCAGGCGTTTGACGGCGTTCAATGACCTTGGCGCCAGGACGCAGGTGATGAGTGGCAAACCATGAGTGGAAACTATTGGCGCCTGCCTGCAGCCACCCCGGCGGCTGCTCACGTGCAACTGCCGTTGGGGCAGGTTACGGCCTTGCTGGAAAAGCTGGGGCTATCGGGCCGCCATGCAGTGGCCGAGGACCTGCTGCGCATCGTTGGCGCGCACGTGCCCATGGCCCAGTGCACTATCTTTTCTTACGAAGGTCAGTCACCGCCACGCCTGGTGGCCGTGGGTGATCGTTCACGCACGGCGCGCTTGCCCAGCATTGCTCAGGACTACGTGACGCGCTTTCACCGGCTGGACGGCAGCCGCCTCGTCATGGAGGCGGAACTGGAACAGGCACGCCGCGCCAGTGCCGCGCACCCTCACATCCTGCTGCACCGGCAGCGCCCGCAGGACATCACCCACCCCGAATACCGCGAGGTCTGCTACGAATGGCCGCGCGTGGCCGAGCGGCTGGCCATTCTGGCGCTGTACGACGGCTGGCGTTGGCTGTCGGTCAACTTTTACCGAGGCGTTGAGCACGGTCCGCTCGACGATGTTGCCCTACGCACAATGGAAGCCCTGGCGCCGCTGGTCATGCACGCGGTGCGCCTGCACTACGCGGCGCAGCTGTTCGATGCCGATCTGGCGGAATGGCTGCTGGCCCGCCTGCACCGGCGCCACCCGGCCCTGACCAAGCGTGACCTGGATGTGCTGCGCGCCTTGCTGGCAGGCCTGGATACAGAAGCGCTGGCGCAGCGGCTGGGCCTGGAGCTGTCCAGCGCGCGCACCTACCTCAAACGCGTTTATCGCAAGCTAGGCATCGGCAGTCAGCGGGAGTTGCTGGGCCTGCTGGTGCAGCCCGACGGTGCCGAGCCCCCACCGGCCTGAAGCGCGGGGAAAGCCTCTCAGTACTGGCTCTTGGGCAGGCGCACCACCATGCCGTCCAGATCTTCCTTGAGCGGGATCTGGCAACTCAGGCGGCTGCCCGGCACGCGGGGGCAGGCCGCAAAGTCGAGCATGGAATCCTCGTCGGCCACCATGTCGGGCAGGTGTGTGGTCCATGGAGCGTCGATCATCACGTGACAGGTGGCGCAGGTGAGCAGACCGCCACAGTCGCCCTCAATGCCTTTGAGGTTGGCCTGGATGGCGGCCTGCATGAGTGAGATGCCGGTGGGCGCAGTGATGTCGGTGGCTTGGCCGTCGGGGTGGACGAAATGGATGCGGATGTCGGGCATGTTGGTTCAGAAAACAGAGAAGTATTCGCGGCGGTCCCAGTCCATTCTCGCCTGTGCCTGGGTCGAGGCATCGCTGGCGGCCAGGGCTTGGTCAAGTCGCGCCAGTTCGGCGCGCTTGACGCGCACCATGTGGTTGACCATCGCATCACCCAGGTCCTCGCGCAGCCATTCAGCACCGGACAGGGCCGACAGGGCTTCGTCCAGGCTGGCGGGCAGGCGTGTGGCGTGGGCTTCGGCATAGGGGGTGTCGGCCGCGCGCCCGGGGCTCATGCGCTGGTTCAGGCCGCACACACCCGCGTGCACTTGCGACGCGAGGTAGAGGTAAGGGTTGGCCAGCGGTTCGCCCGCGCGGTTTTCAATGCGCGTGGCGGCGTCACCAGGCCATTGGCCGATGACCCGCAGCATGGCGCCCCGGTTGTCTCGGCCCCAGAGCACGTGCTGCGGTGCCATCACGCTGCCCTGGTAGCGTGCGTAGCCGTTAGCGGTGGGGCTGGCGAAGGCCGCCATGTCTCGCGCGTGGGCCAGCAGCCCGCCCAGATAATGCACGCCGATGGCTGACAGCAGGCTGGCGGCCTCCATCGGATCGGGGTGGGGCGCTTCGGGAATCAACAGGTTGGCGCCGCTGTTCAAGTCCACCAGCGACTGGTGCAGGTGCCAGCCGCTGCTGATGACCTGCGGGAACGGCGGGCGGCACATGAAGGTGGCGTGGTATCCCGCACGGTGCAGCGCTTGCTTCACGGCAGATCGGAACAGCACCATGTGGTCGGCAGAGGTGAGTGCGTCTGCGGGGCCAAAGACGGCCTCTACCTGGCTGGGGCCCAGTTCGATTTCCAGCGAGGTCAAGGGCAAGTCGAGCGCCTGGGCAGTACGCTGCACAATGCGCAGCGCGGGTTCCGCCATGTCAAACCACTGCTCTGTCAGGTGGTTGAAGCCGGGGTGCAGCAAGCGAACGGCGGGCGCCTCTCCAGGCCAGCTGGCGTCTTGCGGCAGGGGCAGTTCGCCTTCGCGGCGGTAGATGTGGAACTCCACTTCCAGCCCGGTACGCAGGCCCATGCCACGTTCCTGTAGGCGTTGTAGCGCACGCCGGGCCTGGTGGCGCGGGTCCAGCTCTATGGGTTGGCCGTTCGTGAAGTGCGCCTGGCAAAGCACCCAGCCGGTGCTTTCAGCCCAGGGCAGGACCTTGAAGGTGCTGGGGTCCGGCACCATCACCACGTCGGCCGCGCCGCCAAAGCCTTCTGGCGCCTCGCCGTTGTTCTGGAACACGGGGTATACCGTGCGGTGCGAACTGTCCTTCAGCACCAGCGTTCCCACCATGTTCACGCCGTTGCGCAGGGCAGAAATGGCCGCGCTGGCCACCAGTGTCTTGCCGCGCAGCACGCCGTGCAGATCGGCCCAGGCGAAGCGCACAAGCTCCAAGCCTTCCTCGCGGATGCGGCGCTCAATCTCGCCGCACGCGGCGTGCTGTGTGTCGCTCCAGAGCCGGTGGCGGTCAACGAAACGCTGACCGCTATCGCTGGCGATGGTGGGGCTCGTGTTCGGGTGTCGCATGGGCTCAGGCATTGGCGGGTTCGTTTGCCTGGCGCCACGGCGCGCCGTCGCGCTTGGTGGCGTCCACCTGGCGCCAGTGCGCGTCCCATGCATCGGCTGGGGCAATGCTGTCCACGGTGGAGGGGCCTTGCATGGCCGCAGCCTGCTCAGGCGCCAGAACCATGGGTGGGGTGCCGCCTGCCTGCACCGTTTCAATCGCCTTGATCAGCATGCGGCGGTAGGCCATGATGCCTTTGTCGGACGTGCCCAGGTGTTCGCGTGTACGGTCTTGGATGGGGCCGGGCGACTCGACCGCCCACTGGTCGTGCACGTTGATGTCCTGACCCATGCCGGTGTAGGTTTCGGTGAGCTGTTCGTCCGCGTTGAAACCCCAGTCGTTGTGGCGTCCCACGCGGGGTTTGTAGTCGGGCAGGGTGTACAGCGCCAGACGCTGCTCGCGCATCTGCGCCTTGTTCAACGGTTCGCGGAACCCTGTGAAGATGGCATACCAGTAGCAGTGCGTGTCGTCCACGGGCACGTGCCATTGGGTGATGGTGATGTCAGCCGACAAGGGGATGACGAAGGCCTGCGGGAATACTTGGTTGGTGACGCGCACGTGGGTGAGCTGTTCGTTCAGGTGGCGCAGGGCAATGAGCTGCAGGCCGTGGTCGGCGGGGTTCACGTGGATCTCGGGGCGGCCGTATTCGCGCAAAACCTTGGTCATGGGCCAGTCCGAGCCGGCTGAAGCGCCGCGGAACTGCTTGCCATAGCTGGTCTCCAGCGACTCATCCTGGAAGTAGCGGTGCAGGTAAGACGCGTGTGCGGGGTCGATGCCCACCTCCAAGGCCTGCAGCCAGTTGCAGTCCAGCCAGCCCTTGAAAGCGAAGGTGTGGGTGTTGGGGGCGGTGAAGCAGTCGAAAGCCGGAAAGGGTGCGGGCTCCTGACCTTCCGGGCCCATCCAGGCGAAGAGGATGCCGCTTTTCTCCACCACCGGGTAGCTGCGCTGGCGCACGCGCTGGCACAGCGTGCTGCCTTCCGGTTCTGCCGGAGTTTCGGTGCAATGGCCGTGGGCGTTGAACTTCCACCCATGGAAGGGGCAGCGCACGCCGTCGCCCTCGTGGCGGCCAAAGGCCAGGTCGGCGCCACGGTGGGGGCAGTCACGGTCCAGCAGGCCCCAGCGGCCCTGGTCGTCCTTGAACAGCACGAGGTCCTGGCCCAGCAGGCGAACTGCCTTCATGGGCCGTTTGGCCATGCGCGGGTCCAGCGCCGGGTCGAACTCGTCAACCAATGCCACGGGCTGCCAGTAGTGCCGCAGCAGCTGGCCGCCAGGGGTGCCCGGGCCTACGCGGGTGATGAGTTCGTTCTGCTCAGCCTTCATGTCTCGTCCTGCCAGATAGGGTTGTTTACTTGAGGTTGTGTACCAAAAAAGTAAAACGGTATACCGTTTCAAAAATCCAGTGTACAGTACCCGTCATGAGCGTGCAAGAAACCGTTTTGATGCAACTGCGCGACCGCATCCTGCGGGGCGATTTCGCGCCCGGCCAGCGCTTGGCCGAACAGCAACTGGCAGAACAACTGGGTGCTTCGCGCACGCCTGTGCGCGCCGCGCTGGCCACGTTGGAGCAGGAAGGGCTGGTCGAGTCCAACGGCACCGGCGGCTACCTGGTACGGCAGTACACCGCTCAGGAAGTGAGCGACGCCATTGCCGTGCGCGGCCACCTGGAAGGCATGGCTGCGCGCCTGGTAGCCGAGCACGGCGTGCCCCGCCAGTTGCAGGCCCAACTGCAGGCCTGCCTGGACGAAGGCGACCAAGTGCTGGCGGCCAACCCGCTCACGCTGGAAAGCTACGCGGCATACGCCGACATGAACGACCGCTTCCACGCCTTCATTCTGGAAGCCAGCGGCAACCGCGCGCTGCAAAGGGCCGTGGCCATGAATGACAAGCTGCCCTTCGCGCCCGCGTCTGCCATGCTCCCCATGCAGGGCACCCTGGCGCTGGACCGCGATTGGATGCTCTACGCACACCGCCAGCACCACATGCTTTTTGACGCGCTACGCGCAGGGCAGGGCGCGCGCGCGCAGGCCCTGGCAGTGGAACATACCGAGGTGGCGCAGATGAACATGCGCATGGCCCTGGAGCGCCGCACCGAGGCCGAACAGGTGCTGCCAGCCATCCGGCTTGTCGTGGGGCGTTGAGCGGGGTAACCGCGTGCCGCCCGCATGTTGTCGGCGGGCCTTAAACTTTCGACCATGAAGCTCTACAACTACTTCCGTTCGGGCACGTCCTTCCGCGTGCGCATCGCGCTCAACCTCAAGGGTTTGCCTTACGAGTACGTGTCGGTGCATCTGGCCAAGGGCGAGCACCGACAGGACGCCTACCGCGCCGTCAGCCCAGATACATTGGTGCCCGTGCTCGACCTGCAGGGCGACCCCGAGCAGGCGATGCTGAGCCAGTCTATGGCCATCATCGAATACCTGGACGAGACTCACCCAGAGCCTGCGCTGCTGCCCGCCGATGCGCTGGGGCGTGCCCGTGTTCGTGCGCTGGCACAGACCGTGGCCTGCGAGATCCATCCCATCAACAACCTTCGTATCCTCAAATACCTGGGGGGCACACTGGGCCTGAGCGAACAGCAGCGTGCCGACTGGTACAACCATTGGGTGCTGGAAGGGCTGCAGTCCTACGAGCGCCGCCTGCAGGACCTCCAGAAAGAGCGTGCCGCCGCAGGCCTGCCTCCCTCGGTGTACTCCTACGGCGACACGCCCACGCTGGCCGACTGCTGCCTGGTGCCGCAGGTCATCAACGGTCAGCGTTTTGGGCTGAAGTACGAAGGCCTGCCGCTCACCATGGCCGCCTTTGATGCTTGCATGAAGCTCGACGCCTTCCAGAAGGCGCATCCGCGCAACTGCCCTGACTTCGAGGCCTGATCGCGTGCAGGACTTGATGGTTGCCGGCACGCATTGGCCGGCAGGCGTGCGCGCCGCGTTTACCACCCGCAACGGCGGTGTGTCGGCACCGCCATTCAACAACTGGAACATGGGCGACCACGTGGGCGATGCGCCGGACGCCGTTGCTGAAAACCGCAGGCGCCTGGCCGAGCGTTTGCAAGCGCGTCCTGTGTTTTTGCAGCAGGTGCATGGCTGCGATGTTTTGGCTGTGACCGTTGACGCAGCCGACCAGAGCGTGGCCGATGCCTGCTGGACGAGCGAGCCCGGCGTAGCCTGTACCGTGATGGTTGCTGACTGCCTTCCGCTGCTCTTCAGCACTGCGGACGGTACCAGCGTGGCAGCCGTTCACGCCGGGTGGCGCGGCCTGGTGGGCTGGGGCGGCATCGGTGTCATCGAATCGCTTTGCCGCGACTGGCCTGGCGCGCAGTCACCAGCTCAGCGTGAGCATGTGCAGGTGTGGCTCGGGCCTTGCATCGGCCCAACAGCATTCGAGGTGGGTGAAGACGTGCGCTCAGCCTTCGTTGAGCACGACACCGCTGCCGCGCGCCACTTTCAGCCAAAGGACGGCAGCACTGGGCCGAAGTACCTGTGCAATCTGCCAGCACTTGCGCGAGACAGGCTGGCCCGCCTGGGCATCACGGCCATCCACGGAAACGATGGTTCCGAGCCGTGGTGCACAGTGAGCAACCCGTCACTTTTCTTCTCGCACCGGCGCGACGCTGCCCACCTCGGCAGCACCGGGCGCATGGCCGCCTGCATCTGGCGAGTCTGAAACTGCCTTTTCAGCCGCCTTCGCGGCATCGTACTTGCGCTGCTTGCGGCTGATGAAATAAAGAATCAGCGAGACTGGCACGAAACCGTAAAGAATCAGCGTCACAATGGCACCCAGGATGGTGCCGTTGGCGCTGAAGGCTTCTGCAAGGGCCATCAGCACGGCCACGTAAACCCAGCCTAAAACCACGAGATACATGTGTTAACGTTCGGTCATGTGTGAGAGAAATGTTGGTCTCGTCAGCCGGCCGCAATGCAAAGGCCCCAAACTGACAACCAGACACCCATATTGTGGGCCCCTTGCCGGTTGCCCGCATGAACTTTTCGGAGACAAACATGACCTCTGACAATCCCTGGCTGCAGTCCGCCCAGCAGTTCCAGCAGTCAGCCATGCAGCAATGGACGCAGATGCTGCAGTCCGCGCAGGCGTCCGGTACGCCCACCCCCAGTTTTGCCATGCCCAGCGGCGCCAACCTGTCGGAGCTGTTCAGCAAGATCACGGGGCAGCCCGTGAAGTTCGACCCCGAAAAGTGGGTCGAGATCCAGCAGACCTACATGAAGGACCTGGCCGAGTTGTGGAACCAGGGGCTGCAGGTCAAGCCGCCCAAGGACCGCCGCTTTGCGTCGGAAGCCTGGAACAACAACCCCATGGCGGCGTTTTCGGCAGCAGCCTACCTGCTCAACGCCCGCACCCTCATGGCCATGGCCGAGGCGGTGGACGCCGACACCAAGACCAAGGCCCGCGTCAGCTTTGCGGTGCAGCAGTGGATAGACGCCAGCGCACCCAGCAATTTCATGGCCTTCAACGCAGAAGCGCAGAAAAAGGCGCTGGAAACGCAGGGCGAAAGCATCTCCAAGGGTATACAGAACCTGCTCAACGATATGAAGCAGGGGCAGGTGTCCATGACGGACCAGAACGCCTTTGAGGTGGGCCGCAACGTGGCCACCAGCGAAGGCCAGGTGGTGTTCGAAAACGAACTGTTCCAGTTGCTGGAATACAAGCCGCTCACCGCCAAGGTGTATGAGCGCCCCTTCCTGCTGGTGCCTCCTTGCATCAACAAGTTCTACATTCTTGACCTGCAGCCCGAGAACTCGCTGATCCGCTACGCGGTGGAGCAGGGGCACCGCACCTTCGTGGTGAGCTGGCGCAACCCCGATGCGTCCTGCGCCCAGAAGACTTGGGACAACTACATCGAAGACGCCGTCATCAAGGCCATTGGCCTGGTGCAAGAAATTACTGGCGCCGAGACGATCAACGCCCTGGGCTTCTGCGTAGGTGGCACCATGCTGGGCACGGCACTGGGCGTGCTGGCGGCTCGTGGCGAAAAGCCGGTGCACAGCGCCACCTTCCTCACTACCTTCCTCGACTTTTCCGACACGGGTGTGCTCGATGTCTTCATCGACGAAGCGTTCGTGAAGTTCCGCGAGATGCAGTTCGCCAAGGGCGGGTTGCTCCCGGGCCGCGACCTGGCCACCACCTTCAGCTTCCTGCGCCCGAACGACCTGGTGTGGAACTACGTGGTGGGCAACTACCTGAAGGGCGAGTCCCCGCCGCCCTTTGACCTGTTGTACTGGAACAGCGACAGCACCAACCTGCCCGGCCCGTACTACGCCTGGTACCTGCGCAACACTTACCTGGAAAACCGCCTGTGCAAACCCGGTGCGGCCACGGTTTGCGGCGAGAAGATCGACCTGGGCAAGATCGACATTCCGGTTTACATCTACGGCTCGCGTGAAGATCACATCGTGCCCATTGGCGGTGCGTACGCCAGCACGCAGCACTTGTCCGGCCCCAAACGCTTCGTCATGGGCGCGTCGGGTCATATTGCCGGGGTCATCAACCCCGCTAGCAAAGGCAAGCGCAGCCATTGGATCGGGCCTAACCGCTTTCCGGCCAAGTTTGACGACTGGCTCGCAACGGCCACCGAACACCCCGGCAGCTGGTGGACGGACTGGTCTGGCTGGCTCAAGGGTCAGGCTGGCAAGCAAATTGCTGCACCCAAGGCGTATGGCAACCGCAAATACAAACCCATCGAACCCGCTCCGGGCCGTTACGTCAAGGCCAAGGCCTGAAGTGCGCCGGAACTCTCACTGAACATTCTTCGACAACCCCCAAGAGGAGTAGACACATGGAAGACATCGTCATCGTCGGCGCAGCGCGCACGGCCGTAGGCAAGTTCGGCGGCTCGCTCGCCAAGATCCCCGCCACCGAGCTGGGCAGCATCGTCATCAAGGCCCTGCTGGAGCGCACTGGTGTGGGCGCCGACCAGATCGGTGAGGTCATCATGGGTCAGGTGCTGGCGGCTGGCGCTGGCCAGAACCCGGCCCGCCAGGCCATGATGAAGGCAGGCATTGCCAAGGAAACCCCGGCGCTCACTATCAACGCCGTGTGCGGCTCCGGCCTCAAGGCCGTGATGCTGGCTGCCCAGGCCGTGGCCTGGGGCGACAGCGAGATCGTCATTGCTGGTGGCCAGGAAAACATGAGCGCCAGCCCGCACGTGCTCAACGGCTCGCGCGACGGCCAGCGCATGGGCGACTGGAAAATGGTTGACACCATGATCGTCGACGGCCTGTGGGACGTCTACAACCAGTACCACATGGGCATCACCGCAGAGAACGTGGCCAAGGCCCACGGCATCACCCGCGAAATGCAGGACGCACTGGCCCTGGGCAGCCAGCAGAAGGCCTCCGCCGCACAGGAAGCAGGCAAGTTCAAGGACGAAATCGTCCCCGTGAGCATTCCCCAGCGCAAGGGTGACCCGGTGATCTTCGACACCGACGAGTTCATCAACAAGAAGACCAACGCCGAAGCGCTGGCGGGCCTGCGCCCGGCCTTCGACAAGGCTGGTAGCGTGACCGCAGGCAACGCCTCCGGTATCAATGACGGCGCGGCTGCCGTGATGGTGATGAAGGCCAGCAAGGCGGCGGCCCTGGGCCTCAAGCCCCTGGCGCGCATTGCCAGCTTCGGCACCAGCGGCCTGGACCCGGCCACCATGGGCATGGGCCCGGTGCCTGCGTCGCAAAAGGCGCTGGCCCGCGCAGGCTGGAAGGCGTCTGACGTGGACCTGTTCGAGCTGAACGAGGCTTTTGCAGCCCAGGCCTGCGCCGTCAACAAGGAACTCGGTATCGACCCCGCACGTGTCAACGTGAACGGCGGCGCCATTGCCATCGGGCACCCCATCGGTGCTTCCGGCTGCCGCATCCTGGTCACGCTGCTGCACGAAATGCAGCGCCGCGACGCCAAGAAAGGCCTGGCCGCGCTGTGCATTGGCGGCGGCATGGGCGTGTCGCTCACGGTCGAACGCTGAAACAACACCATCCCTTTTACTCAACACACAGAGGAGCATTCCATGAGCCAGAAAGTCGCATACGTCACCGGAGGCATGGGTGGCATCGGTACCGCCATCTGCCAGCGCCTGGCCAAGGGCGGATACAAGGTCATTGCGGGCTGCGGCCCCACACGCGACTTCCAGAAGTGGCTGGACGAGCAGAAGGCCCTGGGCTTCACGTTCTACGCCTCAGTGGGCAACGTGGCTGACTGGGAGTCCACGGTCGCTGCCTTCACCAAGGCCAAGGAAGAGCACGGCCCCATCGACGTGCTGGTGAACAACGCGGGCATCACGCGTGACCGCATGTTCCTGAAGATGACGCTGGACGACTGGAACGCGGTCATCAACACCAACCTGACTTCCATGTTCAACGTGACCAAGCAGGTGGTGCCCGACATGGTGGAGCGTGGCTGGGGCCGCATCATCCAGATCTCGTCGGTCAACGGCGAGAAAGGGCAGGCCGGTCAGACCAACTACTCCGCCGCCAAGGCTGGCATGCACGGCTTCACCATGGCCCTGGCGCAGGAACTGGCAGCCAAGGGTGTGACCGTGAACACCGTGAGCCCGGGCTACATTGGCACCGAAATGGTGCGCGCCATCCGCCCGGACGTGCTGGAAAAGATCGTGGCCACCATCCCGGTCAAGCGCCTGGGTACGCCTGAGGAAATCGGCTCCATCGTCGCCTGGCTGGCGGGTGACGACTCCGGCTTCACCACCGGCGCCGACTTCTCCTGCAACGGCGGCCTGCACATGGGCTGATTGCCCCTGCGACACCAGTACCAGCAAACCCGCTTCGGCGGGTTTTTTCTTGGGGCTGGGATAATCGCGCCCCATGACTGTTTCTGCCCCCGTTTCTGGCGCTGTTGATGCGCGGCACCTTTGGCGCCTGAGTGTTGCGCCGATGCTCGATTGGACTGACAAGCACTGCCGGTACTTCCACCGCCTGCTCACCCGCCACACCCGCCTTTACACCGAGATGGTGACCACCGGCGCGCTCACGCACGGCAGCGTGCGGCGCCACCTGCGCATGGACGCCAGCGAACATCCGGTGGCGCTGCAATTGGGCGGCAGCGAACCGGCCGATCTGGCGTTTTCCGCCAAACTCGGTAAAGAGTGGGGCTACGACGAAATCAACCTCAATTGCGGGTGCCCCAGCGAACGGGTGCAACGCGGCGCCTTCGGTGCCTGCCTGATGGCCGAACCCGCCCTGGTGGCAGACGGCGTGAAGGCCATGCGCGACGCTGTCGATCTGCCCGTCACGGTCAAGCACCGCATCGGCATCGACAAGGTGGAAAGCTACGACTTTGTGCGCGACTTCGTCGGCAAGGTCAGCGAAGCGGGGTGCGAGGTCTTCATCGTGCATGCGCGCAACGCCTGGCTGCAGGGCCTGAGCCCCAAGGAAAACCGCGAAGTGCCGCCGCTGCGCTACGAGCTGGCCTACAGGTTGAAGCAGGACTTCCCGCAGCTCACCATCGCGGTGAACGGTGGCGTCAAGACCAACGAAGATGTTTCCGTGCACCTGCAGCACGTGGATGGCGTGATGCTGGGCCGTGAGGCCTACTACAACCCCTGGCTTCTCAGCACCTGGGACGAACAGTTCTATGGGGACGCTCCATCCACAGTGACCCGCGAAGCGGTGGAGGAGGCGATGGTTGCCTACATGGAACGCGAAGCCGTGGAAGACGGCACGCCCTGGTATGCCATTGCGCGCCACATGCTGGGGCTGTACCACGGCCAGCGCGGCGCCCGTTATTGGCGCCAGTTCTGGAGCAACCACAAGCTCAAACCCCTGCCGCCCCGCGAGGTATGGGCCATGGCGCGGGAGGCGCTGGCCAAAGGCTGAGTCAGAAAGCGCTCAGGTGTCGCGCTTGCTGGAAAGAAAGCGCGTGAATTCAGTGGCAGGCATGGGGCGGGCGAACAGGTAACCTTGCGCCTCGTCGCACTGGAACACGCGCAACATGTGGCGTATGTCGTCGGTTTCCACGCCTTCGGCAATGGTTTTGAGGTTCAGGCTGTGCGCCATCTGGATCACTGCGCGCACGATGGCGGCGTCGTCCGGGTCGCTGGCCAGGTCGCGGATGAAGGACTGGTCAATCTTGAGCTTGTCAACTTCGAAGCGCTTGAGGTAGGAGAGGCTGGAATATCCCGTGCCAAAGTCGTCGATGGATAGCTTGACCCCCAGCAGCTTGAGGCGGCGCACGGTGGCCAGCACCTGCTCCACGTTCTGCAGCATGATGGATTCGGTCAGTTCCAGCTCCAGGCAGTCGGGCGGCAGGCCGGTGGCTTCCAGTGCACGCAGCACCGTTTGCTCTACATTGCCCCGGCGGAACTGAACCGCAGACAGGTTGATGGCCACACAGATATCAGGCAAGCCTGCGGCACGCCAGGCGCTGGCCTGGCGGCAGGCTTCCATGATGACCCACTCACCAATGGGCACGATCAGCCCGCTTTCCTCTGCAATGGCAATGAACCGGCCCGGCATGATCATGCCTTCACCCGGCGCGTTCCAGCGCAGCAGGGCCTCGGCGCCAATGACGCGCCCGGTACCCAGCTGCACCTGGGGCTGGTAGTGCAGTTCCAGCTCCCCGTTGTCCAGCGCGCGGCGCAGGCCGCTGCGCAAAGCCAGGTGCTCGCTGGCCTGGGTGCTCATTTCCTCGTTGAAGAAGTGGTAGGTGTTGCGGCCCACCTCCTTGGCGCGGTACATCGCCATGTCGGCCTTCTTCAGCAGCGTGTCGAACGTCCTGCCGTCGTCAGGGAACAGCGCCACGCCGATGGAAACCGAGGTGGTGAGCTCGCTGCCCTCAATGCGCACGGGTTTTTGCATCTGCACCATGATCTTGTCGAGCACGGGCACCGCGGCCTGGCTGTCGGGCAGGTCGCGCAGCACCACCACGAATTCGTCACCACCCTGGCGGCTGATGGTGTCGGTGTCGCGCACGCAGTCTTTCAGGCGGGCGGTCACTTCCTTGAGCAGCAGGTCGCCACATGCGTGGCCTAGTGTGTCGTTGATCTGCTTGAAGTTGTCCAGGTCCAGAAACATCATCGCCACATGGGTGCCAGTCCGCTCGGCGTGGGCCGTGGCCTGGTTCAAACGGTCCTGCAGCAGCATGCGGTTGGGCAGGCCCGTCAGCGCATCGTGGTACGCCAGAAACTCCACCTGCTGTTCAGCTTTTTTCTGTTCGGTGACGTCTGCGGCAATCGTCAGGTAGCCGGTAATGCAGCCTGCGCTGTCGCGCATGGGCGCCAGTGTCATGTCCAGGTAGATGGTCTTGCCGTCGCGCCGCTGGCGCACCAGCTCGGTCTGCATCAGTGTCTCGCCAGAAAGCACGCGCCTCAGCAAGTCGTTGAATTCGTGTATGCGGTCTGGCGGAACAGAGGGCATGCGCCTGCCAATGATTTCATCGGCTGACCAGCCAAACATGCGCTCGGCAGCGGGGTTCCAGCTGGTGACGATGCTTTTGCGGTCGCGCGCGTAAATGGCCAGGGGCGAGCTTTGGATCATCGCGTCCAGCTGCTGATTGGCTTTTTCCAGCTCTGCAGTGCGTTCGTGCACGCGCTGCTCCAGGTCTCTGTGGGCCGTTGCCAGGTCTTGCTCGATCTTCTTGCGCTCGGTGATGTCCTCGCTGATCCAGATGGTGCTGTGCTCTCCGTCCTGGCCAGTCAATGCCTTGGCGAGATGTCGGCTCCACAGCGTCGAGCCGTCTTTGCGCACGTTGCGCCATTCAATATCCACCAAACCGCCTGCCGTCAGTGTGGGAGCAACGGTCCGGCCGAAGGTTTCGTAGTCTTGCGTGTCGCAGAAAAACACCTCGCTCTTGCGTCCGACCAGCGAGCCGTGGGGCCAGCCGTAGATCGCCTCCATGCGGGGGTTGCAATGCACGATCACTCCATCCTGAGTGAAAAGGATGCCGACGGACGCGTTTTCCAGGATCGCGTGCTGCTTGAGCAGAAGGTCCTGCAACTCGGCCTCGGCGCGCCGACGTTCACCCACGTCCTCCACGATCCAGATCGTCCCTTCGGATGTTTTCTCGGGGTTGATGGCCTTGGCACGTATGTGGCAGTAGACAATGCCGCCGTCTTTGCGGCGCATCGGCATTTCGTGGTCGAGCAACTGCCCTGAAGAGAGCAGGGGGTAGGCGATTCGCCCGATGTTTGCGTAGTCTTCGGGGGACAGATAAAACACCGAACCGTGCTGGCCTTCCAACTCGCCGTGAGGCCAGCCATAGATGGCGGACGCGCGTGGATTGCAATGTTCCACCCGTTGACCGCGGGTGAAGATGATGCCTACCGACGCGTTTTCTAGGATGGCTTGGTATTCCAGCAGGGTCTGCTGGGTGGCTTTCTGGTTGTTGGCGGCCGTTGGTGGGGCTGTGTAACTCGTCATGGGCAAAGCCCCTTTGGTGGGGCGGCCCATTCTAGGCACAGGTTACGGTTTGGTTACAGAGGGAAAGTACGGGTTCAGGCTGCGGCTTGTAGACCGTTGGCGAAGTGGGTCTTAACCCGTTGCACGGCTTGCTCGGCGTCGCGCTTCAAGATGGCAGCCAGAATCGCCTGGTGCTCCTTCAGCGATTCCTCAATGCGCCCTGACTTGAACAGCGAGCTGTGGCGGTTGAGCTTCATCACTTTGCGCAGGTCGGCCACCATTTGCTTGCGCCAGCGGTTGCCCGCCAGTTCCAGCAGGCGCAGGTGGAAGGCTTCGTTCAGGGCAAAGAAGCGTTCGCGTGAGCCGGTTTTCGGGTCGGCGGCCTGTTCCAGTTCCTGGTGAAGCGCCTGCAGTTCGGCCAGTTCGGCCCCGGTGGCGCGCTGGCACACGGCACCTGCCGCGTCCGATTCGAGCAGCGACAACAGCTCGTAAACCTCGCGCAAGTCTTGTTCAGATACTTCGGTGACGTAGGCGCCCCGGCGCACCTTCATGGTCACCAGGCCTTCGGCGGCCAGCACCTTCAGCGCTTCGCGCAGGGGCGTGCGGCTGATGCCGAATTCCTCGGCGATCTTGAGCTCGTCTATCCAGCTGCCCGGTGCCAGCTCGCGGTTGAAGATGCGCTGCCGCAGCAGTTCGGCAACTTCTTCATACAGGGCGCGAGGGGTGAGAGAAATGGCGGACATGGCGGTGTAAGGTCGGCTCGGAGTGTAATGGTACTTTACTTTGAATTCTGCATCAATAATTATGAATGATGTAGAATGCGGTCCGTCCAAGATCACAAGCACAGGTGCCTCACATGACGTCCGAGTTCAAGCCCGCCACACTGTCCGACTGGGAAAAGGCCGCGGCCAAGTCCCTCAAAGACCGCCCGCTGGACACTTTAGACTGGGTGACGCCAGATGGCATCGCCGTCAAGCCGCTGTACACCGCACAAGACGTGCAGGGCCTGCCGTACACCAACACGCTGCCCGGCTTCGAGCCCTTCATCCGTGGTCCCCAGGCCACCATGTACGCCGTGCGGCCCTGGACCATCCGCCAGTACGCGGGTTTTTCCACGGCGGAGGAATCCAACGCGTTCTACCGCAAGGCGCTGGCGGCAGGCGGGCAGGGCGTGTCCGTGGCGTTCGACCTGGCCACCCACCGGGGTTACGACAGCGACCACCCCCGCGTCTTTGGTGACGTGGGCAAGGCGGGCGTGGCCATCGACAGTGTGGAGGACATGAAGATCCTGTTCGACGGCATTCCGCTGGACAAGGTGAGCGTGTCCATGACCATGAACGGCGCCGTGCTGCCAGTGCTGGCAGGCTACGTGGTGGCGGCTGAAGAGCAGGGCGTGGGCCAGGACCAGCTCAGCGGCACGATCCAGAACGACATCCTCAAGGAGTTCATGGTCCGCAACACCTACATCTACCCGCCCCAGCCCTCCATGCGGATCATCGGCGACATCATCGAGTACACATCGAAGAACATGCCGAAGTTCAATTCCATCAGCATCAGCGGCTACCACATGCAGGAAGCCGGGGCTAACCAGGCGCTGGAGATGGCCTTCACCTTGGCGGACGGCAAGGAATACGTGAAGACCGCCATTGCCAAAGGCATGGACGTGGACGACTTTGCCGGGCGTCTGAGCTTCTTCTGGGCGGTGGGCATGAACTTCTACCTGGAAATTGCCAAGATGCGTGCCGCCCGCCTGCTGTGGTGCCGCATCATGAAGGGCTTCAACGCCAAGAACCCCAAGAGTCTGATGCTGCGCACGCACAGCCAGACCAGCGGCTGGAGCCTGACGGAGCAGGACCCCTACAACAACGTGGTGCGCACCACCATCGAGGCCATGGCGGCCGTGTTCGGGGGCACGCAGAGCCTGCACACCAACAGCTTCGACGAAGCGATTGCGCTGCCCACCGAGTTCAGCGCCCGCATCGCGCGCAACACGCAGCTCATTATCCAGGAAGAAACGCACATCACCAACGTGGTGGACCCCTGGGCGGGCAGCTACATGATGGAGTCGCTGACCCAGCAGATGGCCGATGTAGCCTGGAAGATCATCGAGGAAGTGGACGCCATGGGCGGCATGACCAAGGCCGTGGACAGCGGCTGGGCCAAGCTGAAGATCGAAGCCGCCGCCGCCGAGAAGCAGGCGCGCATCGACTCGGGCAAGGACGTGATCGTGGGTGTCAACAAATACAAGTTGGCCAAGGAAGACCCGATCGAGATTCTGGAGGTGGACAACCACAAGGTGCGCGAGCAGCAGATTGCGCGCTTGAAGGACATCAAGGCCAAACGCGACAATGCGGCCGTGCAGGCGGCGCTGGACGCGCTGACCGCCGCCGCCGAAAGCGGCAGTGGTAACCTGCTGGACCTGTCCATCCGCGCCATCCGCCTGCGTGCCACGGTGGGCGAGGTGTCTGACGCACTGGAAAAGGTTTTCGGGCGCCACCGCGCCGACACACAAAAGGTGACCGGGGTGTACGCAGCTGCCTACGATTCGGCCGAGGGCTGGGAAAAACTCAAGGAAGAGATTGCTGCCTTTGCCGAGGAGCAGGGCCGCCGCCCGCGCGTGATGATCGCCAAGCTGGGGCAGGACGGCCACGACCGGGGCGCCAAGGTGGTGGCCACCGCGTTTGCAGACTTGGGCTTTGACGTGGACATGGGCCCGCTGTTCCAGACGCCCGAAGAGTGCGCGCGCCAGGCCATTGAGAACGACGTGCACGCCGTGGGCGTGTCCACGCTCGCCGCAGGTCACAAGACGCTGGTACCTGCCATCATCGAAGAGCTCAAGAAACAGGGCGCTGACGACATCATCGTCTTCGTGGGCGGCGTGATTCCGCGCCAGGACTACGACTTTTTGTACGAGGCAGGTGTCAAGGGCGTGTACGGCCCCGGCACCCCCATTCCCGCCAGCGCCAAGGACGTGCTGGAGCAGATCAAGAAGGCGGTCGCTTGAATCCTGCCGTGCTTTTCGATGGCATCGTCCAAGGGCAGGGCGCCGTTCAGCGCCGGGCCATGGCCAAGGCCATCACGCTGCTCGAATCCACCCGGGCCGACCACCGCGCCCAGGCGGACGAGCTGCTGACCGCACTCCTGCCGCACACCGGCAAGGCGCTGCGGTTGGGCATCAGCGGCGTGCCGGGCGTGGGCAAAAGCACTTTCATCGAGGCGCTAGGCCTGCACCTCATCGGGCTGGGCCACCGCGTGGCGGTGCTGGCGGTAGACCCGTCCAGCAGCGTGTCGGGCGGCTCCATCCTGGGCGACAAGACGCGCATGGAACACCTGTCGGTGAACGAGCGTGCCTACATCCGCCCCAGCCCCAGTAGTGGCACTTTGGGCGGCGTGGCCGAGAAAACGCGCGAATCCATGCTGGTGTGCGAAGCCGCCGGGTACGACGTGGTCATCGTGGAAACGGTGGGCGTGGGCCAGAGCGAAACCGCCGTGGCCAACATGACCGACATGTTCTGCCTGCTGCAACTGCCCAACGCCGGGGACGACCTGCAAGCCATCAAGAAGGGGGTAATGGAACTGGCCGACCTGGTGGTCATCAACAAGGCCGATATCGACCCCGATGCCGCCACCCGCGCGCGGGCACAGATCACATCCTCTCTGCGCTTGCTCGGCTTGCACGGCAACCCCGAGCACGCCCACCACGACACCCATGTCTGGCATCCGCACGTCATTCAGATCAGCGCGCTGCACGGGCAGGGCGTGGACAGCTTCTGGTCGCAGGTGAGCGAGTTCCGCCGCCTGCAGACCGCCAATGGCCGCCTGTTCGCCAAGCGGCACCAGCAGGCCCGCGCCTGGATGTGGGAGCGCATTGAAGCCGGGCTGAAACAACGTTTTCGCGAGCACCCGCGCATCCGCGCGCAGCTCGAAACCACCACGCGCCAGGTGCTTGAAGGTAGCCTGGCCGCATCCACCGCAGCGCGTCAGCTGCTGGAACTGTTTGACTGATTTTCTGGAGACCCCACCATGCATGAAATCCTGGAACAACTGGAGAGCAAACGCGAGGCCGCGCGCCTGGGCGGCGGGCAAAAGCGCATAGACGCGCAGCACGCCAAGGGCAAGCTCACCGCGCGCGAGCGTCTGGAGGTGCTGCTTGACGAAGGCACCTTTGAAGAATGGGACATGTTCGTCGAGCACCGCTGCACCGACTTCGGCATGCAGGACAACAAGGTGCCCGGCGACGGCGTGGTCACCGGCTACGGCATGATCAACGGCCGCCTGGTCTTCGTCTTCAGTCAGGACTTCACCGTCTTCGGCGGCGCACTCTCCGAAGCGCACGCCGAGAAAATCTGCAAGGTCATGGACCAGGCCATGAAGGTCGGCGCGCCGGTCATCGGCCTCAACGATTCGGGCGGTGCGCGTATTCAGGAAGGTGTGGCCTCCCTGGGCGGCTATGCCGAGGTGTTCCAGCGCAACGTCATGGCCAGCGGTGTGATTCCGCAGATCAGCATGATCATGGGCCCCTCTGCCGGTGGCGCGGTGTATTCCCCCGCCATGACGGACTTCATCTTCATGGTGAAGGATTCGAGCTACATGTTCGTGACCGGCCCCGAGGTGGTGAAGACCGTGACGCACGAGGAAGTGACCGCCGAGGAACTGGGCGGCGCCGTGACGCATACCACCAAGAGCGGCGTGGCCGACCTGGCGTTCGAGAACGACGTGGAGGCGCTGCTTATGCTGCGCCGCCTGTTCAACTACCTGCCGCTCAACAACCGCGAGAAGGCACCCGTGCGCAAGAGCGGCGACCCGATCGACCGCGCCGAGTTGAGCCTGGACACCCTGGTGCCCGACAACCCGAACAAGCCCTACGACATGAAGGAGCTGATCGTCAAGACCGTGGACGATGGCGACTTCTTCGAGATCCAGCCCGAGTACGCCAAGAACATCGTGGTGGGCTTTGCCCGCATGGACGGCCAGACCGTGGGCATCGTGGCCAACCAGCCGCTGGTGCTGGCGGGCTGCCTGGACATCAAGTCGAGCATCAAGGCCGCGCGTTTCGTGCGCTTCTGCGACGCGTTCAACATCCCCGTCGTCACCTTCGTGGATGTGCCCGGCTTCATGCCCGGCACCAGCCAGGAGTACGGCGGCATCATCAAGCACGGCGCCAAGCTGCTCTACGCATACGCCGAATGCACGGTGCCGAAGATCACCGTCATCACCCGCAAGGCCTATGGCGGTGCGTATGACGTGATGGCCTCCAAGCACCTGCGTGGCGACGTGAACCTGGCCTGGCCCAACGCCGAGATCGCGGTGATGGGCGCCAAGGGTGCGGTGGAGATCATCTTCCGCGAGGACAAGAAGGACCCGGCCAAGCTGGCCGAGCGCGAGGCCGAGTACAAGCGCCGCTTTGCCAACCCCTTCGTGGCCGCCGAACGCGGGTACATCGACGACGTCATCCTGCCGCACGAAACGCGCAAGCGCATCTGCCGTTCGCTGGTGATGCTCAAGGACAAGAAGGTGGAAAACCCGTGGCGCAAGCACGGGAACATCCCCCTCTAAGTTGCATGGTGCGTGTGATGTCTTCTGCTTGCGCTGGATCGGACTACCTGGGCGTTTTGCTCCGTGTCCCCCGCGCTTCGCGCTCCTCCTTTACCTTCGCAAAACGCCCAGGCAGCCCGATCCCGGGAGGCTTGTATGGCGATGTATTGCAAACCACCTTCTTCGCAGCCCTGGGCATGGTGTGCCTGTCGCAGCGAAGTAAAGGAGGAGCCGGCCGCAGGTCGGCGGGGGACATGAGCGGAGGCAGGCACACCGTGACCTGGGCGGGCTCAGCACCGCACCATGTCAGCAACAACACATTCACTCCCGTTTAGGAGACCGTTATGTTCAAGAAAATCCTGATTGCCAACCGCGGTGAGATCGCATGCCGCGTCATCGCCACTGCCAAGAAAATGGGCATTGCCACCGTGGCGGTGTATTCCGAAGCCGACAAGGAAGCGCGCCACGTGCGCCTGGCAGACGAATCCGTGCTGCTGGGCCCGGCGCCTTCGCGCGAGTCCTACCTGGTGGCCGACAAGATCATCGCCGCCGCCAAGCAGACCGGCGCCGAGGCCATCCACCCCGGCTACGGCTTCCTGTCGGAAAACGAAGCCTTCGCCAAGCGTTGCGAGGAAGAGGGCATCGCCTTCATCGGCCCCAAGGCGCACTCCATCGCGGCCATGGGCGACAAGATCGCCTCCAAGAAGCTGGCGAACGAGGCCAAGGTCAACACCATCCCCGGCTACAACGACCCCATCGCCACGGCAGAAGAGGCCGTGGGCATTGCCAAGGGCATCGGCTACCCGGTGATGATCAAGGCGTCTGCGGGCGGAGGCGGCAAGGGCCTGCGCGTGGCCTACAACGACAAGGAAGCCCTGGAAGGCTTCACCGCCTGCCAGAACGAGGCACGCAACAGCTTTGGCGACGACCGCATCTTCATCGAGAAGTTCGTGCAGGAGCCGCGCCACATCGAGATCCAGATCCTCGGTGACAGCCACGGCAACGTGATCTACCTGAACGAGCGCGAATGCTCCATCCAGCGCCGCCACCAGAAGGTGATCGAGGAGGCGCCCAGCCCCTTCATCAGCGACGCCACCCGCAAGGCCATGGGCGAACAGGCCGTGGCGCTGGCCAAGGCCGTGAAGTACCAGAGCGCGGGCACGGTGGAGTTCGTGGTGGGCAAGGACCAGGACTTCTACTTCCTGGAAATGAACACCCGCCTGCAGGTGGAGCACCCGGTGACCGAATGCATCACCGGGCTGGACCTGGTGGAACTTATGATCCGCGTGGCCGCTGGCGAGAGGCTGCCCCTGACCCAGGCCGACGTGAAGCGCGACGGCTGGGCCATCGAGTGCCGCATCAACGCCGAAGACCCTTTCCGCAACTTCCTGCCTTCCACCGGCCGCCTGGTGCGCTTCACACCCCCGAAAGAGACGATGTGGCAGGCCGACACGGGCCACAAGTACGGCGTGCGCGTGGACACCGGCGTGTTTGAAGGCGGCGAGATCCCGATGTTCTACGACTCGATGATCGCCAAGCTCATCGTGCACGGCAAGGACCGCAACGACGCCATCGCGAAAATGCGCGAGGCGCTCAACGGCTTCGTCATTCGCGGCATCAACAGCAACATCCCGTTCCAGGCAGCGCTGCTGGCCCACCCCGACTTTGTCTCTGGCAAGTTCAACACCGGCTTCATCGCCCAGCATTACGCTGGCGGCTTCCGCGCTGAAGACGTGCCGCACGACGACAACGACTTCCTCGTGGCGCTGGCCGCCTTCGTGCGCCGCAAGTCCCGCGAGCGCACCACCACCATCACTGGCCAGCTTCCCGGTTATGGCGTGAAGGTGGGGCAAGACTACACCGTCATTAGCCTGTCGCCCACGGGCAAGCACAACCAAACCCGGGTGCACGTGGACGAGTTTGCTGGCGAGACGGGTTACGCCTCCGTCACCGTGGGTGAGAAGCGCTACAAGATCACATCTTCCTCGCGCTTGAACGATGTGGTCATCACCGGCGAGGTCAACGGCGAGCCCTTCGTGGCGCAGGTGGAGCGTGGCTCTGCCAAGAACCCGCTGGCTCTGGTGGTGCAGCACAACGGCACCAAGCTGGAGACCATGGTCGTGTCGCCGCGCATGGCCGAACTGCATCAGCTCATGCCCTTCAAGGCGCCGCCAGACATGAGCCAGTTCGTGCTGTCGCCCATGCCCGGCCTGCTGGTGGAGGTTGCGGTGCAGCCGGGCCAGAAGGTGCAGGCTGGCGAACGTGTGGCCGTCATCGAAGCCATGAAGATGGAGAACGTGCTCTTCGCCGCTGCTGACGGTGTGGTGGCCAAGGTGCTGGCCAGCAAGGGCGAGTCCCTGGTGGTGGACCAACCCATCGTGGAATTCGAAAAATGAGCCAACGTCCCTTCAAAGTGCTGGGCATCCAGCAGATCGCCATCGGCGGGCCCGACAAGACCCGCATGCAAAAGCTGTGGGTGGACATGCTCGGCCTGGAGGTGACCGGCACCTTCAAGAGCGAGCGCGAGAACGTGGACGAGGACATCTGCGCGATGGGGCAGGGCCCCTACAAGGTGGAGGTGGACCTGATGCAGCCGCTCGACCCAGAGAAGAAGCCTGCAGTGCACACCACGCCACTCAACCACGTGGGCCTGTGGATCGACGACCTGCCCAAGGCGGTGGAGTGGCTCACCGCGCAGGGCGTGCGTTTTGCGCCAGGCGGCATCCGCAAGGGTGCGGCCGGTTACGACATCACCTTCCTGCACCCGAAGTCGAACGACGAGTTCCCGATCGCGGGAGAGGGGGTGCTGATCGAGCTGGTGCAGGCACCGCCCGAAGTGATTCAGGCGCTGGGCTGACGTGGTACAAGGTAACGCCGACTGGCAGGCCCGCAGCCTGGCCAGCGTGTGGCACCCCTGCACGCAAATGCAACGCGCGGCCGTGGTGCCGCCGCTGCCCATCGCCCGCGCCCATGGCCCTTGGCTGTACGACCAGGAGGGCAACCGCTACTTCGACGCCAACAGCAGCTGGTGGGTCAATCTGTTCGGTCATGCCGACGAGGGCATCGTCAACGCGCTCAAGCAGCAACTGGACGTATTGCCCCACGTGATGCTGGCTGGGTGCACCCACGCGCCCGCCATTGAACTGGCGGAACGGTTGTCGGCCCGCACGGGTGGCGTGCTGGGCCACGCCTTCTACGCCAGCGACGGTGCGTCCGCCGTGGAAATCGCGCTCAAGATGAGCTTCCACCACTGGCGCAACGTGGGGCAGGGTGGCAAGCGCGAATTCGTCTGCGTGCGCCAGGGTTACCACGGCGAAACGCTGGGCGCCCTGGCCGTCACGGACGTGCCCGTCTTCCGCGACGCCTACGACCCACTGCTGATGCGATCGCACCAGGTGGCATCGCCCGACGACCGCCAGGCCGCTGAAGGCGAGGACGCTGCAGCTGTGGCCCAACGCGCCGCTGCCGACTTGGAAGCGCTGCTGGCCGAACGCCACGCGCACATCGCCGCCGTCATCGTGGAGCCGCTGGTGCAATGCGCCGCAGGCATGGCCATGCACCATGCGTCCTACCTGCAACGGGTGCGCGCGCTGTGCGACCATTACAGCGTGCACCTCATCGCCGACGAGATTGCCGTGGGCTGTGGCCGCACGGGCACCTTCTTCGCCTGCGAACAGGCGGGCATCTGGCCCGATTTCGTGTGCCTCTCCAAGGGCATCACCGGCGGTTTTCTGCCGCTGTCGTTGGTTTTGTGCCGCGACGCCATCTACCGCGCCTTCCTGTCCGACGACGTGGCGCGCGGCTTCCTGCATTCGCATTCCTACACCGGAAACGCGCTGGCCTGCCGGGCGGCGCTGGCCGTGCTCGACCGTTTCGACACCCAGGACGTGCTGGGCCGCAACGCCCAACAAGCGGCCTTGCTCGACCAGGCACTGGCACCTCTCATGGCATACCCCGGGGTGGAGCACCCGCGCCGCCGTGGCATGATCTGGGCCTTTGACGTCAAGGCAGAGCTTGCCCAGGGCCGCTTTGCTGAGGCGTTTCACCTGGCGGGTCGCCGCCACGAACTGCTGGTTCGCCCCATCGGGCGCACCGTGTACCTGATGCCCCCCTACGTGCTCGACGGGGACCTCTCGCGCTGGTTGTCCGAGCGCTTGCAGGCCACCCTGCACGACACGTTGCAACAGCCTGATGCTGATCGAACACATCAACCGTCAACTGCTTGACATCGACGCTGCCGCCCTGCGTAGGCGCCGCAGGGTGGGTACGTCGCCGTGTGGCCCGCACCAACATTGGCAAGGCAGTGGCAACATGCTCGCCTTCTGCAGCAACGACTACCTGGGTTTGGCAAGCCATCAGGGTGTGATTGATGCTTTGGCCGAAGGCGCCCGCCTGTGGGGCGCGGGCAGCGGCGCGTCGCACCTCGTGAGCGGCCACAGCCAGGCGCATGCCGCGTTGGAAACCACCCTCGCGCAATGGCTAGCGCCGCACATCCCCGGCGCACGTGCGCTGCTGTTCTGCAGCGGCTACATGGCCAACGTGGCGCTGATGACGGCGCTGGGTGATGAACAAGCCACCATCCTGTCCGACAAGCTCAACCACGCCTCGCTCATCGACGGTGCCTTGCTGGCCCGCGCCAAGCTGCTGCGCTACCCCCATGGGCAGCTTGACGCGCTGGAACGCCAGTTGCGCGCCTGCACCACCCCGGTGAAACTCATCGTCACCGACGCCGTCTTCAGCATGGACGGCGACGTGGCCGACCTGCCCGCGTTGCTGCGCCTGGCCGAGCAATACGACGCCTGGCTGGTCATTGACGATGCACATGGCTTTGGTGTGCTGGGCGCGCATGGCCACGGCAGCCTGGAACATTTCGGCCTTTGCAGCGAACGCCTGATCTGCATGGGCACGCTCGGCAAGGCCGCCGGGGTGTCGGGCGCCTTCGTGGCCGCGCACCCCGTCATCGTCGAATGGCTGGTGCAGCGCGCCCGACCTTACATCTACACCACGGCCATGCCGCCCGCGTTGGCGCATGCGCTGGGGCATGCTCTGGCACTGATCGAGGGCGCCGAGGGCAGTCAACGGCGTGAACGGTTGAACGAGTTGGTTGCCCAACTGCGCACAGGGCTGGCAACGCTGGCAGAGCGCCACCCGGGCCTGTCGCTGCCAGCGTCCTTCACGCCCATTCAACCCCTCATCGTGGGCGACAACGCACGCGCACTGGCACTGGAAGCCGCGCTGGAAGCGCGCGGCATTCGTGTGCCCGCCATTCGCCCGCCCACCGTGCCCGTGGGCACGGCTCGTTTGCGCCTGACGATTTCTGCCAGCCACACCGCAGCCGATGTGGACCAACTGCTGGGCGCTCTCACCGACATTCTGAAAAAGGAACAAGCATGAAAGGCTGTTTCGTCACCGGCACCGACACTGAAGTGGGCAAGACCCGCGTCAGTGCCGGTCTGCTGCGCCGCGCCGCCCAGGCCGGCCTGCGCGTGGCCGGCTACAAGCCCGTGGCCGCAGGCATGGACAACATCGCCGGGCAGTGGGTCAATGAAGACGTGCACACCCTGTGGGCTGCCAGCAATATCGAACTGCAACCTGAAGAGGTGGGCCCTTGCCAGTTGCGCCAACCCTGCGCGCCGCATCTGGCCGCGCATGCCGAAGGGCGTGTGATCGATCGAGACACGCTGGAGCAGGGCGCTCGCCAACTCGCCCAGCGTGCCGACCTGATCGTGGTGGAAGGTGCGGGCGGCCTGTGTGTGCCGCTGGGCTCCAACTGGGACAGCTCGCACCTCATGTGCGCGCTGAACCTGCCGGTGGTGCTCGTCGTCGGGCTGCGCTTGGGCTGCATCAACCACGCGTTGCTCACGGCAGAGGCCATCGTCGCACGCCGCCTGCACCTGGCAGGCTGGGTGGGCAACACGCTGGACCCGGCCATGCTGCACTTGCAAGACAACATCCACACCCTCACGCAAGAGTTTGAGCGGCGTTTTCACGTGCCTTGCCTGGGTGTCGTTCCCCATCTGGAAAGCCCAGACGCGGCCTCCGTCGCACCGCATCTTTCTACCGTCGGCCTGCAAACCCTGTTCGGCCTGAAGCAACCCTCTTTTGAAGTGACACCATGACCACCGTCGCACCTATCTCTCTTTCGTCTCTGCGCCGCGCCAACGTGGGCGTGCCCGAAACCCGCTGGACCGTGGCCGCCGTGGAAGCGCTGTACGACCTTCCTTTCATGGACCTGCTTTTCCGCGCCCAACAGGTGCACCGTGAAAACTTCGACCCCAACGAGGTGCAGCTCTCCACGCTGCTGTCCATCAAGACCGGTGGCTGCGCCGAAGACTGCGGCTACTGCCCCCAGTCCTCGCATTTCGACACCGGGCTGGAAGCCAGCAAGATCATGCCGCTGGACGAGGTGCTTGACGCCGCCCGCGCCGCCAAAGAGCAGGGCGCCACGCGCTTCTGCATGGGCGCAGCCTGGCGCAGCCCCAAGGAGCGCGACATGGAGCGCGTCGCCGCGATGATTGAAGGCGTGCGCGGCCTGGGCCTGGAAACCTGCATGACGCTGGGTATGCTCGACGGCGACCAGGCCCGCCAGCTCAAGGACGCCGGGCTGGACTACTACAACCACAACCTCGACACCTCGCCCGACCACTACGGCAGCATCATCAGCACCCGCACCTACCAGGACCGGCTGGACACCCTGGACAACGTCCGCCAGGCAGGCATCAACGTGTGCTGCGGCGGCATCGTGGGCATGGGTGAAACGCGCACCCAGCGCGCGGGCCTCATTGCCCAGCTTGCCAACCTCGACCCATACCCCGAGTCCGTGCCCATCAACAACCTCGTCGCCGTGCCCGGCACCCCGTTGGCCGACGCCGAACCCATCGACCCCTTTGAGTTCGTGCGCACCATCGCCGTGGCGCGCATCACCATGCCCACCACCATGGTGCGCCTGTCGGCAGGCCGCGAGCAGATGGATGACGCCCTGCAAGCCCTGTGCTTCGCGGCGGGTGCCAACTCCATCTTCTACGGTGACCGCCTGCTCACCACCACCAACCCCCAGGCCCAGCGTGACCGCCGCCTGTTCGAGCGCCTGGGCCTCAAGCCCAAGGGCGAGCGCCCCGAAGTGAAGGACGCCGAGGTCACGGGCGCCGAAGCATGACACTGGCCGAGGCCGTCACGGCACCGTCGATAGACGAAGCATTCCTCGACAACCCGTACCCCGCCTACCAGGCGTGGCGCGAAGAGGGAGCCATGCTGTGGAGCGACGGCTTCTTTGGCGGAGCATGGCTGCTCACCCGCCACGCTGATGTTGAGGCGGCCTTGCGCGACCCTGCGCTTTCCGCACAGCGCACGGGCGGCTGGGTCATGGCCGCCGCGCAGCAAGGCCGGGTCGAACTGCGCCCCTTCCAAAGCCTGTTCGCGCGCGCCATGCTCTTTCTGGACGCGCCCGACCATGGCCGTCTGCGCCAGATCCTCATGCCCGCCTTCCGGCCTGATGCCTTGGCCCAGATGCAAGCCTGGCTGGACGTTACCGTGGCCGAGCGTGTGCTTGCGCTCGATGGCCCGTTCGACTTCATGGCGCAGATTGCGCGGCCGCTGCCCGCGCGCGTCATCGGCCGTTTGATGAACGTGGACCCAGCGCTGGACGCCACCTTCATGCGCTGGTGCGACGACATCGCGGTATTCATTGGCGCTGCGCAGCCCGAGCATGCCCAGCTGCTGCGTGCCCAGCGCAGCCTGCTGGAGATGACCGCGTACTTCGAGCGCGAACTGTTGCCCTGGCGCCGCCAGCACCTGGGCGACGACCTGGTGAGCCGCCTGTTGCAAGCTGAAGCGCAGGGGCAGATCGAATCGGGCCTGGAACTGCTGGCCCAGTGCGCCATGCTGCTGTTCGCCGGTTACGAAACCACCCGCAACCTTCTGGGCAACGGCCTGCACGCCTTGCTTTCACACCCTGGCCAATGGCGCCTGCTTTGTCAGCAGCCGAAACTGGCAGGTAACGCCGTGCGTGAACTGCTGCGCTTCGACAGCCCCGTGCAGTGGACCGGCCGCCGTGCCACCCGCGCCATGACGCTGTGCGGCCAAGCCGTTCAGCGGGGCGACCTGATCCTGCCGCTGATCGGCTCTGCTAACCGCGACCCTGCCCGCCACAGCAACCCTGACGCCCTGCAAATCGACCGCGCCAACCCTGGCGCCCTGTCGTTCGGCAGCGGTGCGCACATCTGCATAGGGGCTGCGCTCACGCAAATGGAAACGCAAGCCGTGTTGCGCGCGCTGGCCATGCACAAGCCGGGGCTGGAGCTGGATGGTGAGCCGCTGCGCAACCGCAACCCGCTTTACCGGGGTTTGGCTACTCTGCCGTTGCGCGTGGCCTGACGCAGCCCAAGCGCCCGAATCGGCTCGGGCGCGCCACAAATGGTTTAGCTCTTGGCCTGCCGCGCCGCACGCGCACGGGCCAGGGCAGCCTCGATCACGGCGCGTTTCTTGTCCAGCGTGGCCGGGTCGGTGTGCTTGGAATGCTCTTCCAGATTCGCCAGTTTGTCCTGGGCCTTTTTGTCCTGCCGGTCCTGGTGTTCGGCAGCGTCGCGCTGGGTGCGCTGCAAGTGCCACTGGTAGCGTGAACGCGCCAAGTCCGCTTGCTTGGGCGACCACGCTGCCCAGCCCGTGGCCGCGCCGCTCACGTTCTCCAGGCTGATGCAGTCCACAGGGCACACGGGAATGCACAGTTCGCAGCCCGTGCAATAGGGCTCCAACACCGTGTGCATGCGCTTGTTGGCGCCCACAATGGCGTCCGTGGGGCAGGCCTTGATGCACAGCGTGCAGCCTATGCACCAGTTCTCGTCAATCACCGCTACCGTCAGCGGCCCTTCCAGGCCGTGTTCGGGGTTCAGGGGCAGGGCGGGGCGCCCGGTAATGGCCGCCAGCCGCCGCACGCCTTCCTCACCGCCCGGCGGGCATTGGTTGATTTCTGCCTCGCCCGCGGCAATGGCTGCCGCGTAACGGGCGCAATCGGGGTAGCCGCAACGCGTGCACTGCATCTGCGGCAAGGCCGCGTCTATGCGCGCGGCCAGTTCGGTGCGTGGGTCGGTCGCCGTCAAGCCTTGCCCGTGGTCTTCTTGGCAGCGGCCTTACGTACTGGAGCCTTGCGGGCTGCCGTCGCGGGGGCTGTTACAGGTTCAGCGGCGTGCTGGGGCGCCGCCACTGGTGCAGATTGGGCCTTCTTCAGCCCGGCGTTGTGCTCTTCAATGAATGCCTTCACCACCGGGTACACCTTTTCGCGCCAACGGCGGCCGCTGAAGATGCCGTAGTGGCCCGCGCCCTTCACTTCGTAATGGCGCTGCTCGCTGTCGACAATGCCGGTGCACAGGTCGTGCGCCGAGCGGGTCTGGCCGCTGCCGGAAATATCGTCCAGCTCGCCTTCCACCGTCAGCAGGCCGGTGTCGCGAATGTCCTGCGGGCGCACCAGTTCCTTCACGCCTTTTTCGTTGCGCACTTCCCAGGTACCGTTCACCAGCTTGAACTCCTGGAACACCGTGTTGATGGTTTCCAGGTAGTAGTTGGCGTCCATGTCGAGCACGGCGTTGTACTCGTCGTAGAACTTGCGGTGGGCTTCAATGCTGTCGTTGTCGCCCTTGATCAAGTCCTGGAAGTAGTCGTAATGGCTGTTGGCGTGGCGGTCCGGGTTCATGGCGATGAAACCAGCGTGCTGCAAGAAGCCCGGGTACACACGGCGCCCAGCGCCCGGGAAGTTGGTGGGCACCCTATAGATCACATTATTTTCAAACCAGTCGATGCTGCGGTGCACCGCCAGGTTGTTCACCGCCGTGGGCGATTTGCGCGCATCAATCGGGCCGCCCATCATGGTCATGGACAGCGGCGGCAGCTCGCCCCGGCTGGACATGAGCGACACAGCCGCGAGCACCGGCACGGTGGGCTGGCACACGCTCATCACGTGGCAGTTGCCGTAGATGCCCTGCAGGTAGCGAATGAACTCCTGCACGTAGTTCACATAGTCGTCCAGGTGGAAGTCGCCTTCGCTCATCGGCACCAAGCGGGCGTTCTTCCAGTCGGTGATGTAGACCTTGTGGTCTGCCAGCATGGTGCGCACCGTGTCGCGCAACAGCGTGGCGTAGTGGCCCGAGAGCGGCGCCACGATCAGCACCACAGGCTGTTGCTTCAAACGCAGGATGGTGTCAGCGTCGTCCGAATAGCGCTTGAAACGGCGTAGCTCACAGAAAGGTTTATCAATTTCAACCCGTTCCGCAATGGCCACGTGTACGTTGCCTACGTCCACAGTGGTGATTCCGAACTCGGGCTTTTCGTAGTCTTTGCCCAGGCGGTGCACCAGGTCATAGCCCGCAGCAATGCGTTGCGAGAACGGCGTCTGCCCCAGGGGCGACAGGGGGTTGGCGTACAGCTTGGCCGTCAGCTGGGCAAGGTCGGAAAAGGGCTCCATCAAGGAGCGCTGGGTCTCGTAGAACTGGTACAGCATGAAGGCCTCGCTACACGGTTATGTTGCAGTGCAACAAATATAACAGGATATGCCTCATAATGAACGAAGCCCGACGCAATGCCGGGCTCCGTCTGTCGCATTGGCGAAACCCAGGTGCGTTTTACAACACTGCGGCGATCGATTTGCAGACGTAATCGATGTTCTTGCTGTTCAGCGCGGCCACGCACATCCGGCCGGTGTCGGTGCCGTACACACCAAACTCGCTGCGCAGGCGCACCATCTGGTCCTTGGTCAGGCCAGAGTAGCTGAACATGCCAATCTGCGTGGTGATGAAGCTCATGTCCTGCTGAATGCCAGCGGCCTTCAGGCCGTCCACCAGCTTCTGGCGCATGGCCTTGATGCGCACGCGCATTTCACCCAGTTCCTTTTCCCACAGGGCGCGCAGCTCGGGGTTGTTCAGCACGGCAGCCACCACGGCGCCACCGTGGGTGGGCGGGTTGGAGTAGTTGGTGCGGATTGCGATCTTCAGCTGGCTCAGCACGCGGTCGGCTTCTTCCTTGTTCTCGCACAGCACGCTCAGGGCGCCCACGCGCTCGCCGTACAGGCTGAAGCTCTTGGAGAAAGACGTGGACACGAAGAAGGTGAGGCCAGCGGCCACGAACTTCTGGATCACGGCGCCGTCTTCGGCAATGCCGTGGCCAAAGCCCTGGTAGGCCATGTCCAGGAAGGCGGTCAGGCCCTTAGCCTTGACGGCGGCAACCACCTGGTCCCACTGCTCAGCAGTGATGTCGTAACCCGTGGGGTTGTGGCAGCAGGCGTGCAGCACCACGATGGTGCCAGGCGCAGCGGCGTTCAGGCTGGCCAGCATGCCTTCAAAGTTCACGCCACGCTTGGCCGCGTCGTAGTAGGCGTAGGTTTCAACGGTGAAGCCCGCGTTGGTGAACAGCGCGCGGTGGTTTTCCCAGCTCGGGTCGGAAATCAGCACCTTGGCGTTGGGGGTGAGCTTCTTCAGGAAGTCAGCGCCAATCTTCAGGCCGCCAGTGCCGCCCAGTGCCTGCACGGTGGCCACGCGGCCGCTCTTGACCGGTTCGCTGTCAACGCCAAACACCAGGCCCTTCACGGCGTTGTCGTAGGCGGCAATACCGTCGATGGGCAGGTAGCCACGCGCGGCGGGCTTGTCCATCATGGCCTTTTCAGCCTGCTGCACGCACTGCAGCAGGGGCAGCTTGCCGTTGTCGTCGTAATAGACGCCCACGCCCAGGTTGACCTTGTTGGGGTTGGTGTCGGCAGCGAACTGCTCATTCAGACCCAGGATGGGGTCGCGGGGGGCCATTTCGACGGCGGTGAACAGAGACATGGTGGCGTGTACCTGTGGGGTGGAAAAAACGGGGGCTTGCATCACGCCGCCAAGCGGGCGGCGCAAAGCCTCGTATTTTACCGTGGCCAGGGGCTGGCTTGGCGCAAAACCTCAGGCTGCAGGCTTGGGCGGCGGGGGCGGCGCGTGGTCGAACGTCTCCAGCGCCAGGTCCACACAGGCCCAGGCGGTAGCGCTGGCCCGCCAGATGTTGGCCGTGGGTTTGACGGAAGAGGGGTCATCCAGCGTACCCACGCGCACCACCGTCAACCCGGGGCGGCCCGTGGAGTCAGAGAAGAGATGAGAGCCGCACTCTGGGCAAAAGCTTCGTGTGACCTGGTTGCCGCTGTCAGCCGCCTTGTTGTGCCGCGCCACGTTGCCGGTCACCTCAATAGCCGCCGTGGGGAAAACCACGTTCACCGTGCCATTGGCCGCCAGATGCTGGCAATCGCGGCACCAGCAAATGCGCGAAGGCCCGGGTGCGGCCGTGATGCTGTAACGTACTTGGCCGCACAGGCAGCCGCCGGTTCTGGTGTTCATCTGCAAGCTCCGCAAGGGGTGGGCGCGTCAGCCCACGTGTTTGCCATACGCACGTTCCACCTTTGCCACACGCAGTTCGTAATGCGCGTACCAAGCGCGTATGCCCATGGCCTGCGCGGCCAGGTGCTCGGCGTTGGCCTTCCAGGCGGCAATGGCCTCGGTGCTGGCCCAGTATGACACGGTGATGCCAAACCCATCGCCGCCCCGGGTGCTTTCCGCCCCCAGGAAACCGGGTTGTTCCGCCGCCAGTTCCACCATGCGGTCGGCCATCTGGGCATAGCCCGCGTCACCGTCTGTGCGCAGGGACGAGAAGATGACCGCGTAGTAGGGCGGTTCAGGCGTCTGCGCGAAGGGGGAGGTGGTTGTCATGGTTGATCATTCGAGCGGCTCGCGGTGCGGCCGCCAGCCAGGAAATGGATGGGAAACGACAGCCAACTGAACATGCCAAAACCCGGCCAGGCCTTGCGAACCTCGCGCAAGCATTGCTTGACCAAGGCCTTTTGCTCGGCGTTCAAGGGCTTGCATTCCTTGCGGATGGCCAGAACCGTAACGCCCAGCTCACCAATCAGCTCGGTTGATGTGGTCCATACACCGTTGAGCACGCCTTCCAGCCGCTGGCTTTGCGCGCTGAAGCCGCCTGCGGCTAAGGACGCGGCCAGAGCGTGAAATGGTTGGGTGCTGACGGCCTTTGGCATGTTCATGGGGTAAGTTGCCTGGCTAGATGATGAACCAGGCGCAAAGAAGAACGGCCAATCCGAAAGACAGGAAAGCCACCGTGCAGAGCCAGAAGGCCACGGGCCTTTCGCTACGCTTGATGAGCGTAACCCCAACGTAGTTGCCGTGAACAACCTTTTGTGGGGATTTGAAGTAGCCGTCCCGCATGGCGCGTACAGCCATGTAGATGAACAGCAGCCCAAAGGCGGCAACCAGCAACTGGAAAATCATCGACATGGCGTTCATTGGGGCGGATCATTCAGCGCCGCTTGCAGCTTTGGTTTCCCCCTCGGGCGTATGACAGGCAACACAGAGCTTGTTGCCATCTGGGTCTCGAAAGTAGGCCCCATAGTAGTTGGCGTGGTATTCGGGCCTCAAGCCGGGCTCACCGTCTGAAGTTCCGCCATTTGCCAACGCCACCTGATGAACGTGACGAACGGAGGCGCGATCGGCTGCCAGGAAGGCCACCATGTGGCCGTTGCCAGGATGGGGTGGCTTTTCGTCATACGGCTTGCCGATGAGGAACAGCGGCCTTGGGCCACCCGTGGTTTGCCAGCCGGCCCACGGGCGGCTGCGATCACAGAACCGCAGCTCAATTTGCAGAGCCGCCATCAGCGGCTCATACAACCTGAGCGCCCGATCAAAGTCACTCACGCCGACGAAGATGTGCGAGAACATGGCTTGGACCTATTTGCTGACGCCGCGCGTACCCGCTAGCGCAGCGAACACGCCAAGGCTGATGAACACGCCGCCACCAAGACGCCGCCCAACGTTGCGGACAGCTTTGCCGCGCAACATTGGCGCTGCTGCACCAGCGGCCAAAGCGTAGGCGCTGTCGGTTGCGGCGGCAATGGCCACGAACAGAAAACCAAGTACCACGCTCTGGAACATGGGTGGCGAGCCAGGGCTGAGGAACTGCGGCAGAAACGCCGCGAAGAAAACCGTGGTCTTGGGGTTGAGCAGCGCGACCACGAAACCGTCACGGAAGATGCGCTGGAGGGGGGCCGCAGCGGGAAAGGCAGCCGACTGCTCGCCCGGGGACGAACGCAGCATCTGCACCCCGAGGTACACGAGGTACACCGCACCCGCATATTTGACGATGGCAAAAGCAAGGGACGAAACCGCGAACAACGCGGCAAGGCCCACAGACGCGGCAAGCGCGTTGCCCAGATTGCCCAGAGCCACACCCGCCACCGACACCAGGCCGAAACGGCGCCCCTGCACCAGACTGCGCGTAACGATGTAGAGCACGCCAGGCCCAGGCGTGACAGCGAGGACAAAGCTCGCCAGCAGGAATGCGGAGAACAGCGGCCAGGGTGGGAAGAGGTCGGTCATTGCTGGTGTCCCGAATGAGCTCATAGTGCGACTTTAGTCTGAGTCACACTCGACACGTCGATAACTCTTCCGGCTCAATGAACACCTGTTCAGCAGCCGCTTGTACCGTGTGGCGCAGCGGTGACGCAGATTCCATGTCGGCACGGACCACAACAGAGTCCACTCCAGATGCCGGATATACGACTGCAGGTGCTTTACCCATTGGCCCCCAATCGATTAGGCTCTTGCTGTTGTGGGGGAGTCCATATAGGAGGGGTTAAGCCCCACCTTGTGCCAGCAGACGAGTGATCGCATCGAAGGCTGCAAGCTTTGCTGCAATATGATCAGCGTAGTTTCTACGGGCATGATAGACGCGTCCTGTCGCGACAGATACCAAAGTAAACGCCCACCCCGAACTTCTGGGGTAGACGGTCACTCTAAATCCGTCAGCCTTTAGATTGGGGTTGCCTTTGGCAGAGATCTTCCAACGCCGAGACAGCCAGCGGCTGCGCTTCCCGGCTCGGCTTCGCATAGATGACTCTCGCTCACGCGACGCCGCGAGGTTGCCTTCCATATGCCCAGCGCACACGCATCCGACTTGCAATACGTGCGGATAGTCCGCGTGCTCCATGTGATGGACATAACGAATCGTCTGTGACTCGCACATCTCGCATTCGGTGCTTGGCTCACCGAGATCCTCGATGTCGACGCATCTCCACCCGCGATGGGGTACGCCTGCCACCGACCACTTACCTCGGCCGCCTGCGATCGACTCTTCTTCGCTACTAGTTGCCATGGCGCTCCGTTTTGCGGGGCCTAACTTTTGGTTAACCGGCGCCGGTGCGCGTAGCGCGCAGTGGAAGAGTTGGCGAGTTTGCATTGCCTGTATTTTCAGCTACGTTCGAGTGTCTAAAAAAGGCGGGCAAGATTCAGGTTGCGCAGCTATTTGGAAGATAACTGAAACAAGCATAATTTCTTAGAATGGGATGTCATCATCCATGTCGTCGAATCCAGTTTTCGCTGGAGCAGGCTTCTGTGGTGCCATGCGATATGGTGCCTTGACCTTCTCGACCTCTAGAGTTAAGAGTTCCGAGTGCATTTCAATCCATTTGATACCTTCAGGCGAAATTTGATAATGTTTTACCTCTATCGAGCCGTAGTGCGAGTCCTCTTCCATGACAATTCGCTCTAGAAGATATTTTCTGCCGATAAGCTTTGATATACCCAAGGCGAGCCCTACGTCCGTAAAACCCTCCTTTTGCAGCTTTTTCTCCAGGTCCCAGTGACTGATGCTTCCAACAGGCGTTGGCCAAGCAGCAAAAGCCGTTGCAAGAATAGAGACCTCGTACTTTGCCAAATCCGTAGACTCTTCGCTGCCCGGCTTCAGGGTGTATGTCTTTGCGATATGGCGTTCATTTTCCAACTGATTTTTGACGAACCTTACGATGTCTCTCTCTAGTTCGTCGAAGCCGCTTCTTGAGTCCGTTCTGTAGAAAATTATAGGTCGATGCTGAATATCAAATGGCAGTTTTGGGCGGGCGGCCCGATCGCAGAGAATGACAGTTGGGCGATCCAATGCAAGGGCGTAACCCAATTCGAGCCATACATTCGGATTATCTTCGGAGACCTCTGCAATGCAAATCGCAGCAGACTCAATTGCCTTTTCTATCTTTTCTATTACTGGATTTAGACCAAGAATTTCATCTGCCCTTTGGGGGTCAACATCAGCTTTGATGAGTGCTGGCTTAATTGTTTCGATGTAGCGCCTATCAAATTTCCCGCCATCGAACGTTTGAATGACAAAACAAACTGGTTTGAGTGGTTCAGACATGGCGGCAGATCGCTATATTTTTGATGAGGCCTAACGCTCACCTAAGGCGCGCGGCTTTGCCGCGTCACTCTTGAGGCTGTTGTTAGCGGGTGACGTCTGCAGAAAAGGCATGGGTGTCAGTCCAAACTTCTGGCTTAAGCTTGCAGATGATAATGAAATATTGCATCGGACTATCTATCGCGTACTTTGGATCGTACGAGCCAACCTGCACAGCAACGAGATCACCTTCTGCAATCGGCGATGACTTCAAACGGGCATCCGACGACAATTGCTCTGCTATCGACCCACAATGATCGGTTTGAAGGACACCATGCTCTGTAGCGAGTCGCACGCGCCACATTGGCTGCTGTTTCAGGAGGCCATCGAACTGCTGAGGCACCTTCGCCACCACTTGACCAAAAATCGTGGCATCCTTCAAGAGCGGACGCTGCATATATTTCGACGCATACTCGAACGCGGCCTCGTTGGACTTGAAGTAGAGCACTTCAGGCGGCTTCGGCTTCGACTTTTCTTTGAACCATCCAAACATGCTTTTACCCGCTAACATTCAGTCTGCACCCATTCGGGTGCAGACTCAAAACCGATATAGAAGGCGTATAACACAGCCCCTCCCTCTACAGAACCCAAGATAGACACACATATCAGTGTCGAGTATCGCGGAGATATACACCGCGCCATCTCAATGCGACACTGCCCCCGACCGCCGAAAAGCAATGCTTTGACCGGGCAAATCTAACGAGGATGCATTTTTAACACATCATGTCACGCTGGGACCACGGTGCAGGCCAAGCGCCAGGGAGATTACGTAAAAAACGGAGCTGTGGCGCGCTCACCCCCTGAGCGGACTGCCTGTGTGTTTTGCGCAGGTAAAGGAGGAGGCCGCAGGCCGGGGGACACGGAGCAAAGCACACAGGCAGTCCGCTCCAGCAACAGCCAAGGCCCCAGTGGCACAATCCCCCGCATGTCTGAACCCCAAGGCCAGTTCGTCTCCTTCCCCGGCTCGCCGTTCGAGCTGTTCCAGCCCTTCCCCCCGGGCGGGGACCAGCCCACGGCCATTGCCCAGTTGGTAGAGGGCATTGAAGACGGCGAGGTGTTCCAGACCCTGCTGGGCGTGACCGGCTCCGGCAAGACCTTCACCATGGCCAACGTGATTGCCCGCCTGGGCCGCCCGGCCATTGTGTTTGCGCCCAACAAGACGCTGGCCGCCCAGCTGTATTCCGAGTTCCGCGAATTCTTCCCCAAGAACGCGGTGGAATACTTCGTCAGCTATTACGACTACTACCAGCCCGAAGCCTACGTGCCGCAGCGCGACCTGTTCATCGAAAAAGACAGCGCCATCAACGAGCACATCGAGCAGATGCGCCTGAGCTGCACCAAGAGCCTGCTGGAGCGGCGCGACGTGGTGATCGTGGCCACCGTGTCAGCCATCTACGGCATAGGCAAGCCCGAGAGCTACCACCAGATGATCATGACCTTGCGCGTGGGCGACAAGGTGGGCCAGCGCGACGTGATCGCGCAACTGGTGCGCATGCAGTACCAGCGCAACGAACAGGACTTTTCGCGCGGCAAGTTCCGCGTGCGCGGCGACACCATCGACGTGTTCCCGGCCGAACACTCCGAACTGGCCATCCGCATCGAGCTGTTTGACGACGAGGTTGAAACCCTGCAACTGTTCGACCCGCTCACCGGGCGCATCAAGCAGAAGATCCCGCGCTTTACCGTGTACCCCAGCAGCCACTACGTGACGCCGCGCGAGCAGGTGCTGGCCGCCGTGGAGACCATCAAGATAGAGCTGGACCAGCGCCTGAAGGAACTGGTGAGCATGGGCAAGCTGGTGGAAGCGCAGCGGCTGGAGCAGCGCACCCGCTTTGACCTGGAGATGCTGAGCGAGGTGGGCCACTGCAAGGGCATTGAGAACTACACCCGCCACCTGAGCGGCGCCGCGCCCGGCGAGCCGCCCAGCACGCTGACCGACTACCTGCCCAAGGACGCCATCATGTTCCTGGACGAAAGCCACGTGATGATTGGCCAGTTGGGCGGCATGTACAACGGCGACCGCGCCCGCAAGACCACGCTGGTGGAGTACGGTTTTCGCCTGCCCAGCGCGCTGGACAACCGCCCGCTCAAGCTGGAGGAGTTCGAGCAACGCATGCGCCAGTGCGTGTTTGTGTCGGCCACGCCGGCCGATTACGAGAAACAGCACGCGGGCCAGGTGGTGGAACAGGTGGTGCGCCCCACTGGTCTGGTGGACCCGGTGGTGGAGGTACGCCCCGCCACCCATCAGGTGGACGACGTGTTGCAGGAAATCCGCCTGCGGGTGGAGCGGCAGGAGAGGGTGCTCATCACTGTGCTGACCAAGCGCATGGCCGAGCAGCTGACCGACTACCTCACCGAAAACGGCGTGAAAGTGCGCTACCTGCACTCCGACGTGGACACGGTGGAGCGGGTAGAGATCATCCGTGATCTGCGCCTGGGTACTTTTGACGTGGTGGTGGGCATCAACCTGCTGCGCGAGGGCTTGGACATCCCCGAGGTGTCGTTGGTGGCCATTCTGGACGCCGACAAGGAAGGCTTCCTTCGGTCAGAGCGCAGCCTGATCCAGACCATAGGCCGGGCGGCGCGCAATTTGAGCGGCATGGCCATTCTGTACGCCGACCGCGTTACCGACTCCATGAAGCGGGCCATTGGCGAGACGGAACGCCGCCGCGCCAAGCAGATTGCCTTCAACGAGGCGAACGGCATCACGCCCAAGGGCGTGGTCAAGCGCATCAAGGACCTGATCGACGGCGTTTACAGCGAGAAGGCGGGCGAGGAAGCCGCCAAGCTGGCCCAGGCCCAGCAGCACCTGGCCGAGATCCAGGACATGAGCGAGAAAGACCTGGCCAAGGAAATCAAGCGCCTGGAGAAGGTGATGCTGGAACACGCCCGCAACCTGGAGTTCGAACAGGCCGCCCGCGTGCGCGACCAGCTCGCCCGCCTGAAAGACCGCGTGCTGGGAGCCCATGGCGAAGACCACGTGCCGCCCGTCAACGGCAAGGTGGCCTGAAACGGGCCGCTGCCTCCCCTGTTTAGGGGAGGGCGCAAGTGGCGGATTTCGCAGAAAATCGCAGGCATGCCGGAGCTCACGCGCATCTATCTGATTGAGGACGACCGGTCCATCCAACTGTTTGTTGAGGAGACGCTGAAACAGCGCCCCCAATGGCGGCTGGTGGGCTGTTCGGACACCTACGCCCATGCTCAGGTGATGGCGCTCAACAGCATGGCCGACGTGTTTCTGGTGGACCTGGGCCTGCCTGATGGCCGTGGCGAAGACATGCTGCGGCAGCTGGCCGTGGCCCGGCCCGACGCCGAGTTGCTGGTCTTCACCGTGTTTGGGGACGAGTCCCGCCTGCTCACGGCGCTGCAGATGGGTGCCACCGGTTATGTGCTCAAAGGGTGCAGCAGCGAGGAGCTGATCGACGCCATCGAGCAGATCTGCGAGGGCGGGGCACCCATTTCGCCGCTGCTGGCCCGCATGTTGTTGAAGAAGTTCCGCCCACCGGGCGAGGCGCCGGGTTCGCCCACGCTGGTGGAGCCACCCCCGCTGTCTGACCGCGAGAGCGACGTGCTCAAGCTGGTGGCGCAGGGCTACCTCAACAAGGAAATTGCCAAGAAGCTGGGCATTGGCTCCGCCACCGTCAGCACGCACATCAAAAACCTTTACCGCAAGCTGGCCGTGCACACCCGCGTGCAGGTGGTAAAGGTGGCGCAGGAGCGGGGGCTGATTTGACTTCTGGCACGAGCCCGTTGCCGGTGCTGGCACGCATGCGCGCGCTGCCGCACTACGTGTGGGTGGGGCTGGTGTTGGCGGTGTTGCTGGCAGGCTTGTACTGGGTCTCGCGCCCGGCGCCCGTCAAAGGGGCACACCAGGTTCGCGTTGCCACCGCGTCGGTGCCCAGCCAGCCAGGGCTGGGCGAGGTTGCCGTAACGCTGCCGCACATACTGGACGACGAACCACCCGACTGGCAGAGCATGGTGGACTACCGGGCGCCATGGCCTGCGGAACTGCACTACCAGAATGCCGCTGACACGCGCTTGGCAGTCTTGCTGCCACGTGTGGGCACGCGGTTCAGAGTGCTCTTGAACGGGCAGGAGCTTCACAACGTTGGTTGGCGTGCACCCGAGTCGCGCACGGTGAACGCCGCCTGGTTCCCTTACCTGGTGTCCTTGCCTTCTGCCTTGCTGGCCATCAACCCGGCTGACAACCGCCTGGACATACAGGTGCGCGGCGAACTGCTGGAGCGCAGCGGCCTGTGGCCTTTGCACATTGGCGACCATGATGTTTTGGCCGAGCGCTACCGCTCACTCTATGGCTGGCAGGTAACCGGCACGTGGATGATGGTGATGACGGCCTTGCTCATGGCCTTCATGGCGGCATTCCTGTGGGGCATCATGCGCGAACGGCTGTTTGGCCTGATGGCGTTGGCTTCGCTGGCCCACGCCGTGCGGCTGGTACTTTCCGTTGTGGCCGAGCCGCCGCTCTCGTTTGATGCCTATTTCTTGCTGCACCGCATCTCTTTCACGGTGTACTGCGGCTTTCTGTACTTGTTCATTGAAGACCTGTTCGGCCTGCGCCTGCGTCTGGCGCGCTCCCTGGCAATCGCTTTGCTGGTGGTGGGCCCGGCCTGGATGGTGGTGACGCTACTGACGCGGGATTACGACCTTTACCGCATGTGGGCGGGGGTGCTGGCTGTGGTGGCGTTCGTCATCTTGTCGCAAGTGACGGTGCTCACTGGCTGGGGCCGCCGCATGACGCGGGACCAGATTCTGGTGATGGTGGTGGCAGGATTTACGTTCGTCACCGGCTTGCGGGACTTTCTGGTGGTTCAACTGAACTTCCCCGGCGACGCCGACATCCGCTGGATGTCGATAGGCAGTCTGGCACTGATGCTGACGCTGGGCTGGGTGTTGTTGCAGCGGTCTACCGAATCGATACGCGAGGTGCGCCACCTGAACGAGACCTTGGCCGAAAAAGTGGCCGAGCGCGAGGCAGACTTGCGGGCGGCTTTTGAGCAGTTGCGCGCGTCGGAACAGCAGCGGGCCATTGAGAACGAGCGCCGCCGCCTGATGCGCGACATGCACGACGGGCTGGGCAGCCAGCTGGTGCAGACCTTGAACATGGTGCGCAGCCAGCGCGAGGGCCTGGACCGCAATTCCATTGCCTCCATGATCCACCACGCGCTGGAAGAGTTGCGCATGACCCTGGATTCCTTGGAGCCCATGGAAGGCGACCTGCCAACCATTCTGGGAACGCTGCGCCAGCGCATAGCGCCCGCGCTGGACGCTGCTGGCATAGAGCTGGACTGGCAGGTGGAGGAAGTGCCTGCGGTGCCGGGGCTGGATTCACGCGGGGTGATGCACCTGTTCCGTTGCGTACAGGAAGCTTTTGCCAACGTGGTGCGGCATGCCAACGCCACGCGGGTCACGGTCCGCACTTGGTCGAACGAGGGGGTGGCCTACCTGGCGGTGGCAGACAATGGCTGCGGCCTGCCGCCGCGCGAGGCCATGCGTCAAGGCGCACGCGGGCTGATGAACATCCGCGTGCGCGCGGAAAAAATAGGCGCAACCGTGCGCTTTTACGACGCCCAACCCGGAACGGGCATCGAATTTGCCTTTGTGCATCGCTATGGCGCAGCACCCCACGAGTCCGACACGGACTGGATGCCACTCTCGGCCGGTTGAAGGCTGAGCGAATCAGTCGGCTTTTCTGTTATACTTTACAAAAACAGTCGGAATTCAGCCGGCCAACAGAGTCTAACAGGCGTAAGCCGGGTGGGTGGAGAGAGTGCCTGAGAGCCGTGGGGGTTTTCAGGCGGGCACTGGAAGTCATTCACACAGGAGCAGGACATGCGCCTCACAACCAAAGGCAGATTCGCCGTCACAGCCATGATCGATCTGGCGCTGCGCCAAAGCAGCGGCCCGGTCACGCTGGCCGCCATCAGCCAGCGGCAACAGATTTCCCTGTCCTACCTGGAGCAGTTGTTCGGCAAGCTGCGCCGCCACGACCTGGTGGAATCCACCCGTGGCCCGGGCGGCGGTTACACGCTGGGCCGCAAACCCTCCGAAATCACCGTGGCCGACATCATCGTGTCGGTGGACGAGCCTATCGACGCCACCCAATGCGGCGGCAAGGAAAACTGCCTGGGCGAAGGCACCCGTTGCATGACGCACGAGTTGTGGGCTGCGCTCAACGCCAAGATGGTGGACTTCCTTGACTCCATCACTCTGCAGAAGCTGGTGGACGACCAGCTGGCCAAGGGCGTGGTGGTGGAAAATGCGCCCACCATCAAGCGTGCCATTTCGTCGGCGCCGGTGGTCAAGCCCATTCGCGTCAACGCCCCCAATTCGGTCTTCGCGCTGGGCGCGGCGGCCTCCAAGTAATTCCGTACTGCTACCCGAGCCCTAACCATGAGCACGACCCCGCATTTCCCCATCTACATGGACTACAGCGCCACCAACCCGTGCGACCCGCGCGTGGTTGACAAGATGGTGCCGTGGCTCTACGAGCACTTTGGCAACCCCGCCTCGCGCAGCCACGCCTGGGGCTGGGAGGCCGAAAAGGCCGTGGAAAATGCCCGCGAGCAGGTCGCCGCCCTGATTGGCGCCGACCCCCGCGAGATCGTGTGGACCAGCGGGGCCACCGAGTCCAACAACCTGGCCATCAAGGGTGCTGCGCACTTCTACCAGGGCAAGGGCAAGCACATCATCACCGTCAAGACCGAGCACAAGGCTGTGCTCGACACCTGCCGCCACCTGGAGCGCGAAGGCTTTGAGGTGACGTACCTGGACGTGCAGGCCGACGGCCTGGTCAATCTGGACGCCTTCCGCGAAGCCATCCGCCCCGACACCATTCTGGCCAGCGTGATGTTCGTGAACAACGAGATCGGCGTGATCCAGGACATCGCCGCGCTGGGCACCATCTGCCGCGAGAAGGGCGTGATCTTCCACGTGGACGCCGCCCAGGCCACCGGCCGTGTGGACGTCGACCTGAACAAGCTGCCCGTGGACCTGATGAGCCTGACCAGCCACAAGACCTACGGTCCCAAGGGTATTGGCGCCTTGTACGTGCGCCGCAAGCCGCGCGTGCGCATCGAGGCGCAAATGCACGGTGGCGGCCACGAGCGCGGCATGCGCTCCGGCACGCTGCCCACCCACCAGATCGTGGGCATGGGCGAGGCCTACGCCATTGCCAAGGCCGAAATGCACACCGAACTGCCGCGCATCCAGGCGCTGCACGACCGCATGCTGGCTGGCCTGTCCACCATCGAAGAGGCGTTCATCAACGGCCACGCCACGCAGCGCGTGCCGCACAACCTGAACATGAGCTTCAACTTCGTGGAAGGTGAATCGCTCATCATGGGTATCAAGGGTGTGGCGGTGTCCAGCGGTTCGGCCTGTACGTCGGCCAGCCTGGAACCCAGCTACGTGCTGCGCGCCCTGGGCCGCAGCGACGAACTCGCCCACAGCAGCCTGCGCATGACGATCGGCCGCTGGACGACGGAACAGGAGATCGATTACGCGGTCCAATCCATCAAGGACAACGTCGCGAAACTGCGCGAACTCTCCCCGTTGTGGGAGATGTACAAGGACGGTATCGACCTGTCCACCATCCAGTGGGCAGCGCATTGAAGGAGTAACACCATGGCATACAGCGAAAAAGTCATTGACCACTACGAAAACCCCCGCAACGTTGGCAGCTTTGAAAAAGGCGACGAAACGGTAGGCACCGGCATGGTGGGTGCTCCGGCCTGCGGCGACGTGATGAAGCTGCAGATCAAGGTGAACCCGAGCACCGGCGTCATTGAGGACGCGCGCTTCAAGACCTACGGTTGCGGCTCGGCCATTGCCTCCAGCTCCCTGGTGACCGAATGGGTCAAGGGCAAGACGCTGGACGAGGCTGCGCAGATCAAGAACAGCCAGATCGCCGAAGAACTGGCCCTGCCGCCGGTGAAAATCCACTGCTCGATCCTGGCCGAAGACGCCATCAAGGCCGCCGTGGACGACTACAAGAAGAAGCACGCTCACTGAGAAAGCCGCAAGACACCATGTCAGTCACCGTTACAGAAGCCGCTGCCAAGCACGTGACCAAATACCTGGCCCGCCGGGGCAAAGGGGTGGGCGTGCGCCTGGGCGTGAAGACCACCGGCTGCTCTGGCCTGGCCTACAAGCTGGAGTACGCGGACGACGTGGCGCCCGAGGACGTGGTGTTCGAGGACCGGGGCATCAAGATCCTGGTGGACCCGAAGAGCATGGCCTATATAGACGGTACGCAGCTGGATTTTGTGCGTGAGGGATTGAACGAGGGCTTCAAGTTCAACAACCCCAACGAGCGCGACCGCTGCGGCTGCGGAGAGTCCTTCCGTGTCTGAGGCGCCTGCCGCGCTTCCCAACCTGCAGGACAACGACTTCAAACTCTTCGGCCTGCCGGTGCGCTACGCGCTGGACCGTGCCGAACTGGACGAACGCTGGAAGCAGTTGCAGCGGCAGGTGCACCCCGACCGCTTTGCCGCGCAGGGTGCTGCCGCGCAACGGGTGGCCATGCAGTGGTCGGTGCGCATCAACGAGGCGTACCAGCGCCTGAAAGACCCCCTGAAGCGCGCAGCCTACTGGTGCGAACTGCAGGGCGTGCCGGTGAATGCCGAGAACAACACCGCCATGCCCGCCAGTTTTTTGATGCGGCAAATGGAGTGGCGCGAGGCACTGGATGAGGCAGATGGCGCCGACGCGCTGGACACCTTGCTGGCCGAAGCGCGCGACGCCCGCCAGCAGGCCCTGGCCACCCTGACGCAATTGATAGACGAAGAAGCCAACCCCACGGCAGCCGTGCAGCAAGTGCGCGCGCTGATGTTTGTGGAGCGCTTCACTGACGAGGTGCATCAGCGCCTTGAACGCCTGGAATCCTGACCATGGCTTTGTTGCAGATTTCCGAACCCGGCCAGACGCCGGACCCGCACCAGCGCCGCATTGCGGTGGGCATAGACCTGGGCACGACGCATTCGCTGGTGGCATCGGTGCGCCACGGCGTGCCCGAATGCCTGCCCGACGAACAAGGCCGGGTGATATTGCCGAGCGTGGTGCGCTACCTGCCGCCCGGGCAGGGCAGCGGCCGCCAGATCGGTTTTGACGCGCTGGCTGCGCAGGCGGACGACCCGCACAACACCATCAGCTCGGTGAAGCGGCTGATGGGCCGCAAGCTGGCCGACTTGCAGGCGCAGGGTGTGGCGGCGCAACTGCCGTATGAGGTGGTGGACGGCCCCGGCATGGCAGCAGTGCGCACTGTGGCGGGTGACAAGTCGCCCGTGGAGGTGAGCGCCGAGATTCTGGCTACCCTGCGCTTCCGCGCCGAAGACACGTTTGACGACGACCTGTTTGGCGCCGTGATCACGGTGCCCGCCTATTTTGACGACGCCCAGCGCCAAGCCACCAAGGATGCGGCCCAGATGGCAGGGCTGAACGTGCTTCGGCTGATCAATGAACCCACAGCGGCTGCCATTGCCTACGGGCTGGACCAGGGCAGTGAAGGCGTTTATGCGGTGTACGACCTGGGCGGCGGTACGTTTGACGTGTCCATCCTGCGCCTGACGCGGGGTGTGTTCGAGGTGATGGCCACTGGCGGTGATTCGGCGCTGGGGGGCGACGACTACGACCGCGCCCTGGCCGAATGGGCCCTGCAGCGCAGCGGCTTGGACGTGAGCACCTCTGACCTGGATACGCACGAGCGTGCTCGCCTGCTGGCCGAGGCCCGCAGGGTGAAGGAAGCCCTGTCGGCCCATGCCGAGAGTGGCGAGACCGTGACGCTCAATGCAGAGGTGCGCGGCCAACCCATTGCTGTGACCATCAGCCATGCGGACTTTGCCGGCGCCACCCAGCCGTTGACCCAGCGCACCATGGCGGCAGTGCGCCGTGTGCTGCGCGATGCCCGGCTCGACAAGAGCGAAGTGCAGGGCGTGGTGATGGTGGGTGGCTCCACCCGGATGCCGGTGGTGCGCCAGGCTGTGCGCGAACATTTTGGCCAGGAGCCCCTGACCAACCTGAACCCCGATGAGGTGGTGGCGCTGGGCGCCGCCGTGCAGGCCAACCAGTTGGCAGGCAACAACCCTGACGGCGAACTGCTCTTGCTTGACGTGATCCCGCTGTCGCTGGGCATTGAGACCATGGGCGGTCTGGTCGAGCGCATCGTGCCGCGCAACACCACCATTCCCACCGCGCTGGCTCAGGACTTCACCACCTTCAAAGACGGCCAGACTGCCCTGGCCCTGCACGTGGTGCAGGGCGAGCGCGACCTGGTGGCCGATTGCCGCAGCCTGGCCCGTTTCGAGCTGCGTGGCATTCCGCCCATGGCGGCAGGCGCGGCGCGCATCCGCGTGACCTTCACCGTGGATGCGGACGGCCTGCTCACTGTGACCGCGCGCGAGCAGGGCACGGGCGTGGAGGCGCGCATCGACGTGAAACCCTCTTACGGGCTGAGCGACGAGCAGATCGCGGCCATGCTGCAAGACAGCTTTGCCACTGCGCAAGAGGACATGCAGGCGCGTGCCCTGGTGGAAGCGCGTGTGGAAGCCGAGCGCATGCTTGATGCCACCCGCAGCGCCCTTGCCGCAGACGGCGACCTGCTGGATGCCCAAGAGCGCGCTGCCGTGGATGAACTGATGCAGGCCCTGGAGGCCGCACGCAGCCTGACCGATGCCGCCGCCGTGGAGGCTGCTACCGAAGCGCTGGCCAAGGGCACCGAGCCTTTTGCCGCCATGCGCATGAACCGCAGCATTGCGCAGGCCCTGGCTGGCCGGAACGTGGAAAATCTCTGACATGCCTACGATCACGATATTGCCCCATCCCGAGTACTGCCCCCAGGGCACGCAGATTCAGGCCTTGCCCGGCACCACCATTTGCGAGGCCTTGCTCGATAACGACATCGAGATCGAACACGCCTGTGACATGAGCTGCGCGTGCACCACCTGCCACGTGGTGGTGCGCAAAGGTTACGAGACCCTGAACGAGGCCACCGAAGAAGAGGAAGACCTGCTGGACAAGGCCTGGGGGCTGGAGCCCCAGTCGCGCCTGAGCTGCCAGGCACGGGTGGCACAGACGGACCTGACCGTGGAGATACCCAAGTACTCCATCAACCACGCCCGCGAGAACCACTGAGCCCGCCATGCGCCAAATCGTTCTGGACACCGAAACCACCGGCCTGTCGGCTCAGGACGGCGACCGCATCATCGAAATTGGTTGCGTGGAGTTGCTCAACCGCAAGCTCACAGGCAACAACCGGCACTTTTACATCCACCCCGAGCGCGACATTCACGAAGAAGCGTTGCGGGTGCACGGCATCACGCTCGAATTCCTGGCCGACAAGCCCAAGTTCGCGGCCATTGCTGCCGAACTGATGGACTACCTTCAGGGCGCCGAGCTGATCATCCACAACGCGCCGTTCGACATCGGGTTTCTGGACGAGGAGTTCCGCCGGCTGGGCCAAGGCCCCACCAAAACACTGGTGAGCGGCGTGATTGACACCTTGATGATGGCCAAGGAGATGTTCCCGGGCAAGCGCAACGGCCTGGACGCCTTGTGCGACCGCCTGGGGGTGGACAACTCGGGCCGCACATTGCACGGCGCCTTGCTGGACGCCGAGTTGCTGGCCGACGTCTACATCAACATGACGCGCGGACAGGACGCGCTGGTGATGGAGATTGAAACCGGTGGTGGTGGCGAGGGTGCCGTGGCCAAGGTGGATTTGAGCCGTTTTGACCTGCCGGTGCTCACGGCCAACGAACAGGAGTTGGAGGCGCACGCCAAGCTGTTGAACGACCTGGACAAGGCCAGCAAGGGCAAGACAGTGTGGCGCGTGCTGGAACCGGCGGTTGCAGGCTGATTTCAGCGGCATGATTTCTGCGCCAGCTTTTGAAAGGACGCAGAAACGGTATATAATTTAAGGCTTGATGGGTGATTAGCTCAGCGGTAGAGCACTGCCTTCACACGGCAGGGGTCACATGT
>JAYSGB010000021.1:0-68755 GCA_041913045.1 Burkholderiaceae bacterium | reverse complement strand
TCGATGTTGGCTGTCCGCTATGGAGACACAACGGCTATGTCTGCTGATGGCCGAGTGCAGTCTCCCATCTCATAGGTCAAGACCAGCTGACATAAAAGTTCGACGCGTCAATCAAGGCAAGCATGCGATTACCTTGATGCGATCGTCGGAGTTGCGAAGGACACAACCTTGCCGTTGCCTATTTCTTCGTATACGGCAAGCTTGCTCAAAAGGGTCAAGTTGATCGAGGCCAGCTTCGCGGCGTCAAGTCGCAGGCGTTCAACTTCGGCGCGCAGTTCGCAGCTGCGCTCTTTCTCTTTGACCAAGGCTTCATGCTTCGCGTCCCGCTGCATTCGAGTGGATTTCCCAACGACACCACGGATTCTCTCGGCGATGTCGGGGTAGGTGTTGTGGATCAGCGCAGGGGTGACCTCCGCCGCCTTAGCCACCGCCGAGATGCTGACTTTGCCCCCTGAATGCTGGAGCCGATCCATGGCCTCTTTGAGGCGCTTTTCCGTCTGCTTGCGGCTTCTGGTAGCGGCTGATCCGCTCGGTGCTGATGGACTCATTTTCAGTGCCTTTCAAATGATTGGATCGGCGGTCCCGCCATTCGCCATCACGCAAAAGTCTGCGATCACTTTGGCCGACAGCGCAAGATCGCGGCGAATGCGCTCGTTGGCGACTGGCCCCAAGTCGTCCAACTCCAACATTTCCCGATGCTGCTCATGGATGCCTTGCCACATGGCGATGTGCTCTTCGTCGATGACGGAGTTCTTGCAATCCACGCATCGGGTGCTTTCATAAAGGCCGGCGCCACCACAGCCTGAGTCCTGCGCAATGCACCAACCATGTCCTGTGGCGCGAATGTTGATCTGCATGGCCGTGTTGGCCACAAGCAGCTCGCGGTCGGGCACTGCGCTTGCCCTCATTTCGAGGATTTTCCGGCCGGCGCCGCCGCTCAGGCGCTGATCCGGACGGCTCCAGCTCTCCAGCAAATCTTTCTTGATGTCGAAATACTCGGCCAGGATGTCTTCGTAAAGGGCAGGGTCCTGAGCCGGGTTTGCGGCATACAGCTGGGACATGCTGATGCTCGAATGCTTGAATTGCCATTTGAGAAACACCATCGCTTGGCGTCCCATCCTGGATTCCACAAAGGTTCTGGCGTAAGTGCGGCGACATTGGTGAGGGCTAAGCTTCCACGCCTGTCCGGCCTTGTTGGCCAGGCGCAGCATGGCTACGCGTGAGGCCACACTGCTCAGTGCGGTGATCTGGTTGTATTTCCCATAGATCACCCCCAAGAAGACCCGCTGCACATCCCCTCTGGCTTGATTAAGCCGTTTGACGAGATCCCTGCGTCCTGCGGCATTTTCCATCTGGGCGATGGAAGCCTCAAGTGATTGAATCTCATCTCGAAGCGCGGTTCGCAAGGGTCCGGAGTAGCGTTCCAGAACTTCGACAACTTTGAGCGTCATCGGCGGCACCATGTATTCAACACGGCCTTTTCCGGTCTTGTGCTCAACCGAGGTGACCCAGCAGTATTCGACTCCGTCACGCAGCTCTCGACGACCCGCTCCCACCTCGACACCGATCACCTCATCATTGCGCATTCCCGATGTGATGGAGAGCAGGTAAAGGCACGCATCGCGCAAGTCGCGCATGGGTTCAGTGGACGGACCAAGGGCGCCTGCGTCGCGCTGGCTGAGCAAATGATCCGCTTGGTTGAATAGTCGCTCGCAATGAAGAAACAGCGCGCTTTGCACCTCTCGTGGAATCACGGGCGTTTTGCCCACGCCCAATCGCGCAGATGATCTGATCTCATGGCCCATAACGCCAGAGTAGGAAGCGAATGGAATTTCACCCCATGGATATCGACTGGGTGGCTGATGCAAGTGATCCCGAAAGACCCATGCCAAGTCGACTATCTCAAGTCTGGATTTGATACCGCGTGGCCGAAGTTTTTCGTCCCTGCACAGCTGACGGTAGGTCGACAGGTGCAATGGCTTGATCTCATCGAAGGATTCAACGCCATGTCGGGTCAACCAGCGAAGTAGCGGCCCGGCATTCACTGCCGCAACAAAAATGGTTCTGGCAATCGCAGCCTTGTAGCCCGACCGGCCCTCCTTGAACCATGCAAAAAGTGCGGCTTTCGTGTCCTTGAGCAGGGATGGCGACACGTCCACGGGCCAGACGATGGTTTTCATGGACTCCGGAACATTGGACTGCTCGAAGTAAGGGGTCAGATCCCATCTCGCATCGTCAAAACGGCTGAGCACATGCGTGTGCCCATGATCATCGATCACCTCGCTGACCACTGCATGGGTGAGATCGTGAGGTCTGACCTGGTCCGCTGTGGCGATGGTGGCCAAGTTATCCAACATGCAATCCTCCGTTCGCATGCGCGACGGATCTCATCCGTGCCGCCCAGAATGGATGTGGCTTGGTGATGGCCAAAGACCTGGCGTCTTCCACAACGGAGCGGGCGAACTTCGCAGCCGTAAACCGATCGATCAGCGCCATCAATTCACGTTTGTGGTCGCGCCAAGGCTCCATGTCAGGTCCGACCATGTAGTCAATTTCGAACTGGAGGAACAGTTGAAAACTGAATAAGCGATGCAAATCCTTGAGGCTTCCAACCACTACGTAGGTCGGACAGGTCAGGCATTCGGTGAACCGGTCGCAGTGGTCAACGCCATTTTTAGGGGCGCGCTTTCCATCCAGGGAGCTTGCACACCTCCCGACGGGCGTGTTCTGAACGGTCTTTCTGATGGACACCGGAATGCTGGACTGCACAGCTTCATTGCCACGCAAAATCTCCGGCAAGGCCAGCCCAACGAAGCGCGCAGCATCCACCTTCATGTCTTCAGTCAGGCTAAGGTAGTGTTGATCCGCCACATCTGGCGAATGGCCGATGGCAGCAGCCACTGCAATCAAATCACCATCGCTGAGCTTCCAAAGCTTGGCCTCCATGGTCTTTCGTAGGCGAGTCGGGGTTGGTGCCAATGGCTTACCGTCGTCGCCTAGCAACCCATGCCGCGAGACAAATCGCCTGACGCCAGAGTTCAAGCTGTTTTCGGACAGCGCCAACAATTCCCCGTGGGCAACTTGTGACCGGGATCGATACAGCCATATTCGGTCTCTAATTTTGGGTGGAGCTTCTGCGCATAGATGCTCCGTCCTGGCAATCACGCCTCGCAATACGGCAACGCCGTCCATAGGCACAACCGTTGTGCCCAGGTTGCCATCAGATTGACGCATAGGGTTTGATTGCAGACCTCTTCCACGTCGCTTGAAGGTCCGCATCACCATCATGTTGGGAACGAATGGATTTGGCGACAGACAGTCCCGCGTGGCTTCGAGCAAAGGAGTGGTGTTGATTCCTGTGCGCAACGCGATCACCAGAAATGACACGGCCAGCGCTTCGGAATCGGGACCTCTGAATTCACTGCGGTGAATAGCGATCAAATCCGTTTTCAAGGCTTCTGCCAAGCGAAGGATCTCCGCATTCGACAAAGCTGTGGCGCTGAGGCGACTTGCCGCCTTATTGTTGAAGGCCTTGACCGGAAACAGCCTCTCGGCATCCATCGGACCCAGCCCAAGCTTGCAAATGGCCATCAGCATGGGCTTCACATGGGAATAAGTCGTATGAGCGCTAGTTCTGGCGGGATACTTGCGTGTGAGCCAGGCCACAAAGCCATTTATGTGCTCCGGCCGCATGTGTTTGGGGTCGGCAGGTCCATTCGATGCAATCAAAAAGTCGAGCCATCTGGGCCAGCCGGAACCCGCATAGTTGAGGATTGTTTTCCGTGCAACCGTTCCCGAACCAGCTACCGATCGCAAAGCTGCAAGACCAGCCCACACCCACGCGTCAATGCCTCTGCCCAAATAGTCCTTGTAGTCCATCCTCCTGCGGGATGTCGCATCGACTTCGAGCTCGAATGCGGAACCGTCTGTGAGCAAGGTCTCTGACTGTTCCGTTGGTGGCTGCGGGTTGCCAGAGTGTGCTGACGACACGCGGTAGGACTTTGGTTTTCTCATGCAGCAGCACCATCACCAAAGATGCCATCGACAAAGTCCTCGTGAGCCAGCACAAGCTGCGCTTCCAACTGATTGATCAGGTGCAGATACTCTGCGGTGGTCTGAACGTCCGAGTGGCCCAAGCGATCGCGCACATACAGCAGAGGCTCGCCCATGAATGACGGATTCTTCCGAAGCGCGGCCAAGGTGTAGGTGGCATAGGTGTGGCGCAGCATATGGGCCGTGACTGGGAATCCCACTCTTTTGGATAGCTCGCCGAACAGCCCCACGACGCTGGTTCTGGCCATTTCTGAACCGTATGCCGTCAATACCAGGGCGTCGGGCTCACCCCCACCACGGTTCTTCCTCAGCTCGCGTTCCAGGTTCTTATAGGCATTGAGCTCTTCCATCAATCGCCACGGAACGTCCACCGCGCGAGGGCGCTCAAATTTGATCGACAAATCTTGCGGGCCCAAATCCACGCGTATCACCTGTCCCGAAACAAGATCTTTTCGTCCTGCTGGGTCGAAAACGTATTTCGCCGGGAATGTCCGCGCTTCGCATGACCGCAGCCCGGATCGCAGCATCAACTCGAAGAGGAGTCTATGGCTTGGGTTGGGCAGGTGTTGGCGGCAAACCTGAACTTGGTGATTGGTGAGGAACTTGATGGGTGATCGGTATTCACGGAGCATTACCGATGCGCGTTCAACCGTTGACCCGCCTGCTTTCACATGCCCAAGGATTCCGTGTTTGCCATGCGCTCGGATCTGTCGATAGGAGAAGGGCAAACTTGCGATGTATCCCCTCTGGCAGGCCCATTCATAGAAGCGAACAACTAGGGCGAGTCGTTTATTGATGGTTCTCGGCGAAAGCTTCAGTTCACCGGCAGACCAATCTCGGTAGCGACTCAGTGGCGACGCGCTTACTGGCGCATTGGTTTGATCCCACGCCAACCCGTTGGCGTTAAGGAAGGCGAAGTAGTCGTAGAGGCGTCTTCCAACTGCTTCCCAGGTCAACTTGCTGCGCGTCGAACCGCTCTCAAGCAAGGCGTGCAAGAGAAAGTTCTGGGCTGGCTGCAATGGCATGCACTCGTCGTCAATCAGCAGAGGGAAGCCTTCTACCGGCCTGCCACCAATTTGCAGATCACGAGTCGAGAAGAGCAACTTCATAGATTGCGTTCCGCGAGCAAGCGTGCAGCCTTCTTGAAACTGATGCCAAACAAGTGCATAGCCAAATCCAGCGCGCCTCCGCCACCGCAATGGGCTCGTTCATCCCAAAATTTTGGCCCTGTGCAAAGAATCTCGAAGTCGTGGCCCGCCACAGAGGCATGCCAACGGGATGACCGTATGTTGAGCCGTGGCACATAAGACTGATCTTCCTTCGCGTAGTCAGCCAGTGCCTTCAGCACCATGGCTGCATCAAGCGACTGCCAACGGGCCAATTCAGAGTTATCAACAGGCATCGCCCTCCCCCAGACCCCCACCCGCTACTCGTCTCAAAGAGACGATGAATCCGAAGTCAGGAAGGCAGGAATACATGGCTGAATATTACTAACAACTTCATACAGTCAGATCAGGAGCAGTAGAAGTTGTTGCCGTCGAGCAGGGCAAACACCGGGGTCGGTGGGTGGGGCATGACGACTCAAATCGGCAGGGGCACGATGTCTGCCATCTTCCCCAGGATTGGCTTGCACAGAATCTTGTAGCCGTCGGCGTCGAATCCGGCAGAAACTTTGCCCAGCGATTGAGCCTGTTCGATGCGTTCCACACTGCCCAGATAGCACCAGTTGCGAATGACGTGACACTGAGTGAGTGGGGATTCGGCATCGTCCAGCCGCTCCACCAACCCGATGGCTCCGGGATAAGGCCAGCAGTTCACCCGCAAGGTATCCAGCGCAGCCAGCAGCCGGGAGTGATGTTCTTGGGCCGTTTCGCGCCCACAACACACCCCGGCGCACTGCTTGAGCATGGCGCGGAAACAGCCCCGGCCTGCTGCTACCTTCTCCAGGCCCAGCGCTGCGTAGCAAAGTCGGTGCTCATCGGCCAGATCCCGCAGGCCCTGCAAAGCCGAGGTGCGGCTGCCGTAAAGGCCGTACAGGTGAGGCGAGGTCGCGAAGTCGATGTCCTTGGAGTACACCACTTCGGGTGAACTTTGCTCGGTGAGCCGGATGGAGCAGAGCTGACGGTTGCGGCGCAGCTTTTGGTTGAACAGGGGGTGCAGCTGCTTGATCATCTGGGCTTCGAGCAACAAAGCACCGATCTCTCCGGCCGTGCGGGTGAAGGTGATCCGGGTGGTTTGTCGCAGCATCCGCGCTTCATCCGAATTGCGCAGGTGCTGCTGGATGCGGCTGCGCAGGTTGATGCTCTTGCCGATGTAGAGTGGCAAGTCGCCGTCTTGGCCATGGAACACGTACACCCCTGGCGACGTGGGCATGGCCTCCAGCGAGGCACGCAGGTGCTCAGGGTAGGCGTAGACCCTGGATTCGTCGAACTCCGCTTTGCGGCGCCGGGGCAGTTGCATGGCGTCAGCCCTTCAAGCCTTGTGACCGAAGAGCTTGACGCAAGCGGTCATGACACCCCAGACGGTCAAGGTTTGGCCTTCCTTGAGAAGGATGTCTGGAAAGTCGGGGTTGGATGCCTGCAGTTTGACCACGTTACCGCGCCGGTACAAGGTCTTGCAGGTCAGTTCGTTGTCCACCACCGCGATCACGGTGTGGCCGTGTTTGGCCTCGATGGCCCGGTTGACCACCAGCAGGTCGCCATCGTCAATGCCCTTGCCGATCATCGACAGCCCGCGCACCCGGGCCAGGAAGGTGGACGGCTCGTTCAGCCCCAGTTGCTCAACCAGATCGACCCGCTGGACTTCAAAGTCAGCAGCAGGAGAGGGAAACCCAGCCGGGGTGCTGTGCTCCACCCGGGGCATGGTCAGTGCAGCGCCCGGACCAAAGCATTGGAGGATGGCCGCTCGACCTTCGGACGCGCCCAGAACCTCCAGCACCCCACCCATTGCCTGACCCATGCCTCAATCCAGTTCCCAAACCGAGACCTTGGCCGCCATGGCGATCGAATTCAGGCGGCACACGTCCCGTGACGAGGTGGCACGGTTGATGGCGCCGCCCTTGCCAGTCAGTCGGCGGATCAGTGCTTTGAAGCTCATGGGGATCTCCTGTGGGTTGAGCGGGAAGCTCACGAAAGTGAATGTATGTTCACCATTGTGAATTCTGCCGCAACCTGCTGTCAAGTCCCAACCACCAGCCAAGAGGTGGCTTTAGGCCCGTTCAGACACGGCGAAACAGTCCCACCACGACGCCCATTACCTCCAGAGACTGCTGGGCCACGATGTCCTGATAGTCGGGGTTGGCAGGCTTGAGTACCCAGCCATTGCCGCCTTTGAGCGGGTACAGGTACTTGACGGTGAGTTCGTTGTCCACCAGAGCGACCACGATGTCACCGGCTTTGGTGGGGCGGTTGCGCTCGACCACCACCATGTCGCCGTCGAGCATGCCGGCGTCTTTCATCGAATCGCCCCGCACTCGGCAGAAGACCGTGCGCTCGGGGTGGTGGATCAGGTAGTCTTCAACACCGACCATTTCCAGACCCGCCGACTGGTCCTGTTCCTGCGGCAGGCCAGCGCGCACCTGCCCCATCACTGGCAGGGCAAAGAACTCCCGTGTGGGGGCGATGCGCCCATCCACCCGCTCCAGAAACCCGGCATCCACCAGGCGGCCGATGACCTTGAACACCCCGCCTGATGAGGCCAGCCCCAGCACATCGGCCAGCTTGGCCATGGACGGAAACGCTTTGTGCTCTTTCCAGTAGATGCGCAGGGCATTGAGGTGTTTTTGGTCAGACATGGTGCGAGCAGGTACATCAAGGTGGTGAATAATCACTCACCATCGTAACAAGCTGGGTGCTGGCGTCAACATGCTGCAGTTGGGCGATCGAATCCTGAGTTCGACGCAGCAGCCTTCCGGCATGCTTTAACCTCGGGCGCCATCACAGACGTATTGCAACGGGTCGGACATTCATGAGTACGGGGTGCAAACGGGTACTGGCCTTGGCCGTGTGCGGGTGGGTGTGGGCTGCTCAGGCCGACACCTTGCGCGGCCGGGTGGTCAGCGTGGCCGACGGCGACACGGTCACCGTGCTCGACGCGCAGAAGGTCCAGCACAAGGTCCGGCTCTCTGGTATCGACGCCCCCGAGAAATCCCAAGTCTTCGGCCAGCGCGCAAAAGATCACCTCTCTGACCTGGTGTTTGGTCAGACCGTCGAGGTGGACTTCAACAAGAGCGACCGTTACGGCCGACTTGTCGGCAAGGTTGTGGTGCAAGGCCAGGACGCCAACCTGAAGCAGTTGCACGCCGGCATGGCCTGGCACTACAAAGAGTACGAGCGGGAACAACCGCCTGAAGAGCGCAAGCGATACGCCCAGGCCGAAGACGATGCGCGAACCCAGCGCGTGGGGCTGTGGAAAGACCCACAACCGATTCCCCCTTGGGAATTCCGGCGAGCCCAGCGGCAGCGTTGAAGGAGACCATCACGATGAAACCAGAGCATTGGCGTTGCGATGCCGGTGGTGATTCGGTAGCGGTGCTCAACGTGCCCGCTGCTTTGCAACGAACTCGCACCTTCGACATCGACGTGAGCCTGGAAGTCAAGGTGGCGTCCGATACACACCAACCTTGGCACGAACTGATCGTCGAGATCGACGGCCGGCGCCAGTGGGGCCGGCGCATCGATAGCCACAGCCCCGCAGACGGGCTGGATTATCACTGCCGCCTCACCGTGGATCCGGATCAGGAAGTGCGTTTGCGGGCCATGGTCGTGTCCAAAGGTGCGCGCATTCACCGGCTGGTGATCGAGGCCAGTGAGGTGGTGTGACTGGGAGCTGTGAGTAGGTTGATAACTCTCCCTACGAAGGCGACACAAAGCACGCCCGCACCCGGCGCATTCCTGCTAGATTCACGTTGCTGGCTTCAACCAGCCCCGTTTCACCTCCCTGAACGGGGGCGTGCTGGTCACGCCTTCAACCCGTCCTGGCTTTGTGCCTGAGCGGGTTTCTTTTTGTGAAGTGGTGAGTCATCCCCACCCAACGTGGGCAACCCTGTGGATAAACCGTGACACAGTGGTACAAACCGTTGATCTGCAAGGTGTCGGTTCAAGCTGCTTATCTTTTGAGCGGCGACAGGGCAGATCACTCTCTACCCATGTGCACCAACTTCACCCCCACCCGCAACGACCGTTGGGTCCACGATCACCTGGGTGTCCGCCTGCCCACTGACACGTACCCACGAGAAACTTTCCCAGGCTACGCGGCGCCGATTGCACTGCTGGACGACCAACGACAAATAACCTGCACCACGGCCAGGTTCGGCCTGATCCCACACTGGGCCAAGGACGCACAGACCGCCACCCAGATCGGGCGCAAGACCTACAACGCCCGATCAGAAACGGTGGCCGAGAAACCCAGTTACCGAACCCCATGGCGCAGACGTCAGTTCGCCATCGCGCTGCTGGATGACTTCTTCGAGCCCAACTGGGAAACCGGCAAGGCAGTTCGCTGGCGGATCAGGCGGGCAGACGATCAGCCCATGGGCGTGGCCAGCATCTGGGACCGCTGGACCGATCCCACTTCGGGGGAGATCGTCACTTCGTTCTCGATGCTCACGGTCAATGCGGATGGCCACCCGGTGATGGGGCGGTTTCACCGACCTGGGGATGAGAAGCGCAGTGTGGTGGTGTTGGAACCAGGCCTGTTTGCCGCATGGCTGCAAGCGGATATTACGCAGGCTGAAACGATGATGCAAAGGCCTCAAGCCAATGCTTTAGTGGCGCAAGCTGCTGATCGCCTGAAGGCCGATGTCCAGGGCGGTCTGTTTTGAAGACCTCGTGAACATCACAGCTCCAAAAAGACCTCCACCTCTGTGCCTTCGGTCAGCGATTCGCGTTGACGAACTGCCGCCTTGACAGGCAGCACGTAAGAGCCGGATGCCTTGTCGGGGAAGATGGAGGTTTTCCAGCGGGTGTCACCCACTGATACCGACACCCGAACGGAACCAAAGCCCACCTTGGGCGCGAGAGGGCGAATCTGGTCTGCCACCGATTTGGGCAAGGTCAGGAAGTACCAGGCAGCAGTGGGGCTGCTGTATTTCCACAGCGGCGCACAGAAAGCGAAGGCGGATTGACCCATCGGCTTCACCTGTTTGGGGGCAAAGATTGGCAGGCCAATGCTAGACCAAAGTGGGTCAATATGCTACGCCTCCGGCCATGATGACAAATCAACCAGTTGTCCAGAGCGTATACCCGCAACAGGCTGGTTGCAGTCGGTCGACGCTGACATCGTGAGTGTCAGCACTGATCCGAAGCCGACATTCGCGATCAGCGACGGAATGGGATTGGCTGCGCTTCTCACGCACGGGAGGATGCGCCCTCGTGGTGCCGCCTCCGCAGGTTTGACGCTGCACGCGACCTCGCTGGGTGCTTCGGTCGCCCTGTAAACTAACTCGGTGTTCCACATCTACCAAGTTCCCCCCGGTTCGGCCTTGACCACTGAGCCCCTCGGCACGAAGTTCAAGTTCTGGTACCGCGACCCGAATTTCGGGCTCACCCTTTTTAAAGAGGGGCGTCCAGGTACCGGCGAAAACTGGGCGGAGAGAATTGCTTGCGAACTAGCCGCAACTATCGATCTTCCGCACGCGAAGTATGAACTGGCTCAGTACGAAAATCGGTTCGGCGTAGTTTCCAGGTCACTTGTCGATCGAACAGCTCGGATCATCCACGGCAATGAATTGCTCGCGGCGCACACCACAGACTACGTTCAGAGCGAAGTCACTCGATACGGAAATCCAAACCACACGCTGCGTCGCGTCTTAGCCTACCTGCGCAGAAGTAATGACGTGCTCGGTGCACCATACGGGTGGCCACAGTCTCCCCATCTACGATCGGCTCTGGACTTCTTCATCGGGTATCTCATGTTCGATACATGGATCGCGAACCAGGACCGGCACGATGAGAATTGGGCATTGCTGCGGACGGGCGAAGGCAATCTGTATCTTTCCCCATCGTTTGATCATGGGTCCAGTATGGCAAGGAACGAGCCCGACGCACGGCGCATAGAGCGCCTGAAAACTCGGGACCAACTGCGGCACATCTCAACCTTCGTTCGGTCGGCGCGAAGCGCGTTCTACCCGCCAGCGTTCGAGCCAGTGCAGCGACCTTTGTACACTCTAGATGCGTTTGTGCAAGCAGCAGCGCAGAGCCCGCAGGCGGCAGAGGAATGGCGCGATCGTCTTGCCGGGGTAGACGATGAGCATGTCCGTGCAATCATCAACCAGGTTCCCGTAGACTGGATGACCGAACCGGCAAGAGTGTTTACCGCTGAGTTGCTACGTCTGAATCGCGAGCGCATCCTAAATGCAGACCTTACATGAACCATCTGTACGTTGCTAGTCAGAACGTCGACACCAGAGAGTGGGTGCCCGTAGCGGAGTTGCGCGAGGTCAGTGACGGCTACGAGTTGCGATACATCAACGGCGCACGTCGGCTACCGGGATTCAGCGGACTCAGCCGGATGCAGGCCTTCGATAAGGTGTACTACTCGAAGTCCCTCTTTCCGTTTTTTGCGAACCGTCTAATTTCGAAGTCGAGACCGGAGTATGGCAGTTACCTGCGATGGCTGGGGCTTGAAGCTATGCCCACCACTCCGCTTGAGGTTCTGGCCATTACTGGCGGGGTGCGCGCTACTGACAGCTACGTGATCGTGGCGCCGCCAAGAATGACCGATGTTGGGATTGAACTCGACTTCTTCCCTCGCGGCCTTCGGTACCTTTCCGCGTCGGCTCTTGCTGAGGTCATGAGAGTAGAACAGGGTAGCACTATCTATGTCATGAAGGACGCGCAGAACCAGCACGACCCGGAGGCGCTCGCCCTGCGGACGGAGAGACCGAACCCGGCGCTCATTGGTTATGTGCCGCGCTACTATGCGCCTGGGCTACATCGCCTACTCGACGTTCCGTCGGCCGCAATGCGCTGCGTCGTGAAGCGCGTGAACCCCGATGCGCCCCTCGACATGAAGCTGCTTGTTTCCATGAGCGCTGTCCCACCCGCAGGTTTTGAACTGTTCAGTGACGTAGAGGACTTCCTGCCGTTGGCATCCAGCCAGACACAGCGACTGTCGGCAGAGGCGCTAAAACATACTGACCTAAACATCTAAGCGTGGCCTGAGTAAGTCGCAGTAAAAAGCGAAGACGAGATGGACGAACTCAGGACCGACCTCGAAAGGGCAAAGTACCTACAGAACCTGCTCATCGCACAAGCGACGGGGAACGGAGCCGACGATAGCGAATACCAAACCGTTCGTCGGTCGCTGCTGGACAATCGGGAGGCCGCAGAACTGTTGCCCAGTTTCGTACGGACCTGCCGGGACCTTCCGCAGTTTTGGGGTTTCATTAAGCACGAAAAGGGTTCCTATGCCGAACGCCGCCAGCTTATCTGGAGCTCGTTCGCGCCATTGCTCGACCACCTTGAGGGAAGAGCTTTAAGACCATCCGATGCGTCGATTTCCGAGGGGCTTCGAAGCTTCGATTCCGACGGCGTCCATGCAGTCTGGGCAAAAGCCCTTGAGCGGCGGGAATCGGACCCCAAGGGCGCGATTACATCGGCCAGAACTCTTCTCGAGACTGTATGCAAGCACGTCCTCGAGGAGGCAGGCGTGCAATTCGAAAAAGGTAAGACAGACCTTCCGGACCTCTATAGGCTTGTTGCCAAGGAGCTGAATCTTGCGCCCGACCAGCACACCCAGGATGTTTTCAAACAAATACTCGGAGGCGTGACCTCCGTCGTTCACGGTCTTGGCGCCATGCGGAATCGCCTAGGGGACGCCCACGGCCAAGGAAAGAGGCCGGTACGACCAGCGTCAAGGCATGCGCAACTCGCCGTAAACCTCGCGGGGACAGCAGCCTTATTCGTTATCGAGACCTGGCGAGCGCAAACTGAAAAAACAAGCGCACATGCAGACTTTAGATCGCCTGATCGCAGAGAACCTGGAAAGGGGTTTCTTGGCTCATAGCAGACGGCTGACTGACCTGCTCCAATGACACTTTTCGCTGCGCCGCCGCCACGGATCGCACCTCGATTTCACACTAACCCTTGCCCACAGCCCGAGGCCCCACGTTGGCCTCGGCCACCGTCAGCGCGGTCATGTTCACAATGCGGCGCACCGTGGTGCTGGCCGTCAGGATGTGCACCGGCTTGGCCACGCCGAGCAGCATCGGGCCCACCGCGATGCCACCACCTGCCGCCGTCTTGAGCAGGTTGTAGGCGATGTTGGCCGAGTCGATGTTGGGACACACCAGCAGGTTGGCGTTGCCGGTCAGGCCACTGCGCGGCATGATGCGCTGGCGTGCGCTGGCGTCCAACGCGACATCGCCGTGCATCTCGCCGTCCACCTCCAGCCAGGGCGCCTGTTCCTGCAAGATGGCCAGGGTTTGGCGCATTTTGACGGCCGAAGGCTGGTCGGACGATCCGAAATTGGAGTGCGACAGCAGAGCCGCCTTGGGCGTGATGCCAAAGCGCTGCATCTTGCGCGCGGCCATCTGGGTGATTTCGGCCAGCTGTTCGGCGCTGGGGTCGTAGTTGACGTGGGTGTCCACGATGAACACCTGGCGGTCCGGCAGCATCAGCGCGTTCATGGCGGCGTAGCAATGCGCCCCCGGACGCTTGCCGATGACCTGGTCGATGTACTGCAGGTGCATCGGGTTGGTGCCCCAGGTGCCGCAGATCAAGCCGTCCACGTCGCCCCGGCGCAGCAGCATGGCCCCGATCAGGCTCAGGCGGCGGCGCAGCTCGATCTTGGCCAGTTGTTCGGTGACGCCACGGCGCTCCATGAGCTGGTGGTAGGTCTGCCAGAGTTCGCGGTAACGCTCGTCGTGCTCGACGTTGACGACGTCGTAGTCCAGACCCTCTTTCAGGCGCAGGCCGAACTTCTCGACGCGCTGGGCAATGATGTTCGGACGGCCGATGAGCGTCGGGCGCGCCAGGCCTTCGTCCACCACCACCTGGCAGGCACGCAGCACCCGCTCTTCCTCGCCTTCGGCGTAGGCGATGCGCTTGTGCGGCGCTTTCTTGGCGATGGCGTACACCGGCTTCATCATGGTGCCGGAGGCGAACACGAAGCTTTGCAAGCGCTCACAGTAGGCGGATAGATCCGTAATAGGCCGCTGCGCTACCCCACTACTCATAGCCGCAGCTGCAACAGCTGGGGCAATCTTCATCATCAGCCGTGGGTCGAATGGTTTCGGGATCAAGTATTCGGGGCCGAAAGTGAGCTTCTCGCCCGCGTAGGCCGCTGCGACAGCTTCGTTCTGTTCAGCTTGAGCCAACTCCGCAATCGCGTGCACCGCCGCGATTTCCATCTCATCCGTGATGGTGGAGGCGCCCGCGTCCAGCGCACCACGGAAGATGTAGGGGAAACATAAGAGATTGTTCACCTGGTTGGGATAGTCGCTTCTCCCCGTTGCCATGATGGCGTCGCTTCGTACGGCTTTGACTTGCTCCGGCAAAATCTCAGGGGTAGGGTTGGCCAGCGCCAGGATCAGCGGCTGGGCAGCCATCTTGGCCACCATCTCGGACTTGAGTACGCCACCAGCGGACAGGCCCAGGAAAATGTCGGCACCGGCGATCACATCGGCCAGCGTGCGCTGTTCGGTCTTTTGCGCGAACTGGGCCTTGTCGGGGTCCATCAGTTCGGTGCGACCTTCGTACACCACACCGGCCAGGTCGGTCACCCAGATGTTTTCGCGCGGCAATCCCAGCTTCACCAAAAGCTGTAAACATGCAAGTGCCGCAGCACCGGCGCCTGATGTGACGAGCTTCACTTGGTCGAGTTTTTTCTGAATGACTTTTAAAGCATTCAGGATTGCCGCACTCACCACGATGGCGGTGCCGTGCTGATCGTCGTGGAACACCGGAATCTTCATGCGCTCGCGCAGCTTGCGCTCGATGTAGAAGCAGTCCGGCGCCTTGATGTCTTCAAGGTTGATGCCGCCGAAGGTGGGCTCCAGCGAGGCGATGATCTCGACCAGCTTGTCCGGATCCTTCTCGTTGATCTCGATGTCGAACACATCGATGCCCGCAAACTTCTTGAAGAGCACGCCCTTGCCCTCCATCACGGGCTTGGAGGCGAGCGGGCCGATGTCGCCCAGGCCCAGCACCGCCGTGCCGTTGGTGATGACGGCCACCAGGTTGCCCCGGCTGGTGTACTTGAAGGCGTTGACCGGGTCGGCCACGATTTCTTCGCAGGGCGCGGCCACGCCGGGCGAGTAGGCCAGGGCCAGGTCGCGCTGGTTGGTCAGTTGCTTGGTGGCGACAATCGCCACTTTCCCCGGGGTCGGGTACTGGTGGTAGTCAAGTGCGGCCTGTCTTGAGCGAGTACTGGGAGAGCCTGGATGGTCAATCATGGGTGTATGTAACGTAGGAGCCAAGGACAGGCGACCTGCCGGACTCAAGCGGCAGGTCGCTGCACTTATTCAAGGAAAAGGCTGATCAATCGGCGTACTGTCCAGCCGCTTTGATGACGGCCGACCACCGAATCACCTCGCCCTCGACAAACTTCCGGTGTTCTTTGGGGTCAAGTCGAGCATCATTGATGACAGTGATCCCCAGCGCCTCCTGCCTTTTGATCAGCTCTGGACTCTTGAGGGCTGTGCGCAACGCTGCGTTCAGCTTTTGAGCCACAGCAGGAGGCAAGTTTTTGGGTGCGTACAGACCATGCCAAACCGTGACATTGAATCCAGGCAGTCCAGCCTCGGCAAGCGTTGGTACAGATGCCAAAGAAGGAATAGGCAGTCGCTGTGATCCGGTCACGCCAAACACCTTGACTTTGCCACCTTCAATTTGGGGCACAGCATTGGTGGCTTGCTCACACAACAAGTCAACCTGCCCCCCCATCAAGTCGGACATCGCAGGTGCAGTTCCCCGGTAAGGCACGGTCGTCATTTCGATCTTCATGGCACTTTGAAGCATCAGACCACACAGATGGGAAGCCGAGCCGAGTCCCGCATTGGCAAGATTTACCTTGCCTCCGTTGGCCGCGATCCATTTGCGAAGATCTGCGAAGTTGTTAGCAGGCATGCCTGGCTTGGCGATCAGTGTTGAGGGCGCCTCGTTGATCAACCCCAGGAATTCAAAGTCCTCAGGAACCTTGTATTTCAAGTTGCGATACAACGTGGGAGCGGTTGCCATGCCAATGTGATGTACCAAAAGCGTATGGCCATCGGCTGTTGCTCTTGCCACTTTGTCGGCCCCCACCGTTCCGCCTGCTCCCGCGACGTTTTCAACGATCACGGGCTGTCCAAGGGAGCTGCGCATGGCGTCCGCCAAGTCACGAGCAATCCTGTCGGTGGGGCCACCCGCAGTGAACGGCACCACGATCACGACCGGTTTGCTGGGAAAGTCGGCCAGTGCAGTCGTGGCCCAAGTGGTGGCGCTCAAAGCGACAGCCAAAGTCAATAGGTGTTTGGGGATCATGTTCAGTCTCCTCTTTCGGGTGGGTAGGGTGTGATCAGGCTGACAGCGCTTGCATCTCACGGAACAAATCGGCTTTGCCTTCGAAGCCAATGCCGGGCAGATCGGGCAACGTCACGAAGCTGTTCTCAACCTTGACGCCGTCGGGGAAGCCACCAAACGGCTGGAACAGGTCTGGGTAAGACTCGTTGCCACCCAGGCCCAGACCTGCAGCGATGTTCAGTGACATCTGATGCCCACCGTGCGGAATGCAACGGCTTGCTGACCAGCCGTGTTCTTTGAGCATGTCCAGTGTGCGCAGGTACTCGACCAGACCGTAGCTCAGTGCACAGTCGAATTGCAACCAGTCGCGGTCGGGTCGCATGCCTCCGTAGCGAATCAGGTTGCGTGCGTCCTGCATCGAGAACAAATCTTCGCCAGTCGCCATGGGGTTTTTGTAGTACTGGCGCAGGGTCGCTTGCAGTTCGAAGTCCAGTGGGTCGCCCGGCTCCTCGTACCAGAACAGGTCGTACTGAGACAGTGCCTTAGCGTAGGCAATGGCTGTTTCCAGGTCGAAGCGGCCGTTCGCGTCGACGCAGAGTTTCTGGCCGTCTTGCAGCACTTCCATGATCGCGTCAATGCGACGCAGGTCTTCGTCGAGTGAAGCGCCTCCGATCTTCTTTTTGACCACCGTGTAGCCACGGTCGATGTAGCTGCGCATTTCGTCTTGCAGCTTCTTGTAATCTTGTCCTGGGTAGTAGTAACCGCCCGCGGCATAGACGAAGATCCTGCGGTTGGGTTTGCCGTCACCGTAGCGGTCCGCCAGCAACTGGAACAGCGGCTTGCCTTCAATTTTGGCGACAGCATCCCAAATAGCCATGTCAATGGTGCCAATAGCTACCGAGCGTTCACCGTGGCCACCAGGCTTCTCGTTCTTGAACATGGCATTCCAGATCTTGTGGGGATCCAGGTTCTTGCCGCTGGCGTCGATCAAATCGTCGGCTTTGGTCTCCATGATGCGTGGGATGAAGCGCTCCCGCATCATGTTGCCTTGGCCATAGCGACCGTTGGAGTTAAAGCCGTAACCCACCACCGGCTTGCCGTCACGGATCACATCGGTGATGACCGCTACCAGACTAAGATTCATCTTGCTGAAGTCGATGTAGGCGTTGCGGATGCTGGAGCTGATGGGAATTGTCTTTTCTCGAATTTCAACGATTTTCATGAAGGTCTCCGGTTGAGGAAACCGTATGATCTGCAAAGCGCTGGCGTGTGGCCAATGCTGTTTTTCTCTTCTTTGATGCCCTGAAAGCACCGGTCATGAATCAGACGTGGCTTGAAGATTTTTTGACACTGGCGGCCACAGGTAACTTTTCGCGCGCTGCCGAAAAGCGCCACATGACGCAACCTGCTTTTAGTCGCCGTGTCCGTGCGCTGGAGGAGTGGCTCGGTGTAGAGCTTTTCGACAGAAGTACCCAGCCAGCCCAGCTGACACCCGCCGGGGTTTGGTTCAAGGACGAGGCGCAGAATTTGATGGCCCAGTTTGTGCGACTGCCCGGAGAAGCACGCGCGGTGGCTGACGAGAATGCGTCCATGTTGCGCTTCGCAGCGACACATGCGCTGTCATTCACTTTCCTGCCGGGTTGGTTGCGTGCGCTGGAGGCGCGAACCGGGATTCAGCCCGTGCAGTTGGTCTCGGATGTGATGCATCGCTGCGAGGCTTTGCTTCAACAAAGGCGTGTGCAGTTTGTCCTAAGTCATGCGCACCCAGATTCCGGGGGCGTTTTGGCGCACGCGGGATATCCCTCTGTGCGCGTTGGCCGTGACACCTTACTGCCAGTCTCCGCTGCAAATGCGGCCGGTGAACCTATTCATACGCTGGACGGAGACGCTGCTGCTCGGGGGCCATTGCTGACTTACAGCCAAGAGTCAGGATTGGGCCGAATTCTGCGGGAGGTCCATGGCGCCAAGTTGGGACATGTCTCGGCCCAAACGGCCCTCACTGCACACTTGGCCACTGTGCTGAAGACGATGGCTGTGGACGGGAGGGGCATTGCCTGGTTGCCCAAGGCTTTGATCTCGGATGAGCTCGAAAATGGACTTCTGGTTGTAGCAGGATCAGAAATCTGGTTTGTTGAATTGGAAGTTCGACTTTACCGGGACACTATCGCACTAGGGAAAGTTGCAGAAGCGTTTTGGACCGCCGTGGAGGATAACGCCAGCGTTGGCTGATTGGCTGTGTTCATGCTGTAGTTCATTGATCTGTCGTCGATCGGCATTCGCCAGCGTACAGTCGTTGTCTAAGCCGCAAAAAACACACTTTTTCAGCCTGTCTGAGCTTCCTGCAATCTTCAAAGGAAACGGGCGCGTCTGCTTCCCGGCACCTTCTGAAACTAACCCAATGACCAATTGATGGCGGTCAGCGTGCCCTCGATGCTATGCGGCGAAAGGCCGCAACCGCTGCGGAGCCGCCCCTGTTCTTGGTGAGCATTCCGCGGCGCTGGAGCCCCTGTGCGCTTGATCGGGTCAGTCGCAGGCCTGATCTTGTCTCGCGAGCAAGTTACGCACGGCGCGTATGCATTCAAGGCATACCCTGCAAGCCGTATCATCCTGCCATCAGGAGGGAGGGGCCATGGGCTTATCGCAAGGATACCTCGGGCCGCGTGAGGTCCACTACATGTTCATCGATGGCGAGCAGTTGCGCCAAACGCTGAAGGAGGTGGGCACGTTCTGGTTCGGCAAGCCTATCGACATCGATTACCGGAAACTGCAGCGGGACTGTCAGAAGGTGTTTTACTACGACTGCCTTCCTGCCAAGCGAGACACGACGAATCAGGCTGAGTACCAGCACAAGCTCGACGAGAAGCAAGCGTTTTTTGACGGGTTGCGCTCGCTGGCCGGCTGGCATGTCAACGAGGGACTGGCCCGACATCGCAAGAAGGAGCGGCAGGAGCAAAAGGAGGTCGACATTCTCATCGCTGTGGACATGTTGACCCACACCCACCACAAGAATATGCATCGGCTTACGTTTCTGTCCGGTGATCAGGACTTTGCACCTCTCCTGGAGGCCGTCGTTCGCGACGGCATGTACGTGGAGTTGCTTTACCCAGAGGGCCACACCGCACGCGACCTGAAGTACTTCGCGGACGTTGCCACGCCGATGGACGTCGACTTTCTCCTTGGCATCGCGACAGAGGACTTCAGGCGCGCGCACGCATTCCCGCAGGCCTCTTGGGAGACTCATGCGGAGCCGGACAACGCGAGCTGGACGTGGGACGGTATGCAGGGCGACATCATGCTCGGCAAGGGTTGGAAAGAGGCCGATGGGACCATGCTGTGCTTCAGGGCCACCCGGCCGAACTCTCAAGGCCACTACTTCAGCGTGCGCGGTCGGGACTATGAGCGCGTCAAACGCTATTTCGAGCTGCAGCTCGGTCGCCACTTGGGTACCGCCGACTTCAAGCTGGAATGGGAGCGCCGGGGTTTCTAGGCTGGCCAAGCGCGCACGCGGACTCCACTGGCGCACGCATCAAGCCTGAAGACGGGAAAGCCCCCAGCCTGACTGCTGTCGCCCACCTTCGTACGGTAAACGACAGCTACGTCAGCGGTGTACGGGGCGAAGGCTACTTCGGGTCGGAAGCGTCACGCCGGAATCCAAATGCGGAGCGCCACCCTCAATGACCGGAATGAGCCCGAGACCGTAAGTTCCACTCCGGAGCCTAGAGGACTGCAACCGCTGCATACTTGACCACCCCACCGTTAAGTGGCTGAAAGGGAAAGGAAAGTCCCCCTTATCTCATTTTTGGTAGTTCACGCATTTAAAGGCCGCCACGACGCGCCCGACCGGGGTTTGCAGCACTCTCCACCCGTCTCTCGATTGCAAAACCGGTTTCGCGGTCGAGTGCACGTTGCCGGAAAACACGAGCGCGGTGCCTTCTGCAGCGGTCGTGAGGGCGGCTTCGCAGGATTTTTCGGTCTCGAAGGTTTGCGTGTGCGTAACCAGTCCGCCGTGCTGCAGGCTGGACACGATGACGAGGACGGCGGCGGCGCTCATAGGTCGGAGCCACGGCGGCAGATCTCTGCGTCCACCGCTTCGGGGTCGCGTGAGAGGTTGGAGAGGCCGCGCAGCAGCGAGACAGGCACGCCAAGGCCTTGAGCTGCGAGAACGCGCCCGACGTTGCCGCCGCGCCAGAGCGTCTGAGCAGACAGCAGAATCATCGAGTTGACGTCGTGCTCAAGGTACTGCCGTCGGCCGATACCACCCAGGGGCACTCGGCGGGTTGACTCCGATCGCTTTTCGACGAGGGTCACGCCTTTCAAAATGCGGGAGACTGCGGTGTCTGGCATTTGTTCACGGAAGGGCATTTCGTATTTCATCCGGCAGTTGGTCTATGTAGAGTCGGCAAAGCGCGTTTTCGATGTTGTCTGAGTAGATCGTGAGCGTTGATAGCTCGCGTAGCAAGGGCAAGGGGACGCCAGCCAGGTAAGACTCAAACGCGCGACGAGCTGAGCCGCCTCGCCATATGTTCTGCGCAGCCAACAGCGCCGCGCTGTTGACGTCGAGCGGCAGCGCATTCCTGTGGCCGTATCCCCCGAACATCACCAGGCCGCGCTCGGCAGCGATCTCGCCTCGATAAAACCGGCGCACGTAACGCATCAAGCACCTCGCTGCGTATAGAGTATTGAGCGGATGCGGTTGCGCGCTTCGAACGCCATCACGCGCGCCCGAATCGGGTCATTCGGCTGCGTGAAGCTCAATATGTATCGAGCCGCGTGCGGGCGTTGCTCGAGAAGTAGTTGTAGGCCCCGGTGGTCCCGGTCCATCAGTGTGATTTCGCAAGCGTGCCAGGTGCTGATGCCGGCGTGCAAGACCGCATCCCAGGCGTCGAGATCGTGACGCGCGGTGGCGTACATACCCCAAAGCGCGAACGACGCGGGGTTGCGCTCGAATGAAAACCAGCCGGAGGCTAACGGCACGAAAACCTCCGTGGCGGACTGCGTGTGGCCATAATAAGTGGCCTCTGCTCGGGCTTCATCGGTGGTTTTGTGTGGCATACGAACGCTCATTTCTTTTGCTCCAGTTTTGGTGTTTAGGGTGTAGATAGCGGGGTGAGGGTAGAGCTGCGACATGCGTATGCGGCGTACAGACCTGCACTGGAGAAAGCTAGAAAGCAGATACAAGAAGCCGTGAAGATCGAACTCAGCGTCACCTACACAGGCGACGAGCTGGCCTGTGTAGGTGTCTGCGAGAAGGATGGGGGACGAGCGCCTCATATCCACGCCGTCGGTTTTGCAGCCACGTCAGACAGCGTGATGTCGTTCACTAAAGCAGCAGGCAGGCGCTTAGCACCTTTGGAGATGTGCAATATCTGCGAATGCCAAGCGCCAAGAGCAACAATGAGGCACCAGCCATTCGCGTCGCGGTCAAGTGAAAGCAGCGGGCTGATGCGGCGATAGCGAAACTGGAGCGGTTGCGTGCTCATGACCGGCTCCAGCTCCAAACCGCTTCACGCGCAGTCGTGTGGTAGAGCTCGCGGATGAGCGTGTCAGGCAGTAGCTGCGACAGCAGTACGTCGTAGACGCTGACCAAGACACAAAGGGCTAGGCTGTTATAGTCAACAGCGAACCGCGCAGGCTTTCGACCTGGAGCAAAGGTGATGGATACCAGGCGCAGCGCAGCCCTTTTTTGAACATGGTACTTTCGATGGCACTCATCACATGCATTACCACCGATGACCTTGATTTCAAAGGCTTTTTTGCCGCAATCAACAATTGAGTGGGAGTGATTCCCCCTCGCGGCGTCAGAAGGTCTCCCATTCCCCTTCGGGTTCGGCCTTTGACGCTTCAGGTTTCGGCGCCCGCGCAGGTGCAGTGGGTGCCGGGCTCGGACTAGCAGGCTTGGGCAGCCTGGGAGGCGCTGCCCGAACAGCCTTGGCTTGTTGCTCTGCCTGAGGTGCGAGCGCTGTTCCATCTTGATGGAGCAGGGCGTCCCGCAAGTCCCGAATTGCAGCGATGACGTCCTGCCCGGCCCGACCGAAGGGCTTGGATGAGTCCAGCATACCTTCAGCCTCGGCATGCTTTTGCTGGTTGATTGCATCAGCGATCTTCCCCGCCTCCTGGTGAAAGACCTTGTGCTTGCCGACCAGTTGCGTGAAGCTGGGCACATGGCTCCAGCGGTGCCCGCCTGGGCCGTGCAGCCACTCTCCCAACTGGCAGCAGTCATCCCGGCGCAGGCGATCCGCGTCAACCTGTTGTTTGCGCCCAATGGCGTTGCGCAAGGTGATGCGCCACTGGTGGTGGGCCTTGATGGCTGCTTCAAAGTCGAACTCCGAAGTGTCCAGACGCACTTCACGTTGCATCTGCTGCTTGCGAAGTTCAACGGCATCTTCTTCGGCCAGGGTAACGTCCCGTTCCGTGAGTCGGAACACCCTGATGGAGTTATGCACCTGCCCAACTTGTGCGCTCAGAGCAGCTGCGGAAGCGGCCAGTTCCTCCACCATGGCAGCATTCTGCTGTGTGATCGAATCGAGTTGCGAAACGGCTTCGCTGACTTGCGAAACACCGATTGACTGTTCCTTTGCGGCACCGCTGATTTCCTCAAGCAGGGAAGAAACCCGATCCACCGATGCCATGGCCTCACCCATGCGTTCGCGAGCCTCGACGGCACGACTGTTGCCCGCTTCGACCCGGCCGCGGGACTCTTCGATGAGGCCGCGGATTTCCTTGGCGGCAGTGGTGGTCCGCTGGGCCAGGGCCCGCACCTCGGCGGCGACCACCGCAAAACCACGCCCCTGCTCACCAGCACGTGCGGCTTCCACGGCGGCATTGAGCGCCAGGATGTTGGTCTGGAATGCCACGCCTTCAATCACCTGGATGATGTCGCCGATGCGTCGGGAAGAGTCGGCGATCTCGTGCATGGTGTCGGCGACGTTGAGCACGGCTTCGTGGCTGCGGCGTGCGATGGTGGATGTGTCACGGGCTACCGTCGTTCCCTCGGCAGCAAGCTGTGCCGTTTGCTTGATGGTGCCGTTCATTTCCTCCATCGACGCGGCGGTTTGTTCCAGGTTGCTGGCCTGCGCCTCTGTGCGGGACGAAAGGTCCTGATTGCCTGCAGCAATTTCCTGGGTACCGCCACGCAGGTTGGCCACCTCGTGGCGCACGTCGCGCACCACGGTACGTACCGATACGGAAAGCTGCGCCAATGCCAGTTGGAGCTGTGCAATTTCACCCTTGCCGTCGATCTGTACGGTCTTAGTGAGATCGCCGCTGGCCATGAGGTTTGCCGTATCGATCACGCCGCGCAGCGGATGCACCACCAGTCGAATGGCGCTTATCGTGGACATGGCAACCGTCAGAACCGCTGCCAGGGCAGCTGCCCACAACGGTGCGCCAGCCGCAGCCACGGCCAGCGGCGCGGCAGCTGCCCACACGCTGAGCCAGAAGAGCTTGGCGCGCAAGCCAGGCTTCAGAACACGCGCCACGGCACCTAGCCAGCCTTTACGGACGACTTCGCCCCCTTGCAGCACGTGCACAAGCTTGCCCGCAGCAGCCTCTTCCCGCATCTTGGCGTAGAGCTTGTCGTAGGCCTGAATCTCATCTTCCGTTGGGCGGGTGCGTACAGACAGATACCCCACTATCCTGTCACCGTCACGCATGGGGGTCGCATTGGCGCGCACCCAGTAGTGGTCGCCATTCTTGCGGCGGTTTTTGACCAGCGCGCTCCAGGGCAGGCCACGCTCCTGGATCGTGTGCCAAAGGTCGCGGAAGGCCTCTTCAGGCATGTCCGGGTGCCGCACGATGTTGTGGGGCTGACCAAGCAGTTCGTCGCGCTGGTAGCCGCTCACGGTGACGAAGTTCCCGTTGCAGTAAGTGATGCGTCCCTTGAGGTCGGTGACCGAGATCAACGTCTGGTCTGCAGGGAACTGGTAATCCTTCTGGGTGACAGGCAGGTTCGTGCGCATGTGTGACTCGTGCGGAAGGTGTTTAACGGGTATGGGTATCAGCTGCTCAGGTCGATTGTGCCTGGGTTCTTTGCTTCAACGCCGGTGGAAGAGGGGGGTGTGGCCGGTACAGTTTCTTTGTTCAGCGCGTCCAGGGCCGCCAGCGCCGCTCCCACATCAAAGCGTTCGATGGCTTCGTCAAGCGTCTGCCACGCCAGCGGGCTGGCAGGGGGGCGTTGGTGTTGCAGTTGTTCGTGAAGCTCAAAGGCGCGCATATCGCCCGCTTCAAGGGCCTTTCGCAAAGCATTCAGGCCTTGCTGAAGGGTTTGAACGTTGTTCGAGCCTAGAGAGGTGATGCACGCGTTATGCTGCGCCAGCCAATGCTCTTGTGCCAGCAGGGACTCGTCCAACGCGTTGTTCAAACTGGCAAAGAGCCCGGGTTCTTCGGGGGGCAGGGCGGCGTCACTGTTTTTGAGGCTTCGTTCCAGGGCCGCGCAGGCCTCTGCGAGGCTCGACGCTCCAATGGCCGCAGCGCTCCCTTTCAGCTTGTGGATGGTGGCTGCAGCAGATGATCTGCGCGAATCCGACCAGTCAGTGGCGGCTGCATTCGCTGCGTGCCTGGCGGTGGCACCGAAACTGATGAGAAGGCGGGCATAGAACTCACTGTCGTCTCCAAGGCGCCGGATGGCCTGCTCTGCGTCCAGTGCGCAGTTTTGGCTGCTGGCGGTTGAAGCTGAAGCCGCTGTTTCTGGTGTTTGCGGTACCCGTCCAAGGTTGCGCAAGATGGCACTGACCAGTTCGTCCAACTCGAACGGTTTGCCGACATGGTCGTTCATCCCTGCTTCCAGGCAGGACTGCCGGTCTGCGGGCATGGCGTTGGCTGTCATCGCAACGATAGGCAGGTTGACGTGAGCCGGATGGCTGCGAATCAACCTTGTGGCCTGCAAACCATCCATGACGGGCATTTGCATGTCCATCAGCACCAGGTCGAACTTCGCGCCGGGGGCAGAGACTTCTCTGAAGCCAATTTCCCCGTTGGGGGCTACGCTGACCCTGGCGCCTTCACGCTGAAGCAGCTCTTGTGCCACTTCTTGGTTGATCGGGTTGTCTTCAACCAGAAGCAGGCGAAGCCCCGCAAGCCTAGCCGAAGGTACTTTGCGGTCTGGCTCCACATCGCTTTTGCCAGCGCGCAGGCGGTTCACCGCGTCGGCAACCATGTGCACCGTCACGGGCTTGGTGAGCTCACAGGTGCCAGGCGGGGTGCGAGCCAAGCGGGTCGACAACCCCGTGCCTAGCCAAACAGTTGTGGGTCTGTCGGCGGGCAGTTTTTCAAACAATTCATCCGCTGACGGAAGTTCCGGGTCGATGAGGAGCACGTCCACGCGTTGTCCGGCTTTGGCTTGTTCATTCATCAACTCTGCAGCGGCCCCAGCCGTTGCCACCGCGTGGACGTGCCATCCCAGGGCTCGCAGCATTGCGGTCAAGGCCCGGCGGGTATCTGGGTGCTCGTCAGCCAGCAGGGCTCGCATCTCACCGGGGGGCGAAGCGGTTGAATGAGCCGCATCATGCACAGGCAATGGCAACTGAAAGCTGAAGGAGCTGCCTTCGCCATGGCTGCTGTCCACGCGAAGTTCGCCCCCCATCAGCCTCACGATCCGCTGGCTGATGACCAACCCCAGCCCAGTGCCGCCGTAAAGTCTGGCGGTGGACGCTTCTGCCTGGGAAAACCCGTTGAAGATGCGCTCGCGCTGCTCTGCGGTGATGCCGATACCCGTGTCCCGAACTTCAAAGCCTACGCTGGCTACGCCGTTGGCAAGAGCATCCAGGCGCAGTCGCAAGGTCACAGAACCTGAAGGTGTGAACTTGATTGCGTTGCCACACAAGTTGATGAGCACCTGCTTGAGCCGCATCGCGTCGGCGGTGAACGAAGCGGGGAGCCGGGGGTCGATGTCGTAGATCAGCTCCAGCTGCTTCTGGCCCAGTGTTCCCGCCAGGATGTTTGAGAGGTCTCGCAACAACTCGTCCAAAATGAATGGCTCTGCAGCCAGATGCATCTTGCCTGCCTCGACCTTGGAGAAATCAAGGATGTCGTTGAGGATGCCCAGCAGCGAACGCGATGCACTGGCTGCCTTGTCTACCAGATCACTTTGGCGAGTCGTGAGTCCTGTGTAGTCCAGCAGCTTGAGCATGCCTTGGATGGCATTCAACGGCGTGCGGATTTCGTGGCTCATGTTGGCCAGGAACTGGCTCTTGCTGCGAGACGCGGCATCCGCGGCGTCCAGCGCGCGCTTCATATCCGTGATGTCCACACGGAAGCCAACGTGGAAGCCATCTTGCGTTGTTCGGCTCACCACCTTGAACCAGCGACCATCGCGAGTCTGCACTTCCTCTTCGGAACTCGGGGCGCGAAAGTTTCTCAGCCGTTGCTCAGTCCAGGCCTTTGGGTCCGTTTGAGCGGCGGGGAATTCGCCCCTTTCCACGCCAGCACGCACTATGTCCTCGAACCGAGTGCCCACCATGATCACATCGCGGCACCGGGGGTAAATCTCGCGGTACTTGTCGTTGCAGAATACCAGACGCTCCTGTGGGTCGTAGAGCGCAAAGGCCTCGTCCACCGCATCTATGGCCGATCGAAGGGTCCGCTCGCTCGCTTCGATACGTCGCTGCGCCAGAACCTGGACGGTGATGTCCTGAGCCGCGCCCACCATCCTGTGCGGCTGGCCATCCTCTGTCGCATCGGCTTCCCCGAGCATCCTCACCCAGCGACTGCGTCCCTGGGCCGAGGTGAGGGTCACGACCATGTCAAACGCTTCGCGGGCGTAGACGGCGCTCTCGATCACCTCCAACACCTGGCGCTGGAGTTGAGGTACAAAGTACCCCAGTGTGGGTTCGATAGGTTTGCTCCAGTCTGGATCAAGCCCGAAGATCTGCATGCATTCCACCGACATGTACACCCGCCGTGCCTGCAAATCGGTGAACCACCCGCCTATACCGGCAATTCGGCTGGTTCGGGTCAACATGTCTTGGCTTGAAACAAGCGCGGCCTGTGCCTGTTTGTGCTGGGTGATGTCGGTATGGATGGACAGGAATCGCTCTATCTGTCCAGAACCGTCATGCAATGGGGCAATCAGACTGTCCACCCAATAAAGGTGGCCGTTTTTCCCCCGGTTGCAGATTTCACCCCGCCAGGGTCGGCCCGAACGGATGGTGCGCCACATCTGCTCCCAGAAGACACTGGGATGCTGGCCGGAACCGATGACGCGATGGTCTTTGCCTACAAGTTCAATCTGGGCGTAGCCGCTGATCTGCACGAACTTGTCGTTCACCCGGGTGATCGTGCCTGCAGGGTCGGTCTCCGAGACGATTGCATGCTGATCCAGAATATTGCGCAGTCCCTTCTGTTCCCGCAATGCCTGTTCCAGGGCATCCTGGTCCTGACGACGCTCTTCGATATCGGCGAGGATGTTGATGTGTCCTTGAAAGTTGCCCGTGGCGTCCGCCATGGGCCGCATCTCCATGGAAACGCGCCTTGTATTGCCTTGCCTGCTGCGAAAGACAGTCTCCAGCTCCAGCGCACCGCGTTGCGTCAGCGCTCGTTGAATTGACGGGAGTGTCTCAGGGGCCGCTGCAGGCACCACAAGAAGTGCGGCGAGTTCCTTGCCATAGGCATCATCTGGTGTGAAGCCAGTCTGACGTATGAACGCTTCATTCACCCATGTGATCTGGTGTTGAGTGTCTGTCACGGCCACCATGCTGCCCGTGTACCTGGCCACGCGTGACATCAGCTCCAGGTCTGCCGCCATTTCCAAGGCGCGGCGTTCAGCTCTGTGCCGGGCGCTCAAGGTCAGCCAGGCAGAGAACGCCGCCAGCACGCTCAGGATGGTGCCCAAGGCCGCAGCGGTCAGCGGTGTCCAGCGGTCTACCGCATTCTCAAAAACAGGTGTCGTGCTCGTTCTCACGACCAGAGGGTGTTCACCTACGCGAAACGTTTTGGTCTGCTCAAGCGGTCGAGCCATTGGCGGCCCGTTGCCGTCCTCGGCGCTTAAATGCCCATCAGCGTCAAAAAGAAGATGTGGCCGAAGCAGCTCCGTTCCGCCCAGGACTTCCACATCCATGCCTGCTGGCAATGCTTGGGTGGCAGCCTGGAGCCAGTCGTTCAAAAGTACCGCTGCCACCAGCCATGTGCCCTGCCTGTTCGCATTTGACGTATCTGGGGGTGACGAGGCTTGTACAGGCGTCACCTGGAAGAATCCCCAGCGTTTGGACGTGCCGGGGAACATGTCCATTAAAGGCGTGACACTTGTTTGCCCGCTCTCAAGTGCCTGCTTGAGCGCCTGAAAGCCGAACTTGCTGTGCAAGGCTGCCAAGGTGGTTTGGCCCCCGGTTCCTTGGAGTGTTTCAACCCTCAAGTCGCCAAGAAGTTCGGCTTTGGTCTGGCCCTTGACGTGATAAAGGGCCACAAGGCCGGGGTGTTGGCTCAGAATATCGCGAGTGCGTACGCTGCGGTGCACGGCATCATCTGGCGTGTCGGACAAAGCTTCATACAGCACTCGCAAGCCGAGCATCTGGTCTGCTTGCCTCTTCAGGGACTGTTCCAGCGTCGTAAAAAAGTCCTTGCTGGCCAGAACGAAGCGTTCACGCGATTGCGCGTCAACATAGCGCTGTGCCAGTTGGTGCACATACGCAGTGCAGGCCAGGCCCGCAGCCAAGATCGCTAGGGCAAACCATTCCCGCCAACTCCAATTGCGCTCCCTGCCAAGCCCTGGCTTCCACGCCGGGGCCGGGGCTGGTGCGTATGGCGGAGGAGGGCAGGCGGGTCGATCCATGGTTCAGCGCCCGGTCAGCCGACCGATTTCTGCCCCCAGGGTGTCTATCGATAGCGGTTTGATCAGGTACCCATCTGCGCCCGCGTCAATGAAGTGCTGCCGTGTTTCGAGACCATCGTCCCCTGACACCATGACGACGGGCATGCGATTGAAGGCCTTGGACTCACTCTGTCTGATGAGCAAAAGCGTTTCAAAGCCGTCTTTTACCGGCATGTGAACATCCAAAAGGAGCAGGTCGAAACGCTGGCTCTGCATGGCACGAATGGCCTGCTCGCCGTCGGTCACAAGCACGCCGGTGCACCCATGCTGCCGTAAAAGCCTCGCCGCAACCCTGAGGTTGAGCGGATCATCGTCTGCCACCAGAACGTGAGGTTGAGTTCGTGTGGGCGAACCCTCAGTCACGTTGCACTCCCCCGATTGACGCCATGCCATAAATCACGTTATTCGTGTGCATCGTTCGGATCATATCGGTTAAAACGATGAAAATATTCAGTCGAGAAAGCACGTTCAATCTTTCCATGCACGAACACCACACCCCAACCCCAGGCCCGCTCGATGACGAGACTTGCATGCGCTTGGCGCTCGCACAGGCGAAACTGGCAGCGGAACGTGGCGAGGTGCCTGTAGGCGCTGTTCTGATTCGCCGGGAAAGTGGCGAAGTGCGGGTGCTTGCCTGTGCCCACAACGCGCCCATCAGTCTGCGTGACCCCACAGCCCACGCAGAAATCCAGGTATTGCGTGAAGCAGCGCACGCCCTTGACAACTACCGCCTTGACGATTGCGAGGTCTACGTGACCCTGGAGCCCTGTGCCATGTGCGCGCAGGCCTTGCTGCACGCCCGAGTAAAAAGGGTGGTTTTTGGCGCTACCGAGCCCAAGACAGGCGCTGCGGGGTCGGTGCTCAACCTTTTTGCCGTGCCAGAGCTCAACCACCACACCAAGGTGGTTGCTGGCGTTTTAGCCGACGACTGTGCCGACGTGATGCGCACGTTCTTCGAGGGCAGGCGACGCAGTGCGAAGTTGCATGCTGAGCCGCTGAGAGAGGATGCCCTGCGCACGCCAGCACATGCCTTTGATGCCGCTTGGGGACACTGGCCCTCGCTTCGTGGCGCGAGCAGAACGCTGCAAGACATTCCTGCTTTTGAAGGCCTCCGTTTCCACTACCTGGACGCAGGAGGGGGGCACCTTAGCACTGCCTGGCTTGCTCTGCATGGTCCGGACGGTTGGTGGCCTCAGTGGGCCGAATGGGCCTTGGCTCGGGAGCGAGAGGGCGAGCGTGTGCTGGTTCCTGATCTCATAGGTTTCGGGCAAAGCGACAAGCCGAAAAAAGCAAACTGGCATTCATTGCAGACCCACGTGCAGGGGCTTGTGCAATGGCTGCAGCGGCTTGGCGTTGACCGCCTTCGCTTGGCGGTAGCGCCAGGGCAGGAACAATTGGCCAATGCCTTGGTCCTTGCACTCGGCTCAAATGCCGCAGTTCTGGACCCGCAGGCAGGATGGGACGCTGGTGTGCTGTCCAGCGCGTTGAAGAACATGCCCTATCCGGACGAAGGGCACCGCGCGGCACAGCGGGCTTGGCGCACCCACGGCATGCCTGGCGGCCGCGCTGGTCAATAATGCCCTCATGGCACATCTATATATCTACTCTCCCAGTGGCGCAGTGCGCGACAAGACCGGTTTCAAGCGTGCGGTGGCGCGGCTCAAGGCGCAAGGCCATGACGTGGAGCTGGACCCCTCTGCACTTGCCAGCCATACCCGTTTTGCCGGTGACGATGAAATGCGTCTGGCGGCCATTTTTCGCGCTGCTGCAAGCGGTGCCGATGTCGCGCTGACCACCCGTGGCGGTTATGGCCTGACCCGGTTGCTGCCCAAACTGCCGTACGCCAAACTGGCCAAGGCGGTGGAAAAAGGCACGTCCTTTGTCGGCCTGAGCGATTTCACGGCCTTGCAGCTGGCTCTTCTGGCGCGCGAAGGTGTTGCCACGTGGGCAGGCCCCGCGCTCATGGAAGACTGGGCTTGCGAGGGCGAACCTGACGAGATCATGCAGGCCTGCTTCGACGATCTGGTCGATGGCCACGGTGAGGGCACAGGCTGGCGGCTTCCTGTGGCAGACGTGAAGGCGCACCCGGCGCTGGGTACCGAAGAAGGCTGGGGCGTGAACAAAGCCACGCTGTGGGGCGGAAACCTGTCGGTGCTGACCTCAATGGTAGGCACGCCATACTTCCCTGAAGTCAAGAGCGGCCTGCTTTTCCTGGAGGATGTGGCCGAGCACCCCTACCGAATTGAACGCATGCTCACGCAATTGCTGCACGCAGGTGTGCTGGGCAAGCAAAAGGCCATCATCCTCGGGCAGTTCAACCGCTATCAGCTCACGCCGCACGACAAGGGCTTCAAGCTGGCCAGCGTGGTGGACTGGCTGCGCACACAGGTCAAGGTGCCGGTGTTGACCGGCTTGCCTTTTGGCCATGTGCCCACCAAGGTCCTGCTGCCCGTGGGCAGGCAGGTCCAACTCATGGTGCAGCAGCGCGAGGCGCTGCTGTTCTGGGGCTGATCAGGCGTTGACCGGATTCGCGGCCTGCACGCGTGCCGCGATGTGGTCCAGCGCCTCCTGCACCTGGTCGATCAAGATCAGGCACAGGTCGCCGGGCTGCAGACGTTCCAGTGCCGTGTCGATCGCGTTGAACTCGCCACGGATTTCGCTGACTCGCTGCGTCTTCGTCGCACCCTCAAGGCCTTCACGCAGCAGCCCGATCACTTCACCGTCTTCGCGTCCGCGCTGGCAGGCATCCTGGTAGAGGATCACTTCGTCAAAGACTTTGCCCAGAATGCGAGTCTGGTCACGAATGTCCTCGTCGCGGCGGTCACCAGCGCCGCTGATGACCACCATGCGTTCGCGAGCGGGCATCTGTTGAACGGCGTCGCTCAGCGCCTGGATGGCGTCGGGGTTGTGGCCGTAATCGGCGATCACGGTGGCACCCTTGTAGTCGAACAGGTTGAAGCGGCCAGGCACGGCGTGCGCGTCACTCACGAAGGTGAACAGCCCTTGGAGCACCGTGTTCCAGGGAACGTCCAGGGCCCAGGCCGCACCAATTGCCGCCATGGCGTTGTCCACCTGGAAGCCGATCGTGCCGTTTCGGGTGAACGGAATCTGCGACAAGGGAATGCGGACCTGGAAGGTGCCTTCCGCTGCGACAACATGGCCGTCGTCCACGAAGACCACCCGTTTGCCAAGCGCACGGTGCGTGGCAATCACGGGGTGGTGCTCGTTCGGTCCGAAGAAGGTCACCTGGCCAGGGCAATGGTTGGCCATTCTGGCCACTTGCGGGTCTGCCGCGTTCAGAACGGCCATGCCGTTGGGGGCCACGTTCACCACGATCACACGCTTGAGCACGCTCAGGTCTTCCACCGTGGTGATGTAGTTCAGCCCCAGGTGGTCGCCTGAGCCGATGTTGGTGACCACAGCCACCTGGCAACGGTCGTAGGCCAAACCTTCACGCAGCAGTCCACCGCGCGCGGTTTCAAACACCGCTGCGTCCACATCGGGGTGGGCGAGCACATTGCGTGCACTGCGGGGGCCGCTGCAGTCTCCGCTGTCGGTCTGGCGGCCGTTCACGTAAACGCCGTCGGTGTTGGTCATACCCACGCGCAGACCGTGGCTGCGCAGCAGGTGTGCGGTCAGGCGCACCGTGGTGGTCTTTCCGTTGGTGCCAGTCACGGCCACGACGGGAATGCGGCCGTCTTCACCGTTCGGGAACATGTGGTTGATGACCGCCTCGCCAACGTGGCGGCCTTTGCCGAAAGAGGGGCTGATGTGCATGCGAAGCCCTGGGGCGGCATTCACTTCGACAACGCCGCCGTTCTGGGTTTCCAGAGGCTCGATGACGTTTTCGCAGACGACGTCCACGCCGCAGATGTCGAGCCCCACCATGAGTGCGGCAGCCACGGCACGGGCGGCCACCTGGGGGTGCACCTCGTCCGTCACGTCGGTGGCCGAGCCGCCGGTGGACAGGTTGGCGTTGTTGCGCAGCACCACGCGCACACCCCGTGCGGGAATGGATTCGGGGGTCAGGCCCTGTTCACGCAGGCGGTCGATGGCAATGTCGTCCAACCGGATCTTGGTCAGCGGTGTGGCATGGCCGTCGCCCCGGCGGGGGTCAGCGTTGACGGTCTCAACAAGCTGGCGCACGGTGTGTTCGCCGTCGCCGATCACCAACGGCGGATCACGGCGCGCCGCGGCCACCAGTTGCTTGCCCACCACCAGTAGCCGGTAGTCGATGCCCGGCAGGTACCGTTCGACCATCACGTCGTCGCTGACCTGCTGGGCATTCTGGTAGGCGGCCATCACCTGCTCGCGCGTGCTGATATTGACCGTGACGCCCTTGCCTTGGTTACCGTCGCGCGGCTTGATGACCACCGCGCCGCCCAACGCCTGCGCGGCATTCCATGCGTCTTCAGCGTCTTTGACAGGGCGGCCGAGCGGCACAGGCACACCCGCTGCATGAAGCAGCTTCTTGGTCAGCTCCTTGTCCTGGGCAATGCCTTCGGCGATGGCGCTGGTGGTGTCGCATTCAGCTGCCTGGATGCGCCGTTGCTTGCTGCCCCAGCCAAACTGCACCAGACTGCCTTGCGTTAGCCGGCGGTAGGGAATGCCGCGAGCCACTGCCGCGTCAACGATGGAACCCGTTGAAGGGCCAAGGCGGATGTCTTCGTCGAGTTCCTTGAGCTTGGCAATTGCATCTGTCGTGTCGAACGGCGTGTCATCAACCGCAGACCGCAACAAGGCAACGGCCAGATCAAGCGCCAGACGGCCAACTTCCTCCTCGGTGTACTGCACGGCCACCTGGAAAACACCGGTTTCCGGTGCGGGAGTGGTGCGGCTGAAGCTGATGGGGCAGCCAGCATGCGTTTGCAGTGCAAGCGTAGCCAGCTCAAGGGCATGGGCCATGGACACCACGCCGTGAGATGTGGGCTCGGGCAGGGCGCCAATGCCCGGGAAGCGCTCACGCAACCGTTCGACAAAGGCGGTCTGGTTCGAGAGATCGGACTCTTCCAGCGTGCAATGAACGATGGCTTCGATGGCAGTGGTGCGTGACCACAGGTTAGGTCCCCGGAGGGCGCGGATGCGAGAGACGTCCATGGGACGGATCCTTGGTCGGTTCAGGAATGAGAGAACAGGCGGTCAGCGGTTTCAACGCCGGCACGCACCAGGGCAGGGGGGAGTTCAAGCGCCAACGCCGCAGCCGTAGCAGCCAGCAGTGCCGAGAGGCTCAGCTGCCCGTCGAGCAACTCCTTCACGACCGGGTGCGTGAGGTCCAGCACGGCTGTGGCGTTCTGGTTGCGCCACAGCATCACTTTGTCGTCCTTGACCAGCAAGAAGCGTCGCCCGGCGTCACAGTGCGCCTTGCGAAGGTCATGATCAGCTGCGGTGCTGTAGAAAATCACGTCACCGTCGCAAAGCTCTGCAAGGCCTGCACACACTTCGTCGTCAGCGTTGAGCACGGCACAGCCGTGGGGCAGCACCACGTCCACTTGGGTGCGCAGCACGTTGCGCATCTGCTCAAGGGTCAAGATGTGGTGGTCCTGCAGACCTTGTGGCTCGGTGACGCCAGTGACAATACCGACCTGGCACCGATCGTAGGACAGCCCATCGTCCAGAATGCTGCGAGGCGAGTTTTCCAGAACGGCCGCCTCAACACAGCGGTTCATCAAAATGCGTTGGCCGCCTTCCCAGTCGGATGGGCGAGCAGTGTCGATCGGCTGCATCTGGACGAAGAGCCCTTCGCTGCAGGCCACGCCGCAAGCGAGTCCGGCGCGCTGAATCAGGGAGCCCAGCAGAAGTGCGATCGGCGTGGTCTCTTGCGAGCCGGTGATGCCGACAACCGGAATGCGGCCATCGTCTTTCGTGCCAAAGAGGTGTTCCACGATAGCTTCGCCTACCGGCCTGGGTTTCCCAACCGCAGGCTTGAGGTGCATGAGCAGACCAGGGCCAGCGTTCACCTCGACAATGGCACCACCTTGCTCCGCCAAGGGGCGGGAAATGTCGGTGGCCACCAGGTCAATGCCCGCAATGTCCAGCCCAACGACTCGCGCTGCCAGTGCCGCCGTCTCGGCTACGTCAGGGTGCACCTCGTCGGTGATGTCGTGCGTCATGACGCCGGTGCGCTGCACCAGCACGACTTGTCCGGCCTCGGGCAAGCTTTCGGGCGTCAGGTTCTGGCGAGACAGCTCCAGCATCACCAGGGAGTTCTCCGGCAGACGGATGGTGTCCAGCGGGTACTCTTCCTCTTCGCCCCGGCGGGGGTCGGTGTTGATCTGGCTTTCGATCAGCTGCATTACCGTGCTCTTGCCGTCGCCAGTGACGCATGCCTGTTCGCCGCGCGCAGCAGCGACCACGCGGTTACCCACCACCAGCAGCCGATGTTCCTGCCCGGGGATGAAGCGCTCGACGATCACGTCTGAGCCTTCTGCGTCGGCCAGGGCGTAGGCGGCTTCAACCGCCTCCTGGGTGCGCAAATCAAGGGAGACGCCCCGACCGTGGTTGGCGTCGCTGGGCTTGACGACCACAGGCAAGCCAATGTCTTGCGCAGCCTCCCAGGCTTGCGCTGGACTGTCAACGACCTGTCCCTCGGGAATGGGCACGCCGCAAGCGGACAGCAGCCGCTTGGTCAGGTCCTTGTCGCGCGAAATAGTCTCGGCAATCGCGCTGGTGCGGTCGGTCTCTGCCGTCCAGATGCGGCGCTGTTTGATGCCGTAACCCAGTTGCACCAGGTTGCCATCGGTCAGACGGATGGACGGGATCTTGCGCTGACTGGCTGCATCCACGATGCTGGCGGTGCTGGGGCCCAGGGCGTGCCGGTCGATCAGGCCCTTGAGTCGCTGCACGCTGGCCTGAACGTCGAAGGCGCGGTCTTCGATGGCAGCCATCACGAGGTCGCGGGCGTCAATCAAGGCTTGACGGCCCACTTCTTCCTGCCGTGTGCGGATGACCACCTTGTACACGCCGCGCTGTTCGGTCGAGCGTGCTTTGCCAAAGCCGGTCTGCATGCCGGCCATGTTCTGCAGCTCAATGGCTACGTGTTCCATGATGTGGCCGGGCCAGGTGCCGTCGCGCAGCCGCTGCAGAAAGCCGCCACGCTCGCCAACGCCGCAGTGGTGTTCCACCAGGCCAGGCAGCCATGTGGTCAGGCGTTCGTAGAACCCCGGTATGGTGTTGGAGGGAGAGTCCTCCAGATCGCCAATATCGATCAGGGCTTCCATGGCTGGCCGGTAGGTCCAGATGTTAGGCCCGCGCAGATAGCTCATGCGCAGCAGCTTGATGGTCTTGTGGTTCATGGTGAGATGAGGCTCAGCATAGCCCTGCCGCTCAAAGGCGGCAAGTCAGGCAGCGGGCAACTGGCAGTATCGATGTCGGTTCTGCAGGGAGGTAGCAGCCTTACAATCCTGTACGTCAGCGACTGGACCCGCGACCGGCGACGCGAAAGCCGTTTGCCTGAGCCGGATTTCATACCCGTGTCACGTGATTCCATCGAAACGTGATTGTGTATCCAGTTGGCCGTCTTGCGTGTCTTCAACCCCAAAAATTATTTGCAACATGCCGTTAATTCCTGAACCAGCGGGTTTGCCCGACGGTTTTCCCTCGGCATGGCGCGGTGCCGCGCTGTCCGCGTGGGAGCCAGCCGGTCATGTTCCCCAGGCGCAAGCCTGGCTGGAACTCGACCTGGACGCCGAACTGTCTTTCCACTCCAGCCTGCTCGTTGTGGCGGGACAACAGCTCTGGTGGGTGCCTCAGGACGGTGGTTCGCCGAAGGCTAAGAGCTGGGTGCTGCAGCAAGGCATGGAACTGCTGCACAACGACCACAATGGCGTAGGCACTTTGGAGCTGGTTCAAGGCGGTGTCAGACTCGCCGTCTGGCGCTACACCCTGGGCCGACACCTGCCTGCCACACGTCTCGTCGAGCAGTTCGAGGCCAACCTGCAGGAACAGGTCGAAGGCAAGCCCTTGCAGTTGGCCAAGCTGGAGTTGTGCCCTCGTTGCCAGTCGCCTATCGATCCGGATGAAGATGAATGCGGTGTGTGTGCACAGGTGGTGCATACACCACCGTCAACCTGGACTCTTCTGCGCCTGTGGCGGTTTGCCCATCCGTACCGCTGGCAGCTGCTGTCAGGGTTTCTTTTGACGCTGGCTTCGACGGCGGCCACTTTGGTGCCGCCGTACCTCACCATCCCGTTGATGGACGATGTGCTGATTCCCTACCAGAGCGGGCAGCAGATCGACGTGAGCCGGGTTGGCTTGCTGCTGGGCGGGTTGTTTGGATCGGCGCTGCTGGCCTGGGGACTGGGTTGGGCGAAGACATACATCCTTGCACTGGTGTCAGAGCGCATCGGTGCAGACCTGCGCACCACCACCTACGAGCACCTGCTCAACCTCTCGCTCGAATACTTCGGCGGGCGACGTACGGGTGACCTGATGGCGCGCATCGGCTCCGAGACCGATCGCATCAACGTGTTCCTGTCGCTGCACCTGCTGGACTTTGCCACCGATGTGATCATGATCTTCATGACGGCGGTGATTCTGTTCTCCATCAATCCGTCGCTGGCCCTGGCCACGCTGGTGCCGCTGCCATTCATTGCATGGCTCATCCATGTGGTGCGCGACCGCCTGCGCACGGGTTTCGAGAAGATCGACCGCGTGTGGTCCGAAGTCACCAGCGTGCTGGCTGACACCATTCCGGGTATCCGCGTGGTCAAGGCCTTTGCACAAGAGGCTCGCGAGGCCCAGCGCTTTCGCGATGCCAACCGGCACAACCTGGAAGTCAACGACAAGCTCAACCGCCTGTGGTCGTTGTTTTCACCGACGGTGTCGTTGTTGACCGAAATTGGCCTGTTGGTGGTCTGGGGCTTTGGTATCTGGCTGGTGGCAGAGGGTGACATCACCGTGGGTGTGCTCACGGCCTTCCTGGCCTACATCGGGCGTTTCTACACCCGGCTGGATTCGATGAGCCGCATCGTTTCGGTCACGCAGAAAGCGGCGTCGGGTGCGAAGCGCATCTTCGACATTTTGGACCATGTGTCCAGCGTGCCAGAACCTGTGAACCCGCAAAAGCTGGAGCGGGTGCAGGGCAAGCTGGAAATTCGTGACGTGGGTTTCCGCTATGGCAACCGTGCCGTCATCCAGAGCCTGAATCTGACCGTGCAGCCTGGCGAGATGATCGGCCTGGTCGGCCACAGTGGCTCGGGCAAGAGCACGCTGGTCAACCTGATCTGCCGTTTCTACGACGTGGCCGATGGCGCCATTCTGGTGGATGGCGTGGACCTGCGCTCGCTGCGCGTGGCCGACTACCGCCGCCACATTGGCCTCGTGCTGCAGGAACCCTTCCTGTTCTTCGGCACCATTGCCGAGAACATTGCCTACGGCAGGCCCGACGCTACCCGTGAAGAAATCATCGCTGCCGCGCGTGCAGCGCATGCGCACGAGTTCATCCTGCGCCTGCCCCAGGGCTACGACTCGTTGGTGGGTGAGCGGGGGCAGGGACTGTCTGGCGGCGAACGCCAGCGTATTTCCATTGCCCGTGCCCTGCTGATCGACCCTCGCATCCTCATTCTGGACGAAGCCACTTCGGCAGTGGACACCGAGACGGAAAAGGAAATCCAGAAAGCGTTGGACAACCTGGTGCGCGGCCGTACCACCATTGCCATTGCGCACCGCCTTTCCACGCTGCGCAAGGCGGACCGTCTGGTCGTGATGGACAAGGGGCGCAAGGTGGAAGAAGGCACGCACGACGAACTGATCGCTCGCGAAGGTGCGTACTGGCGCCTGTACGAAGCGCAGCAGCGGCAGGCCGAAGCCGAACGCAACCTGATGGCAGAGGAGTCTTGACGTGAAACTCCATCGCAATGCTCTGGGCAAGTTGGTTCTGACCCAACCCAATGGGAACTTGGTTGAAAACGTTGTGCCGGTCCGTGCTTTTCCCATCCAGGCGCCGCAGGGGCAGATATCTCTGGTGGGTGGGGATGGTCACGAGGCAGCCTGGATTGAGCGGCTAGAGGATGTGCCCGAGGAGGCACGTGCTCTGATTGAAGAAGAGCTGCGCCTGCGCGAGTTCACCCCTGTCATTCAACGCCTGGTGGAAGTGAGTTCCTTTGCCACGCCCAGCCAGTGGACTGTGGACACGGACCGTGGGCGTACCAGCTTCGTGCTCAAGGGCGAGGAAGACATCCGGCGGCTGAGCCGTGATGCACTGCTCGTGCTGGACAGCCATGGTGTCCAGTTCCTGATCCGACAACCGCAGCAGTTGGACCGCCACAGCCGCAAGTTGCTCGACCGCTTCCTTTGAAGCACACCGGGCCTGCGGCCCGGCATGGTCATTTCAGGTTGCCAGAGAGGAACTGCGCCAGCCGTTCGCTCTTGGGGTTGGCCAGCACCTCGCGCGGGTGGCCCTGCTCCTCAATGCGGCCCTGGTGCAGGAAGATAAGGTGGTTTGACACTTCGCGGGCAAACCCCATTTCGTGCGTTACCACCACCATTGTGCGGTGTTCTTCTGCGAGGTGCTGCATGACTCGCAGCACCTCCGTTACCAACTCTGGGTCCAGGGCGCTGGTGGGCTCATCAAACAGCATCACTTCGGGTTCCACCGCCAGTGCGCGGGCAATAGCCACGCGCTGCTGTTGGCCGCCGCTCATGTGCGAAGGGTAGCGGTCCTCCATGCCCTTGAGTCCCACGCGGTCCAGATACTTGCGGGCCGTTTGCACGGCCTGCTCTTTCGATACTTTGAGCACATGTACCGGCGCCTCGATGATGTTTTCCAGCACCGTCATGTGGGCCCACAGGTTGAAGTTCTGGAACACCATGGCCAGCCGGGTGCGCAAGCGTTGCAACTGCTGGGGGTCAGCAGCTTCCAGTTCGCCGCCCTTGCCAGGTCGCAGCTTGAGTTCTTCTCCAGCCACCACTATGCGCCCCTCATAGGGCTTTTCCAGCAGGTTGATGCAGCGCAGGAAGGTGCTTTTTCCAGAGCCTGAACTGCCAATGATGCTGATGACGTCTCCAGAACGTGCCGAAAGCGACACGCCCTTGAGGACTTCGTGGTTGCCGTAACGCTTGTGCAGGTTTTCAACCTGCAGTTTCAGGGCGGGGGTGCTCATGGCGCTCGATTCGGTTCGGGGGCTCAGGCCCGGCGTGGTGCCAGGTAGGCCAGGTAACGGCGTTCCGTCACGCGGAAGATGCCGACCAGGATGAAGGTGATGCTGAGGTAGATCGCCGCTGCGAAGATGTATGCCTCGAAAGGCAGGTAGAAATCGGAATAGATGCGGCTGGCGGCAGCGGTGACGTCCAGCATGGCGGGCACCGTGCTGGCCAAACTCGTGCTGTGCAGCATCATCACGACTTCATTGCTGTAGGCAGGCAATGTGCGTCGCAAGGCGCTGGGGAGAACGATCCGCCTGAGCGTCTGCCAACGGCTCATGCCCATGGCTTGCGCTGCTTCCAACTCGCCCGCACTGGTTTCCCGTATCGAACCAGCCAGCATTTCAGCCGTGTAGCCCGCGTTGTTCAACGCAAATGCGAGGAGGGCGCAGAAGAACGGGTCCTTGAAATGTGTCCACGGCCACACGTCGTCCCAGCGTGCCTGAATCCATTCCAGTTGAGCGAGGCCGTAGTAGATCAGGTAGACCTGAATCAGCAGCGGTGTGCCTCGAATGCAATAGGTGTAGGCGCCAGCCAGCCAGCGAAGTGGTGCCACCGAACCGGTGAGCGCCAGAGCCAACAGCATGGCCAGCACCGCGCCCACAGCCAGGGAGGAGAGAAGCAGCGACAGGGTGGTGACCAGCCCCTCCCCGTACAGTGCCAAGGTGGCTGGATCAGAAAAGACTTCCCAGTTCACAGCTGCACCTTCTTAGTGCCCAGGCTGTAGCGCTGGTTGACCTTGCGCAACACCCACAGAGACACGCTGGTGAAAGCGAGGAAAAGCGCGGCGGCGAACAACAGGAAGATGAATGGCTCCCGCGTGGCGGCGCTCGCCTGCTTGGCGCGGTAGGTCATCTCATGCAGGCCGATCAAGCTGATGAGGGCGGTGGACTTGATGAGCACCAGCCAATTGTTGGTGAAGCCCGGCAACGCGTAACGGATCATCTGGGGCAGCGTGATGCGCCAGAAGGTCTGCGTGCGCCCCATGCCAAATGCCCAGGCAGCTTCCATCTGCCCTTTGGGAATGGCCAGGATGGCACCCCGGAACGTCTCGGTCATGTAGGCACCGTAAATGAAGCCGATCGTCAGCACACCCGCGGTGAACGGGTTGATGTCGACGTTCGGGTCCAGCCCCAGGCTCTCAAGCAGGTCAATGAGGCCGATGGTGCCCCCGTAGAACACCAGCAGCATCAGAACCAGTTCGGGAATGCCGCGGATGAGGGTTGTGTACGCTGTTGCGGCACCCGCCAATAACGGATTGCCAGAAAGCTTCGCGCTGGCGCCCAGAAGCCCCAGCGCGACCGCGACTGCCAGCGAGGTGAGTGACACCCCGACTGTCAGTACAGCGCCCTCAAGAATGGAGAGGTAGTAGCCGTCCAATCAATCACTTACCGTAGACGTCGAAGTCGAAGTACTTCTTGGCGATCTTGTCGTAAGTACCGTTGGTGCGAATGGCTTTGATGGCTCCATTCAGCTGGTTTTTCAGATCCGTTTGGCCCTTGCGCAGTGCCACGCCAATGCCATCACCGAAGTACTTCTGCTCGCGCAGTTCAGGACCAACAAATGCGTAGCCTTTGCCTTCGTCCTTGCGCAGGAAGCCGCCGTTGACCTCTACCTTGTCAGCCACGGTGCCGTCGAGGCGACCAGCCTTGATGTCCAGGTAGACCTGGTCTTGCGCTTCATAAGGAATGACTTCGACGCCTGCGGGCTTGAGCTCACCCATGGCGTATTTTTCCTGGGTGCTGCCTTTGAGCACGCCTATCTTTTTGCCCTTCAGGGAAGCGGGACCGCTGTAGGCCGTACCAGCCTTAACAACAACGCTGCTGGGGGTGCTGTAGTACTTGTCGGTGAAGTCCACCACGCGCTTGCGCTCTTCGGTAATGGACATGGAGCTGATGATGACGTCGTACTTGCGAGCTTGCAGGCCGGGGATCATGCTGTCCCACACCTGTTCGACGAAAACGCACTTGCGCTTGATCTGCGCGCACAGAGCTTCTGCGATGTCCACATCAAAGCCGGTGGGCTTGCCATCGGCAGTTTTGTAGGTGAAGGGTTCGTAGGTCGGGTCAATAGCGACTTTGAGGTCAGCAGCTTGTGCAGTAACGGCGGTGGCGCCCAGGGTCAGGGTAAATGCCAGAAGCAGTTTGTTCATGTTTCGCAAATCCTCGTGGGAAGTGAAGGTGGGTGAATTGTATGCACTGCAAAGCCCGTGCCATTAGGGCCACCCCTGATGTGACAAGGGTGCCAATCAGATCAACTGAATAAAGTTGCGAACTCCTGTATCAAAGCACGTCGCTGGCAAAGTCGGCAAGGCGCGAGCGTTCGCCGCGAGCCAAGGTGATGTGTCCGCCGTGGGGCCACCCTTTGAAGCGGTCAACGGCGTAGGTGAGGCCACTGGAGCCCTCGGTAAGGTAGGGCGTGTCGATCTGCGCCAGGTTGCCCATGCAGATGATTTTGGTGCCGGGGCCTGCCCGCGTGATGAGTGTCTTCATCTGTTTGGGCGTGAGGTTTTGCGCCTCGTCGATGATGACGTACTTGTTCATGAAGGTGCGCCCGCGCATGAAGTTCATGCTCTTGACCTTGATGCGGCTGCGAATGAGCTCGTTGGTGGCGGCTCGGCCCCATTCGCCAGCGTTGCCGCCGTCGCCCTTGGCCAGAAACTCGAGGTTGTCGTCCAGAGCGCCCATCCAGGGGCCCATTTTTTCTTCCTCGGTGCCAGGCAGGAAGCCGATGTCTTCACCCACGCTCACGGTCGCGCGCGTCATGATTATCTCGGTGTAGCGGCGCTCGTCGAGGACCTGGGTGAGGCCGGCGGCCAGGGCCATGAGCGTCTTGCCGGTGCCTGCCGTGCCGGCCAGGGTGACGAAATCTACCTCAGGGTCCATCAGCAGGTTGAGCGCAAAGTTCTGCTCGCGGTTGCGGCTGGTCACGCCCCACACGGCGTTTTTCAGGTGGTTGTAGTCCTTCAGTGTCTTGAGTGTGGCGGTCTTGCCGCGCACCTCGGTGACGCGGGCGTAAAGCGGAGGTTCACCAGCAGCCTCGAAGTACACAAACTGGTTGATCGTCATCTGGTCGACGATTGGGCCGCTGATACGGTAGAAGGTGTGGCCGCCTTGCTGCCAGCTTTCCACCGTCTTGCTCTGGCGGGTCCAGAAGTCGGGCGGCAAAGCGAGCGAGCCGGTGTAGAGCAGCTCGTCGTCATCCAGGGCCTTGTCGTTCTGGTAGTCCTCTGCGGCCAAGCCCAACGCGCGGGCCTTGATGCGCATGTTGATGTCCTTGGACACCAGCGCCACTTCACGATCTGTGTAGCGTTCACGCAGCGCTTGGACCACGCCCAGGATCTGGTTGTCGGCCTTGCCTTGGGGCAGGCCGGTGGGCAGGGTGTTGCTCAGCGGTTCCGTTTGGAAGAAAAGCATTCCGCTCACGTCGCGGTTGCCCAGCGCGGCAAGTGGCAGACCGCGAGTGATGTCGTCGCCGCCATGAGCGGCCAGACTGTCAAGGGTGCGGCTGGCCTGGCGAGCGTTGCGGGCAACTTCGCTCATGCCTTTCTTGTTGCTGTCCAGTTCCTCCAGCACGATCATCGGCAGGTAGATGTCGTGTTCCTCGAAGCGGAACAGGCTCATCGGGTCGTGCATGAGGACGTTGGTGTCCAGCACGAACAAGCGCTTGCCAGCACCGTGGCGCCCCACTTTGGCTCGGCGCTTGGGTTTTTCCGGGGCTTGAGCAGGCACTGCAGCCTGTTGTTTGAGTTCTGACTCTTGCTTGGGGGCAGCGGTTGGCGTTGCGGCAGCTTTGATTGCCTTGCGCTTGACACCTGGCGCGCGCGCGGCCGCTTCCTGGGGGGCTGGCAGTGCTGCAGACGCTTGGGGTTGTTCAGGCTGAATGGGTGTCTCCGCCGCCTGACTGGTTGGGCGAGCGGGGGCTTTCACTTCAAAGGCCTCGGGGGTGAGGCGGGATGCTTTGCGCTGGGGTGCTGGAGGCAGAGGCATGTGGATGTGTGTGGCCGGAAAACAAAAAAGCCGCCTCGATCACCGGGCGGCTTGTGAGAGAACTTGGGCAGGCAGTGCTGTTTTGTTCAAATTCATGAGGCCATTATGCACCAGTCAAATGGCGGTGCGGCCCGTTTGGCGAGTACGCCAAATCAGTGGACTTCAAGCCGCTTTTTTCAGTGCCTTGACAGCCTTGAGAACTTCCTCAACGTGACCCGGAACCTTCAGGCCGCGCCATTCCTGGAGCAGAATGCCATCAGCGCCGATCAGGAAGGTGCTGCGCTCGATGCCCTTGACCTTCTTGCCGTACATGATCTTGTTCTTGACCACGCCGAACATGTGGCACATTTTTTCCTCGGTGTCGGCGATCAGCTCGAAGGGGAGTTCGAGCTTGAGTTTGAAGTCGTCGTGGGACTTCATGTTGTCGCGGGAAACGCCGAACACCTGTGCGCCCGCCTTGACGAAGTCTTTGTACTTGTCGCGGAATTGCATGGCTTCGGTGGTGCAGCCAGGGGTGTTGTCTTTGGGGTAAAAATAAAGAATGAGAATTTGGCCCAGGTGAGACTGGTTGGTGACCTTGACACCGCCGGTCGCGCTGGCTTCAAATTCTGGAATGGGTTTGTTGACGACAACGGCCATGAAGCGGTTCCCCTGCGAGTTGGTGAGATACGTGGTCTTCCGGAAAAAGAGTCACCTAACTGCTCGAAATAAAAGCGGTTGGCGCCGGAAAATAAGCTCGCATTTTACCCTGAAGCGCGACGCATGGCCAGTCGCGTGCTTGACTGGGTTGCGAGAGGGTGGCGCTGGGCTCAGTTGTTCTCGATGATCAGGGCCGCAACGACCTTGCGACCTTCACCCGCAAGAATGTTGTAAGTGCGGCAGGCTGCCATGGTGTCCATGGTCTCAACGCCTATGCCTTTGGCAATCAAGCCACGAAGCAGTGTGGGCGAGACAAAGCGCAGACGCGAACCGCTTCCAAACACCACCAGTTCGGGCAGGTCGTCGGCCAGACGGTCGAAGTGTTCGACGGAAAGGCTGGCCAGGCCATCACAGTTCCAGTTTTCCAGTCGGCCTTGCGAACTGACGATCAGGCTGTGCTCCATTCGCTGGCCGTTGACGGCGATCCAGCCCGGGCCATATGCATTGATGGCAAGGGTGTCAAAACGGTCTGGCTGCAGCTTCATGAAGTGGTGTGGCGTCGGGCTTGTCCGGCGATTGTACGGATCACGCTGCACCGCAGCGGGCGCTCGGTAGAATAACCAGTTTCACTTCATTGCTCATCATGCAAGCGCCGAAAATCAAGAAGTCCGCCAAGCTGGCCAATGTCTGCTACGACATCCGGGGTCCCGTGCTGGACAAGGCGCGAGCCATGGAGGAAGAGGGGCAGAAGATCATCAAGCTCAACATCGGCAACCTGGCGGTGTTCGGGCTGGAGCCGCCAGATGAAATTCTGCAGGACATGATCCGCAACCTGCCGCAGGCGGCGGGTTACACCGACAGCAAGGGTCTGTTCGCGCCGCGCAAGGCCATCGTGCATTACACGCAGGAAAAGCGCATTGCCGGTGTGACGGTGGATGACGTGTACCTGGGCAATGGCGCCAGCGAACTCATCACCATGTCGATGAACGCGCTGCTCAACGCGGGCGACGAGATTCTGGTGCCTGCCCCCGATTACCCGTTGTGGACTGCGTCGGTTTCTTTGTCCGGCGGCACGCCGGTGCATTACATGTGCGATGAACAGGCGGGCTGGACGCCCGACCTGGCCGACATCGAACGGAAGATCACGCCCAACACCAAGGGCATCGTCGTCATCAACCCCAACAACCCCACGGGGGCGCTTTACCCGGACGACGTGTTGCGGGCGATCGTGGATCTGGCTCGCAAGCACGATCTCATCGTGTTTGCCGACGAAATCTACGACAAGGTGCTGTACGACGGCAACACGCACACGTCGATTGCTTCACTGGCTGACGACGTGCTGTTCGTGACTTTCAACGGCTTGTCCAAGAACTACCGTTCCTGTGGCTACCGTGCAGGCTGGATGATCGTGTCGGGCGACAAGCGCCGTGCCAAGGACTACATAGAGGGGCTGAACATGCTGGCCTCGATGCGCTTGTGTGCGAATACCCCGGGACAACTGGCCATCCAGACGGCGCTGGGTGGCTATCAGAGCATCAACGACCTGGTGGCACCTGGGGGCCGCCTGTGCCGTCAGCGTGATCTGGCCCACAAGCTGCTGACCGACATTCCGGGGGTGAGTTGCGTCAAGCCCAAGGCGGCGCTGTACATGTTCCCCCGCCTGGACCCGAATATCTATCCCATTGAGGACGACCAGCAGTTCGCCTACGAGCTGCTGGCCGAGGAAAAGGTGCTCATCGTGCAGGGCACGGGTTTCAATTTCCCGACGCCTGATCACTTCAGGCTGGTTTTTCTGCCGCATGAAGACGATCTGGCCGAGGCTGTGGGCCGCATCGCACGTTTCCTGGCCCACTACCGCAAGCGCCACGGCACTTGAGGCGCAACCGATATTTGCTTTTTTCACCGAGAACCAACCGATATGAAACCGATTCAAGTGGGCCTTCTGGGCATTGGCACCGTGGGCAGTGGCACGTTCAATGTGCTCAAGCGCAACCAGGAGGAAATCCAGCGCCGTGCCGGCCGTGGCATCCAGATCACCATGGTGGCCGACCTTGACACGGAGCGCGCCCGCGCAGTGGTGGGTGAGGGCGTGCAGGTGGTCAACGACGCTCGCCAGGTGATTGCCAACCCCGAGATTGACATCGTGGTCGAGCTGATCGGCGGTTATGGGATTGCCAAGGCACTGGTGATGGAGGCGATTGCTGCGGGCAAGCACGTGGTTACCGCCAACAAGGCTTTGCTGGCCGTGCATGGCACCGAGATCTTCGCTGCGGCGCAGGCCAAGGGCGTGATGGTAGCGTTTGAAGCAGCCGTGGCCGGTGGCATTCCCATCATCAAGGCGCTGCGCGAGGGCCTGACGGCCAACCGCATCGAGTGGGTGGCCGGCATCATCAACGGCACCACCAACTTCATCCTGAGCGAAATGCGCGACAAGGGCCTGGACTTTGACGTGGTCCTGAAGGAGGCACAGCGCCTGGGCTACGCCGAAGCCGACCCGACCTTCGACATCGAGGGCGTGGACGCGGCGCACAAGGCCACGCTGATGAGCGCGATTGCCTACGGCATTCCTGTGCAGTTCGACAAGGCCTATGTGGAAGGCATCACCAAGCTGGGCGCCGCCGACATCCGCTACGCTGAGCAATTGGGCTACCGCATCAAGCTGCTGGGCATTGCCAAGCGCGCCGCGCAGGGCGTGGAGCTGCGTGTTCACCCCTGTCTGGTGCCCGGCAAACGGCTGATCGCCAACGTGGAAGGCGCCATGAACGCCGTGATGGTGCAGGGTGATGCCGTGGGCACCACGCTCTACTACGGCAAGGGCGCGGGCAGTGAGCCCACGGCCAGCGCCGTGATTGCCGACTTGGTGGACGTGACGCGCCTGCACACGGCCGACCCGCTCAATCGCGTGCCGCACCTGGCCTTCCAGCCTAACGCCATGAGCAACCTGCCGGTGCTGCCCATGAGCGAGGTGGTCACCAGCTACTACCTGCGCCTGCGCGTGGCCGACCAGGCTGGCGTGCTGACCAAGGTCACGGGCATCCTGGCTGCGGCGGGCATCAGCATCGACGCTGTACTGCAACGTGAAGCCGACGAAGTGGGCGGCGAAGGTAGCACCCAGACCGATGTGATCATCCTGACACACGAAACGCGCGAAGGCACCATGAACGATGCGCTGGCGCAGATGCAGGCACTGCCCACGGTGCTGGCGCCCATCACCCGTATCCGTAAAGAGGAATTGGCCTGATGTTGTACGTGTCCACCCGCGGCCATGGGGACCGCAAGCGTTTCTGTGAAATCCTGCTCGAAGGCCTGGCGCCGGACGGTGGGCTGTACCTGCCCGAGCACTACCCGCAGGTGGACGATGCCACGCTGACGCGCTGGCGCAAGGTCTATCACGAGCAGGGCTATGCCGAGCTGGCGTTTGAGATCCTGTCGCTCTACGTTGACGACATTCCTGCCGCCGATCTGCGCGCCTTGTGTACCAAGACCTACACGGCAGAGGTTTTCGGCACGGGCGAGATCGTGCCGCTGCGCCACCTGGAAAACGAGCTGTGGATCGAGGCGCTGTCCAACGGCCCGACGCTGGCCTTCAAGGACATGGCGATGCAGCTGCTGGGCAACCTGTTTGAGTACGAACTGGGCCGCCGTGGCGAGCAGTTGAACATCCTGGGAGCCACCAGCGGCGACACAGGCAGTGCGGCAGAGCATGCCATGCGTGGCAAACAGGGTGTGCGCGTGTTCATGACCAGCCCGCACGGGCGCATGAGCCCCTTTCAGCAGGCGCAGATGTTCAGTCTGCAGGACGCCAACATCCACAACATTGCCATTGAAGGCGTGTTCGACGACTGCCAGGACATCGTCAAGGCGGTGAGCAACGACCTGGCTTTCAAGCGCAAGTACAAGATCGGCACGGTCAATTCCATCAACTGGGCGCGTCTGCTGGCACAGGTGGTGTATTACTTTGCGGGGTACATCCAGGCTACGGAGTCCAACAGCCAGAAGGTCAGCTTTACGGTGCCGAGCGGCAACTTTGGCAACGTGTGTGCTGGGCATGTGGCGCGCATGATGGGGCTTCCCATTCACCAACTGGTGGTGGCGACCAATGAGAACGACGTGCTGGACGAGTTCTTCCGTACCGGTGTATACCGGGTGCGCGGCAGTGCCGACACTTATGAAACGTCCAGCCCGTCGATGGACATTTCCAAGGCCAGCAACTTCGAGCGCTTCGTGTTTGATCTGCTGGGTCGTGACGCGTCGCAGACCAAGGCACTGTTCGGCGACGCGCTGGGGCGCGAGGGCAGGTTTGACCTGAGCAGCAACCCTCATTTCGCACAGGCCGCCAGCCGTTACGGCTTCGTCAGCGGCAAGAGCACGCATGCCGACCGCCTGGCAACCATTCGCGACACCTGGGAACGCTTTGGCCAGATGATCGACACCCACACCGCCGACGGCGTGAAGGTGGCGCGCGAGCACCAGACCGCTGGCGTGCCCATGGTGGTGTTGGAGACGGCGCTGCCGATCAAGTTTGCAGAGACCATCGTCGAGGCACTGGGCCGCGAGCCCGAGCGTCCGGCGAAGTTCAACGGCATTGAGGCGCTGCCCAAGCGCGTGCAGGTGATGCCTGCAGACGTGGAAAAGGTGAAGGCCTACATCTCCAGCCATTGCAATGACTGAAGCCAAACCTGCTCGTCCTGGCTTGATGCTGCTGGAGGACGCCCTGGCGGCCTTGCTGGCTGCGGTTCAGGCTGTGCCGGAGGTGGAGGAGGTGGCGACGTTCGACGCAGACGGGCGTGTGTTGGCGCAGGATTTGTTTTCTGCCCTGGACGTGCCGGGCCACGACAACACTTCGATGGATGGATACGCCGTGCGCGTGGCCGACCTGAGGGCCGCAGCAGGCGGGGCCTTGCCTGTGTCGCAGCGCATTCCCGCGGGGTACTTCGGTCCTGAATTGCAGCCCGGAACCGTGGCTCGTATCTTCACGGGCGCGCCCGTACCTGCTGGTGCCGACGCCGTGGTGATGCAGGAAGAGGCCGAGGTGACGGGGGAGTTGAATGGAGTGCCTCAGGTGCGCTTCAAGACCTTGCCCGAGGCAGGGCAGTGGATTCGCCGTCAAGGTGAGGACGTGCGCCGTGGCGAGGTGGTGCTGACCAAGGGCACAAAGCTGGGCCCGGCGGAACTGGGGCTGGCTGCCAGCATGGGTTTTGCGCACCTGAGCGTTACCCGCCGTGTGCGCGTGGCACTGTTTTCCACGGGGGACGAACTGGTGATGCCGGGCGACGTGCCGCCCGAAAAGATGAAGCCTGGAGCCATCTACAACTCCAACCGTTTCTTTTTGCGCGCGCTGTTGCAGCGCCTGGGCTGCGAGGTGAGCGACCTGGGCATCGTGCCCGATCAACGTGACGCGACGCTCGCTGCGCTGCGTTCGGCCGCCCAGGCGCACGATGTGATCCTGACCAGCGGCGGTGTGTCGGTGGGCGAGGAAGACCACATCAAACCTGCTGTGCAACAACTGGGCGGGCTGGACCTGTGGCAGATCGGCATGAAGCCGGGCAAGCCGTTTGCACACGGCTGGGTGGCGCGGCCCGATGGCGGTGGCCGATGCCATTTTGTGGGTTTGCCTGGTAACCCAGTGTCCAGCTTCGTGACCTTTTTGCTGCTGGTGCGGCCCTTCCTGCGTCGGCTGCAGGGCGTGGTGGGTGCGCAGGCCGATGGGTTGCTCGTGCCTCAACGCATGGTGGCGCACTTTGAGTTCCCCAAGGGCGACAAACGCCGCGAATTCCTGCGCGTCAAGCGCGATGCCGAAGGCGGGTTGACGCTGTTCCCCAACCAGAGCTCCGGAGTATTGACCTCTGTGGTGTGGGGGGATGGCCTGGTGGACAACCCGCCGGGGCGTGCCATCGCGTATGGTGACGAAGTGAGCTTTCTGTCTTTCGATTCGCTGCTTTCCTGATCTGCCCATGACCATTCAAGTGCGTTTCTTTGCTGCCATCCGCGAGGCGGTGGGCATGGCCTCTTTGACGCTGGACACGCGTGCTGCCAGCGTGGGTGAACTGCGCGACGAGCTGATTGGCCGTGGCGGCGCGTGGGCCGAAGCTCTGGCCAGGGGCAAGGCCGTGCGCGCTTCCCTGAACCAGGTGATGGTGGACGAGACGGCACCTTTGGCGCCGGGAGCAGAGGTGGCGTTTTTTCCCCCGGTCACCGGTGGTTGAGGGGAATGCCATGACCGCCTCCAGCCGCGTCAGCATCCTGACCGAAGACTTCGACCTGAACGCCGAGGTGCTTGCCTTGCGCAGCCAGGACGCCCGCGTAGGCGCCGTCTGCGCATTTGTGGGCACCGTGCGTGACCGCAATGACGGCCAGAGCGTGTCCACGATGGAGCTGGAACACTACCCCGGCATGACGGAAAAGGCCATCGAGGCGATGATCGACGAGGCTTTCCGCCGCTTCGACATCTTTGGCGCACGGGTGATCCACCGCGTGGGCCTGTTGCAGCCGCTGGACCAGATCGTGCTGGTGGCGGTGACTTCGGCCCACCGGGGCGAGAGCTTCCAGGCCTGCGAATTCCTGATGGACTACCTGAAGACGCAGGCACCGTTCTGGAAGAAGGAGCAGACGCCCGAGGGCGCCCGCTGGGTGGATGCCCGAGTGAGCGATGATGCGGCCTTGGCCCGCTGGGGCATCGATAGCCGCAACGGCTGATTCGACGGCCCGGCGGTGGCTCAGTCGCCCATGACCACGCCTTCGCGGCGCGGGTCAGCACCGCCAAAGTAGCCGCCCGGCATGCGCTGGATGGCCTGCAGCCCGCTGGTCATGTTCATTTCCCGTACCTCGTGCCCCCGGGTCTTCAGTGCATCGACCGTGGCGGCGGGGAAGCGTTTTTCTTCCAGCAGCGTGGGGCCGTTGGCCGAACCAAAGTTGGGCAGGTTGATGGCCTGCTGGGCGTTCAGGCCCCAGTGCAGGGTGCCCCAAAGCGTCTTGGCGGTGTAGTGGATGATCAGCGCGCCGCCGGGGCTGCCGCCACTCATCACCAGTTGCCCAGTGGCTTTGTCGAACACCAGGGTGGGCGACATGGACGAACGCGGGCGCTTGCCCGGCTGCACACGGTTGGCGATGGGGGTGCCCTGGGCGTCGCGAGGGGCAAAGCTGAAGTCGGTCAGCTCATTGTTGAGCAGGAAGCCCTTGACCATCTGGCGAGCGCCGAAGGCGTCTTCGATGGTGGTGGTCATGGCCACGGCACGCCCCTGGGCATCAACGATGCTGATGTGGCTGGTGCCGTATTCCGGCTGATGTGGCATGGGGGCGAAGCTCGTTCGCGTGCCCTCCGGGCGGCCGGGTTGCGCGACTTTCATGGACTGGGCTCCAATCAGCCGCGCCCGCTGCGCCAAGTAGTCGGTTGACAGCAGGCTCATCCACGAGCCAGCGGGCGGGGGAACGAAGTCGGGGTCGGCCACGTATTGAGCACGGTCGGCAAACGCGAGGCGGGCGGCTTCGGTGTAGAAGTGCAGCCAGTCGGCGCTGGGCAGGCCGTCGGCACCCAGGGGCAAGGCGGCACCCTGCGTGTTTTGCAGGATGCCCAGCATCTGGCCGATGGCGATGGCACCCGAACTGGGCGGCGGGAAGCCGCAGAGCCGGTACACCTTCTGCGGTTGAACGGCATGGTCGTGACACAGAGGTTCACGCTTTCGCGGCTGGTAGCCAGACAGATCGGCCAGCGTCATCTGGCCGGGGTTGGTGGGGTGGCTGCGGATCTTGTCTACGATGGCTTGCGCCACCGGGCCTTCGAGCAGCGCCTTGGAGCCGCGCGCGGCAATGTCCCGCAGAACCTGGGCCAGTTCGGGGTTCTTCAGTACGTGCCCCACGGGCCAGGGCTGGCCACTGGCATTGTAGAAATAGGCAGCGGCCACGGGATCTTTCTTCAAGTGCTGTTCTGCCGCCAGCAAGGTGTTCAACCGGGCGCTGACCTTGAAGCCCTGTTCCGCCAGGGTAATGGCAGGTTGGAAAAGAGCGGCCCAAGGCAACTTGCCGTGTTGCTGGTGGGCCAGCTCCAGCATGCGCACGGTGCCGGGCACGCCCACCGAACGCCCGCCCACCACACCTTCGATGAAGGCCATGGGCTTGCCGTCGGGCTTGATGAAGAGGTTTTCGTTGGCGGCGGCCGGGGCGGTTTCGCGGCCGTCGTAGGCTTCCACGGATTTGCCGTCGAAATGCATGAGGAAGGCGCCGCCGCCGATGCCGCTGGACTGTGGCTCCACCAGCGTCAGGACCATTTGCACGGCGATGGCGGCATCCACCGCGCTGCCGCCCGCCTTGAGGACCTGGTAACCCGCGTCGGTGGCCAGCGGGTTGGCGGCGGCCACGGCGAACTTGGCGGTCTGCCAGCCTGGTTTCTCAGCGTAGCCCGACGAGCCTTCAGGTTGGTTGGGCACCGTGTAGTTGAGCGTGGGCGCCGTGGTTGTACAGGCGGCCAACAGCGCGGCTGAAAGCAGGGCAAGTGGAACAGTGAATCGCATGGCTGGGCTCCTTGCGGTGGTTGTGTTTGCCGCAAGGATACGCCAAAGTGATGCTTTTGATGGGATTTCTCTTTGTTGTCCCTGACTTGAAAACCCCCGCCCCCATCCCCAACATCACGTCAGTTCACCAATCAGCAGGAGCATCTGCATGCGTATCGACAAACTCACCACGAAATTCCAGGAGGCCTTGGGCGAGGCGCAAACGCTGGCCTTGGGACAGGACCACGCCTACATCGAGCCCGCCCACGTGCTGGCAGCCATGCTGCGCCAGCAGGACGGCCCCAAGGCGCTGTTGCAGCGCGCGGGCGTGAACGTGGCGGCCCTGGGCAAGGCGGCAGATGAGGCCATGGCCAAGCTGCCGCAGGTGCAGGGTCAGGAACAGGTTCAGGTGGGGCGCGACACCGTGACGCTGCTGCAGGCGGCGGAGAAAGACGCCATCAAGCGTGGCGACCAGTTCGTATCGAGCGATTCCTTCCTGCTGGCCCTGGCTGACAGCAAGATTGCCCTGGCAGATGATGTGCGCAAGGCGGGTCTGAAGCGCCAAGCGCTGGAGTCAGCCATTGATGCCGTGCGCGGTGGCCAGAAGGTGGACAGCCCCGAGGCCGAAGGCCAGCGCGAGGCCCTGAAGAAATACACCCTGGACCTGACCGAGCGTGCCGCGCAGGGCAAGCTCGACCCGGTGATCGGCCGTGACGACGAGATCCGCCGCGCCATCCAGGTGCTGCAGCGGCGCAGCAAGAACAACCCGGTGCTGATCGGCGAGCCCGGCGTGGGTAAGACGGCCATTGTCGAGGGGCTGGCTCAGCGCATCGTGGCGGGCGAAGTACCCGAAACGCTCAAGGACAAGAAGGTGCTGGTGCTGGACATGGCGGGCCTGCTGGCCGGCGCCAAGTTCCGGGGCGAGTTCGAGGAACGCCTGAAGGCGGTGCTGAAGGAAGTGGCCCAGGACGAAGGCCGCATCATCCTGTTCATCGACGAACTCCATACCATGGTGGGCGCGGGCAAGGCCGAGGGTGCCATTGACGCAGGCAACATGCTCAAGCCCGCCCTGGCGCGCGGCGAATTGCACTGCATTGGCGCGACCACGCTGGACGAATACCGCAAGTACATCGAAAAAGACGCCGCGCTGGAGCGCCGCTTCCAGAAAGTGCTGGTGGACGAGCCGACCGTGGAGGCGACCATTGCCATTCTGCGCGGCTTGCAGGAACGTTACGAGGTGCACCACGGCGTCGAGATCACCGACCCGGCCATCGTGGCGGCGGCCGAGTTGAGCCACCGCTACATCACCGACCGCTTCCTGCCCGACAAGGCGATTGACCTGATCGACGAGGCTGCGGCCAAGATCAAGATCGAGATCGATTCCAAGCCCGAGGCTATGGACAAGCTGGACCGGCGCCTGATCCAGCTCAAGATCGAGCGCGAGGCGGTGAAGAAGGAAAAGGATGAGGCCTCCATCAAGCGGCTGGGCCTGATCGAGGACGAGATCGCCAAGCTGGAGCGCGAGGTGGCTGACCTGGAGGAGGTGTGGAAGGCCGAGAAAGCCGCCGCACAGGGTTCCGACCAGGTGCGCAAGGACATCGAGCAGACCAAGATCCAGATCGAGGACCTCAAGCGCAAGGGTGACTTCAACAAGGTGGCCGAGCTGCAGTACGGCAAGCTGCCCGAGCTGGAAAAGCGCCTGAAGGACGCCCAGGCCAAGGAAGAGGCGGGTACCGGTGCTGCCGCCGGGCCCAGGCTGTTGCGCACCCAGGTGGGTGCCGAGGAAATTGCCGAGGTGGTGGCGCGGGCCACGGGCATTCCCGTGAGCAAGCTGATGCAGGGCGAGCGCGACAAGCTTTTGGCCATGGAAGACAAGCTGCACGAGCGCGTGGTGGGGCAGGACGAGGCCATTGTGGCCGTGGCCAACGCCATTCGCCGCAGCCGCGCGGGCCTGAGCGACCCCAACCGCCCGCTGGGCAGCTTCCTGTTCCTTGGGCCCACCGGCGTGGGCAAGACGGAGCTGTGCAAGGCGCTGGCGGGCTTCCTGTTCGACAGCGAGGAGCACCTGATCCGCATCGACATGAGCGAGTTCATGGAGAAGCACTCGGTGAGCCGCCTGATCGGCGCGCCCCCAGGCTACGTGGGCTACGACGAAGGCGGCTATCTGACCGAGGCCGTGCGCCGCAAGCCGTACAGCGTGATCCTGCTGGACGAGGTGGAAAAGGCCCACCCCGACGTCTTCAACGTGCTGCTGCAGGTGCTGGATGACGGCCGCCTGACCGACGGACAGGGCCGCACGGTGGACTTCAAGAACGCCGTGATCGTGATGACGAGCAACATCGGCTCGCACCTGATCCAGGCCATGGTTGGGCAGGACGCCGAGGACATCAAAGACGCGGTGTGGGGCGAGCTGAAGCAACACTTCCGCCCTGAGTTCCTCAACCGCATTGACGAGACGGTGGTGTTCCACGGCCTGAACGCCGAGCACATTGCCAACATTGCCAAGATCCAGCTGAAGGTGCTGATGGAGCGCCTGGCCAAGATGGACCTGACGCTCAACGTGAGTGAAGCGGCCTTGTCGGAACTGGCCAAGGTGGGCTTTGATCCGGTGTTCGGGGCGCGCCCGCTCAAGCGGGCCATCCAGCAGCGGATAGAAAACCCGCTGTCGCGCCTGATTCTGGAGGGGCGCTTCCCGCCGAAGAGCGAGATTCCTGTGGACGTGGACCCGATCCAGTCGCCAGGGCAGTTCCAGTTCGGCCGCGTGGTGCACTGAAAGAGAAAAAGCCCGCGTCAAGCGGGCTTTTTCTTGGGCGCGGGGCAGGGCTTATTGCACCTTGGCCTTGCTGCGCAGCTGTTCCTGGAAGTCGTTCAGCTTCTGTTGTTGCAGTTGCTGGCTGATCTGGGGCTTGAGTTCGTCGATGGACGGCAATTGAGCCTGGCGCACGTCGTCAACGCGGATGATGTGCCAGCCGAACTGGCTCTTCACCGGTGCTTCGGCCATCTGGCCTTTGCCCAGCTTGACCATGGCTTCTGAGAATTCGGGCACGAAGCTGGAAGCGCTGGCCCAGTCCAGGTCGCCGCCGTTGGCTCCGGATCCAGGGTCCTTGGAGTCCTTCTTGGCGATGTCCTCGAACTTGGCGCCCTTCTTGATGTTGGCGATGATGGCCTTGGCCTGGTCTTCGGTTTCAACCAGGATGTGGCGGGCACGGTATTCCTGGCCACCGTTGGCGGCAGCGAACTTGTCGTATTCGGCCTTGACCTCGGCATCCGTCACGGGGTTCTTGCGCTGGAAGTCGGCGAAGAGTTCGCGGATCAGGATGGTCTGCAGGGCCAGTTCGGCCTGGGCCTTGTATTCCTTGGAGGCCTTGAGACCGCGCTTTTCGGCTTCCTGCACGAAGATCTCACGGGCGATCAGCTCTTCCTTGATTTGCGCCTTGAGGGTGTCGTCCACAGGGCGGCCGGAGCGTTCGACCTGCTGTGCAAGCGCTGCCATGCGCGACGCTGGCACGGGCTTGCCGTTGACGACTGCGATGTTTTGAGCCATGGCGGGCATGGCCAGGGTGGTGGCCAGGGCCACGGCGGTCAGAACGAGTTTCATGGGGGATTGACTTCAGGGGGAAGGAAAAAGCGTCAACGCTCGATTTCAATGGCCAGGGCATGCAGTCCTGCGTCGATATACGGTTGCATTGCATCATACACAAGGCGGTGGGCCGCTACGCGGCTGAGCCCGGCAAAGCTGGGGCTGCCGATGCGCACCCGGAAGTGGGTGCCCCGGCCAAGCTCGTTGGCGCCAGCGTGCCCGGCGTGGGCAGCGCTTTCGTCCAGTACATGGAGGGTGGTGGGCTGCAGCTGTTCGCGCAGCGTGGCTTCTATGGCCGCAGCCGTGGGCAAGGTGTCTGGGTTCATGAGGATTGGCTGCTGTCTTCGTCTTTCAGGTGGCGGGCAACGTAGAAACCCTGACCCACGATGAAGACGACCGGGAACACATAGCCCCAGAGTTTGAAGTTGACCCAGTCTTCGGTGGAGTAGAAGGCCGCCACGTAGGCGTTGATGGCAGCCATGAACACGAAGTAGGCGGCCCAGGCCACGGTAAGGCGGGCCCAGACGGCGTCTGGCAGGCGCAACTGGCTGCCCAGCAGCATCTGCAGGAAGTTCTTTTTCCATACCCACAAGGCTGCTGCCAGCACGATGGCCATGCTGGCGTAAAGCACGGTGGGTTTCCACTTGATGAAGCGTTCGTCGTGCAGCAACAGCGTGAGCATGCCGAACACCAGCACCAGTACCAGCGTGACTTTCTGCAGGGTTTGCAGGCGGCGGTCGATGGCGTAGATGATGCCCGTTTGCACCAGGGTGGCGGCCATCAGCACCGCAGTGGCGGCGTAGATGTCGTGCAGCTTGTAGGCGGCAACGAACAGGCCGATGGGGAAGAAATCGATCAGGAAGCGCATGGGCAGGATTATCGGGGGTGCAGGTCCAGGGCAGCGGAGTTCATGCAGTAGCGCAGGCCGGTGGGGGCGGGGCCGTCTTCAAACACGTGGCCCAGGTGGGCGCCGCACTGGCTGCAGACGGTTTCCACGCGCACCATGCCGTGGCTGTGGTCGATGATTTCGGTGATGGCTCCGGGAATGGCCTGCGAGAAGCTGGGCCAGCCGCAGCCGGCGTCGAATTTGGTGTCGCTGTTGAACAGATGGTTCCCGCAGCAGACGCAGTGGTAGCTGCCGTCTGCCCAGATGCGTTCGTACTTGCCGGTGAAAGGCCTTTCCGTGCGGGCGTGGCGTGTGACTTCATAGGCCAGGGGCTCGGCGTTCTTTTCAGTCAGCAGGGTGCGCCACTCGGCGTCTGTTTTTTCGATGGGGAAGGTCATGGTCATCCCTCCCGCCGAGCCGTCTCAAGGGAGGGATGCGCCCCCTTGGGGGGCAGCGAGCCGATGCGAGCGTGGGGGTTCATGGTTTAACTCCTTGCAAGAAGCGTCACGAAGAGCAACTGATCTGGATCTGAGTGGCCCAGTCGGGCGGGAAGGCCGCTAAGTCTTCCTGGTCGGGCAGAGCGGCGTAGGGCTGTTCCAGTGCCGACTGTAGCCGTTCGAGCACGGAGAAATCGCCCTGGCGGGCATGGTGGATGGCGATTTCCCCCAGGTGGTTGCGCAGCACCACTTGCGGGTTGGCGCGCAGCATGGCGTCACGCGCGGCGGTGGCATCGAAGGCAGGCTGGGCTTGCAGGCGCGCACGCCAGCGCAAGGCCCAGGCGTCGAAGGCCTCGCGCTGCAGGAACAGATCGCGAACCGGGGTGATGGCGTGTTCGGCTTCTGCGGGCGTGTGGCCAGGTGCGGCGAAGCCTGCCACGGCGTGGCTGAGCCGCCGCCAGAAGATGGTGAAGTCCACCCGGTCGCGGGCGAGCAGCTGCATCAGGTCTTCGGTCAGTGCGGCATCACCTTCCTGCACCTCGGTCAGGCCCAGCTTGGCACCCATGCGCCGTTGCAAGGCGGCGGGGAACAAGGCTTTGTAGGGTTCAAGCGCGTCCAGCGCCTGCTGGGTGTCTTCCATCAGCGGGAGTATGGCCTGGCCCAGGCAGAACAGGTTCCAGTAGGCGATGTTGGGCTGGCGGGCGTAGGCGTAGCGGCCAGCGTTGTCTGAATGGTTGCAGATGTGGCCGGGGTCGAACGCGTCCATGAACTGGAAGGGGCCGTAGTCGATGGTGAGGCCAAGGATGCTCATGTTGTCGGTGTTCATCACACCGTGACAGAAACCCACAGCTTGCCACTGGGCCAGCAGCTCGGCGGTGCGCGCGCTCACTGCTTCCAGCAGGCGGGCGTAGGGGTTGCCGTCGGCTTGGCGGCATTCGGGGTAGAAGTGATCAATGACGAAGTCTGCCAGGCGGCGCAGCGCGTCGTGCTGGCCGGTGTGGCAGAAGTGCTCGAAGTGGCCGAAGCGGACGAAGCTGGGTGCCACGCGGGTGACCACGGCGGCGGTTTCGATCTCTTCACGGCGGACCGGTGCATTCGACCCGGTGACGCACAGCGCCCGGGTGGTAGGAATGCCTAGCGCATGCATGGCTTCGCTGCACAGGAATTCGCGGATGGAGCTGCGCAGCACGGCGCGCCCGTCGCCCATGCGGGAATAGGGGGTGAGGCCTGCGCCCTTGAGCTGGATTTCCTGCGGACCGCCAGGGGTTGTGCGCTCGCCCAGCAGGATGGCGCGGCCATCGCCCAGTTGCCCGGCCCATTGGCCGAACTGGTGCCCGCTGTATACGCTGGCCAGGGGCGACGCGCCCGGCAGCAGGCTATTGCCTGTCAGGGCTTCAAGGTGCTGCGGGTGTTCGTGCCAGTCCTCGGGCAGATCAAGGGCGCGGGCCAGGCTGCCGCTACGGCCTACCCAGTACGGTGAGGGCAGCGGTGTGGGGTGAAGGCGTGTGAAGAAGGCTTCGCCCAGGGTCTCGAAGCGGCTGGTCTGCAGTTCCATGCGGGCATTGTCCCCGTTGCTGCGAGGCCCTGCCGCGCACGGGGTGTTGCTCAGTCTCCCACTTTGAGCTCTGCGCTGCCGGTTTCGGCCAGTCGGTCCAACGCCGCCTGGTCAAGAATGTCGACGCGCCCAAACTCCAGTGACACCCAGCCCTGGGCTTCAAACTGCTTGAGCACGCGGTTGATTGTTTGGCGGGAAAGACCCGCCAGGTGCCCCAAGTCTTCCTGCGACAGGGTGATTTTGCGGATGCCCGACCAGATGAAGTGTTGCAGGTACTGCGCGACCCGCTCTTCGGGGGAGCGCAGTCGGCCGGATTCAATGGCTGACATGGCCTGACCGAGCCGCAGGTTGAGCCGTTCGATCAGGTAATGGTTGAACGGCAGGCTGCGTTGATAGAGTTGCTGAAAGCAGGACAGTGGCATGCTGATGAGGGTGGTGTCTCGCAGCGCGACAACGTCGTAGCGCCAGGTGCCCCCCTTGAGTACTGAGCCTTCGCCGAACCAGTCGCCAGCGGGCACGCCCAGGAAGGCTGAAATCCGGCCGTCTTCTGTTGATGTTTGCAGCTTGACCATGCCCGAGAGCACGCCGTGCCAGCCTTCGATGGTGTGGCCTTTGTGCAGAACGGTTTCACCCTTTGTGGCCCGTACCAGCACCATGCGCTCCACAAGTTCGCGCTTTTCGACGGCGGGCAGCGTTTCGAACCACGGCTGGCCGTAGAGAAACAGGTAAGCGGGCGAGCGCGGTTCCAGAAGCATGGGCGGGGCGGTAATGTTTTTGGCCAATGGCGGAAGTCTAGCTGCCGCGTGGCCAGAAGCCACCAAAAGTCAAAGCGCCACCAAGCCAGCCAGCTTCGGGTCCAGAAAGCGCCCACCCTGTGCGGTGATGCGTGTGGCTGAAAGCAGGACCTCGGGGTCCTGGTCTTTGGTGAGATAGCCGCGTGCGCCTGCGTCCAGCGCGGCTTGGGCAATGCCTGCTTCCACGTGCATGCTGAGAACCAGTATGGGCAGAGCAGGGTGCCTGGTGTGCACGGCTCGGACCAAGTCGTGCCCGGAGAGCCCCGGCATGTTCAGGTCCAGCAGCAGCAGGTCAACGTCGCCTGACTGCAGGCGCTCAAGAGTTTCTGTGCCGTCCTTGGCCTCGCACACGACCTGTACGTCCTTGGTCAGTGAATACAGGTGCTTGATACCTTCCCGCATCATGGTGTGGTCGTCGGAGATCATCAGGCGTATTGGCAGGTACGGTTCCACCATTTGATGGCCTGCAACTTCCGTCTTGATGCGGTCCATGAGTGTCTCCAGTTGGCTTGCTGCTTCTGCATGCAGCCAGGTGCGGGTCAGCAGGCTGAGCGGGTGTATGCCGATGGCACGGGCCAGATCCTCTACCTTGCGCAGGGTGGGGCTTTTGCGGCCGCGCTCAAGGCTGCTCAGATAGGTGCGGCTCGACACCAGGGAGAAGTCCTCCTGCGTCAGTCCTCGCGCTTTGCGGATTTCCTTCAACGCTCTGCCGAACGCATGGCTCAACTGGGTCACGTTTTTTATCCCCGCTTCCTCTTCCTGTGGCGGTGGCGTTTATACCCATGCACCACAGTGCCTGGCCACACACTATAGGATTCAATTTCATCTTGTGAACTATGCCTTCGTGCTCAAGGTTGTCGGTCGGGCGACAGATGAGGGTGTTTGGCCGCGCTACGATGCTTCGAGCGCCTTAGCCATACAAATCACAAGGAGACTTTTCATGCTTGGCCTGATGCAAGACCAGCCGCTGCTGATTTCTGACCTTATTCGGCACGCGGAACGTCACCATGGAGATGTGGAAATTGTTTCTCGGCGGGTGGAGGGGGACATTCACCGCACCACCTATCGCCAAGCTGCTGTGCGTGCCCGCCAGTTGGCCAGCGCCCTCGACGCCATGGGGTTGGCGCTGGGTGATAGGGTGGCTTCTCTGGCGTGGAATGGCTACCGCCACTTTGAGATGTACTTTGGGGTGAGCGGCTCTGGACGCGTGCTGCACACCATCAACCCGCGCCTGATTCCTGAGCAGATTGCCTGGATCGTGAACCACGCCGAAGACCAGGCGCTGTTCTTTGACATGACGTTCTGGCCCATCGTGAAAGGCATACATGACAAGTGCCCCACTGTGAAACGCTGGGTAGCGCTTTGCGATGATGCCCACTTGGCCAAGTTGACTGAAGGTGGAGCGATACCCAACCTGGTAAGTTATGAATCGTTGATTGCATCGCAGCCATCTAGCTACGAGTGGCCGCGCTTCGATGAAAACAGCGCATCGAGCATGTGCTACACCAGTGGCACCACCGGGCACCCGAAGGCGGCGTTGTACAGCCACAAGTCCACCATCCTGCATGCATACGCAGCGGCGCTGCCCGACGTGATGTGCCTGAGCGCGCGCGACAGCGTGTTGCCCGTGGTGCCCATGTTCCATGTGAATGCATGGGGCATACCGTATTCGGCCTGCGCGGTGGGCTGCAAGCTGGTGTTCCCGGGGGCGGCGCTGGACGGCAAGTCCGTCTACGAACTGATGGATGCCGAGAAGGTGACCTTTGCAGCGGGCGTGCCCACGGTCTGGCAGATGCTGCTGACGCACATGGGGCAGAACAACCTGACGCTGCCGTCGCTGAACCGCACGGTGATTGGTGGCTCTGCCTGTCCGCCCGCGATGATTGACACCTTCCGCAAGAAGTACGGAGTGGACGTGTTGCACGCGTGGGGCATGACCGAACTCAGCCCGCTGGGCACGCTGTGCACGTTGAAGAACAAGCACTTGAGCTTGCCTGAAGAAGAGCAGATGAAGATTCGCCTGAAGCAGGGGCGGGCCATCTTTGGCATAGACATGAAGGTGGTGGGGCCGGATGGCGCCGAGCTGCCCTGGGACGGCAAGGCTTCTGGCGACCTGCTGGTGAAGGGCCCCTGGGTGATACGTGACTACTACAAGGGCGAAGGGCCGGCGCCGCTGGCGGATGGCTGGTTCCCGACGGGGGACGTAGCCACCATTGACGCAGAAGGGTTCATGCAGATCACCGACCGCAGCAAGGACGTGATCAAGTCTGGCGGCGAGTGGATCAGCTCCATCGACGTGGAGAACATTGCCATGGCCCATCCTGCGGTGTTGATGGCGGCCTGCGTGGGCATGCGCCACCCGAAGTGGGACGAGCGACCGATTGTGGTGGTGGTGAAGAGGCCGGGCACCGAGGTGACGCGCGAGGAACTGCTGGCCTTCTACGAAGGCAAGATCGCCAAGTGGCAAGTGCCTGACGACGTGGTGTTTGTTGATGCGATTCCCCTGGGCGCCACCGGCAAGATGCAGAAGATGAAGCTGCGCGAGATGCTGGCTGACTACAAGCTGCCTGGCCTTTGATCACTGCGCATTTCCTGAGGGCGCACCAAGACGCCCCTTTTAAGCTGTTTGCCATTCAACCACCCGCATAGGAGACAAACCATGAGATTCGTGTTGAAGAGCCTGACTGGCGCTGCCTTGGTGGCTTGTGCATTTGCCGCACACGCTCAAAAGGGCGAGACGGTGAAGATCGCCTGGATCGACCCGCTTTCGGGGCTGATGGCGCCCGTGGGAGCCAACCAGTTGAAGAGCTTCCAGTTCTTTGCCGAGAAGTTCAGCGGCGCCGCCAACCCGGCGGGTGTGAAGTTCGAGGTGATTGGCATTGACAACAAACTGAGCCCGGCAGAAAGCCTGACGGCGTTGCAGTCGGCCATAGACCAAGGGGTGCGCTACATCACTCAAGGCAGTGGCTCTGCGGTGGCAGGGGCGTTGATCGACGCGGTGAACCGGCACAACGCGCGCAACCCGGGCAAGGAGGTCATCTTCCTGAACCACTCGGCCGTGGACCCGGACTTTACCAACAGCAAGTGCAGCTACTGGCACTTCCGTTTTGATGCCGACACGTCGATGAAGATGGAGGCGCTGACCACCTTCATGAAGGACCAGGCAGACATCAAGAAGGTGTACCTGCTGAACCAGAACTATTCGCACGGCCACCAGGTGGCTAAGTACGCGAAAGAGAACCTCAAGCGCAAGCGGCCAGACGTGGAGGTGGTGGGGGAGGACCTGCACCCGCTGGCACAGGTGCGCGACTTTGCACCGTACATCGCGAAGATAAAGGCGTCTGGGGCGGACACGGTGATCACGGGCAACTGGGGCTCTGACCTGGCGCTGCTCGTGAAGGCTGCCAACGAAGGTGGCTACACCGGCAAGTTCTACACCTATTACACCGGCGTGACCGGTACGCCCACGGCGCTGGGCACCGGGAGCGAAGGGCGGGTGTACCAGGTTTCGTACAACCACTACAACATGAGTGGTGACATGGGTAAGTGGCAGACGGAGTTCCGCGACCGCCTGAAGGACGACTTCTACACCGGCTCGGCCATCCACATCTTCAAGGCGCTGGGTGAGGCCATGGCCAAGGCCAAGTCCACCGACCCGGTGAAGGTGGCGGCGGTGATGGAGGGGCTGAAGTTCCAGAGCTACAACGGCGAGGTGGAGATGCGCAAGACCGACCACCAGCTGCAGCAGCCGCTGTACCTGACACGCTGGCAGAAGGCCGATGCGAAGTTCCCCTACAGCCCGGAGAACACGGGCATGACGCTGGGCCTGGTGAAGGAGTTTCCGGCCTACGTGGCGAGTACGCCGACCAGCTGCGACATGAAGCGCCCGCGTTGATGCGGCGCTGAATGGCTGCTGCCCGCCCCGGCAGGGAGGACCGGGCGGGTGGCGGTATATCCTCCCGTTTCCTTTGGCCCAGAGTGGGTCGCGAAAGACGGAACCATGGAGTTCTTCATCGTTTCCATGCTCAATGGGTTGAGCTATGGACTGTTGTTGTTCATGCTGAGTTCGGGGCTCACGCTCATCTTCAGCATGATGGGTGTGCTCAATTTTGCGCACGCAAGCTTTTACATGCTGGGGGCTTACCTGGGCTATTCGGTGGCCCAGGTGGTGGGCTTCTGGCCTGCGCTGTTCGTGGCGCCGGTGCTGGTGGGGCTGCTGGGCGCGTTGTTCGAAAAGTTGAGCCTGCGCAAGGTGCACAAATTCGGGCACGTGCCCGAGTTGCTGGTGACCTTCGGCTTGTCTTATGTGGTGCTGGAACTGGTGCAGTTGGTATGGGGGCGCACGGCAGTGGAGTTTCGCCCGCCCGAGTTGCTGCAGGGGCCGGCATTCACACTGATGCACCATGCCAACGACACCATGGGTTTTGTGTGGGGCAAGGCTGCGGCGGACCTGTGTGGCGTGGCGGCGCAGACCGTGTGCACGCCGTTCCCTGCGACGCGCGCCTTCATGATGGTGGTGGCTGTGGTGATGCTGCTTGGCCTGTGGCTGCTGATCACCCGCACGCGGGTGGGGCTGGTCATTCAGGCCGCGCTGACTCACCCTGACATGGTGGAGTGCCTGGGCCACAACGTACCGCGCGTGTTCATGATGGTGTTTGGGGCGGGCACAGGCCTTGCCGGGCTGGCGGGCGTGATTGGCGGCAGTACCTTTGTAACGGAGCCTGCCATGGCGGCCACGCTGGGGTCTGTCATCTTCGTGGTGGTGGTGGTGGGTGGCCTGGGTTCACTTTCTGGGGCGTTTCTGGCGTCTGTGCTCATCGGTGTGATCCAGACCTTTGCCGTGGCGCTGGATCATTCCTTCTTGAGCCTGGCGCAAGCCGCAGGTCTGGAGCTTTCGCAAACTCTGCAGGACAACGCCATGCTCAAGCTCACGCTGTCGCAGGTGGCGCCCATCTTGCCCTACCTGTTCCTGGTGCTGATCTTGATCTTCCGGCCCAAGGGGCTGCTGGGTACGCGCGAGAGTTGAGGTGAACCCATGACGACCGCTTACTACACTTTCAAGCCCTACAACGTGGGGCGCTGGATCATCTGGACGCTGTTTGCCCTGGTGCTGCTGTTTGCGCCCAAGGTGTTTTCGAGCAACCTGTCCATCAGCATGCTGGCACAGATGGGCATTGCCATCGTGGCCTGCCTTTCTTTCAACATGCTGCTGGGGCAAGGTGGCATGCTGAGCTTTGGGCACGCGGTGTACACCGGCCTGGGGGCTTATGTGGCTATTCACACGCTGCTGAAGGTGGCCGATGGCGTGCTGCCCCTGCCGGTGAGCCTGATTCCGCTGACCGGCGGCCTGGCGGGGATGTTCTTTGCCGTGTTGTTCGGCTTTGTGACGACGAAAAAGGCTGGCACACCCTTTGCCATGATCACCCTGGGCATGGCGGAACTGGTGTTTGCCATGTCGCTGATGTTCTCGGGCTTCTTTGGCGGGGAGGCGGGCATTTCGGCCGACCGCATGGTGGGCGACCCGGTGATGGGCATTACCTACGGGCCAGCAGTGCAGGTGTATTACCTGATTGCCGTGTACACCTTCATCTGTGTGGCGCTGATGTTTGCGTTCACCCGCACGCCGCTGGGCCGCATACTGAACGCGGTGCGTGACAACCCTGAGCGTGTGGAGTTCATTGGCTACAACACGCAGAAGGTGCGCTACCTGGCGTTCATCATCGCGGGCTTCTTCGCGGGTATTTCGGGCGGGCTGGCGGCCATCCAGTTCGAGATTGTGACCGCCGAGGTGGTGGGCCCGCTGCGTTCGGGCGCCTACCTGCTGTTCACCTTCCTGGGCGGCGCCACCTTCTTCTTCGGCCCGATCATCGGCGGGGTGCTGATGGTGCTGGCCTTCGTGCTGTTTTCCGAGATCACCAAGGCGTGGCTGCTGTACCTGGGGCTGATCTTCCTGTTCATGGTGATGTACGCGCCAGGCGGCGTGGCCAGCCTGGTGATGATGAACCTGCGCTTGGCGGCCTTTGGGCGACTGCGCGAGCTGTGGGTGAGCTACCTTGCGCTGGGCGTGACCGCGCTGGTGGTGCTGGCGGGTGGCGGTGCGATGGTGGAGATGATCTACCACCTGCAACTGAACGCGGCACTGGGCGATGAGGTGCACTTTTTGGGCGTAGCGCTGCAAGCCAAGGGCGCGACGAGCTGGTTTGGTGCGGCGTTTGTGATGCTGACAGGGCTTGGTCTGTTTGAACTGACGCGGCACCACTTCCGCCAGCAGTGGGCCGAGATTCAGACCGACATTGAAAAAGAAATCAAACGCCGGGAGACGAACTGATGAACGCCCCCTACGCACTGGAACTGAAGAACCTGCGCAAGAGCTTTGGCAAGACGGAGATCATCCGTGGCGCCGACCTGGCGGTGCGCCCTGGTGAGCGGGTGGCCATCATCGGGCCCAACGGGGCGGGCAAGTCCACGCTGTTCAACCTGATCAGTGGCCGATTTGAACCCACCAGCGGTGAGATTTTGCTGAACGGCCAGCGCATTGATGGCAAGAAGCCTTTCGAGATCAACCGCCTGGGGTTGAGCCGCAGTTTTCAGATCACCAACATCTTCCCCAAGCTCAGCGTGTTCGAGAACCTGCGCTGTGCCGTGTTGTGGAGCTTGGGCTACCGGTACACCTTCTTCAAGTTTCTGGCTGACCTGGAAGACGCCAACGAGCGTGCCGAGGCGCTGATGGAGATGATTCGCCTGGACAAGAAGCGCGATGTGCTGGGCATGAACCTGACCTACGCGGAGCAGCGGGCGCTCGAGATCGGCATCACCATTGCGGGCGGTGCCAGCGTGGTGCTGCTGGACGAGCCCACGGCGGGCATGAGCAAGAGCGAAACCCGGCGTTTCATCGATCTGATACGCGAGGTGACCGTGGGCAAGACACTGCTGACGGTGGAGCACGACATGGGGGTGGTGTTCGGCCTGGCCGACAAGATTGCTGTGGTGGTGTATGGCGAGGTGATTGCCTTTGATACACCCGAGGCGGTGCGTGCCAATGCACGTGTGCAGGAGGCTTACCTGGGCTCGGTGCTGGCGGACGAACAGGCGGCCCAGGCCACACATTGACGAACGGAGCCGGGAACATGCTGGAAGTCAACAACCTGCACGCCTATTACGGTAAGAGCCACGTGCTGCATGGTGTGCATTTCAAGGTGGGACGGGGCGAGATCGTGGCCTTGCTGGGGCGCAATGGCTCGGGCCGCTCCACCACCGCCAAGGCGGTGATGGGGCTGGTGGATTGCGAGGGAGAGATTCGCTGGAAAGGGCAGTCGATCCAAGGGTGTAAGCCGTTTGAGGTTGCGCACCTGGGGCTGGGTTATGTGCCCGAGAACAGGGACATCTTTCCCAAGCTGACGGTGCATCAGAACCTGTTGCTGGGCCAGAAGGGTTCGGGCAAGGGCAGCCGCTGGTCGTTCGATGACATGTACGCGATGTTCCCGCGCCTTAAGGAGCGCCAGCACACAGAGGCGGGGGTGATGTCGGGCGGGGAACAGCAGATGCTGACGCTGTGCCGCACGCTGATGGGCGACCCGGACCTGATCATCATCGACGAGCCGACCGAGGGGCTGGCACCGAAGATTGTGGAGCTGGTGGCGGAGTACCTGCAGAAGCTCAAGAGCAGGGGGGTGTCGGTGTTGCTGATCGAGCAGAAGCTGACGATTGCCTTGAACATCTCGGACCGCACGCTGGTGATGGGGCACGGGAGCATTGTGTTCGAGGGGACGCCAGCGGAGTTGAAGGCCAACCCTTATGTGCGGAAGGAGTGGTTGGAGGTCTGACCTGGTGCTGGTTTTGCGCTCTGGTATTTGGCGACCAAGGCGTGTGCGCCCAGGGGCAGGGGCTTCAACGAGGTGGCCGGTGCGCAGCACCGGCTTCCCTGCGATGCTCGATGCCGTGGCTACGCGGCA
>JAYSGB010000020.1:53961-69209 GCA_041913045.1 Burkholderiaceae bacterium | reverse complement strand
GGGCGGTATTCGCAGCCGATGTAGCCGTCGTAGCCCAGTGCGTCGAGCTGCTCGAACAGGTAGGGGTGGTTGACTTCGCCCTGGTCGGGTTCGTGGCGGTCGGGCACGCCCGCGATCTGCACGTGGCCCACGCCGCTGAAGTGCTTCTGCAGGCGCCGCGCCAGGTCGCCTTCCATGATCTGGCAGTGGTAGAAGTCCATCTGCACCTTCAGGTTCGCTTCGCCCACCTCGGTGGCAATGTCGTGCGCCTGCTGCTGGTAGTTGAGGAAGTAGCCCGGCATGTCGCGCGTGTTGATGGGCTCGATGAGCAGGGTGATGCCGTGCGGCGCCAGCGTGCGTGCGGCGGTGCGCAGGTTGGCAACGTAGGTGGCGCGCGCGGCTTGCGCCGAAACACCGGCGGGCACCAGCCCCGCCATGGCGTGCAGCTTGCGGCAGCCTGTGGCCAGCGCATAGGGCAGGGCGGCTTGCACCGTGGCGGCGAATTCGGCTTCGCGGCCCGGGTGGCAGGCCATGCCGCGCTCGCCCTGGGCCCAGTTGCCCGGCGGCAGGTTGAACAGGGCTTGCACCAGGCCGTTGTCGCGTAGCCGGGTGGCAATCTCTTCTGGTGTGTGTTCGTAGGGGAAGAGGTATTCCACCGCCTCGAAACCGTCGCGCGCGGCGGCGGCAAAGCGGTCGAGGAAGGGCACCTCGTTGTACATCATCGACAGGTTGGCGGCGAATCGGGGCATGTCGTTCAGGTTCTGTGTGCGTCGTTACCAGGAAGCGTTGAAGGCCTCGCGCAGTTCCTGGATCTGCTCGGGCGTCAGCGGTGTGGGGCGGGGTTGGCTCATCAGCCACAGCCGGGCGGTTTCCTCCAGTTCCTCCAGCACGGCCATGGCCTGGGCCGGGGTGCTGTGCCAGACGTTGGGGCCCAGGCGCTCCAGCATCACCGCTCGCAGCGTCAGGCCGCCTTCACGGGCCTGGGCAATGCGCTGTGCCACCTCGTCGCCCACGCGCGGGTCGCCGGGGCGGTGGTAGGCAATGCGCGGCACGTGTCCCACCTTCATCACAAAATACGGCGTGATGGGCGGCAGCAGGTCGCCCTCATGGTGGGGCTCCTGCAGCGTCAGCGCCACCAGGTGCGTGGAATGGGTGTGGATGACGCAGCCCGCCGCCGGGTCGGCTTCGTAGATGCGCCGGTGCAGCGCCAGCGTCTTGCTGGCCGGGCGACCCGAACGTTGCACGCCAGCGTCGTCCACCCAGGCCAGTTCGTCTGGCTGCAGAAAGCCCAGGCAGGCATCCGTGGGGGTGATGAGGTAGCCGCCGCCGTGTTCGGCAGGCACCCGCACGCTGATGTTGCCCGCCGTGGCGTGCACGTAACCGCGCTCGAAGAGCGAACGGCCCACACGGCATATTTCCTGGCGCAAGGTGTCCATGGCTCAGTCCACCAGCGCCAACGCTTTGCTGAAGAAATCCACCGTGCCGAAGTTGCCGGACTTCAACGCGAGCAGCAGCGGTCGGCCTTCGGCCTGGGTCCAGGGCACGCCGGGGTCGATCGCGGCGCCAATGCGCAGTTGCTGCACGCCCAGCGCCTGCACTACGGCGCCGGACGTTTCACCCCCCGCCACCACCAGGCGCCGCACCCCGGCATCCACCAGGCTGGCGGCCACACGGGCCAGGCACTGTTCCACCAGATGGCCTGCGCGCTGCACGCCCAGCTCGGCCTGAATGGCCTTGACTTCGTCGGGCTGCGCGGTGGCGTAGATGAGCACAGGGGTGTCGCCTTGTGCACCGGCCCAGCGGGTGGCTTGCGTGGCCAGGTCTTCGCCCGCAGCCAGGGCGCGCGCATCGATGCGCATGGCGGGGCGCCCCTGGGCAATCCAGTGCGCCACTTGCGCATTGGTGGCGCTGGAGCAGGAGCCCGACAGCACCGCAGCACGCCCGCCGACACTGCGCAGACGGGCCGCTTCGGCGTCCGGCTTGAGCCAGCCTTGCGCTTCATACACGGCGGGCAGACCCAGCGCCACGCCAGAGCCTGCGGTGATGAGCGGCATGTCTGCGCACGCCGCGGCCATGGTGCGCAGCGCGTCGTTGTCGATGGCGTCCACCACGGCAAAACGCATGCCGCTGGCACGCAACTCGGCCAGGCGCTGGCGCAGGGCATCCGTGCCCTGGCTTACCACGTCGTGCCGGGCCAGGCCCACGCGCCCTTGGCACTGAGCCTGCAGCACCCGCACCAGGTTGGCGTCGGTCATGGGCGTCAGCGGGTGGTGGCGCATGCCGGAATCGCTCAGCAGCTCGTCGCCCACGAACAGGTGGCCGCGAAACACCGTGCGGCCGTTCTCGGGGAAGGCCGGGCAGGCGATGGCGAAGTCGCTGCCCAGGGCATCCAGCAAGGCCTCGGCCACGGGGCCGATGTTGCCCGTTGGCGTGGAGTCGAAGGTGGAGCAGTACTTGAAGTAGAACTGCCGTGCGCCGCCGCCTTGCAGCCAGCGCAGCGCGGCCAGGGAGTCGCCCACTGCCTCGCTCACGGGCGCGGTGCGCGACTTCAATGCCACAACCACTGCGTCGGCTTCAGGCGGCGGGCCGTCGGGCACGCCCATCACCTGCACCGTGCGCATACCGGCGCGCACCAGCATGCTGGCCACGTCGGTGGCACCGGTGAAGTCGTCTGCAATCACGCCCAGAATCATTCTGCTGTCTCCTGTCCGGGCAGGCTCAGGCCTGCCAGGCCGGCGTAGTACTTCACCACGGCTGAATCGTCTTCACCGCCCAGCCCCATGGCGGCGGTGGCCAGGTAAAGCTGGTGGGCCGACGACGCCAGCGGCAACGGGAAGGCCAGCTTGCGCGCCGCATCCAGCACGATACCCAGGTCCTTCACAAAGATGTTCACCGCGGAAAGCGGGGTGTAGTCGCCTTCCAGAATGTGCGGCACGCGGTTCTGGAACATCCAGCTCATGCCTGCCGAGTTGCAGATCACCTCGTAGAGCTGATGCGGGTCGGCGCCCGCGCGCATGCCCAGCGCCATGGCCTCGCAGGCGGCGGCAATGTGCACACCCGCCAAGTGCTGGTTGACCATCTTCACGGTGGAGCCCACGCCTGCGCGGTCGCCCAGGCGGTACACCTTGCCCGCAAAGGCTTCCAGCAGCGGCGCGGCGGCGTCAAAGGCTTCGGGGCGGCCAGAGGCCATCACCGTCATCTGGCCTTCAGCCGCTTTTTTTGCACCGCCAGAAACCGGGCCGTCAATGAAATGGATGCCTTTGTCTGCCAGACGGCTTTCCCACTGCGGCGGCAGGCTCGGGTCCACCGTGGCAGACGCAACAACCACGCTGCCCGGCTTCATGGATTGGGCCAGGCCCTGTGCGCCGAACAGTACCTCCTCGGTTTGCGCGGCGTTCACCACCAGGACCAGCACCACATCGCATTGGGGGGCCAGTTCAACAGGCGTGGCCACGGCGTGGCCACCGGCCTGGGAAAAGCTGTCGCGTGCCTCGACACGGGGGTCGCAACCCCAGGTGGCAACGCCGGTGCGCAGTGCCGACAGGGCCGCGCCCATGCCCATGGAGCCGAGACCGATGACGCCGAGTGTCTTGTTGGTAGAAGGGTGCATGCTTGGCGGGTGTATTGGGTGTCAGGAAAGGGTCTTGGCTGAAGCCTTCGACGGGTTGGCCTTCTTGGCGAACAACTTGTCCAAGGCCTGTTTCACGGGCGCGTCAGCTTGTTCAATGCGGCTGGCGGCGTGCACCATGTGCTGCGTGGCGGCCTTGCGGGCCAGGTCCGGGCGGCCACTCACGACCGCGCGTGCAATGGCAGCGTGCTCGGCGCGCACCTGCTTCATGAACTCGCTGTGCATGGCCTCGTTGGCGCGCGTCACCTTGATCGCGTCGCGCTGGTACTGCTCCAGAAAGTCCAGTAGCCTCTCAAACTGCGGGTTGTCGGTGGCACGGGCAATCGCGCGGTGAAAGCGCAGGTCTTGCTCCACGCCGTCTTCGCCGCGCTGTACGGCTTCTTCAATGGCGGCCAAGGCGTCCTCAATCGCCCGGGCCTTGGCGGGTGTGATGCGTTGTGCCGCCAGGGCCGCAACTTCACCCTCCAGCGTGCGGCGCACTTCCACCACCTGCAGCACGGCGTCCAGCGAGGTGAGCACCGTTGGGTCAAATGCCAGTGCGCGTGCCTGTATGCGCGGTGCCACGAACATCCCGGCGCCCTGGCGCGAGGTCAACAAGCCCATGGACTTGAGGCGACTCACCGCCTCACGCACCACGGTACGCGACACCTGAAACTGCTTGGTCAACTGCTGTTCCGTGGGCAGCTTGTCGCCCGGTGCCCATTCGCCAGACTCGATGTGCTGGCGCAACAACTCTGCCAGCTTGTCGCTGAGGCGTTCGGTGGGCGTCAGTTTGGTGGACATTGGGTTGGTATGTTGCTTGACTTGTCAGGTCATCATACAAATTTGCATGAAATTGTGATCCTGGGGTTTTCCCCAAAAGCAACCTTTGGCCGACAAAAAAGCCCGCCAGAGGGCGGGCTCGCACGGAGGTGCTTTGAGCGTCAAGCCAGTAGAGGCACGATCAGCAGCGCCACGATGTTGATGATCTTGATCAGCGGGTTGACGGCAGGGCCAGCCGTGTCCTTGTACGGGTCGCCCACGGTGTCGCCAGTCACGGCAGCCTTGTGCGCTTCGCTGCCCTTGCCGCCGTGGTGGCCGTCTTCGATGTACTTCTTGGCGTTGTCCCAGGCGCCGCCGCCCGTGCACATGGAAATGGCCACGAACAGGCCGGTCACGATGGTGCCCATGAGTAGGCCGCCAAGCGCCTTCGGACCCAGAAGCACCCCCACCAGGATCGGCACCACCACAGGCAGCAGACTGGGTACGATCATTTCCTTGATGGCCGCGCCCGTCAGCATGCCCACAGCCTTGCCGTATTCGGGCTTGGCCGTGCCTTCCATGATGCCGGGGATCTCCTTGAACTGGCGGCGCACCTCGACCACCACGGCACCTGCTGCGCGGCCCACGGCTTCCATGGCCATGGCGCCGAACAGGTAGGGGATCAGACCGCCTATGAACAGGCCGATGATCACCAGTGGGTCGGACAGGTCGAAGCTCACGCTCTGACCGTAGGTTTCGAGCTTGTGGGTGTAGTCCGCAAACAGCACCAGCGAAGCCAGGCCCGCCGAGCCGATGGCGTAGCCCTTGGTCACGGCCTTGGTGGTGTTGCCCACCGCGTCCAGCGGGTCGGTGATGTCTCGCACGCTACTGGGCAGCTCAGCCATTTCGGCGATGCCGCCTGCGTTGTCGGTGATCGGGCCATAAGCGTCTAGCGCAACCACGATGCCAGCCATGCTGAGCATGGACGTGGCGGCCACGGCGATGCCATACAGGCCAGCCAGCGAGTAGGCAGCCATGATGGCCACGCAGACAAACAGCACCGGCCAGGCGGTGGAGCGCATCGACACGCCCAGGCCCGCGATGATGTTGGTGCCGTGGCCGGTGGTGGATGCCTGGGCGATGTGGCGCACCGGCGAATATTGCGTACCGGTGTAGAACTCGGTGATCCACACCAGCGCGGCGGTCAGCACCAGACCCACCGCGGTCGCGCCGAACAGGCGCATCTGGCTGCCCGCAGCGGCAATGGCGTTGTCCGGGATGATGATGGTGGTCACGAAGTAGAAGGCGATCAGCGAGAGCACACCTGCGATGGCCAGGCCCTTATATAGCGCGGGCATCACGTTCTTCATGCCCGGCGTGGCCTTCACGAAGAAGCAGCCGATGATGGAGGCGATGATGGACACGCCGCCCAGCACCAGCGGGTACAGCACGGCCTGCATCGGCGCTGCGGCCACCATCAGGGCGCCCAGCACCATGGTGGCAATCAGCGTCACCGCGTAGGTCTCGAACAGGTCGGCGGCCATGCCAGCGCAGTCACCCACGTTGTCGCCCACGTTGTCGGCAATCACCGCCGGGTTGCGCGGGTCGTCCTCGGGAATGCCTGCTTCCACCTTGCCCACCAGGTCTGCGCCCACGTCGGCGCCCTTGGTAAAGATGCCGCCGCCCAGCCGCGCGAAGATCGAGATCAGCGACGAGCCGAAGGCAAAGCCGATCAGCGGGTTGAGCAGTTTGGCGAGGTTGGCAGCAGGGTTCAAGTTGCCGTTGCCCACCAGGAACCAGAAAAAACCCGCTACACCCAGCAGCCCCAGCCCTACCACCAGCATGCCGGTGATGGCGCCGCCACGGAAGGCCACGTCCAGTGCTGGGCCGATGCCGCGCGTGGCGGCCTGGGCGGTGCGCACGTTCGCGCGCACCGAAATGTTCATGCCAATGAAGCCACAGGCGCCTGACAGCACCGCGCCCAGCACGAAGCCGATGGCCGTGGCCCCGTCAAGGAACACCCCGATCAGCACCGCCAACACCACGCCCACAATGGCAATGGTGCGGTACTGCTTGGCCAGGTAGGCGGCCGCGCCAGCCTGGATGGCCCCGGCGATTTCCTGCATGCGGGCGTTGCCCGCGTCCTGGGAAAGAATCCACGTGCGCGACCAGAACCCGTAAACGACGGCCACCAGTCCGCACACCAGCGCAAAGATCAGCGCAGATTGTCCAACCATAGATTTCTCCTGCTCGTTTCGACTTGGAGGAAGCCAACGCACGCGAGCCACTGGCTTCCGCTGCGTTGCTTCCTCGCACATTACCCACGTTGTGTGTCAGAACGGGCAGGGCGATTGGCCAACGTTCGCAATTTATCGCAAATTGCCGGTTTTGGCACTGTTGCGGCGCAGCAGCCATCCCAGGTGGGGAAGGGCGTCAGCGTCGAATCAGTAAAATCGGGCCCAATTCCACTGTTTCTTCAACTCCTTTCAACGAGTCAACATGTCTCTCGACCACGTCACCCCCGGCAGCAAGGTGCCTGAAGCGTTCAACGTCATCATCGAAATCTCGATGAACGGCGACCCCATCAAGTACGAAGTGGACAAGGCCTCTGGCTGCATCTTCGTGGACCGCTTCATGAACACCGCCATGCACTACCCGACCAACTACGGTTACGTGCCCAAGACCATTGCTGGCGATGGCGACCCGGTGGACGTGCTGGTGATCACCCCTGTGCCGCTGCCCCCCGGCGTGGTGGTGCCCTGCCGCGCTCTGGGCATTTTGAAGATGGAAGACGAAGGCGGCGTGGACGGCAAGGTGCTGGCCGTGCCTACCGAGAAGATCCTGCCCCTGTACTCCCAGTGGAAGTCCCTGGAAGACCTGAACCCGGTGCGCCTCAAGGCCATCGAGCATTTCTTCGAGCACTACAAGGACCTGGACCCCGGCAAGTGGGTCAAGGTGCTGGGCTGGGACAACAAGGACGCCGCCCACAAGGAAATTCTGGACGGCATCGCCGCCTACGAAGCCGATCAGAAGGCCTGACCTTCCTCGGTCTGCCCGCTGCACTGGCTCAGAGCCGGTGGCGGGCTGCTTTTGAAGCCCCTTGCCGGGCCCGGTTCACACCGGGGTTCGCAAGGGGCTTCGGCTTTCCAGGTGTTCCAGGTAGCTTGCCACGCCGTCGCCCTCGCGCTGCAGGAAGCGCTCCACGGCATCGGCGAATGCAGGGTGGGCCAGCCAGTGTGCGCTGTGCGTGACCACCGGCAGCAGTGCGCGCGCCATCTTGTGCTCACCTTGCGCGCCACCCTCAAAGCGCTGCACGCCGTGGCTGATGCACCACTGCAGCGGCTGGTAGTAGCAGGCTTCAAAGTGCAGGCAGTCCACCCGTTCCAGCGCCCCCCAGTAGCGTCCATAGGCGGCTTCGGGGTGGGCGGATTCGTCGCTCAGCGCCACCAGGCTGCAGGCAATGGGTGTTCCGTCGGCTCGGCGGGCCAGGAAGAGCAGCCAGTGTTCCGGCAACTGCTTGGCCATGGCCTGGAAGAACGCGGGTTGCAGGTAGGGCGGGTTGCCATGCTCCAGGTAGGTGCGCGCGTAACAGCGGTAGAAAAAGTCCCAGTCGGCGGCAGATATGTCACGCCCGCGCCGGTGTTCAAAAGTCACGCCCGCTTCGGCCACCCTCCGACGCTCCTGGCGAATCTTTTTGCGCTTCTCCTGCGTCAGCGAGGCCAGAAAGCCATCGAAATCCTCATAAGGTTTGTCAGCCCGCTGCGTCCAGTGGAATTGCACGGTCTGGCGGTCCATCAGGCCTGCGCCTGCACAGGCATGCTGGTCGGCCGGTTCCGCAAACAGCACGTGCAGCGACGACAGGCCGTGCTCCCGGCAGTGGGACAGGGCCGCCTGCACCAGCGCTTCACGTGCTGCACTGTCTACAGCCAGCAGCCTGGGGCCGGGCACGGGTGTGAAAGGCACGGCCACCACGGCCTTGGGGTAGTAGTCCAGCCCGTGCTGCGCGTAGGCGTTGGCCCAGGCCCAGTCGAACACGTATTCGCCGTAAGAGTGGTTTTTCGCGTAAAGCGGTGCTGCGGCGTGCAGTTCCCCGCCTTGCCACAGGGTGATCCATTGCGGTGCCCAACCGGTGGCGGGCACGGCGCTGCCGCTGGTGTGCAGGGCCGCCAGGTAGGCGTGGCGCATGAAAGGGCCGCTGGCCGCGCCCCCGGGTTGCCGCGCCAGCAACCCGTCCCACGCCTCAGCGTTCAGAAGAGCAGGGTCCGTGACAACCCGGGTGACATAATTCCCCACACTGCAACCGTTATCCATGTCCATGTCGCTCAAGCTCTGCGTAGCGCAGCTCAATTTCGTGGTCGGCGATCTGGCCGGCAACGCCCGCCTCATCATCGATGCGGCCCGCCAGGCCCATGCTCAGGGCGCCAGCATTCTGCTCACGCCCGAACTGGCCATCTGCGGTTACGCCGCCGAAGACCTGTTCCTGCGGCCCGCTTTTGTCGATGCCTGCGATCATGCCGTGAAAACGGTGGCCCGCGAGACGGCGGGGTTGAACGGCCTGCACATCGTCGTGGGCCACCCCGCTGCCGTGTCTGATGGCCGCTCGCATTCCCGCAGCGTCGGGCGCGCGCCTTGCCACAACGCCGCTTCTGTCATTTGCGAAGGGCGGGTGCTGCACACCTATGCCAAGCGCGAGCTGCCCAACTACCAGGTGTTCGATGAGCGTCGTTACTTCGTGCCCGGTGATCAGACCTGTGTGTTCGACGTGCCCATGGCTTCTGGCGGTTCGTTGCGTGTCGGCCTCCTCATCTGCGAAGACGCCTGGTTTGAGCAGCCCGCTGAGGACGCGCGCAACGCAGGCGCCCAGTTGCTGGCGGTCATCAACGCCTCACCGTTCCACGCGGGCAAGGGCGACGAGCGCGAGCGTGCCATGCAGCAGCGCGTGGCGGCCACCGGCCTGCCCCTGGTCTATGCCCACCTGGTGGGTGGGCAGGACGAAATCGTGTTTGAAGGGCGCAGCTTCGCGCTGGGCGCGGACGGTTCGCTCACGGCGCGTGCACCCAGTTTCGAAACCACCCTGTTCACCGTAGTGCTGAACGTTCCCGCTGGCGACTCGGCCATCTTCGCAGCTGCGCCCGTCCCCGTGGCTCCCGCGCCTGCGGTGCCGCTGCTGAGCGGGCCAGTGGCGCCGGAACAAAGTCTGGAAGCGGACCTCTGGCACGCGCTGGTGCTGGGTGTGCGCGACTACATCGGCAAGAACGGTTTCCCGGGCGCCATCATCGGCCTGTCCGGCGGTATCGATTCGGCCCTGGTGTTGGCCATTGCCGTGGACGCCTTGGGCAAGGACCGTGTGCGCACGGTGATGATGCCTTCGCCCTACACGGCCGACATCTCCTGGATCGACGCGCGCGACATGGCCAGCCGCCTGGGCGTGCGCTACGACGAAGTCTCCATCCGCCCCGAATTCGAGGCCTTCCTGGCGTCGCTCGGCCCGTTCTTCGAAGGGCGCGCCGTAGACACGACCGAAGAGAACATCCAGGCGCGCATCCGTGGCACGCTGCTCATGGCCTTGTCCAACAAGTTCGGCAGCATCGTGCTCACCACCGGCAACAAGAGCGAAATGGCCACAGGCTACTGCACGCTCTACGGTGACATGGCCGGGGGCTTTGCCGTCATCAAGGACGTGGTCAAGACCATGGTGTTCCGCCTGGCGCGCTGGCGCAACGCAAACGATCCTTACGGCACGGGGGCCGACCCCATTCCCGACCGCATCATCACCCGCCCGCCCAGCGCCGAACTGCGCCCGGACCAGAAGGACCAGGACAGCCTGCCACCCTACGAGATCCTGGATGCCATCGTCGAGCGCTACATGGAAAACGACCAGTCGCCCGCGCAGATCATCGAGGCGGGCTACCCCCAGGCGGCGGTGGAGCAGGTGGTGCGCCTCATCCGCATCAACGAATACAAGCGGCGGCAGTCGCCCGTGGGTATCCGCGTGACGCACCGCAGCTTCGGCAAGGATTGGCGTTACCCCAACACCAACCGCTACCGCGCCTGATGCTGCGCGGCAGGCGCCCGTTCAGGGAGCCTTGACGCGCTGGCCGTCGCTCAGATCGCGGGGCGGGTGCAGCACCACCTCGTCATCTGCGTTGAGCCCCTCGGTGATCTGCACTCGCCCTTCGCCCTGCAAGCCGATGCGGACCTCGCGCAGGCGCGCCTTGCCGCCCTCAACGCGGAACACGGCCCAACGGTCTTCGCCGTCGCCCGTGGGGCGAAACAGCGCACCGCTGGGAATGGTGACGGCACCATCCACGCTGCGTAGCACGAAGCGTGCGTGCACACGGTAAGCCTCGCCCAAAGCGCTCCATTGTTCGCGTGGGCTCAGCAGCTCCACCGTCACCCACACGCGCTGTTCTTCCACGCCCAGGGCAGATGTCTTGGTGAACGCGCCGGGTTCCACGCGCGCAACGGCACCCTGCAGCACGGGGCCACCACCCCAGCGCAGCAACTCCACGGCAGCGCCCTTGCTCAGCCGCACGGCATCGCTGGACAGCACGTCCACCTCCACCTCCAATGCAGCCGGGTCGCCAATGTCCAGCAAGGGTTCGCCTGCTTGCACGGGCCGCGCGCTCTGGGCGTGCCGCCGCAGCACCACGCCATCCACGGGGGACCGGATGGTCGTGGTGCCGGGCGCAGCGCCTTGCGGCCCGCCCGGTTGCAGGGCGGCCTTGGCGGCGCTCACCTGGTGCTTGGCCGTTGCCACCTGGAACCGTGCGCTGCGTGTCTGCCACTCGGCACGCTCCTGCAGGGTGCGGGCCTGTTGCAAGGCCTGCTGCGAAACCATGCCCTGGGCCGCCAGCGCCTCCTGGCGCTGCAGTTCGCTGCGCGCCAGGCTGACTGCCTCTCGGGTGGAGCCTTCCTCTGCCTCTGCCGTGGCCAGTTGTGCTTCGGCCGCAGCCAGCTGGGCTTGCGCCTGGGTGCGGGTGCGCGCGTCCAGGGTCGGGGTAGCCACGGGGTCCAGTGTCACCAGGGCCTGGCCTGCCGTCACCGCGTCACCTGCAGCCAGGTCAATGCGCCGGATGGTGCCTGCCAGCGGCGCAGTGATCACATAACGGTCGCGCACGCGCGTGCGGCCTTCGGCTTCGAAGGTCTCGCGCACGGTGCCCGTCTTGGCAACGGTGCTGTCCACGCGCACAGTGGTGGGCCACAGGGCCAGCGCTACCAGCAGGGCGCCCACACCGGCCACCAAGCCTGTGCGCAGCGCGCGGGCGCGCCAGTTGCGTGTGCGTTGGGTGCTGTCGTTCATGTTCACTCCCGGGTTTTTAGCACGGCCACCAGGTCCAGCCGCCGCAACCGCCTGGCCACCAGCCAGGCCGACAGGCCGGATGCCACCAGCATCACCGCTCCGGCAAAGGCAAACGCCACGGGGTGCACCACCAGCGGAATCCGGTACAGGTCAGACTGGAACGACGCCACCAGCAGCGCGCTCATGCCGTAGCCCAGGGCAAAGCCAGGCAGCAGTGCCAGCAGGCTCAGCGTGGCCAGCTCGCTCAGCAGCAGGTTGCGCACCTCGTCGCGCGTGTAACCCAGTATGCGCAGGCTGGCCAGATCGCGCGCGCGCTCGGCCAGGGTAATGCGCGCGGCGTTATAGACCACGCCCACGGCGATGCTGCCCGCCATGAAGGTGATGATCAGCGTAAAGGTCAGAATGCTTTCGGCCATGGTGTCGTAAAAGCTGCGTATGGCTGCGGCGCGGTCTGTCACGCCCGACACGCGAGGCCGCTCGCGCAACGCCAGCAGCACGTCGGCCTTCTTCGCCGGGTCCACCTTCAGCCATGCGCCCGACACCACATCGTCCTCCTGGCGCAGGCGGTTCAGCCATTCCCGCCGTGCGTAAGCCCCCACGCCAAGGAACTCCTTCACCGTTGACGTGACCGGCAGGTCCAGCTTTTCCCGTCTGCCGTCCAGAAACTCCACTTCCAGCCTGTCGCCGGGCTTCACATGCAGCATCGTGGCCAGGTAGTCGGTCAGCATCAGGCCCTCGGGTGGTGGCGGGTTGGCATGCAGGTCGGCGTCGAGCACGCGTTTCAGTTCTGCTGGTGTCCCCAACCCCTGCAATCCCGTGGTGTATTCACGGTGACCGTTGCGCAGTTTCACCGGGCTTTCGCGGTAACCCTCCACCGCCAGCACCCCTGGCAGGGCGGCCAGTTCGTCAACCGCCCTCCAATGGGTAGGGTGTGCAAAGCCCACGCTCAGGTCATCGCGTTGCGCCAATCCAAACTGCACCGACACCATCTCGTCTATCGCACTCGATTGCAGCCGAGACATCACCAGAATGCCCCCGGCCAGCCCAATGCCCACAATGGACAGCAGCGATCTCATCGGTCGCCGCTCCAGGTTGCGCACCACCATCATCGCTGCCGGGTCGAACCAATGCCCCAGTCCCAGGCGCTCGCTCAGCGTGCGGTGGAATACAAGCGGGGCTTCAGGCCGCATGGCCTCGGCAGGCGCCAGGTTGAACACTCTGCGCAAGCCCCCCAATGTGCCCAGAGCGGCAGCGGCGAGCGCAAAGGCCACCGACAGCGTCCATATCGCCGGGCTGATCGACCACTCCAGGTAGGGAAAGCGGTAGAAGGTCATATACATCCCGGCCATGCCTCGGCCCATCCATGCGCCCAGCGCCACCCCTGGCAGCACACCCACGCTCACCATCAGCAGCACCAGCTGTGCGTAATGCAGGCCCACTTCCCAACTGGTGTAGCCAAAAGCCTTCAACACGGCAATCTGCTCGCGCTGTGTGCCGATCAGGCGGCCAATCACCACGTTCAGCAAAAAGGCTGACACCCCCAGGAAAATGGTGGTGAACAACCGGGTCATCGTCTGCAGCTGCTTGAGCTCCTCGCTCAGGAAACGGTGCGACATCTGCAAGTCCCGGCCGTAGGCGCCCGTGCCCCCGAAAGGCTTCAGAACACGGTCCACCTCGCCAATCACCTCGGCCGTGGCCGTCCCAGGGTGCAGCGTCATCACCACGTCGTTGAAGGCCCCCGACAGATCGAAGGCGGTGGCCAGTGCTTCGCGTGGCATCCACAGGATGGTGAAACGGGAGAAGTCCGGGAACACGTCGCCCGGACGGATCTGGTAGATGAACTCTGGCGACAGCCCTACGCCGCTGACAAGCAGCTCCTGACGGCGGCCGTTGATGATGGCCGTGATGCGGCTACCCGGGTGCAGCCGATGGGCTTCCGCGAAAGCCTCGCCCACCACCACTTCCGACGGTTGGCGTGGAAGGGTGCCCTCGCGCAGGTAAAGCTGGTTCAGCCCGTCCTCACCTTCAGGGAGCGAAACCACCTGTGCCGTCACTGCCTCGGCAAAATCCGGCATGTCCAGGTGCACGCCCACCACCACGCGCCCCTGCACCTGCCCGACGCCTGGCAGGGCAGACAACTCCTGCAGCACGCTCCAAGGGGCGCGTTCAACGTGCGCGAAAACCTCCGCAAAGCGGTTGCGTTCGTAAAAACGCGCCCGCGTGTCCGCCAGTGCCTGGTGGTTGCTCATGGCCATCACCATCGTGGCTATGCCGCCCACCACCACGAGTGCAATCGCCATCGACTGGCCCCGCAGCTGCCAGAAGTCCCTCCACAGCTTGCGGTGCAAGGCTTTCACCAGTGCAACTCCCTCGCGGCCCGAGGGCTGGCATTGCGTTCTTCACGGCTGATGGCGCCGTCGCTCAGGTGTATTACCCGGTCGGCCATCTCCGCAATCACCGCGTTGTGGGTAATGACCACCGTCAGAGCGCCAATCTCGTGGTGTATGCGCTCCAGGGCCTCCAGCACCAGCACGCCGGTGCGCGAATCCAGCGCGCCCGTGGGTTCGTCGCAAAGCAGCACTGCCGGGCGCTTGGCAATGGCCCTGGCAATCGCCACGCGCTGCTGCTCGCCGCCCGAAAGCTGCGCCGGGAAGTGGTGCATGCGTTCGCCCAGGCCCACCAGTTCCAGCGCGCGCTCGGCGGGCATGGGGTCTGCGGCAATCTCCGTCACAAGCTGCACGTTCTCCAGCGCCGTCAGGCTGGGAATCAGGTTGTAGAACTGGAACACAAATCCCACCGATTCACGGCGGAAATGCGTCAGCGCGGCATCATCCGCTTCAGTGAGCTCGTGCCCCTGGCACACCACCTGGCCCAGCGTGGGTGAGTCCAGCCCCCCCAGTATGTTCAGCAGCGTGGACTTTCCGCTGCCCGAAGCCCCCAGCAGCACCACGAACTCGCCCGCGTACAGGTCCAGGTCAACGCCGCGCAGCGCGTGCACTTCCACTTCGCCCAGCTTGTAGGTCTTGGTCAGCCCTTGGGCGTGGAATACAGGTGCATGCTGCTCGGTCATGGTGATGCATGATAAAGTTTCGCCCGTACCTAGACACCCCACCGGAGCCCAGCGCATGAAGCAGATCACCGCCGTCATCAAACCGTTCAAGCTCGAAGAGGTTCGCGAGGCCTTGGCGGAGCAGGGCGTGACGGGGCTGACCGTGACTGAAGTCAAGGGCTTCGGCCGTCAAAAAGGCCACACCGAGCTTTACCGCGGCGCCGAATACGTGGTGGACTTCCTGCCCAAGGTCCGCATCGAAGTGGTGGTGAACTCCGCTGACGTGGATCGTTGTGTTGACGCCATCATCCGTGCAGCCCGCACGGGCAAGATCGGCGACGGCAAGATTTTCGTCACCCCGGTCGAGCGCGTGGTGCGCATCCGCACCGGCGAGCAGGACGAAGCAGCGATCTGACCATCGAGACCCCACGCTTCGCTGCCCCCCGAGGGGGCGTTAGTCGCCTTGGGACGGCCCGGCGGCGAAGTTAATGGCCCCCACGCTTCGCTGCCCCCCGAGGGGGCGTTAGTCGCCTTGGGACGGCCCGGCG
>JAYSGB010000020.1:0-53861 GCA_041913045.1 Burkholderiaceae bacterium | reverse complement strand
GCGACTCAGATCGTCTCCAGCCGGGCTGCAGGTGCAAAACCTGCGGCCTGCACCAGCCCTGGTAACAGCGTTGCAATGTCGCTGGACGAGCGGACGAGTTCCATCTGCCAGTCGCTCATGAAGCCAGCTTTCGCAGAAGACTGTAGGAAGCCTTCCAGAGCATCGTAGTAACCGTTCACGTTGAGCAGGCCAATTGGCTTGTCGTGGTAGCCGAGTTGGCGCCACGTCCACACTTCGAACAGTTCCTCGAAGGTGCCAATGCCACCCGGCAGTGCCAGGAACACATCAGCGCGCTCCGCCATCATGCGCTTGCGCTCGTGCATGGTCTGCACCACGTGCAATTCCGTGCAGTCGCGTTTGGCGAATTCCTTGATCACCAATGCCTCTGGGATGATGCCCACCACTCGGCCGCCCGCTTGAAGTGTGGCATCAGCTACCACGCCCATCAGGCCATTGTTGCCCCCGCCATAGACCAGCTGCCCGCCGTGCGAGCCTATCCAGCGGCCCACTGTCTGAGCGGCCTCAGTGAATGCAGGGTCAGTGCCAGGGCGAGACCCACAGTAGACACAGATCGAAAAAGCAGGCTTGTTGGTGGTCATCACGCCATTGTGGCATGGGCCAGGCGCGACCATATGGCCGCCAGCCATACGCCGCCGCACAGCAAGAGGCTCAACAAAACGGCCGCGCTACCCATGTCCTTGGCCCTTTTGGAGAGGTGATGCCACTCCGGTCCAATGCGGTCGATGGCGGTCTCGATGCCTGTATTCAGCAACTCCACCACCATCACAAACACCACCACAAACACGAGCGCCGCTGTCTCCAGCCAATTCCGGCCGAGGTAAAACGCCAGAGGCGTCATCACCATGGCTGCCAGCGCTTCCTGGCGGAAAGCTGGCTCATGCCAGCCTGCGCGCAGACCCGCCAGTGAATATCGCAGTGCGTGAACGAGCCGCGCCAGGCCATGGCGGCGCTTCTGTGCCTGGGGGTCTTCTTTGTTGAGTTCCATGTCAGCGTTTGGGCGCTTTAGGCTGAGAAGAGACGAGCCGGGTGCCCGCCCACGCGTCATGCCAGAACTGTCGCTTCGGGTGAAAACGCGACAGGATGGCCCAAATCGCAATCCAGCCCAAGGCAAGCACCGCCACTTCAAGGGCGGGTAACGCCCAGATGGCGCCAATAGCCAGCGGCGGCAGAAACCAGACCCAGCTCAGCACGTAACGCAGCAACGCCCGCTTCTGGGAGATGGAACGGCCATTCACATCCACCACGCGGATGTGCCAGGTCTTCATGGCCAGCGTCTGTCCCTTGGACCAAAACCAGGTGAAGTAAATGCCGAACACCACGAACAGGAATGCCTGCAGTTCATGGCGGTTGTCCAGGGCGTGGCGGGTCTGGGTCAGCGTGCTGAACAGGTAGCCAGCGATGAACACCACGCCGAACATCAGCATGCCCTCGTACAGCCAGCAAGCCATGCGGCGGGGCAGAGAAGGGGCCGTGAGCAGGGCAGAGGTGGGAGGGAGTGAAGAGGCCGAAACGGACATGAAACCTGGATATTCAAGGCTGAATTGCCCGCGATTGTCGCATTTCGGCACTTTCTGGCTGCGCTTCAGAAAAAAAGCAGCGTGCATGATGCTCAATGGATGTTGCAGTGCGATAATGAAAGATTGCAAAACATCAATGGCAAACGGGTCAAGGTTGCGCGAACAGGCTTCGCCATGGCTTTGGCCTCAAGTCCCAAGACTGCCTCACGAGGGTGAGTCAAGGGGCACCCAAGGTTTTTCGTTAGAGAAAATCTCGAAAGGTTCATCATGGAAATCAACAAGGCCGAAATGGCCGCGGCCGCTGCTGGCCAAACCCCCAATACCGAAGAACTCATGGGCGCCGACATCATGGTGCGGGCCCTGCAAGCCGAGGGCGTCAAGCACATCTGGGGTTACCCAGGCGGCGCAGTTCTTTACATTTACGACGCGCTCTACCGTCAAAACACCATTCAGCACGTGCTGGTGCGCCACGAGCAGGCTGCAGTGCACGCTGCTGATGGCTTTGCCCGCGCCACTGGCGAGGTCGGTGTGGCACTGGTCACCTCCGGTCCCGGCCTGACCAATGCCGTCACCGGCATTGCCACGGCGTACATGGACAGCATCCCGATGGTGATCATCTCTGGCCAGGTGCCCACGGCCGCCATCGGCCTGGACGCCTTCCAGGAATGCGACACCGTCGGCATTACTCGGCCCATCGTCAAGCACAACTTCCTCGTCAAGGACGTGCGCGATCTGGCCGAGACGATGAAGAAGGCCTTCCATATCGCCCGCAGCGGCCGCCCCGGCCCCGTGGTGGTGGACATTCCGAAGGACGTCTCCTTCAAGAAGATTCCCTACACCGGCTACCCTGAATCGGTGTCCATGCGCTCCTACAACCCGGTGCGCAAGGGTCATGGCGGTCAAATCCGCAAGGCCCTGCAGTTGCTGATGTCGGCCAAGCGGCCCTACATTTACACCGGCGGCGGCGTGCTACTGGGCAACGCTGTGCAGGAACTGCGCACCCTGGTGGACATGCTCGGCTACCCGGTCACCAACACCCTGATGGGCCTGGGCGCCTACCCGGCTACCGACCGCAAGTTCCTGGGCATGCTGGGCATGCACGGCACCATCGAAGCCAACAACGCCATGCAGAACTGCGACGTACTGCTGGCAGTGGGTGCCCGTTTCGACGACCGCGTCATCGGCAACCCGAAGCACTTCGCGCAGAACGAGCGCAAGATCATCCATATCGACATCGACCCGTCCAGCATCTCCAAGCGGGTGAAGGTGGATGTGCCTATCGTCGGTGACGTGAAGGATGTGCTGACCGAATTGATCTCCATGATCAAGGAAGGCCAGCAGAAGCCCGACGCACACGCCCTGTCTTCCTGGTGGGAGACCATCGAAGGCTGGCGCAGCCGCGACTGCCTGAAGTACGACCGCAACAACACCGAGGTCATCAAGCCGCAGATGGTGATCGAGACCCTGTGGAACATGACCAAGGACGCCGATGCTTACATCACGTCCGACGTCGGTCAGCACCAGATGTGGGCTGCCCAGTACTACAGGTTCAACGAGCCGCGCCGCTGGATCAACTCGGGCGGCCTGGGCACCATGGGCGTGGGCATTCCCTATGCCATGGGCATCAAGCTGGCCAAGCCCGATAGCGAGGTGTACTGCGTCACTGGCGAAGGTTCCGTGCAGATGTGCATCCAGGAACTCTCCACCTGCCTGCAGTACAACACGCCCATCAAGATCCTGTCGCTCAACAACCGCTACCTGGGCATGGTGCGCCAGTGGCAGGAGATCGAATACTCCGGCCGCTACAGCCACAGCTACATGGACGCGTTGCCTAACTTCGTGAAGCTGGCAGAGGCGTATGGCCACGTTGGCATGTTGATCGAGCGTCCACAAGACGTTGAACCGGCACTGCGCGAGGCCCGCAAGCTCAAGGACCGCACCGTGTTCATGGACTTCCGCACCGACCCCACCGAGAACGTGTTCCCGATGGTGCAGGCTGGCAAGGGCATCACCGAGATGCTTCTCGGCGCCGAAGACCTGTAATCCGTTCAATCATCCTGGCCCGTTGCCGCCTCCGGGTGGCCGGGTCACCCCAAAGACGAATCTATTTGCAGCCAAGCCCGCGCATTACCGTGCGCGGGGGAGGGCTCAGAAAAGAGGAATCACACATGAAACACATCATCGCCGTTTTGCTGGAGAACGAGGCTGGTGCCTTGTCCCGCGTGGTGGGCCTGTTCTCGGCCCGTGGCTACAACATCGAGTCACTCACCGTGGCCCCCACGGAAGACCCGTCGCTGTCGCGCATGACCATTCAGACCACCGGTTCCGACGACGTCATCGAGCAGATCACCAAGCACCTCAACCGCCTCATCGAAGTGGTCAAGGTGGTGGACCTGACCGAAGGCGCCTACACCGAGCGCGAGCTCATGATGGTCAAGGTCCGTGCCGTGGGCAAGGAGCGTGAGGAGATGAAGCGCATGGCCGACATCTTCCGTGGCCGCATCATCGACGTGACCGAAAAGAGCTACACCATCGAGCTCACCGGCGACCAATCCAAGAACGACGCCTTCCTGGAAGCCATCGACCGCACTGCCATTCTGGAGACAGTGCGCACCGGCGCCAGCGGCATCGGACGCGGCGAACGCATACTTCGCGTTTAACATTCCATGTTTTTCGGGCTCAGCCAAGCGCCGCTCGGGCTGGGTCTGTCGAAGCCCTTCGACGGGCTCATCCACGAGCGGCAACATATACCTAACGAGGACCAACCATGAAAGTTTTCTACGACAAAGACTGTGACCTGAGCCTGATCAAGGGCAAGACGGTTGCCATCATCGGCTACGGCTCGCAGGGCCACGCCCACGCCCAGAACCTGAACGACAGCGGCGTCAAGGTCGTGGTCGGTCTGCGCAAGGGCGGCGCTTCCTGGGACAAGGTTGGCAAGGCCGGCCTGACCGTGATGGAAGTGAATGACGCCGTGAAGGCCGCTGACGTGGTTATGATCCTGCTGCCCGACGAGCAGATCGCCGAGGTTTACAAGAACAACGTCGAGCCCAACATCAAGGCTGGTGCATCCCTGGCGTTTGCACACGGTTTCAACGTGCATTACAACCAGGTCGTGCCCCGCGCTGATCTGGACGTGTGGATGGTGGCCCCCAAGGCTCCTGGCCACACCGTGCGTTCCACCTACACCCAGGGCGGCGGCGTGCCCCACCTGGTGGCCGTGCACCAGGACAAGTCCGGCAAGGCCCGTGACCTGGCCCTGAGCTACGCCATGGCCAACGGCGGCGGCAAGGCTGGCATCATCGAGACCAACTTCAAGGAAGAAACCGAGACCGACCTGTTCGGCGAGCAGGCCGTGCTGTGCGGTGGCGCCGTCGAGCTGATCAAGATGGGTTTCGAGACCCTGGTGGAAGCTGGCTACGCCCCCGAGATGGCCTACTTCGAGTGCCTGCACGAGCTCAAGCTGATCGTCGACCTGATCTACGAAGGCGGCATCGCCAACATGAACTACTCGATCTCCAACAACGCGGAGTTCGGCGAGTACGTGACCGGTCCTGAAGTCATCAACGACGAGTCCCGCAAAGCCATGCGCAACGCTTTGAAGCGCATCCAGAACGGTGACTACGCCAAGATGTTCATCCAGGAAGGTCGCCTGAACTACCCGAGCATGACCGCTCGCCGCCGCAACACCGCCGATCACCAGATCGAAGTGGTGGGTGCCCAGCTGCGTGCCATGATGCCCTGGATCGCCAAGAACAAGCTGGTCGACCAGACCCGCAACTGATGTTCCCCTGGGGCGGTGCAAGCCGCCCCTTGGATCGACATACAAGCCGCCTTTTCAAGGCGGCTTTTTGTTTGCCGCCCTTGCGGCTGCCTTACACTTCCAGCCATGCACGACGGTACCGACCCCCAAATTTCGTCCGAACACCAGCCGCACCGGCCGCACAAGGGCATCTACATGTTGCCCAACATGATCACGCTCGCTGCGCTGTTCGGTGGCTTTTATGCCGTGGTCATGGCCATGAACGGCCGCTTCGACCTGGCCACCGTGGGCATCTTCGTGGCCATGGTCCTGGACAGCCTTGACGGCCGCGTGGCTCGGCTCACCAACACGCAGAGTGCTTTCGGCGAGCAGATGGACTCGCTTTCCGACATGGTTTCCTTTGGCGCCGCGCCCGCGCTCATCGCCTACGAATGGGCGTTGCGCGACCTTGGGCGTTGGGGCTGGATCGCAGCCTTCGTCTATTGCGCGTGTGCGGCGCTGCGTCTGGCGCGCTTCAACGTCAACACCAGTGTGGTGGACAAGCGCTACTTCCAGGGTTTGCCGTCGCCTGCGGCTGCAGCCTTGGTGTCTGGCTTCATCTGGCTCACAACCGAGTCTGGTTACGTTGGCAGCGACTTGGAGTGGCCCATGTTCGCCATCACGCTGTACGCAGGCCTCACCATGGTCACCAACGTGCCGTTCTACAGCTTCAAAGACCTGAGCTTGAAGAAGAGTGTGCCGTTCGCCGCCATCGTGCTGGTGGCTTTGGGCATTGCCATCATCAACATCCACCCGCCCACCGTTCTGTTCGGGCTGTTCGTGTTGTACGGTCTTTCAGGCTACGCCGTCTATGGCTGGCGCAAGGCCAAGGGCAAGCCCACCAGCGTTATCAGCACCTCCACCGACGAGCCTGATGAGCGTGGCTTGCACGACTGAGTCGCCGCCGGGCCGCCCCAAGGCGACGAAAGCCCCCTTGGGGGCAGCGAAGCGTGGGGGCGCATGATTCCTCGATAGTTTTGTTTGATGGGTTGCCATGGTTATTTGCGATCGGCAATCGCTTGCCTTTGTGATACATTGAAGCCTATGAACTTCGCACGCGCTTTCCTGCTACTAGCTCTGACCGATCACGGGCAGATGGTATAGCGCGCGCATTTTCAAAACCAACGGCCCGTATGCACCCGCAGCGGGCCGTTTGTTTTGGACATCGACACTGCGGGGTTTCCTCAGTGCCGCCCACGAGGCGGCCTCCTCGGAGAACTGGAATGACCGACAAACTCATCATTTTCGACACCACCTTGCGTGACGGCGAACAGTCGCCCGGCGCGTCCATGACCAAGGACGAAAAACTGCGCATCGCGCGTCAGCTGGAGCGACTGAAGGTGGATGTGATCGAGGCCGGTTTCGCCGCCAGTTCCAATGGCGACTTCGAGTCGGTCAAGGCGATCGCCGACCACATCAAGGAATCGACCGTCTGCTCCCTGGCCCGTGCCAACGACCGTGACATTTCCCGTGCGGCCGAAGCGCTCAAAGGTGCGGAGCGCGCACGCATCCACACCTTCATCGCCACCAGCCCGCTCCACATGGAGAAAAAGCTGCGCATGACGCCCGAGCAGGTGCTGGAGCAAGCCCGCCAGTCCGTGCGATTCGCACGCAACCTCGTGGCCGACATCGAGTTCAGCGCTGAAGACGGCTATCGCAGCGAGATCGACTTCCTGGCTCGTGTGGTTGAGGTGGTCATTGCCGAAGGCGCCACCACCATCAACATCCCCGACACGGTGGGCTACGCCATTCCCGAGCTGTATGGCAACTTCATCAAGACCCTGCGCGAGAAGGTGCCCAACGCCGACAAGGCCATCTGGAGCGTTCACTGCCACAACGACCTGGGCATGGCCGTGGCCAACTCGCTCGCAGGTGTAAAGATCGGTGGCGCCCGCCAGGTGGAGTGCACCATCAACGGTCTGGGCGAGCGTGCTGGCAACTGCTCGCTGGAGGAAATCGTCATGGCGGTCAAAACACGCCGTGACTATTTCGGGCTGGACGTGGATATCGACACTTCGCAGATCGTGCCGGCCAGCCGCATGGTCAGCCAGACCACCGGATTTGTGGTGCAGCCCAACAAGGCCGTTGTGGGCGCGAACGCGTTTGCCCATGCCAGCGGCATCCATCAGGATGGCGTGCTCAAGGCGCGCGACACCTACGAGATCATGCGCGCCGAGGACGTGGGCTGGAGTGCCAACAAGATCGTGCTGGGCAAGCTCAGCGGCCGCAACGCCTTCAAGCAGCGCCTGGAAGATCTGGGCATCGAGATGGAGTCCGAAAGCGAGATCAATGCCGCGTTTGCCAAGTTCAAGGAACTGGCCGACCGCAAGGCAGAAATCTTCGACGAGGACATCCTCGCGCTGGTCAGCGACGAGAGCGTGACGCCCGAGAAAGAGCAATACGCCCTGGTGTCTCTTGCCCAGCACAGCGAAACCGGGGAGCGGCCACGTGCCAAGGTGGTTTTCACCATCGAGGGCAAGGAGTACATGGGTGAGGCCGAGGGCAATGGCCCGGTGGATGCTTCCCTCAAAGCCATTGAAGGCCACGTCAAGAGCGGTGCCGAGATGCTGCTGTACTCGGTGAACGCCATCACCAGCGGCTCTACTGAGAGCCAGGGTGAAGTGACCGTGCGCCTGCAGCATGGCGGTCGCATCGTCAACGGTGTGGGCTCCGATCCGGACATTGTCGTCGCATCGGCCAAGGCTTACCTCAGCGCCCTGACCAAGCTGCACAGCAAGTCTGACAGGGTGGCGGCTCAAGGCTGAATTCCGCACCTTTGAGGCAGAAAGGGCGGCTTGGCCGCCCTTTTTCATGGCGTTTGGGGTCGTTCATCACCCCATTGTTGCGACAGTGACTTAAAAAGTTGCTGCAAGCAGTTGATATTGCTTGTTTTTCTGGCTGTTCGCTCTATACTTCAGGTCGTCAGTCTTGGGTTTGGAGGGTGCAGCGATGTTCCGCAACCGTTTTTCATCTATCGCTCGTGGTATCGCGAAAGCCATTCTTCTTGTTTCGCTTGCAGGCGCCGTAGCCGTGCCTGCTTGGTCAGCACAGTCGTCGCCCAGTAAGAAGCGGGTGGCTGAACAACGTGCCAAGGTGGCGAAGAAGAAGCCCGTAGCTCAGGCCTCCAAACGCGTCAAGAAGGTCATGGCCAAAGCACCAACCCGTGTGAAGGCCGCAGTCCGTTCTCCAGCCAAGCGCAGCATCAAGGCAGACCGCTCTTCGATCGTTCGTGCTGCGGCTCGTCCGGCTGTGCTGGATGTGGCGCCGGATTCGGTCGCCGATCGTCTGGGTCTGCGTGAGTCTGGCGATCCGCTCAACCTGAATTCCAGTGTGGCTTTCGTTATGGACCAGAACACCCACGAGGTGTTGCTGAAGAAGAACGAAACCGCAGTTCTGCCGATTGCCTCCCTGACAAAGTTGATGACCGGATTGATCATCGCCGAGGCCAACCTGCCGATGGACGAGGTCATCACCATCACCGACGAAGACGTTGACCGCCTGAAGAACAGTGGTTCGCGCTTGATAGTAGGTGCTCGTCTGACCCGAGGTGAGGCGTTGCACTTGGCACTGATGTCCAGCGAAAACCGTGCCGCCCATGCGCTGGGTCGCACCTACCCGGGCGGTCTGGATCGGTTCGTTCGCCTCATGAACGAGAAGGCGGTGCAGTTGGGCATGCGCGACACGCGATACGTGGATCCCACCGGCCTGTCTAGCTCCAATCAGTCCAGCGCGCGCGACTTGGCCGTGCTGGTGTCTGCTGCATATGAGCGGCCCATGCTGCGCGACCTCTCGACCTCGCCGAGCTATGAGGTTTCTCTGGATGGTCGGCGTGTGCTTCAGTACCGCAACAGCAACCGCCTCATCAACAATGCCAACTGGGACATTGGTTTGCAAAAAACGGGTTACATCCGCGAGGCGGGCCGTTGTCTTGTCATGCAGGTCAACGTGCTGGGGCGGCAGTTGATCATGGTGTTGCTGGATGCCGCTGGACCGGCTGCGCGTGTTGGAGACGCCGAGCGCCTGCGCCGCTGGGTGGAGTCCTCGCTGCACGAAGCCCCGCCAAGCGCCGTGCGGGTCGGTGGAGGCGTTTGATACAACGTTTCCAAGCCCGCCCCGAAGTAGCTTGCTCGGGCGGGCAGTTCGGGTTGTCAGAGTACGGCGCTGCTACCCTGGTATCCGAGTGATTGGCTGATTTGATCGGCCGTGGCACGCAGTTTAGGAAGCCAGTTTTCGTCCAGACGGTCTGATGGGGCAGAAATGGACAAGCCTGCCACCAGCTTGCCCTGATCGTCATAAATGCCTGCGGCCATGCAGCGCACACCCATTTCCAGCTCCTCGTTGTCTCGCGCTACGCCAAGCCGGCGGCACTGAGCAAGCTCCCGCTCAAGCTGAGGCAATTGGGTCAGGCTGTTGCGTGTATTCCCCATCAGCCCGGTGCGCGTGGCATAGGCGCGTACTCGTTGAGCGTCGTCCGCCGCCAGGAACAGCTTGCCGACCGAGGTGAGGTGCAGGGGGGCGCGTCCACCAATGGCGCGCACCACCTGCATGCCCGAACGTTCGCTGTAGGCGCGTTCAACGTAGACGATTTCATCACCCTGGCGCACGCTTAGGTTCACTGGTTGCTGGATCTGTTTGTGCAGTTCCCGCATCGGGCCCAAGGCTGCGTCGCGCACGCTCAATCGAGCCTTCACCAGGTTGCCGAGTTCCAGCAGGCGCATGCCCAGGCGGTAGGTGCCGGCCTCCGGGCGGTCCACGAAGCGGCCGATGGTCAGGTCGTTGAGGATGCGGTGGGCCGTTGAAGGGTGCAGGCCTGTTTTTTCGCTGATTTCCTTGAGGGAAACCGGCTCTTCGCGTGATGCAAGCACCTCCAGCAGATTGAACATGCGTTCAATCACTTGCACGCTGGGTTGGGTGGGCAGGATGTCTTGGCGTCGTGTCATGGCGTTCCCAATAGTGGCAACGCAATTTTACAAGATGAAATTCAGAGTTGGGCCATACCGGCCGTGGGTATCCAGGTCCGCCAATGCCCGTCAACCAGGATCTCGCAGGGTTGGAAGTTGCTCTTGTAGTTCATTTTGGGGCTCTCGGCGATCCAGTAGCCCAAATACACGTAGGGAAGTTGCAGCGCACGGGCCTGGTCAATTTGCCAAAGTACGTTGAAGGTGCCGTAGCTCGCTTTCGGGTCTGGCTCGTAGAACGTGTAAACGGCAGAGAGGCCGTCTGCCAGTATGTCGACCACGGATACCATGACGACACGCTCAGTCTGACATTCGGTCGCGGGTTGCAGAAATTCGACCAGCCTTGAGTTGGTCCTGCTTTGCAGCAGAAACTGGCTGTATTGGTCGATATTGTCGTGATCCATGCCGCCGCCAGGGTGCCTGCTGTGTTGGTAGCGGAGGTAGAGCTCGTAGTGTTCTTTGACGAAGCCCAGGCTCAGGACGCGTACTTGAAGGTCGGCATGTCGGCTCTGGGCGCGCCGTTGGCTGCGGTTGGCTCTGAAGGCTTTTGCATCTACTCGCAGAGGCAAGCAGGCTTGGCATCCGTCGCAATGGGGGCGGTAGGTGAACATGCCGCTGCGACGAAAGCCGTGAGTTACCAGATCCGAGTATGTGTCGCTGTGGATGAGGTGGCTGGGTGTTGCCACTTGAGAGCGAGCCATCCGCCCCGGCAGGTAGCTGCAGGGGTAGGGTGCCGTGGCATAGAACTGCAGGGCGTGTAGCGGTAGTTCCTTGGGATGGGTCACGGTGCTTTCATGCCGTTGCCCGGCACGGATCGGTCTAGCAACGCATTCCAGTATAGGGGGTCGAATCGCCAAGTGGGGGCGGGCTCGCGGATGGCCTCGCGCACCGTGAGCAAAAAGCGGCTGCGCGGCTCTTCGCTCGCACCCAGGCTGGACAGGTGGGCGGTGTTTTGCTGGCAGTCTATGGCCTGGACGCCCCACGCCTTGCAGCAGGCGATGAGCCCGGCCAGGGCCATTTTGGAGGCATTGCTGCGGTGGCTGAACATCGATTCGCCAAACACCATGCGCCCGAGGTTGACGCAGTACAGGCCACCCACAAGCCTGCCTTCCCACCAGGTTTCCACGCTGTGGGCGTGGCCTGCATGGTGCAAGGCGGTGTAGGCGTGGACCATGTCAGGCACGATCCATGTACCGCTTTGGCCGGCACGTGGCGTGTGGGCGCATGCCTGGATCACCAGTTCAAAAGCCGTGTCAACTTTGATTTCCAGCCGCCCGCTACGCAAACCCGTGCGGATTTCCTTGCGCAGCGAGGGATGAAGCCGGAAGTGATGGGTGCGCAGCACCATGCGCGGGTCGGGGCTCCACCAAAGGATGGGCTGGTCGGCGCTGTACCAGGGAAAGATACCTTCGGCGTAAGCGCGCCGCAGCGTGGGCACATCCAGTACGCCACCCGCAGCCAGCAGGCCAGGGATAGGGTCGCCGGTTCCCCAGGCCTGTTCAGGCGGCGGGAATGCTTCGCCCGGCGCCAGCCAGGGCAGCATGGGTGTGTTGCGGCTCAAGGTGTCTTTTCTGGGTAGTCGCAATAGGCACTCACTGCGCAGCGGCCGCACTGGGGTTTGCGTGCCAGGCAGACGTAGCGCCCGTGCAGGATGAGCCAGTGGTGCGCGTCTTCCAGGTATTTGGCGGGCACACGCTGCAGCAGTTTCTTTTCCACTTCCAGCGGCGTTTTGCCTGGGGCCAGGCCGGTGCGGTTGCCCAGGCGGAAGATGTGGGTGTCCACGGCCATGGTCGGTTCACCAAAGGCCACGTTGAGCACCACGTTCGCTGTCTTGCGGCCCACACCGGGCAGGGCTTCCAGTGCCTCACGGTCGCGCGGTACCTGTCCGCCGTGTTTCTCCACCAGAATGCGGCAGGTCTCCAGCAGGTGTTTGGCTTTGTTGCGGTACAGGCCGATGGTGTTGATGTATGCCTCCAGCCCGGCTTGGCCCAGCGCCAGGATTTTGGCAGGCGTGTTGGCCACGGGAAACAGTTTCCTCGTGGCTTTGTTCACGCCTACGTCCGTGGCCTGGGCACTCAGCAGCACAGCGGCGAGCAGCTCGAACACGCTCGTATACTCCAGCTCGGTGTTGGGCTGTGGGTTGGCCGCTTGCAGAGTGGCGAAAAACAGTTCGATGTTTTCCTTTTTCATGCCGACGATTCTCCCATGAGTGCTCCTTCCGCGATCCGTTTCGCCGACCGCCTGAACAACGTCGAAACCTCCGCCATTCGCGACCTGTTCAAATTGCTGGGCAAGCCCGGCATCATCAGTTTTGCTGGTGGATTCCCGGACGTGGCGCTGGTGGACGTGGACGGCATTCGCGAAGCCACGCTGGCGGCGCTGGCCAACGAGCCAGGAGGCGCCTTGCAGTACGGCGCTACCGAAGGCTACCAGCCGTTGCGTGAGCAGTTGGCGGCCTTCATGGCGGCCAAGGGCGTGAGCCAGCTGGCTCCCGAGCAACTGATGGTGACCACCGGCAGCCAGCAGGCGCTTGACCTGCTGGGCAAGACGCTGGTTTCGCCTGGTGACAAGGTGATTGTGGAAGGCCCGACCTTCCTGGCCACGATCCAGTGTTTCCGCTTGTACGGCGCTCAGTTGGTGAGCGCCCCCATCGACGGCGATGGCGTGCAGGTGGATCGGCTGGAGCAGTTGATCGTTGAACACCGGCCCAAGTTTGTTTACCTCATTCCCACGTTTGGCAACCCGAGCGGTGCCACGCTGACGCTGGAGCGCCGCAAGCGCATTCTTGAACTGGCGGTGAAATACCAGACGCTGATCGTGGAGGACGACCCCTACGGCGACCTGTATTTTGGCGAGGCACCGCCGCCCAGCCTCTTGGCGTTGAGCGAACAGGTGCCTGGCAGCCGTGAATGTCTGGTGCACTGCGGCTCCTTGAGCAAGACGCTGTCTGCCGGTTTCCGCCTCGGCTGGATGATTGCACCTGCGGAGTTACAGGCCAAGGCGGTGATGTGCAAGCAGTTCAGCGACGCCAACTCCAGCACCTTTGCACAGGCCACGGCGGCGCAGTATCTGAAGGCCGGCCGCATGGAGGGCAACCTGACGCGCGCCCGTGCTGTGTATGCCGAGCGGGCACAGACCATGTGTGACAGTCTGCGGGCCGAGCTGGGGGACGCCATTTCCTTCGTGCAGCCCAAAGGCGGCCTGTTTGTCTGGGCGCGCCTGACGGGTGCGGGTGGCCGCGAAACCGACGCAAAGGCCTATTCGCTGCGCGCTATTGACCAGGGTGTTGCGTTTGTGCCCGGTGTTCCGTTCTATTGCGATCAACCCGATACCGCAGCCTTGCGCCTGAGCTTTGCGACCTCTGACGTCGAGAAGATTCGCGAGGGTGTCAAGCGCCTTGCGAAGGCTCTGTAAGAAGCTGAGCCAATGAAAAACCAGACGACTGCGATCGCGCTGATCCTGCTGGGAACGTACTTTCTGTTGTCCAACCTTGGGTTCATTACCGTCAGCATTCGCGAGATCATCAGTGTCTGGTGGCCGCTGGTCCTGATTGCGGTGGGCGTGAGCTGGCTGATCTCGTCCAAGCGCTGAGTTGCACGGTCCAGGCGCGGTGGGCGCATAATCGCGCTCCCGCCAAGGGGCCATGTCGGCTCCGTCCGGCGTGGACAGGATCTACATGAAAAAGACATTTCCCCTGCATGCCGAGGGCAAGCAACCCGCTCGTGTGTTGGACGCTATCAGGCACGAGTTGCACAAGTATGTGAAGCGCGAGCGCCGCCGTGCCTTGCCAGAAGGTGCAGACTTCTGGGACTTTGCCTGCAAGTTCGGCACCCAAGCCGACAATGCCGAGGTAGCCCACCTGAACGAACTGGGTGCCCGCCTGGACGCTGCGGCGCAGGCAGGGGCCACCCACGTGTACGTGGAAATTCTGGCTATGCCCGGTGTGCGTCAGCGCAGGGCGGCAAGTTCGGATACCACCGTGACGGGCGGCTCGGAGCCTGGGCAAGAGTGAGTTTGCCTGGGCACGGCTGGATCTACGGTTTGTTTGCGGCTTGCGCCGCTGCCGCCCGAAGCTTGTCTTTCTTGCTGGGGCGCTTGCCCTTGACGCCGCCCGTGCCATCTTGCACCTGATTGGCGGGCGGTTCGGTCTCCACTGGCTCAAAGCCCGTTTCAACAATCAGGGAAACGTCCAGTGCCTGGCGTTTTTGAATCAAGCGCCAGTGGGCCATGCTGACGGCGCTGACCAGGCTGATCGCCAAGCCCTTTTCCCCGGCCCGGCCGGTGCGCCCGATACGGTGGACATAGTCCACGGCTGAGCGAGGCAGGTCAAAGTTCACCACTACCGGAAGGCGTGCAATGTCAATGCCCCTGGCCGCTAGGTCGGTGGTCACCAGCACGTCGCATTGCCCGTTCTTGAAACCTGCCAGCACTTCGCGGCGAGCCCCTTGGGCCAAGCCGCCGTGAAAGGCCGTCGCGCGCAGCCCCTTGTTGTTGAGCTTGAAGGCAATGTGTTCCGCTGCGTACTGGGTGGCCACGAACACCAGCACCTGCTTCCAGCGGTGAGCTTCGATGAGGTGGCGCAGCAGCGGAACGCGGCGGTTTGCGTCCACATGGTAGGCACGTTGCTCGATGCGGCTCAGGTCTTCGGGCGCATCGGGTACGTGAATGTGCACGGCATCATGAAGCTGGGTGTTGGCCAAGCCCTGTACAGCCGAGGGAAAGGTGGCCGAGAACAGCAAGTTCTGTCGGCGGCGTGGCAGCAGCGCCAGCACTTGCTGCAGTTCATCGGCAAACCCGAGGTCGAGCAGACGGTCGGCTTCGTCCAGCACCAGTTGCTTCACCGATGAAAGCCGGAGGGCGTTGTTGCCAACGAGGTCCAGCAGGCGGCCCGGGGTGGCAACGACCACGTCCGCGCCACCACGCAGGGCCATCATCTGCGGGTTGATGGAAACACCCCCGAACACCACGGCGACCTTCGGCAGGCCTCGGCCCAGGTACCCTTCAGTCCGTGCTGGCAGGTGGCGGATTACGTCGCGCAGCAGATCTCCGGCCTGTTGGGCCAGTTCGCGTGTGGGCACCAGCACCAGCGCACGGACCTCCCTGGGGCCACTTGGCTGCGGTTTTTCGAGCAGGTGCTGGAGCAGCGGCAATGTGTAGGCTGCAGTCTTGCCTGAGCCGGTTTGTGCTTGGCCTTGCACGTCGGCGCCGCGCAAGATGGCGGGAATGGCCTCAGCTTGTATGGGTGTGGGCTCGGCAAAGCCAAGCTTGTTGGTTGCTTGTACGAGTGAGGGCGTCAGTCCGAGAGCAGCAAAGGGCACGGGGTTCCTTGAGTGGGATTCAGCTCAGGACTTCCAGCAGGCGGTCCAGGCCGCCTTCGTTGATGGCGACCATGGCCTGCTCGCGTACCTTGGGTTTGGCGTGGTAGGCCACCGACAGGCCCGCCTCGCCCATCATGGGCAGGTCGTTGGCACCGTCGCCCATGGCGATGCATTCGCGCGGCTCAATGCCCAGCAGGCTGGCCACTTCCAGGAGGGTGCGGCGTTTCTCGGCGCCGTCGCAAATGTCGCCCCAGGACTGGTCCACCATGCGGCCGGTGAGGGCGCCGCAGTTCGGGCCGCTTTCAATCTCCAGAACGTTGGAGCGGGCAAAGTCGATGCCCAGGCGTTCCTTGACGCGGTTGGCGAAATAGGTGAAACCGCCGGACACCAGCAGGACCTTCATGCCAGCAGCCTTGCACGCCTGTATGAGTTCTGCTGCGCCGGGGTTGATGCGCAGGCGTTCGGTGTAGACGCGCTCCATGTCGGCCACGGTCACGCCCTTGAGCAGGGCCACACGGCGACGCAGGCTTTCCTTGAAGTCGGCAATTTCGCCGCGCATGGAAGCTTCGGTGATGGCAGCCACCTCGGCCTTGCGGCCCACGGCGTCGGCAATCTCGTCCACGCATTCGATGTTGATGAGCGTGGAGTCCATATCGAAGGCGATGAGCTTGAAGCCGCTCAGCTTCAGAGGCGGGGTGAAGCGTTGGACGACGAGGCCGGGTGCGATTTCCTGGGGAGTCATGGGCGGGTGTATGGGTACAAAAACGGGCCTGGTGGCCAAGCCTGTATTGTGCCGGGTCCGAGACCGACCCGCCCCGGGGGTTTTCAGCTTCCTGCAGCAGGTGCCGCAGTCGGTGACAGCACGCCTTTGAGCACGCTCATCTGCTTGCGCACGTCCGGGCCGATGATGTCGCTGACGCTCTGTTGTTCGTTGTCAACAGCGATGTGCTGTGCTTCGAGCCTGTGCCGGATTTCTTCGGTGGACACACCCGCCACCTGGGCCAGCACTGGCAGCGGCGCGGCAGCCAGAGCCTTGGCGGGGGCGATAAACGGTGGTTCTGACGACGCGCCCGGCAGGCGGACGAAGCTGAGCGCCAGCACCGCCACGAACACCCCGATGACCCAGCGCGCGGTACGCTGCGTGAGGTAGCGTTTGAAGGCGGGCAGGTTCAGCCCGACGTGCAAGGCCACCCCGGCCACCATCACCCAGCTCAGCCATTCGTGCACGGTCTTGTTCAGGCCGCTGTCCAGGTGGAAGAACATCAGCACACCGGTGACGGTGAGCAGCAGAAAGGAGCCGATCACCAGGGGAGTGATCCAGGGGCGTTGGCGTTGCAGGTTCATCGGGTTTCCTCCGGTTGTTGAATGCCTGCAGTCTCCCTCTCCCGCTTCAAGTCATTGTGTGCCCTGTGTGAACCGGCGGTAAAGCTGCTCAGGCCGTGGCTTTGGCTGCAACCGGCTGGCCCAGCGAACGCAGCACGTCGCGCACCATCTGGGCGCGTGCATGGGGCTCGGGCAGCTCGCGCTCGATGCGCAGCTTGTCGTTGCCCGCCAGCTTGATGTGCCGGTTCTTCTGGATCAGTTCGATGATGCGCATCGGGTCCACCGGCGGGTTGGGCCGGAAGCTGATGACGATCACGCCCGGGGTAGCGTCCACCTTGGCCACGCCGTAGGGCTGGCTGAGCACACGCAGGCGGTGCACGTCGATAAGGGTCTGGGCCTGCGGCGGCAGCTTGCCGAAGCGGTCCACGATCTCTTCCAGCAGCGTGTCGATCTGGTCGTTGGTCTTGGCGGTGGCCAACTTTTTGTAGAAGCTCAGGCGCAGGTGCACGTCGCCGCAGTAGTCGTCGGGCAGCAGGGCGGGGGCGTGCAGGTTGATGTCGGTGGTCACGCTCAGGGGGGCCAGCAGGTCGGGCTCGCGCCCGGCCTTCAGCGATGCCACGGCCTCGCTCAGCATCTCGTTGTAGAGCTGGAAGCCCACTTCCAGCATGTTGCCGCTCTGGTTTTCGCCCAGTACCTCACCCGCGCCGCGGATTTCCAGGTCGTGCATGGCCAGGTAGAAGCCGCTGCCCAGTTCTTCCATGGCCTGAATGGCTTCCAGCCGCTGCTGGGCCTGCTTGGTCAGGCCGTCGATGTCGGGTACCAGCAGGTAGGCGTAGGCCTGGTGGTGGCTGCGGCCCACGCGCCCGCGCAACTGGTGCAGCTGCGCCAGGCCGAACTTGTCGGCCCGGGCCATGATGATGGTGTTGGCCGTGGGCACGTCAATGCCGGTTTCGATGATGGTGGAGCACAGCAGCACGTTGAAGCGCTGCGCCACGAAGTCGCGCATGACACGCTCCAGTTCGCGCTCAGGCATCTGGCCGTGGGCGATGGCGATGCGCGCCTCGGGCAGGATTTCCTCCAGCTTCTGCTTGCGGTTTTCGATGGTTTCCACCTCGTTGTGCAGGAAGTACACCTGCCCGCCGCGCTTGAGTTCGCGCAGCACCGCTTCGCGGATCACGCCGTTGCCTTCGTTGCGCACGAAGGTCTTGATGGCCAGGCGGCGCTGCGGCGCGGTGGCGATCACGCTCAGGTCGCGCAGCCCTTCCAGTGCCATGCCCAGCGTGCGAGGGATGGGTGTGGCGGTGAGCGTGAGCACGTCCACCTCGGCGCGCAGCTCCTTCATCGCCTCCTTGTGGCGCACGCCAAAGCGGTGTTCCTCGTCGATGATGAGCAGGCCGAGGTTCTTGAACTGGGCCTTTTCGCTCAGCAGCTTGTGCGTGCCCACGACGATGTCCACCGTACCATCCGCAATGCCTTTCATGGCGGCGTTGATTTCCTTGGTGGTGCGAAAGCGGCTCATCTCGGCGATCTTCACCGGCCACTTGGCGAAGCGGTCCACCAGTGTCTGGTAATGCTGTTCGGCCAGCAATGTGGTGGGCGCCAGAAAGGCCACCTGCTTGCCGCCCGTCACCGCCACAAAGGCAGCGCGAAGGGCCACCTCGGTCTTGCCAAAGCCCACGTCGCCGCACACCAGGCGGTCCATGGGGCGCGGGCTGATCATGTCCTGCACGACAGCGTGGATGGCGGCCTTCTGGTCCGGTGTTTCCTCGAAGCCGAAGTCGTTGGCAAATTGCTCGTAGTCGTGCGGCGAGTAGCGGAAGGCGTGGCCTTCACGCGCGGCGCGGCGGGCGTAGATGTTGAGCAGCTCGGCGGCAGCGTCGCGCACCTGCTCGGCGGCCTTGCGCTTGGCTTTTTCCCACTGGCCTGAACCCAGGCGGTGCAATGGCGCTTCGTCGGCGCTCACACCGGTGTAGCGGCTGATGAGCTGCAACTGGCTTACCGGCACGTAGAGCACGGCGTCGTTGGCGTACTCCAGGTGCAGGAACTCCTGCAAGGCGGGTGAGCCGTCGGGGTTCTTCTCGCCCAGGTCCATGTTGATGAGACCATGGTAGCGGCCAATGCCATGCTGGCTGTGCACCACGGGGTCGCCCACGTTCAGTTCGCTCAGGTCTTTGATGAGCGCGTCAACGTCGCTGACCTGTTCCTGCTTCTTGCGTCGGCGCGTGGTGGGGCCAGCCGCGAACAACTCGGTCTCGGTAACAAAGTCGATACCGCCTTCGCGCCAGGAAAAGCCCTTGGCCAGCGCTGCCGTTGCCATGCCGATGGCTTCGTCGCTACCCTGGAATTCCGCCAGGCTGTCGAACACGGGTGGGTTGACACCGCTGGCACGGATGAAGTCGAGCAGGCTTTCGCGGCGGCCATCGCTTTCCGCCAGCACCAGAACGCGCTGGCGGGTGTCGCGCAGGTGGGTTTGCAGCTTGGCCAGCGGGTCGTCCGCACCGCGCTGGGCGGTCAGCTCGGGCAGGGCCTGTACCCAGGCGCTGTCTTCCACGTCCTGCGTTCCGGCGCGCAGGGCCAGTTGCATGTGGGGCTTGGCCACGGCATAGAAGCCTTCCGCGTCCAGAAACAGCGTTTCGGGCGGCAGGGCGGGGCGGTCAGGGTCACCTTGCACCAGGCGGTAGCGTTCACGCGTGTCCTGCCAGAAGCGCTGGAAAGCCGGTTCCAGGTCGCCGTGCAGCACCAGCGTGGCGTCTGCACCCAGGTAGTCGAACACGGTGGCGGTGCTGTCGAAGAACAGCGGCAGGTAGTACTCGATGCCTGCCGTGGCCACGCCGTTGCCCATGTCCTTATAGATACGGCTCTTGGTCGGGTCGCCTTCCAACAGCTCGCGCCAGCGTGCGCGGAACTTGGCGCGCCCGGTGTCGTCCATGGGGAACTCGCGGCCCGGCAGCAGGCGCACTTCTGGCACGGGGTAAAGGCTGCGCTGGCTGTCTGGGTCGAAGGTGCGGATGGAGTCGATCTCGTCGTCGAACAAGTCCACCCGATAGGGCACGGGCGATCCCATGGGAAAAAGGTCGATCAAACCGCCACGCACAGCGTATTCGCCGGGGCTGACCACCTGCGTCACGTGCTGGTAGCCCGCCAGCGTCAACTGGGCCTTGAGCTTGGCTTCGTCGAGCTTCTGCTTCACCTTGAACTCGAAGGTGTAGCCCGCCAGAAAGGCGGGCGGCGCCAGCCGGTACAGTGCCGTGGTGGCCGGGACGATCACCACGTCCGCCCCCTGTTCCTGGTCGCGCTGCTGTATGCGCCACAGCGTGGCCAGCCGTTCTGAAATCAGGTCCTGGTGCGGAGAGAAGCTGTCGTAAGGCAGCGTTTCCCAGTCGGGAAAGAGGGCGCAACGTAGCTCCGGGGCGAAGAAGGGCAGTTCGTCCAGCAGGCGCTGGGCGTCGCTCGCGTCGGCTGTGACGATGGCCACTGGGCGCCCGGCGGCTTTTTCCCGTAAGCCTAGCTTTGCGAGCAACAATGCGTCCGCCGAGCCAATGGGCTGCGGCAGGGCGTAGCGTTTTCCGGGGGTGAGTTTGGGCAGGTCCATCGGGGCTGGGCTCGCAAGGCAAAAACGAATACCCCGCTCCTGGGGGTGGGCGGGGTTTGGCAAGGGAGTGATTTTAGAATCCACGCAACGATGACCACACCTGCACAGCCATTTGACCTCGCCCAGGCCCTGAAACTGCCACAGGCGTTGGACGCTACCGCGCGCTGTTACGCGCTGATTCCTTGCGCGGGCAGCGGCAGCCGCTCCGGGCTGGACCGTCCCAAGCAGTACGAGGTGCTGGCGGGATCGCGGATCATCGACCACACCTTGCGTGCCTTTCTGGCCGTGCCAGAGTTGGTGGGTGTGGCGGTGGTGGTCGCGCCAGACGACCAGGTCATGGCCGCGCCCAACCCCCGTGTTCATGTGTGGCGGGTGGGCGGTGCCACGCGAGCCCACAGTGTTTTCAACGGCCTGCAGGCGTTGCACGCCGCTGGTGCACGCGAGTCCGACTGGGTGCTCGTGCATGACGCTGCACGCTGCCTCATCACGCCAGCTCAAGTCCAGAGCCTGATCCGCGCATGCCGCGGGGACCCCGTGGGCGGTTTGCTCGCGCTGCCCTTGCCAGATACGCTCAAGGCCGCAGTTGCCGAATCAGGTGTCATGCGTGCCACCGCCACGGTCGATCGGGCAGACAAGTGGCTGGCCCAGACGCCGCAGATGTTTCGCCTGGGCGACCTGCGGCGCGCGCTGCAACAAGCTGAGCCAGGGGGCTTTGCAGGTATCACCGACGAAGCCAGCGCCATCGAGGCGCAGGGCGGGCAACCTTTGCTCGTTCGTGGCAGCGCCCAGAATTTCAAGGTCACCTACCCGGAGGATTTCGCGCTGGCCGAGGCTCTGCTCCAGCTGCGCGGGCAAACGCCATGACTGCTTCTTCGTCTCAACAAACCGTTCCCTTTCGCATTGGCGAGGGTTGGGACGTTCATGCGCTGGTGCCCGGCCGGGCGCTCATTCTGGGGGGCGTGCATGTGCCCCACCACAGCGGATTGCTCGGCCACTCCGACGCGGACGCGCTGCTGCACGCCATCACCGATGCCTTGCTGGGCGCGGCGGGCCTGGGCGACATTGGTACCCACTTTCCCGATACAGACGAACGCTTTGCGGGGGCCGATTCCGGCGTGCTGCTGGCCGAAGCCTTGCGCGCCGTGCAGGCGGCGGGTTTCACCGTAGGCAATGTGGACGCCACCGTGGTGGCACAGGCGCCCAAGCTGGCACCCTACAAGGCCGCCATGCGCGAACGCATTGCGCAGCTTCTGCAGGTGCCGGTGGACCGGGTGAACGTCAAGGCCAAGACTGCCGAGCGCCTGGGGCCTGTGGGGCAGGGATTGAGCATCGAAGCGCGAGCGGTGGCGCTGCTGCTTGCCGTCTGAGCCTCAGGCTGCACGCAAGCGCAGGCGCGCTACCAAGCCGCCCTCTGGGTGATTGGCCAGCTCGAACTGCCCGCCCATGTGGGAAATGGTCTTGTTGACGATGGCCAATCCCAAACCCGATCCCGTGGCGGCGGTTCGTGCTTCATTGCCCCGGAAGAAGGGTTCCGTCAGCCGCTTGATCTGATCCTCCGGCACACCTGGGCCGTGGTCCCTCAGGGTAAGTTCCAGCCACGGGCCTTGTTTGTGCCAGTTGATGTCCACCGCCGCTGGCTCGTCAGCATGACGGGCGTAGCGGCGCGCGTTTTCCAGCAGGTTCGTGATGGCGCGACCCAGTTCCACCGGGTCCGCCTGCACGCGTGCGGCAGGCGGGGACTCCAGCTTGACCGTCAACTCCTCGGGCGGTTGGCGTTGCAGCGCGGCTTCCAGGACAGGCGCCAGATCGATGTTCTCCAACTTGGCATGGTCTGCGCGGGCGTAGTCCAGGAATTTGTCGATGATCGCCGTGACCTGATCGATGTCCGCCGCCATGTTGGCACGCGCGGTCTCGTCGTTCACACTCATCTCGGCTTCCAGCCGCAGGCGGGCCAGGGGGGTGCGCAGGTCGTGCGATATCCCCGCCAGCATCAAGGCGCGGTCTGACTCAGCCTTGTACAGGCGTTCTGCCATGCGGTTGAACCCGATGTTGACTTCACGGATCTCGCTGGTCGGCACGTCCTCATCCAAATGGCTGGACTGGAAGTCACCTTCGCGAACGCGGGCTGCTGCTACGGAAAGTTTCTTGAGAGGGCGATTGATCAGCCGGGCGATGAGCACCGCGCCAACGAGGGAGAGGTTCGCGGCTATGGCCAGCCAGACCAGCCAGGTGGTGCCTTCTACCGTACCGACACGTTCTGGGTCCGCCAGCAGCCAGTAGGTTTCCTCGCCAATGTTGAAACCCACCCACAGCCCCGGGAACCCATTCACTTCCCGGGCCACAATGGTTTCCTTGCCCAGGCGGGACGCCAGCGCCTCGCGAACGTGCTCGCTCAGCGAATCTCGGTCGTAGGGCAAGAACGTGTCCGTGGGTTCGCGCACCGCAATTCGCACGTTTTCCTGATCCACCAGCGTCTTCACCAATGACACGCGCGCAATCGCGTCTGCGTGCATCAAGGCGGCTCGCGTCAAGTTGACCAGCGACGCCAGCTGGGTCGCGCTCTGCACCGCGCGCGGTTCCTCCTCCAGAGCACGAAACGTCTGGAACCACGCCAGAATGCAACCCAGCAGCAGCGCGCTCAGGAACAGAAACGTTCGCCAGAACAGGCTGATGCCTGGGGTCTTACTGATCGCTGGGGTCATCCGGCACGAAGACGTAGCCCACCCCCCACACCGTCTGCAGGTAGCGCGGTGCAGAGGGGTCGGTCTCAATGATCTTGCGCAGGCGCGACACCTGCACATCCAGGCTGCGGTCGAAAGGCTCAAACTCCCGGCCCCTGGCCAACTGGGCCAGCTTGTCGCGTGACAGCGGCTGGCGCGGGTGGCGAACCAATGCCTTGAGCATGGCAAATTCGCCCGTGGTCAAAGGCAGGTCTTCCCCGTTCTTGCTGAGCGTGCGTTTGCCCAGATCCAGCTCGAACGGGCCAAAGCGAACAACCTCCATGTCGCTTGACGGGGCTCCGGGCACTTCGGGCGGCGGGCGGCGGCGCAGCACCGCGTGTATGCGCGCCAACAATTCCCGCGGATTGAACGGCTTGCCCAGATAGTCATCGGCTCCCACTTCCAGCCCCACGATGCGGTCCACGTCCTCGCTCTTGGCCGTCAGCATGATGATGGGTGTGCGGTCGTTCTGCGAACGCAGACGGCGGCAGATGCTCAGCCCGTCCTCGCCTGGCATCATCAGGTCAAGGACGATGAGATCCACCGCGTCACGCAGCAGCACCCGGTTCAGAGCTCGCCCATCTTCCGCCAGCAGCACGTCAAAGCCCTCCTGGCTCAGGTAGCGGTAAAGCAGGTCGCGGATGCGGGCATCGTCATCCACCACCAGAATTCGGTCGGGTCGGTGTGGGGTCTGGGCCATCATGTTGCTCGGCAAATGTAACAAGGGGCATTGTGACAGGCGGCACCGCATTTGCCCAAGGTCCAAATCGCGGCTTCACAGCTGGTTACAGTTGTTGCCAACCTTCGCCTGGTGCGAGCGGGGCCAACATCTGGCTATGGGCCAAAAGCAGGCAAACTGTGCGCATGTTCAACACAACGACTATTGCCATGCGAACAAACCGAGTGTCTTTCCTCATCTTGGCTGCGGGTCTGACTGGCGTGGCCATGGCTAACGCCCAAATGTTGCCAGAACCCCGTCAGGTTGTGCAACTCAGCGCCAGCGCACAACGCGAAGCCGTGCAAGACTGGCTGACCATGGTTCTGGTGGCTCGCCATCAGGCCAACGATGCAGCAACGGTGCAGAACCAGTTGAAGGTGTCTCTGGAAAACGCATTAGCTCAGGCGCGTGCGGGTGCCCAGGCTGGCGCAGTGGAGGTCAGCAGCGGCGGCTTCACGGTTCAGCCGCGCTACGGCCGGGATGGCCAGATCGTTGGCTGGCAGGGAAACGCCGAGCTGTTGCTGCAAGGGCGCGACGTGGCCAAGGTGTCGGCACTGGCCGGGCGCATTCCGGGTATGACGATCTCTCAGATGTCCTTCTCGCTCAGCCGGGAGGCCAGCCGCAAGCTCGAAGACGACGTTCGCCTGGAGGCGATCAACCAGTTCAAGACCAGCGCCGCCAGCGTGGCCAAGGGGTTCGGCTTCAGCGGCTACGAGTTGCGCGAGGTGTCCGTAAGCTCCGGCGACGTGCCGGTCATGCAACCCCGCTTGCGCGTGGCCGCGATGGCTGACATGGCCGCCGCCAGCGCCGCTCCGGTTCCGGTGGAGCCAGGCAAGAGCACGGTGCAGGTCACCGTTTCGGGCAGCGTCCAGCTCAAGTAAGCCTGGGGGTTACTGGGCAGCCCAGCCGCCGTCCATGTTCCAGGCCACGCCGCGCACGTTGTTGGCGGCGGGCGAGCAGAAGAACACGGCCAGCTCACCCAGTTCCTCGGGCGTGGTGAACTGCATCGAGGGCTCTTTTTCCCCCAACAGCAGCTTGGTGGCCTCTTCGTTGCTCAGCCCCAGTGCGGCTGCCTTGGCGTCTACTTGCTTCTGCACCAGCGGCGTCAACACCCAGCCAGGGCAGATGGCGTTGCAAGTCACGCCCGTGGTGGCGTTCTCCAGCGCCGTCACCTTCGTCAGACCCACGATGCCGTGTTTCGCTGCCACGTAGGCCGATTTCTGCGCCGACGCCACCAACCCATGCACCGAAGCAACGTTGATGATGCGGCCCCAATTCGCGGCCTTCATGGCCGGCAGGGCAAGGCGGGTGGTGTGGAACGCGCTGCTCAGGTTGATGGCGATGATCGCGTCCCAGCGCTCCGCGGGAAAGTCCTCAATGTTCGACACATGCTGGATGCCCGCGTTGTTGACGAGCACATCCACCCGGCCGAAGGCCTTCGCGGCACTCGTCATCATGTCCTCGATGTCGGCTGGCTTGCTCATGTCTGCACCGTGGTAGAGCACCTGCACACCCAGCCCCGCGACCTCTGCCTTGGCGGCTTCCACATCGCCAAAGCCGTTGAGCACGATATTGGCACCCTGCCGCGCCAGGGCCTTGGCAATGCCCAGCCCGATGCCGCTGGTGGAGCCGGTGACGAGTGCGGTTTTGTTTTTCAGCATGTTGGATTCTCCGTTGGCGTTTCCATTACGATCACAGCAAGCACCAGCCGCATGGCCAGTTCGCGGAAAACTCAATTTCCCCGCGAGGCTTTGGCGGCCATTATCACGGAAGCCCAGAGCGCCGAATGGCCCGCTTCCGAAGGGAACAGAGAGATGGAACCCGTATTGCACTACCTAGACGTGCCCGGTCCCAGGGGGCGCAACAGCGAGGAACGCCGCATTGCCTGGTGGGAGTGGAATGCCACCAGCGAGGCATGCCCCGGGCACGTGGTGGTCTGCGTGCATGGCCTCAGCCGCCAGTCGCGCGATTTCGACGTTTTGGCGCAGGCGCTGGCGCCTCACGCCTGCGTGGTGTGCGTGGACGTTGCAGGCCGTGGCCACAGTGATTGGTTGGCCGATCCTATGGCCTACCAGATTCCCACTTACGCGACCGACTTGGCCGTGCTGCTGGCGCACCTGCGCGAACGCCATGCTGCCGCGCGTGGCGACAATGGCGCCGCTCTGCGCATCGACTGGGTGGGCACCAGCATGGGTGGACTCATTGGCATCACGCTGGCTTCGCAGCCAGCCATGGGCATTTCGAGGCTGGTGCTCAACGATGTTGGCCCGGTGATCCAATGGGAGGCCTTGCAGCGTATTGGCACCTACCTGGGCGTGCAGCCCGTGTACCCCACCGAACAGGCGGCGGCAGATGCCATGTGGGCCGTTTCACAAGGGTTTGGACCGCACACCCCGGAGCAGTGGCTGGCGCTTTCGCGCCCCATGCTGCGCCCCTTGCAAGAGGGGTGGACGTTGCACTACGACCCAGCCATTGCAGTGCCGTTCCGAGCCATGCTGTCGGCCGACCCGAAGGCTGCGCAGCAGGCTGCGCGCGACGGCGAGGCCATGCTCTGGCAGATGTACGACGCGATCACTGCTCGCACCCTGCTGTTGCGTGGTGCAGACTCAGACCTCTTGTCTCCAGCCACTGCCCAGGCCATGACCGAGCGTGGCCCCATGGCGTGCTGTGTTGAGTTCGGCGGTGTCGGGCATGCACCCACGCTCGTGGCCGCCAACCAGGTGACCACGGTGCGAGATTTCCTGCTATCGCCATGAACGTCGAAGTCCGCGAATCCAACGAAAGCCGCACGGCCATTGCCACGGCACTGTCTGGCCAGCCGGGTGCAGGTCACGCCGCATTGACGCGTGCACGCGCCTTTGCAGAGCCACTGCTCGCCGGAGAAACTCTGGACAGTGGTGAGAACACCCTGGCCCATGCAGATGCCGTGGCCGGTATCCTCGCGCTCATGGGGGGCGGCACGGACATGCAGGCCTGCGCCTACCTCGTCTATGCCTGCCAACACCTCAATCGGCCGCAGGAAGTCATTGCCAAGGCTTTTGGCAACGACTACGCCACCGTTGCCGTGGAAACCACCAAGCTGGTCCAGTTGCAGCGCCAGGCTCGCCTGAAGGCAGCGCAGGTTCGTGCCCAGCGGCAGGTCTTGCAAGAGCAAACGGGCTTGTCGGTCGTTTCCGCAAAGACGCCTGCGTCCGAACTGGACGCCAGCCAGACGGAAAACGTCCGCAAGATGTTGCTGGCGTTCTCGCGCGATCTGCGCGTTGTTCTCCTGCGGCTGGCGTCACGCCTGCAGACGCTGCGCTACCACGCCGCTTCCAAGACGCTGCCAGATGAAGGATTGGCCAGCGAGTCCTTGCACATCTTCGCACCGCTGGCCAACCGCTTGGGCATCTGGCAGGTCAAATGGGAAATGGAAGACCTGTCCTTCCGGTTCCTGGAGCCAGACACCTACAAGCAGATCGCGCGCCTGCTCGACGAGAAGCGCGTCGAGCGCGAGAGCCACGTCGAGCAGGTCCGCCTGGGGCTTGAGGAGGCGCTGCGCACACAGGGTGTCGAGGCGTCCGTCCAGGGGCGGCCCAAGCACATCTACAGCATCATCAAGAAGATGCGGGGCAAATCGCTGGACTTTGAGCAGGTCTTCGACATCCGCGCATTGCGTGTCGTCGTGCCCGAAGTTGATGATTGCTACCGTGTGCTGGCCTACGTTCATGCGCATTTCAACCCCGTTCCAGAGGAGTTTGACGACTACATCGCCAAACCCAAGCCGAACGGCTACCAGTCGCTGCACACCGTCGTTCGGGATGCGCAGGGGCGCGCGTTCGAGATCCAGATCCGCACCCAGGCCATGCACGATCATGCAGAGCATGGCGTGGCCGCCCACTGGGCATACAAAGAGGCGGGCAGCAAGGGTTATGCGGGCGTTACTGCGGGCTCCGAGTACGACGCCAAGATCGCCGTGCTGCGCCAACTGCTGGCGTGGCAGCGCGACCTGGGCGGTGCTGCGCAAGACCTGTTTGACGACTGCATCTACGTGTTGACACCCAATGCTGCCATCGTGGAGCTGCCCCGCGGCGCCACGCCAGTGGACTTTGCCTACACCGTGCACACCGACCTGGGCCACCGTTGCCGTGGCGCACGTGTAGACGGTGCCATGGTGCCGCTGAACACCGCGTTGCAGAATGGTCAGACGGTGGAGATCGTCGCGGCCAAGGAGGGCGGTCCTACGCGCGACTGGCTCAACCCCGAGCAGGGCTACCTCGTCAGCCACCGGGCCAAGAGCAAGGTGCGCGCCTGGTTCAATGCTTTGGCTGCGCAGGACAACGCTGTGCGCGGCCGTGAGGCAGTGGAAAAATTGCTGCAGCGCGAGGGCAAGACATCCGTGGCGCTGGAGGACCTCGCTTCGGCTCTGGGGTTTGCAAGCCCCCAGGCAATGTTCGAGGCGGTAGGCAAGGAGGAGTTCTCGCTGCGCGCCATCGAGCAGCAGCTCAACCCCGTGGAGGCTTCGCCCACGCCAGACGAAGTCATCCTCAAGAAGGCCCGTTCCGAGGAGCGTGCGCCGCAGGGTAGTGTGCTGGTGGTGGGGGTTGACTCCCTCATGACCCAGCTGGCCAAGTGCTGCAAGCCAGCCCCGCCTGACGACATACGCGGCTTTGTCACGCGGGGCAAGGGCGTCAGCATCCACCGGGCCGATTGCCCCGACTTCGCCCATCTGGCCAAACGGCAGCCGGGCAGGGTGATTGACGTGCAGTGGAGCGGCGCCAAGCCCAAGGGCGGAGAACAAGCGTTTTACCCTGTGGACGTGGCGGTCGAAGCCGTGGACCGGCAAGGCTTGCTGCGCGACATCTCGGATGCTTTCGCTCGCGAGAAGATCAACGTCATCGGGGTGCAGACGCAATCCGTCAAAGGTGTTGCCTGGATGACCTTTACCGTCGAAGTGCCCGACGCCATGCGTGTGTCCCGGGTCATGTCGGCCGTGTCCGATGTACCTGGTGTGCAAGTGGTGAGGAGGCGTTGAAAAAGCTCAAAAAGTCGTGCTACAATGCAAGGCTTGCAACCGACCCAGGCGCGTAGCTCAGCTGGTTAGAGCACCACCTTGACATGGTGGGGGTCGTTGGTTCGAGTCCAATCGCGCCTACCAATACAGAAGCCCTGCTTTCTTCACGGAAGCAGGGCTTTTTCGCTACTGAATGCTGCCTTGCAGCATGGCAGGGTAAATCCTGCGCCGCACCAGCCGCAAATGTTTCTAGAATGAGAACAATGCTGCCAGCACCATGTTTGATGCTGGCGCCCACTTTCTCGACAGGAGTCCGCTCAGTGCAGAACGACCAGGCTGATGCCTCGGCCACGCGTCCGTCCCCCGTTCGCGTGATCAAGAAGTACCCCAACCGCCGCCTCTACGACACCGACACCTCCTCCTACATCACGTTGGCCGAGATCAAGGCGCTCGTGATGAAGGCCACGCCTTTCGTCGTGCGTGACGCCAAGAGCGGCGATGACCTGACGCGCAGCATCCTGTTGCAGATCATTCTGGAAGAGGAAACGGCGGGTGTGCCGCTGTTCTCTGAAAACATGCTGGCCAACATCATCCGTTTCTACGGCCATGCCATGCAAGGCTACATGGGGTCTTACCTCGAGAAAAACCTCCAGGTTTTCATGGATCTGCAAAAGTCCATGGCAGACCCTGCCAAAGGCTGGACGCCAGAGCTTTGGCAGCAGTTCATGGGCATGCAGGCGCCTGTGGTGCCTGGCATGGCTGCCTTCACGCAGATGCAGGAGAAAATGCTGGAAGCCATGGGCGTCAAGCGCTGACACTTCGTGCTCTGGCTGACGGTTTGGCCCCGACCTGAGACAATCGGGGCCCATGACCGACATTCTTTCTCCTCAATCGCCCGCATCGGGTGCCGCCGTGCCCAAGGTGGGCTTCGTCAGCCTTGGTTGCCCCAAGGCTCTGACCGATTCTGAACTCATCCTCACGCAACTCAGCGCTGAGGGCTACCAGACGAGCAAAACCTTTCAGGGTGCCGATCTCGTCATCGTCAACACTTGTGGCTTTATTGACGACGCCGTCAAGGAGAGCCTTGACACCATTGGCGAGGCGCTGGCCGACAACGGCAAGGTCATCGTCACGGGTTGTCTGGGAGCGCGCTCAGGCGAGGGTGGCGGCAACCTGGTCCAGCAGGTGCACCCGTCGGTGCTGGCAGTCACTGGCCCTCATGCCACGCACGAGGTGATGGAGGCGGTGCACAAGCACCTGCCCAAGCCGCACGATCCGTTTGTGGATCTGGTTCCACCGCAGGGCGTCAAGCTCACGCCGCGCCACTATGCCTACCTCAAGATCAGCGAAGGTTGCAACCACCGCTGCACCTTCTGCATCATCCCGTCCATGCGCGGCGACCTGGTCAGCCGCCCAGTGGGCGACGTGCTGACCGAGGCGCGCAAGCTGTTTGAGGCTGGCGTGAAGGAGTTGCTGGTGGTGAGTCAGGACACCTCGGCCTACGGCGTCGACGTGAAGTACCGCACCGGTTTCTGGGACGGCAAGCCCGTGAAGACCCGCATGTTCGACCTGGTTCGCGCCTTGGGCGAGCTGGCGCGGGAACACGGTGCCTGGGTGCGTCTGCACTACGTGTATCCGTATCCGCATGTGGACGAGATCGTTCCGCTCATGAACGAAGGTTTGTGCCTGCCTTACCTGGATGTTCCGTTGCAGCACAGCCATCCGGATGTGCTGCGTCGCATGAAGCGCCCGGCCAGCGGTGAAAAGAACCTGGAGCGCATTCAGCGCTGGCGCGAGCTGTGTCCTGACATCGTCGTGCGCAGCACCTTCATCGCTGGGTTTCCTGGCGAAACGGAAGAGGAATTCCAGCACCTGCTGGACTTCGTGGAGGAAGCTCAGATCGACCGGGCAGGGTGCTTTGCCTATTCACCTGTGGAAGGTGCTGCTGCCAATGAGATCCCCGGTGCGGTTCCTGATGAAGTACGCGAGGAGCGCCGTGCCCGTTTCATGGCCGTGGCCGAGCGTGTGTCGGCAGCGCGGCTGGAGCGTCGCGTGGGTGCCACCATGCAGGTGCTGGTCGATCAGGCGAGCGGGCTGGGCAAGAAAGGCGGCGTGGGCCGCAGCTATGCAGATGCGCCAGAAATCGACGGCGTCGTTCGCCTGCTGCCGCCAGAAAAGATCAGCAAAACCTACAAGGTGGGCGACTTTGTGAAGGCGCGCATCGTGTCGGCACAGGGGCACGATCTGGTGGGTGTTCCAGTTTGACGAGGGGGCGCTTTGCGCCTCTTTCATCGAATAGCGTCCGCAGAAAAGCAAAAAGGCTTGCAATGCTGCAAGCCTTTGAACTTTTTGGTGCCCAGGAGAGGACTCGAACCTCCACGCCTCTCAGCGCTAGTACCTGAAACTAGTGCGTCTACCAATTCCGCCACCTGGGCATCTCAGGAATCCTTGAATTCTAGCACGGTTTTTATTGCGTTTTTCCGCCGACGCTTTGCGGTGTAATGAATTTCGAGGCCGCAAAAGAAAAAAGCTTGCGGACCGAAATCTGCAAGCTTTACTCTTTATGATTGGTGCCCAAGAGAGGACTCGAACCTCCACGCCTCGCGGCGCTAGTACCTGAAACTAGTGCGTCTACCAATTCCGCCACCTGGGCGTCTCAGAAGCTGCTATTCTAGCATGGAATTTTGAGAGTGCGAAAGACTGCGTGAAAGAAAAATACCAAAATCTGCTGGCCGAATTTGAGGGGGTCGTCTCCGGCCACCGCGATGGACATGGCTTCATCCTGCGCGACGACGGTCAGCCCGACGTCTACCTCCCGCCCAATGAAATGCGCGCGGTGCTGCACAAGGATCGCGTCAAGGCGCGCGTCGTCAGGCAGGACCGCAGGGGGCGCCCCGAGGGGCGGGTAACCGAAATCATCGAGCGCTCAGCCACCCCCATCATTGGTCGGCTGTTACAGGAAGGTGGCGTGTGGCTGGTCGCGCCGGAAGACAAGCGCTACGGCCAAGACGTGCTCATTCCCAAGGGCGCAACGGGCTCAGCAAAGCCCGGGCAGGTGGTTGTGGTCGAGTTGACAGAGCGGCCCGCCTTGTATGGTCAGCCGGTGGGGCGCGTCAAAGAGGTGCTGGGGGATATCGACGACCCCGGTATGGAGATCGAGATTGCTGTGCGCAAGTACGGCGTGCCTCACGAGTTCTCTGATGCGGCAATGGCGCAGTCGCGCGCTCTCCCTGACAAGGTGCGGCCAGCGGACAAGCGTCAGCGTGTTGATCTGACAGACGTTCCGCTCGTGACCATTGATGGCGAAGACGCCCGCGACTTTGACGACGCGGTGTACTGCGAGCCGGCCAGAGTGGGGCGAAGCAAGGGCTGGCGCCTGTTGGTGGCGATTGCCGACGTAAGTCATTATGTGGAGACGGGCTCGGCTATTGACATCGACGCCTACGACCGGGCCACCAGCGTGTACTTCCCGCGCCGGGTCATTCCCATGCTGCCCGAAAAGCTCTCCAATGGGCTTTGCTCGTTGAATCCGGAGGTGGAGCGCCTGTGCATGGTTTGCGACATGCTCATCACCGCCAAAGGCGACATCCACGCCTACCAGTTCTACCCGGCAGTGATGTTCAGTCATGGTCGCCTCACGTATACCGAAGTGGCGGCCATTCTGCAAAACACTCGGGGGCCGGAAGCGCAGCAACGCAAGCCACTGGTGCCGCACCTGCTGAATCTGTACGACGCGTACCGAGCTTTGCTGGCCGCGCGTGAGCGCCGTGGCGCAGTTGACTTTGAAACGACCGAGACGCAAATCGTCTGCGATGAGTCGGGTCGTATCGAAAAGATCGTGCCGCGCACCCGCAACGAGGCGCACCGCTTGATCGAGGAGTCCATGCTCGCGGCCAACGTCTGCTCGGCGGAGTTCATTTCCCAAAGCAAGCACCATGGGCTGTTCCGGGTGCATGAAGGTCCCACCCCTGAAAAGCTGGAAACCCTGAGGCAGTACCTCAAGGCGCTCGGTGTGCACCACAACGTGAGCGATGAGCCACGCCCGTCGGAATTTCAGGAACTCGCGCACGCCACGCAGGACCGCCCCGATGCCCAGCAGATCCACCAGATGTTGCTGCGTTCGATGCAGCAGGCCATCTACACCCCTGAGAACATGGGGCACTTCGGTCTGGCTTTCGAGGCATACACGCATTTCACCAGCCCTATCCGGCGCTATCCCGACTTGCTGGTGCATCGGGTGATCAAGGCTGTGCTTGCCGGTGGCAAGTATCAGCTCCCGGTGTTGCCAACCCCCGGCGAGGCGCAGGCCAAGCTGGCCAAGCGTCTTGCTGCTAGAGGTGCGGGCGCGGCTGACAAGGCGCGCAAGCCCCAACCCTCTGCCGACTCATTGGGCTGGCAGGCTGCAGGCCTGCATTGCAGTGCCAACGAGCGCCGAGCCGACGAAGCAAGCCGCGACGTGGAGGCCTGGTTGAAGTGCAAGTACATGCGCGAGCGTTTGGGTGAGGAGTACAGCGGTGTGGTCACGGCGGCCACCACCTTCGGTCTGTTCGTCACGCTCGACAGCCTTTATGTCGAAGGCCTTGTGCACATCACCGAGTTGGGAGGGGAGTACTTCCGCTACGACGAGGCGCGCCAGGAGTTGCGTGGTGAGCGCACGGGCATAAGGTACGCGCTGGGATCGAAGGTTCGGGTCCAGGTCAGTCGGGTCGATTTGGACGGCCGTCGAATAGACTTCCGGCTGGTCCGGGATGATGCTGATCTTGTCATGCGAGCCATGCGAGACAAGGCTGGGTCTGAAGACGCCGATGCTTCCGCGCGCCGCAATGGCGGTAAGAAGGCTCGTGGTGCTGCATTCCCTGTGCCGGGGCGTCAACCAGCGGGTGCGACGAGACCCACAAGAGGCAGCCGGGGCGCGAGGCCGCCGGGTAAGGGTTCCGGAGCAGGAAAATCCAGAAAAGGCAAGCGTTGATCCATGCGTGTACTGTTGTTTCTTGTCGATACCCTGTTTTTCTTCTTGGTGGGGGCTGCGTTGCTGCGGGGGTGGATGAACACCAGGCGTATGCGCATGACACAGCAACCTGGCATTTTCGTGATGGCCTTGACCGACTGGATCGTTGTGCCCCTGCGCAAGACGCTGCCGCGTGGTTGGGTGCAATCCAACCTGGATTGGGGCAGCTTCCTGGCTGCCCTGCTGCTGGCGCTGTGCTATTCGGCCGTCTTGCACATGCTGTTTGGCGGGCGTCTGCCTGGCGTGCTCAACCTTGGGTGGACCGTGACCTTACCGTTGCAGGCCGTTCTGTTCCTGTTGCGCACCGTGCTGCAAGGCTTGATGCTTCTGGCAGTAGCGTACGCGGTGACTTCTTGGGTTCAGCCCATGTCATCCCTGCACGGCACCTTGGGGCGACTTGTTGATCCCTTGCTTCGTCCCATCCGGCGCATCGTTCCGCAGATCGGCGGTGTGGATCTGTCGGTGCTGGTCTTGATCGTTCTTCTTCAAGTAGCTCTGATGCTCATTACCTGACGTGCCCCGGCTTTTGCATCAGCCCGGCGTCATGCTGGCCGCCAGCAAACTGGCGCTGAAGGGTGTTTCAGCAGGCCAACGTGTTGCTGTCAGACCGTGGCGGTAGACGGCATCACACGAAAGTTCAAACGCTCGCTTGGTGTCGCAGGCAGATTGCTCACTTGCAAGCCCGGCCCCAAGTACGCCTGCCAGCACGTCGCCTGTGCCGGCTGTGGCCAGCAGTGCATTGCCCGTGGCGTTGATCGCTGGTGTCAAACCAGGTGCGCAGACGATGCTTCCCGATCCTTTCAGGATCACTGTGCATCCGAATTTTTCACTCAGTTGTTTGCAGGCCGTGACGCGGTCAGACTGTACTGTGCGGGTGTCGGTGGCCAAAAGGCGTGCGGCTTCCAGGGGGTGTGGCGTGAGCACGGTGATTTTGCCTTGGCGCTTCCTGTCGGCCAGGCTTTTTTGCCACCGGGGTTCATCGGCAATTGCATTGAGGGCATCGGCGTCCAGCACCAGCCTGGGGCTGCGTTCCAGCACGTGAGGCAGGATGTTGCGCACAGCCATTCCACCGCCGCAGCCGCACACGGTCGTGCCGGTGGCCGCCAAGTCGCTTTGTGCCAGTTCGTCGGCGTTGCGGAGCATCAGTTCGGGGCAGGCAGGGTCGACGACCATCCGATCGGCGCCGGTATCGCCCAGCAGGCCCAGATACAAGCGGCCTGCGCCTGAAAAAAGCCCCGCGCGAGCTGCTAGGAGCGCTGCCCCGGTCATGCCTTGGCCATTGAAGGTCACACTTTGTCCGCCCAGCACAATCAGATCGCCGTGTTGACCCTTGTGTGCGCCGTGGCGCAGCCTGCGCGCTGTGAAGGGATGAGGCGGTGCGTGGAGAAGGGCGTCTGGTTCGGTGGGGGTGGTGTCGATGCCGAGGTCGTCCAGCCAAATGTCGCCTGATGCGTCTCGTCCTTGTGCTGTGAACAGTCCGGGTTTCAGAGTCAGCAACGAAAGGGTGTGGCGAGGTGCGCGAGATTGACCAGGGTGGTTCGCCAGCCAAGTGCCTGTGTCCGGATGCAGGCCGCTCGGCAAGTCCACGCAAAGAACGGGGCGCTCAAGTGTCAGGAGCGCGCGGATGTCTTCAGCGATTCGGCCCTGTGGCGTGGTGCGGATGCCCAGGCCCAACAGGGCGTCTATGGCAAAGTCAGCGTCTGCTGGGGGAGAGTCTGCGAAAGCGACGCCAGCAGCGCGGGCGCGCGCCAGAGCGTGTTGAGCATCGATGGGGAGTCGGGTTTCGTCGGCTCGCCAAGTCACGGTCACGTTGGCCAAGCCATCATGCTTGAAGGCCGCTGCCGCCAGGAGTCCATCGCCTCCGTTGTTGCCTGGCCCGCAAGCAATCCAGATGTGCCTGGCGTGCGGGTAGAGCGCGCGAGCCAGGCGGTAAACCGCATTCCCGGCCCTCTCCATCAGGGCGTACGGCGGGAGCTGGGCCTGAGCGGTCCGTTCAATGTGGCGTGTTTTCTCTCCCCCGTGAAGCGGGAGTGGGTTCTGGAGCGATTCGGGGACTATGTGCCGCATGGTTGAAGTGTCGCACGAGCATCAAGTTAGCAAAGGTGTTACAATCCCAAGGCTTTGCTGCTCGCAGCGCGCCTGCTTCAGGTGCGGTGCACGGCAAAGGCAATCGCAAACAGGCCCACCCGGGTGTTGCTGGCAGTGTTTCTGCTGGTGATCGGGGCCTGATTTCAGTCCAAACCTCAGGAAAGATTAACAATCATGTCCATTTCCATGCGCGAAATGCTGGAAGCCGGTGTCCACTTCGGTCACCAAACCCGCTTCTGGAACCCCAAGATGGCCCCCTTCATTTTTGGCCATCGCAACAAGATCCACATCGTCAACCTGGAAAAAACCCTCCCGATGTTCGAGGAGGCTGCCAAGTTCGTGCGTCAGCTGACCGCCAATGGTGGCACCGTGCTGATGGTGGGCACCAAGCGCCAGTCGCGTGACCTCGTGGCTCAGGAAGCCCGTCGTGCAGGCGTGCCTTTCGTCGAGCAGCGTTGGCTGGGCGGCATGCTGACCAACTTCAAGACGGTCAAGACCTCCATCAAGCGCCTGAAAGACATGCTGGCCCAGAAGGAAGCTGGCCTGGAGAGCATGTCCAAGAAAGAGCAGCTGACCTTCAATCGCCAGATCGAAAAGCTGGAGAAGGACATCGGCGGTATTCAGGACATGAACGCGCTGCCCGACGCCATCTTCGTGATCGACGTGGGTTATCACAAGATTGCCGTGGCTGAAGCACAGAAGCTGGGCATTCCCTTGATCGGCGTGGTTGACACCAACCACTCCCCCGAAGGCATCGACTACGTGATCCCCGGCAACGACGACTCCGCCAAGGCTGTTGCTCTGTACGCTCGTGGCATCGCTGACGCGATCCTGGAAGGCCGCAACGCTGCCGTGACCGACGTGGTCAAGGCTGTGCAGGGTGGCGACGAATTCGTCGAAGTGCAAGACGCTGCCTGATCGTCTGTGCCCGTGCAAGAAGGGGCTCGAGCAGCCCCTTTTTTGTAACCGAAAATCCATTCAGACATTGAATCATTGAGCTTCAACGCTCAGACGGAGTAAAAAGATGGCTGCAATCACCGCAAGCATGGTCGCAGAACTGCGCGCCAAGACCGACGCCCCCATGATGGAGTGCAAGAAAGCACTGACCGAAGCCGACGGCAACATGGAGAAGGCTGAGGAAATCCTGCGCGTCAAGCTGGGCAACAAGGCCGGCAAGGCCGCTAGCCGTATCACCGCCGAAGGCGTGGTGGCTTCATTCATCGAAGGCAACACCGGTGCTCTGGTGGAAGTCAACTGCGAAACCGACTTTGTTTCCAAGAACGACCTGTTCCTGGCTTTCTGCAACGCCGTGGCTCAGCTGGTCGTCAAGAACAACCCGGCCGACGTGGCCGCAGTGGCCGAGCTGCCTCTGTCCATGGAAGGCTTCGGCCCCACCGTGGAAGAAGTGCGCAAGGGCCTGATCGGCAAGATCGGCGAGAACATGACCATCCGCCGCTTCAAGCGCTACAGCGGTGGCGGCCAACTGGCCTCCTACCTGCACGGCGTGCGTATTGGCGTGATGGTGGAATTCGAAGGCGATGCAGTGGCTGCCAAGGATTCCGCAATGCATATCGCCGCCATGAAGCCTGTGGCTCTGTCTGGCGCTGACGTGCCTGCAGACCTGATCGCCAAGGAGCGTTCCGTTGCCGAGCAAAAGGCTGCTGAATCCGGCAAGCCTGCTGACATCGTTGCCAAGATGGTGGAAGGTTCCGTGCAGAAGTACCTGAAAGAGGTCTCTCTGCTGGATCAGGTGTTTGTCAAGGCCGCAGACGGCAAGCAGACCGTGGGTGCGTACCTGAAGTCTGCCAACACCAATGTCAAGGGCTTCACCATGTTCGTGGTGGGCGAAGGCATTGAGAAGAAGGTGGAAGACTTCGCCGCCGAAGTGGCCGCTGCACAAGCCGCCGCTCAAGGCGCCTGACCTGCCTCAGCCTGCAAGCTCGCTGTGAGGCGTGCTTGCAAAAAATTACACGGCCGATCCCACCCGGGGTCGGCCGTTGTCACAACATAGCCCGTAAAATCGGAAAAATTTGCCACTACTGCCGCCTATGCCAGCCCTCAAGCGCATCCTCCTCAAGTTGTCCGGCGAAGCCCTCATGGGTGACGACGCCTTCGGCATCAACCGCGCCACCATCGTGCGCATCGTTGAGGAGGTGGCGGAAGTCACCCGCCTTGGGGTAGAGGTTGCTGTGGTCATTGGCGGCGGCAACATTTTCCGCGGAGTGGCAGGCGGCTCGGTCGGCATGGACCGCGCCACGGCTGACTACATGGGCATGCTGGCCACGGTCATGAACTCCCTGGCTTTGGCCGACGCCATGCAGAAAGCAGGCGTCACCGCCCGGGTGATGTCCGCGATCTCCATCGAGCAGGTCGTGGAGCCGTACGTCCGCCCAAAGGCGCTGCAGTACCTGGAAGAGGGTAAGGTCGTGGTTTTTGCCGCAGGCACCGGTAACCCGTTCTTCACCACCGACACGGCTGCGGCGCTGCGGGGTGCCGAGATCGGTGCCGAGATCGTGCTCAAGGCCACCAAAGTGGACGGCGTGTACTCTGCCGACCCGAAGAAAGATCCCACGGCTACGCGCTACACGGCCATCAGCTTTGATGAAGCCATGGCTCGTCAATTGCAGGTGATGGACGCCACGGCATTTGCCCTCTGCCGGGATCAGAACCTGCCGGTGCGCGTGTTCAGCATTTTCAAGCCGGGTGCTCTGCGCCGCGTGGTGCTGGGCGACGACGAAGGCACCCTGGTGCACGTTTGATACAGGCTGGTGCGGGCTTATTGCGTCGCACCGTCAACGAGAGGTGAGAGATGGAACTTTCCGAAATCAAAAAAAATGCCGATCAGAAAATGCATCAGTCCCTGGAGGCACTGAAGCACAACCTGGCCAAGATACGCACTGGTCGCGCGAACCCGCAACTGCTGGATACCGTGCAGGTGGAGTATTACGGCTCCATGCTGCCGCTTTCTCAGGTGGCCAACCTGTCGCTGCTGGATGCCCGCACCATTGGTGTCGCTCCTTGGGAAAAGGGCATGGGTGCAAAGATCGAGAAAGCCATCCGTGAATCTGATCTGGGGCTCAACCCTGCTTCCCAGGGTGATTTGATCCGTGTGCCGATTCCGGCAATGACCGAGGAGCGCCGCCGCGAGCTGACCAAGGTCGTGCGTGCCGAAGGTGAGCAGTCCAAGGTTGCCATTCGCAACCTGCGCCGCGATGCCAACGACCACGTCAAGAAGCTGGTCAAGGACAAGCTGGCCTCCGAGGACGATGAGCGTCGCTCTCAGGACGAGATCCAGAAGCTGACCGACCGCATGATCACTGAAGTTGACAAGCTCATCGCTGCCAAGGAACAGGACCTGATGGCCATCTGAGCCGGGCTTTGCCTGTGCTCAGGGGCTGGACTCCATGGGTTTGACATCAAAGAACAGTCCCGCCTCGGCCGTGCCAGGGCATGTGGCCATCGTCATGGATGGCAACGGCCGGTGGGCTAAAAAAAGGTTTCTGCCCCGTCTGGCAGGGCATCGCCAGGGTGTGGAGGCTTTGCGCCAGACGGTGCGCTGGAGCATCGACAAAGGTGTCCGCGTCCTGACGGTTTTCGCTTTCTCCTCTGAGAACTGGAAGCGTCCTGCCGACGAGGTGTCCGGCTTGATGGGGCTTCTGGCCAAGGCTTTGGCCCGTGAGGTGCCAGCCTTGTCCGACGCGGGCGTCCGTCTGTGCTTTCCAGGTGACCGCAGCGTTTTGTCTGCTGCAGTTCGCGATGGGTTGATCAAGGCGGAGCAAGAGACGGCCAACAACCAGCGCCTGACGTTGAACGTATGCTTCAACTACGGCGGCCGTTGGGATATTGTCCAGGCGGCGCGCCAGCTGGCTGACCGTGGTGAACCAATCACCGAGGACTCTCTGGCGGGGGCTCTTTCCTTGTCCCACGTGCCCGACCCTGATCTTCTGATCCGCACGGGGGGTGAAGTACGCATCAGCAACTTCCTGCTTTGGCAGTTGGCGTACAGCGAGTTGTATTTCTCGGGTTGCCTCTGGCCGGACTTTGATGAGGCGGAGTTTGACAGGGCTTTGGCCTGGTATGGCGGACGTGAGCGTCGCTTTGGCCGCATTTCCGAACAACTGCAGGGGCCTTGCTCTGAAACACCGGGAGACCAGGCATGCTCAAGCAACGCGTGATCACTGCGCTGGTGTTGCTGGCGTTTTTGCTGCCGGCGTTGTTTTATCCATCTCCCGAGCCATTCTGTGCCTTGACCCTTGTGATGATCGTTGGTGCGGGCTGGGAATGGGCACGCCTGAATGGTGTTCATGGTCTGCTGGCCTGGGTCTGTGGTCTGGCTTTGGGTGTTGTTCTTGCGGCCATGTGGTGGCAGGTGGGGCTCGATGTGGCCACGCCGTGGCTCTGGCAGGCCGTTGCACTTGTTTGGGTTCTGCTCACCGCATGGATGTTGCGGCGCGGCGTACCCGGTTGGGCGGGTGTACCCAGGGTGCCCCGTCTGCTCATTGGTTTGGTGTTGATCGGCGTGGCTTGGTGGGCCATGGCGCAGGCCCGCTACATGGGTGTAGGCATGCTGTTGTCCATGATGCTTCTGGTCTGGATGGCAGATATCGCGGCATACTTTGGCGGCAAGGCTTTTGGCAAACGCAAGCTGGCACCGGCGATCAGCCCCGGCAAGAGTTGGGAGGGGGCGTACAGCGGCGGTGTCGGCGTCCTTTTGTTGGCATTGGGTTGGCTGTGGCTGGGTTCTGGTGACAGCCTTTACGCTCGCCTGTGGGCCATGGGGCCAGTGTTGTTCTTGCTTGGTGTGGCTTTCCTCACTTGCATGAGCGTGGCGGGTGATCTGATCGAGTCCTTGGTCAAGCGCAGTGCTGGTGTCAAGGATTCCAGCCAGCTGTTGCCCGGCCACGGCGGTGTGCTGGACCGGGTGGATGCACTGCTGCCGGTGATGCCGCTGGCCATGATGCTGGTGTCCTATCAATGATTGTTTCCGGGTGTCTTGCATGAATTCCTTCACACATGGCCAGCGACAGGGAGCGCGCCAACGGGTGACGGTGCTCGGCTCGACCGGTTCGATTGGCACCAATACCCTTGACGTGCTCGAGCGTCATCCCGACAGGTTCGAAGTGTTCGCGCTGACCGCAGCCAACCAGTGGGAGGCGCTGCTGCGGCAGTGTGAGCGGCATCAACCCGCTTATGCGGTGATTGGGGCGGAGCATTTGGCGCCGCTTCGCGAAGGGTTGCGACGCCTGAGTCTCAAGACAGAGGCGCTCGCTGGCGAGGATGCGCTGTGTCAAGTTGCGTCGGCTACCGAGGTTGACGCGGTGATGGCCGCCATTGTGGGTGCTGCGGGCTTGGCCCCCTGCCTGGCGGCCGCCCGTTCAGGCAAAAAGCTTCTGCTCGCCAACAAGGAAGCCCTGGTGGTCGGCGGCGATTTTTTCCTCGAAGCAGTGCGGGTAGGTGGCGCCACACTGCTACCTATCGACAGCGAACACTCGGCGGTTTTCCAGTCGCTGCCAGAAGACGCCTCTTCCTGGGACGCTCGGGTAGAGAAGATCATTCTGACCGCCTCAGGCGGCCCGTTCAGACAGCGCGATCCCTCCACTTTGGCGCAAGTCACGCCTGAGGAAGCTTGCGCTCACCCCAACTGGGTGATGGGGCGCAAGATATCCGTCGATTCCGCAACGATGATGAACAAGGCGCTGGAGGTGATCGAGGCGCGTTACCTGTTCGGGCTGCCTCCACAGCGCATCGAGGTGGTGATCCACCCCCAAAGCGTGATCCATTCGATGGTGCAGTTCCGTGATCGTTCGGTGGTGGCCCAACTGGGCACGCCTGACATGCGGGTGCCCATTGCCTACGGGTTGAGTTGGCCGGGTCGAATCGAGTCGGGCGCCCAGGCGCTGGATTTCTCCCGTTTGGGTGCGTTGACCTTTGAGCCGCCCGACGCAAATCGCTTCCCTGGCCTGCAACTGGCATGGGATGCGTTGAACGCCGCGCCCGGTACTACGGCGGTGCTCAACGCGGCAAACGAGGTGGCCGTCCAGGCCTTCCTGGAAGGCCGCCTGCGCTTCGACCAGATTCATCAGGTCAACCATGCAACTCTGGAGGACTTCCTGCCCTCCAAGCCTCACAGCCTTGAGGACCTCATGGCTGTGGACGCCCAGGCACGGGTCACGGCATCCGCCTGGGTAGCGCGTTGCGCAAGTTGAGGAAACACAGATGTTGACAGTCGTGGCGTTCGTGGTGGCCTTGGGGCTGCTGATCGCGGTTCACGAATACGGGCACTACCGCATGGCGGTTGCCTGTGGTGTGAAGGTGCTGCGCTTTTCCATCGGTTTCGGCAAACCGCTCTGGCGTTGGCAGTCACCCCGAAGTGGAACGGAGTTCGTGGTTGCTGTGTTGCCGCTTGGCGGTTACGTGCGCATGCTGGATGAGCGCGAGGCACCCGTCGCGCCAGCGTTGCGGCACCTGGCGTTCAACACGCAGCCACTGCGGTCGCGGGTGGCCATCGTTGCGGCTGGGCCGCTTGCCAACCTGGGTTTGGCGGTACTGCTGTACGCCTTTGTCTTCTGGATGGGCGTGGAGGAGCCTCGGCCTGTGCTTTCCAGCCCTGTTCCGGCGTCTTTGGCCGAGCGGGCCGGATTGCGGGGAGGGGAGTGGGTGTTGCGGGCGGCAGCCGCTGATGAAGAGTCTGTCGAAGTACAGTCGTTTGAGGAACTTCGCTGGGGTCTGACACGCGCGGCCTTGTCGCAGCAGGACATGCGTCTCTGGGTGGCTGACGGGCCTCAGGGCGCTGGACGCGAAGTGAATCTTCCGCTGGCTGAACTTGGGGTGAACGACGCTGATGCCCAGTTGTTCCAGAGGATTGGCATTGTGGCGCCTTGGTCGGCGCCAGTCATTGGCCAGGTGCTTCCTGATGGCGCTGCGCAGGCAGCGGGTCTGCGCGAGGGCGATCTGGTGAAGGCGGTGGACGATGTACCCGTGTCTGATGGCCAGCAGCTGCGTGTGCGGATTCGCCAGGCGGTCAACCCGCAGACTGGTGTTTCCAAGCCGCAGCGCTGGACGCTGGAGCGTGGCGGCCAAGTGCTTCAGGTGGCCGTGGCTCCACGCGCAGAGCCCCAAGGCGAAGGCTGGGTGGGGCGCATAGGTGCGTTTGTAGGCGCTCCGCCAGACATGGTGACGGTGTATGCAGACCCCGTTGAAGGCCTTTGGAAGGGGGCTGTGCGCACCTGGGAAGTCTCTGCGCTGACGCTGCGGATGATGTACAAGATGCTCGTGGGTGAGGCATCTCTAAAGAATCTCAGCGGGCCTTTGACTATTGCGGACTATGCGGGCAAGTCCGCCAGCTTGGGCATTTCGTCATATCTGCTGTTTCTTGCTCTTATCAGTGTCAGCCTTGGCGTGCTCAACCTGCTCCCTCTGCCGGTGCTGGATGGTGGGCACCTGATGTATTATCTTTGGGAGGGAGTGACCGGCCGTCCGGTATCGGACGTCTGGATGGAGCGTTTGCAGCGTGGCGGGATCGCCATACTGCTTGCCCTCATGTCGCTTGCCGTTTTCAATGATGTCGCCCGCTTGCTGGGCTGAATTTCCGTATCCATGAAACATTCCAACAACCGTAAGCTCGGTGTGGCCTGGGGCGCGCTGGTATCCACCCTTTTGACAGCCTTGCCCGCCTGGGCCGTTGACCCCTTTACCGTACGCGACATTCGCGTCGAAGGGTTGCAGCGGGTGGAGCCGGGCACGGTGTTCGCGTCCATGCCTGTGCGCGTGGGCGACACGTACAGTGACGAAAAGGGCTCCGCAGCGATTCGCGCGCTGTTCGGCCTGGGGCTGTTCTCCGATGTGCGGCTTGAGGTTTCCGGCGACGTGCTTGTGGTGATCGTTGAGGAGCGTCCGTCGGTAGCCGACGTCAGCTTCTCAGGCGTGAAGGAGTTCGACAACGAGGTGCTGCGCAAGGCTTTGCGTGACGTGGGCCTGACTGAAGGCCGTCCTTTTGACAAGGCGCTGGCTGACAGGGCTGAGCAGGAGCTCAAACGCCAGTACCTGAGCCGCAGCATGTACGCAGCGCAGGTGACCACAACCGTCACGCCCATTGAGCGCAACCGCGTCAACATCAACTTCAGCGTGGCTGAAGGTGACGTTGCCAAGATCAAGGAAATCCGGATCGTCGGCAACCAGGCCTTCAGCGAATCTACTCTGCGCGATCTGTTCGACCTGGACACGGGCGGCTGGCTCAGCTGGTACACGAAGTCTGACCAGTACTCCCGTACCAAGCTCAACGCCGATCTGGAATCCTTGCGCTCTTACTACCTGGCCCGGGGCTTCCTGGAGTTCCGCATCGACTCGACGCAGGTGGCCATCGCGCCTGGCAAAGACGATATGTCGATTACCGTGAACATCACTGAGGGGCAACGCTACGTCGTCTCTGGCGTGAAACTCGAAGGCGAGTATCTGGGCAAGGAAGATGAGTTCAAATCGCTCATCAAGATCCGCCCCGGTCAAGCCTATAACGCCGAAGATGTGGCGGACACCACCAAGGCCTTTACCGATTACTTTGGCGGCTTTGGTTACGCGTTTGCCCGTGTGGAGGCCGTGCCCGAGATTGACCGTGACAATGCCCGTGTAGGCTTTGTGCTGCGTGCGCAACCGTCTCGCCGCGCCTATGTTCGCCGGATCAACGTGGAAGGCAACAACCGCACCCGTGACGAAGTGATTCGCCGCGAGTTCCGTCAGTTGGAGTCTTCGTGGTACGACAGCGATCGCATCCGCCTGTCGCGTGATCGGGTTGACCGACTGGGCTTCTTCACCGAGGTTGCGGTCGACACGGTGGACGTGCCCGATGCGCCTGATCAGGTGGATCTGGTCGTGAAGGTGGCGGAGAAGCCCACGGGCAACTTGACCTTGGGCGCTGGCTATTCGCAATCCGACAAACTTTCGTTGATGGCTGGTATCCAGCAGGAGAACGTTTTTGGCACGGGTAACTACCTGGGCTTGAACGTCAACACCAGTGACTTCAACAAGCAGATCGTACTGAGCACCACCGACCCCTACTTCACGGCGGACGGTATTTCGCGCAGCCTTGATGTTTACTACCGCACGACGCGCCCGACAACTGCTCAGGAGGGTGACTACAAGCTGGTTACCCCGGGTGTGAGTATCCGTTTCGGCGTGCCTTTCACCGAGATTGATACCGTCTACTTCGGTGCTGGTGTGGAGCAGACGCGCATCGAGGAAGGTAATCTGCTGCCAGAAGCATACAAGGGTTATAGCAACACCTTCGGCCCATCCTCCACATCGATTCCGCTGACCGTTGGCTGGGCACGGGACAGCCGTGACAGCGCCTTAGTGCCCACCCAAGGCCGCCTGCAGCGTGTGAACGGCGAGTTGGGCGTGGCTGGTGATACACGCTACGCCAAGGCCAACTACCAGTTCCAGCAGTACATTCCCCTGAACAAGAAGTTCACGCTGGCGTTTAACGCCGAATTGGGGTGGGGCAAGGGACTGGGTGGCAAGCCATTCCCGTTGTTCAAGAACTTCTACGGTGGCGGTTTGGGGTCTGTTCGCGGCTTCGAGTCGGGCACCCTGGGCGGGCGCAGCACCCTGGTGGGTGACTCCACCGGCACCCTCTCCTACATCGGTGGTTCCAAGAAGATTCTCTTGAACACCGAGGTCATCGCGCCGTTCCCCGGCGCGGGCAACGACCGTACGTTGCGCATGTTCGGCTTCTTCGACGTGGGCAACGTGTCCGACGACTACAGCAAGTCCAGCAAGCTCAGCGATCTGCGCGCGTCGGTCGGCATAGGTATCAGTTGGATTTCGCCGGTGGGCCCGCTTAGAATCGCGTACGCTCGTCCGGTGCGCAAGTTCGACAACGACAAGACGCAGAGCATTCAATTCCAGATCGGGACTTCTTTCTGATGAAATCGATTCAACGTATGTTTTTCCGCCAGGCTCTTGTAGCTGTGGCATTTGGTTGCGCTACCCTGGCTTCGGCTGCACAGGATTTCAAGATCGGTTTCGTCAACACCGACCGCATCTTCCGCGAGTCTTCTGCCGCCAAGGCTGCGCAGACCAAGCTGGAGCAGGAGTTCTCCCGCCGTGAGCGCGAGGTGGAGACCTTGCGCGGCCAGCTCAAGGCGGCTTCGGACAAGCTGGAGAAGGAGTCTCCCACCCTGTCGGAGAACCAGCGCACCACCCGCCAGCGCCAACTGGTGGACATGGACCGTGAGTTCCAGCGCAAGAGCCGAGAGTTTCAGGAGGACCTGAACCTGCGCAAGAACGAAGAATTGCAACAAGTGCTGGAGCGCGCCAACCGCGTGATCCGTCAGGTGGCCGAGGCCGAGAAATACGACCTGATCATCCAGGAGGCGGTCTACATCAACCCCAAGCACGACATCACCGACAAGGTGCTCAGCGGCCTGAACAACGCCGCCAAGTGATGGCCGGGACCGTTTCGTGACCATCACGCTGAGTGATATCCACGCCGCCTTGGGCGGCGTTTTGCATGGTGAGGGGAGCATGGCTGTGGCCCGGCTGGCTCCGCTGGAAACGGCCGAGCCAAATGCGCTGTCGTTTGTGGCGCAGGCCCGCTACGCCTCCAGGATTGCTGAGACCCGAGCGGGCGCGCTGATCGTTCCCCCGGCGCTGGTGCAGCAAGCCATCTTGAGGGGGGCCTGCATTGAAACGCCCGACCCTTATCTGTATTTCGCGCGCCTGACCCAGTGGTGGCGCGTGCAGCGTGATTCACAGGAAGGGCGTGCTGCACCAGCCGTGCATCCGACTGCCCACGTTGATCCGGGGGCGCATCTGGAGGCCGGCGTGGATGTCGGACCCTTCGCCGTGATCGAGGCCGGTGTGGTGGTGGGCAGGGGTGCGCGCATCGGCGCCCACGCTGTGCTGGAACACCGTGCCCGTATTGGTGCCGATACCCGGCTGGCGCCGGGCGTCGTTGTCGGACGGGATTGTTCAATCGGTGAGCGCTGCATCGTCCACGCTGGCGTGGTCATCGGTGCCGATGGTTTCGGCTTCGCTCCGCACCAAGGCGAGTGGATCAAGATCGAGCAACTGGGTGCAGTACGCATCGGCAACAACGTGGAGATCGGTGCGAACTGCTGCATCGACCGTGGCGCGCTGGACGACACGGTGCTCGAAGACGGTGTCAAACTCGACAATCTCATCCAGATCGGTCACAACGTGCACGTGGGGCGGCATACCGCCATGGCAGGTTGCGTGGGCGTGGCGGGCAGCGCGCGCATTGGCGCGCACTGCACCATAGGCGGCGGCGCGGTAGTGCTGGGTCACCTCAGCCTGGCCGATCACGTGCATATTTCAGCTGCATCGGTGGTCATGCGATCCATTCACCAGCCGGGCCAGTACAGCGGTGTGTTCCCGATAGACGACAATTCGCAGTGGGAAAAGAACGCGGCGACGCTGCGCCAGTTGCATACCCTGCGTCAACGCATCAAAGCTTTGGAAAACAGATCATGATGGACATTCACCAGATTCTCAAACAACTGCCTCACCGTTACCCCTTCCTGCTGGTGGATCGGGTGCTGGAGGTCGAAAAAGGCAAGTCCATCAAGGCGCTGAAGAACGTGAGCATGAACGAGCCGCAGTTCACTGGGCACTTTCCGCACCGTCCGGTGTTTCCGGGTGTGCTGATGCTCGAAGCCATGGCACAGACGGCAGCCCTGCTGGCGTTCGACACCTTGGGCGTCACGCCCGACGACAAGACCGTCTATTACTTCGCAGGCATTGATGGCGCGCGCTTCAAGCGCCCTGTGGAGCCCGGTGACCAGTTGGTGATGGACGTGACGCTGGAGCGCATGAAGGCTGGCATCTTCAAGTTCAAGGGCGTGACCCGTGTTGGTGACGAAGTGGCTTGCGAAGCCGAGCTGATGTGTACCATGCGCACCATCGCCTGAGTGCAGGAGTCGCCGCATGACGGACATCCATCCCACCGCGTTGGTGGACCCGAAGGCCGAGCTTGACAGCGGCGTCAGCATTGGCCCCTACACGGTGGTCGGCCCCCATGTGAAGGTGGGGGCGGGCACGCGCATCGGCCCTCATTGCGTGATTGAGGGGCACACCACCATCGGTCGCGACAACCGCGTCTACCAGTTCGTGTCGCTGGGTTCGGACAACCAGGACAAGAAGTACGCGGGCGAGCCGTGCGAGTTGATCATCGGCGACCGCAACACCATCCGAGAATACAGCACGTACCACATCGGCACGGTGCAGGGCGGGGGCGTGACGCGCCTGGGCAACGACAACTGGATGATGGCTTACACCCATCTGGCTCACGATTGCATCGTGGGCAACAACACCATCTTTGCGAATAACGCACAGCTGGCGGGGCACGTGGAGGTGGGGGATTGGGTCATCCTGGGCGGGTTCACGGTGGTGCACCAGTTTGTGCGCATTGGCGCGCACGCCATGACGGCGATGTGTTCGCTGCTGTTCGCCGATGTGCCGCCCTTCGTGATGGCGCAGGGGCAGCCTGCTGCCGGGCGCTCCATGAACTTTGAGGGCTTGCGCCGCCGGGGCTTTTCGGCCCAGCGAATTTCGGCCATCAAGGCCATGCACAAGGCGCTTTACCGAGACAACCTCACGCTGGAAAAGGCGCAAGAGCGCATGGCCGCCATGCCCGATCAGTTCCCCGAAGCGGTGGGCGATATCGGCATGATGCGTACTTTCCTGCAAGGCGTCACCACCCAGCGCGGGATCGTGCGCTAATGGTTTCTGAGCAGTCCGGTGCGGCTACCCAAGTCGCGATGGTCGCGGGCGAGGCTTCGGGCGACCTGCTGGCTGCCCAGTTGCTGCGCGGCCTGAAGGCCCGTTGGCCAGACTGGTCGTCTGCGGGTATTGGCGGGCCGCACATGCAGGCGCAAGGCTTTGACGCCTGGTGGCCGAGCGAGAAGCTTTCAGTGCGTGGCTACGTGGAGGTGTTGAGACACTACCGCGAGATCGTGGGCATCCGCCGTCAGTTGCAGGACCGCCTGCTGAATGCGCCGCCTCGCGTGTTCATTGGTGTGGATGCACCCGACTTCAACCTCGATCTGGAAGGCAACCTGAGGGCTGCGGGCGTGCCTACCGTGCATTTTGTCGCGCCAGCTGTATGGGCGTGGCGCCCTGAGCGTGTGGAGAAAATCCGCCGTTGTGTCGATCTGGTACTTTGCATCTTTCCCTTTGAACCGGCGTTGTTGCAGCGGCATGGCATCCGCGCTACTTATGTGGGGCACCCGTTGGCTCAGGTGGTGCCGGTGGAGCCTGACCGCGCAGGCGCAAGGGCTGCGCTTGGTCTGCCGACTGATGCGGAAGTGGTAGCGTTGCTGCCGGGCAGCCGGCGGGCAGAAATCGAACATCTGTTGCCCCGTTTCCTGGCTGCGGCCGATCTGATGCGCAAGGCTCGGCCTGGCGTACGCCTGGTGTTGCCTGCCGTACCTTCGTTGCAGAGTCTCATTGAGCAGATCGTCGAGCGCGCAGGTATGGCAGGAGTGGTACAGGTCACCAAAGGACAGTCGCATGCCGTACTGGCTGCGTGCGACGTCACCTTGATCGCCAGCGGCACGGCCACGCTGGAGGCCGCACTGTTCAAGCGGCCCATGGTGATCGCCTATCACATGAGCTGGCTGTCGTGGAAATTGACCCAGCGCAAGATGCTGCAGCCCTGGGTAGGCCTGCCGAACATCCTGGCCGGTGAATTCCTGGTGCCTGAGCTGTTGCAAGAGCGTGCCACGCCTGCGGCCATGGCCGATGCTACTCTGGCATGGCTTGACACTTCAGAGGCTGGTCGCCAGCGCGTCGCGGCGTTGGAGCAACGTTTTGCCGACATGCACCGCAGCCTGCTGCGCGACACCCCCACATTGGCCGCCGATGCGATCGAGGAACTTCTTGCACGCTGAACAGGCTTCCCTCTGCTGGGACGTCCCTGGTCTGGTGGCCGGGGTGGACGAAGCTGGGCGCGGGCCGCTGGCTGGGCCTGTTGTGGCTGCAGCCGTCATCCTGGATGAGCAGCGCCCCATCGCGGGCCTGGCAGATTCCAAGAAGCTCACTGCCGCAAGGCGTGAAAAGCTTTACGACGAAATCCGGGCCAAGGCCCTGTGCTGCTGCGTGGCCGAGGCTTCAGTGGAAGAAATCGACCGGTTGAATATCCTTCAGGCCACGATGCTTGCGATGCAGCGTGCGGTGGCGGGCCTGCGCCTGAAGCCCACGCTGGTGTTGGTTGACGGTAACCGCTTACCTGTGCTCAACATCCGGGCCGAGGCCATCGTCAAGGGGGACGCCAAGGTCCAGGCGATTTCGGCGGCATCCATCGTGGCTAAAGTCACGCGTGACAGGGGGCTGGCCGAATTGCACCAAGCCTACCCTCAATACGGCTTTGACAAACACAAGGGCTACGGAACAGAGTTGCACTTGCAGGCCCTGCGGGCGCACGGGCCGTGCCCGGAACACCGCCGCAGTTTCGCACCCGTGGCGGAGGCTGGCGTGGTGGTGGGCACATTGACCAAGGAAGAGCAGGGCGCATGAGCGACAACGTCATTACCTCGCGCGAGAATCCTTTGGTCAAGCGATTGCGGCAGTTGGCGCAGGACCCGGCTGCCTACCGCAAGCAGGGGCAGGTCTGGCTGGAAGGTGACCACCTCTGCCGTGCGCTGCTGGCCAGGCGTGGCGTGCCCGCCATGGTGGTTTGTACGCCCGAGCAGATGCCTGCTGCGCGCGCCTGGGGTTTGCCCGACGGTGCCCGCGCTGTGTTGTTGACAGCCGATCTCATGCGTCACATCAGCGGCTTGGAGTCGCCCGCCAGCATGGCGTTTGTGCTGGACCTGCCTGTTGATAAGCATTTGCAACCGGACGCGCCTACGGTGGTTCTGGACCGGCTGCAGGATCCGGGCAACGTTGGCTCCATTCTGCGGAGCGCGGCCGCGTTCGGATTTCGTCAGATTGTGGCGCTCAAGGGCACTGCTGCGCTTTGGGCGCCCAAGGTGCTGCGTGCGGGCATGGGTGCGCATTTCGGCTTGCACCTGGTCGAAGGCTACTCCGCCGATGACCTGAGCGCCCTGAACGTGCCTTTGCTGGCTACCAGCTCGCACCAGGGCGACTGGTTGCACCAGGCGCGGCTGCCTTGGCCATGTGCCTGGTTGATGGGGCACGAGGGGCAGGGCGTGAGCGAGGCCCTGATGGCCAGGGCCAGGCAGACGGTGCGTATTGCCCAGCCCGGCGGCGAGGAGTCGCTCAACGTGGCTGCTGCTGCTGCCATCTGCTTGCACGCCAGTGCGGTGCAGGCGGGTTGATCGGGTTATAATTCCAAGGTTTACCCTAACCGCACGCATCTGCAGCAGCCACCGCTGCTTTCCCACGAAATCCTCGCGCATTTTGAACCGGGGCAGGTGCGTCCAAAACTGGAGAGTCCCGTGTTTCCCGTCCCCGCAAAAGCCATCCTCGCTCTCGCAGACGGCACGGTCTTTACAGGTGTTTCCATCGGCGCCACGGGCCAGACCGTAGGCGAGGTGGTTTTCAACACCGCTATCACCGGCTACCAGGAAATCCTCACCGACCCCAGCTATTGCCAGCAGATCGTGACCCTCACGTATCCGCACATTGGCAACTATGGAGTCAACGAGGAAGACGTGGAAGCGAACCGCGTTCACGCTGCCGGATTGATCATCAAAGACCTGCCCCTGCTGGCCTCCAACTTCCGCCAGTCAGCCACCCTGAGCGAATACCTCCAGCGCGAAGGCACCGTGGCCATTGCCGGTATCGACACACGCAAGCTCACCCGCATCCTGCGCTCCAAGGGGGCACAGAACGGTGCCATCGTGGGCCTGGCCCTGGGTGAGGCCGTGACCGACGCAGTGGTGCAGAAAGCCATCGCAGCCGCACAGTCCGCGCCCAGCATGGCCGGGCAAGACCTGGCCAAGGTGGTCAGCACCCAGCAGCCTTACGTCTGGACCCAGAGCGAATGGCAGCTGGCCCGCGAAGACGGCACCCCCGGCTACGGCGAGCAGACCGCACCGCGTTTCCACGTGGTGGCCTATGACTTCGGTGTCAAGAAGAACATCCTTCGCATGCTGGCCGAGCGCGGCTGCAAGGTCACTGTGGTGCCCGCGCAGACCCCTGCTGCCGAAGTGTTGAAGCACCAGCCTGACGGCATCTTCCTGTCCAACGGCCCTGGCGACCCGGAGCCCTGCGACTATGCCATCGCCGCAGCGCGCGAACTCATCGAGACCGGTATCCCCACCTTCGGCATCTGCCTGGGCCACCAGATCATGGCCTTGGCCAGCGGTGCCAAGACCTTCAAGATGAAGTTCGGCCACCATGGCGCCAACCACCCCGTCAAAGACCTGGACAACGGCCGCGTGAGCATCACCAGCCAGAACCACGGCTTTGCAGTGGATGAGAAGACGCTACCTGCCAACATGCGTGCCACGCACGTGAGCCTGTTTGACGGCACCCTGCAAGGCTTGGCACGCACCGACAAGCCTGCCTTCTGCTTCCAGGGGCACCCCGAAGCGTCGCCTGGCCCGCACGACATCGCCTACCTGTTCGACCGTTTCATCAAGATGATGGAGGCGAAATAACATGCCAAAGCGCACAGACATCAAGAGCATTCTCATCATCGGCGCTGGCCCCATCGTCATCGGCCAGGCCTGTGAATTTGACTATTCCGGCGTGCAGGCCTGCAAGGCCCTGCGCGAAGAGGGCTACAAGGTCATCCTGATCAACAGCAACCCGGCGACGATCATGACCGACCCGGCCACGGCCGACGTCACCTACATCGAGCCCATCACCTGGCAGACGGTCGAGAAGATCATCGCCAAGGAGCGCCCCGACGCCATCCTGCCCACCATGGGCGGCCAGACCGCGCTGAACTGCGCGCTGGACCTGTGGCGCAACGGCGTGCTGCACAAGTACAAGTGTGAGCTCATTGGCGCCACGCCAGAAGCCATCGACAAGGCCGAAGACCGTCTGAAGTTCAAGGACGCGATGACCCGCATCGGCCTGGGTTCGGCCCGTTCCGGCATTGCGCACAGCATGGAAGAGGCATGGGCGGTGCAGAAGGCCGTGGGCTTTCCCACGGTGATCCGCCCCAGCTTCACGCTGGGTGGCACGGGTGGCGGCATTGCCTACAACCCAGAGGAGTTCGAGACCATCTGCAAGCGCGGCCTGGAAGCCTCGCCCACCAACGAGCTGTTGATCGAAGAGTCGCTCGTGGGCTGGAAAGAGTACGAGATGGAGGTGGTGCGCGACAAGGCGGACAACTGCATCATCGTCTGCTCGATCGAGAACCTGGACCCGATGGGCGTGCACACGGGTGACTCCATCACCGTGGCCCCGGCGCAGACGCTGACCGACAAGGAATACCAGATCATGCGCAACGCCTCGCTGGCCGTGCTGCGCGAGATCGGTGTGGACACGGGCGGCTCCAACGTGCAGTTCTCGGTCAACCCGAAGGACGGCCGCATGATCGTCATCGAGATGAACCCGCGTGTGTCTCGTTCGTCTGCGCTGGCGTCCAAGGCCACGGGTTTCCCCATCGCCAAGGTGGCGGCCAAGCTGGCCGTGGGCTACACGCTCGACGAACTGAAGAACGAGATCACCGGTGGTGCCACCCCGGCTTCGTTCGAACCCTCGATCGACTACGTGGTCACCAAGATTCCGCGTTTTGCGTTCGAGAAGTTCCCCGCCGCCGACAGCCGCCTGACCACGCAGATGAAGTCCGTGGGTGAGGTGATGGCCATGGGCCGCACCTTCCAGGAAAGCTTCCAGAAAGCCCTGCGCGGCCTGGAAGTGGGCGTGGACG
>JAYSGB010000019.1:0-76567 GCA_041913045.1 Burkholderiaceae bacterium | reverse complement strand
CGACAACGAGTGGGGCTACTCCAACAAGTGCCTGGAAATGGCGCGCGTGGTGGGCAAACACGCCGCCTGACGGCGGAAGACCGGCGGCTCAGGCCGCCGCAACCGGTGCCTGCGCCAGCGGCAAGGTGATGCGCACCACCAGCCCGTGCGGCTCGGGGTGGATGAGTTCCACCCCGCCGTCGTGGCGCTCCACGATGTCGCGCACGATGGCCAGCCCCAGGCCGCAGCCCGAGCCCTCGTCGGTACCCCGAAAGAAGCGCTCGAACACCCGCTCCCGCGCCTGCACGTCAATGCCGGGACCGTTGTCCCCGACGCGCACGACGGCCTCGCCGTCCTGCACCGCCAGCCCGACCGTGACTTCGCTGTTGGCACCGGCGTAACGCAAAGCGTTGTCGACCAGGTTGAAGACCGCTTCACGCAGCAATTCCGGCTTGCCTCGCACCCACACCGGCTCGCCAGCCTCGTCATCCCAGCCCAGGTCGATATGCGCCTTGAGCGCACGTGGCACAGACTCGGCCACCAGACCTTGGAGCATGGCGCGCAAGTCGAAGGGCTCGGCTTGTGACAAAGCCACCGCCTCAGGCGCAGCGCGCGCCAGAGTCAGCAGCTGCGAAACCAGATGCGCACTGCGCGTGGTGCTTTCATGCACGCGCAGCAGCCGCTGTTTAAGCTCGGGGTCGGTGGTCTGCTGCAGGGCCAGTTCGGTCTGGCTCTTCAAACCTGCCAACGGAGTCCGCAACTGGTGGGCAGCATCGCCGATGAAGCGCTTTTGCGCCTCCACGTGCTCATGCGCCTCGGCCAACAGCGTGTTGAGCGCCGTGGCCAATGCACGCAGCTCGCGCGGCGCGGCGTCCAGTTGCAGCGGAGCCAGGTCGCTGGGCGCACGCCCTTCCACCTGCTGACGCAGGCGCATCAGTGGCGACAAGCCGGCCCGAATGCCCAGCCGCACGATCACGGTCATCAAGAGCACCAGGGTGGACATGGGCAGCAGCATGTCCACCAGAATGCGGCGCGCCAGTTGCTCGCGCGTGTTGTTGCTGCGGGCAATCTGCACCAGCATGGTCTGCGGGGGTGCGTTGGACTCTCCCTCCAGAGAAAGGTACAGCGCGACCACGCGCACACGCTGCGTCTGGCCACCCCGCGCACCCGTAGGCATCTCTCCGTCGTAAAAGTAAGGCTGATCAAGCAAAGGCCCTGCCCGTGCCACCTCGCCAGGTGGCGGCGGCAAGGTGCGGTTGCCCAGTACAAACTGCCCTGGCGGCGAACTCACCATGTAGTACTGCCGGTCCTCGGGGTCAGCCTCCAGCACGTCCTGCGCGGCACGCGGAAAATCGATCAACAAGCCGTTACCAATGGGCTTGAGCTGACGCGCCAACGAACGGCTGGACTGCAACAGGCCATTGTCGATGGCCTGGTCCACATACCCAGCAGCAAGGTAGTAAGCCGCCACGCCACCCGCCAGCCACAACACCACCTGGGGCAGCAGCACCCACAGGAGCAACTGGCGTGAAAGGCTCAAGCCCCCGCTTTCGGGCGAGGCCTTTGCCGCTCGGCCAGGGGAGGACGCAGCGACCGTGCCCATCAGTTCTCTGCGGTTTCCAGGAGGTAGCCCAGGCCACGCACCGTGCGAATGGCAACACCTGAACCTTCCAGCTTGCGCCGCAGGCGGTGGATGTAGACCTCGATGGTGTTGCCGGGGCCGCTTTCGGCCCCCTCGCCCACCCAGGCCTGCGCGATCTGTTCCTTGGTCACCACCTTGTCGCGCTGTTGCACCAGAAGCTCCAGCAAGGTCCACTCCCGTCCGCTGAGCTCCAGCGGCACACCGGCCACGGCGGCACGGCGCCGGTCACCGTCCAGGTGCAGCCCGGCGCAGTCTGCCTCGACGGGCACGGGCTGGCGACGCCTCAGCAATGCCTGCAGGCGAGCCAGCAATTCAGGCAAGTCAAAGGGCTTGGTCACGTAGTCATCTGCCCCTGCCTGCAAGCCCGCCACCCGGTCGTCCAACGCGTCCCGCGCCGACAGCAGCAACACCGGCAAGGCAGGCTGCGTCTGACGCACATGCCGCAGCACACCAATGCCATCCATCATGGGCAAACCCACGTCGAGCACGGCAATGTCGAAAGCGTGGCGGTGCAGCAGGTAATCGGCCACCGCCCCGTTGGGTGCGTGCTCCACGGTGTAACCCGCCCCCTCCAGTTGGAGCTTGAGCGCATCGGCCAGGATGGCATCGTCTTCGGCAAGCAGCAGTTTCATGCTTAAAGCTTAACGGATGTGAACCCATTCGTGCGGCATGCCAGGGCGAAGCGCATCAGGGTTTAACCTAGTGTTAATAAATTAAAGCTTAATTAATATTCCCGCCGTGGCACTGCCCAAGAGATGCAAAGGCACACGGCAGCCCATCAACCCGGCCACACAGGCCAACCAAAGGAGATTGACCGATCATGCGTACCCCCAATATGAAGCGTACCGTCTGGGCTGCAGCAGCCTTGTGTGCTGCCCTTTCGGCACAGGCGGGCGAAGTCGAAGTGCTGCACTGGTGGACCAGCGGCGGCGAGGCGAAGGCGGCAGCCGCGCTGAAGTCGCAGCTGCAGGGCCAGGGCCACACCTGGAAGGACTTTGCCGTGGCAGGTGGTGGCGGCGACAACGCCATGACCGTGCTCAAGTCCCGCGTGGTGTCGGGCAACGCGCCTGCCGCTGCCCAGATCAAGGGCCCTTCCCTGCAGGAATGGGCTGCGGAGGGCGTGCTGGCAAACATTGACGACGTGGCCAAGACCGAGAAGTGGGACAGCCTGCTGCCCAAGGTCGTGAGCGACGTGATGAAGTACAAGGGCAACTACATTGCCGTGCCCGTGAACGTGCACCGTGTGAACTGGCTGTGGGCCAACCCCGAGGTGTTCAAGAAGGCCGGCGCCAAGGTGCCCACCAACTGGGACGAATTCTTCGTGGCCGCAGAGCAGCTCAAGAAAGCTGGCGTGATCCCCGTGGCCCACGGTGGCCAGAACTGGCAGGACTTCACCACGTTCGAGAGCGTGGCACTGGGTGTTGGCGGTGCCGACTTCTACAAGAAGGCCCTGGTGCAACTGGACCAGCCGACCCTCAAGGGCGCCACCATGACCAAGGTGCTGGAGACCTTCCGCAAGGTCAAGGGTTACACCGACAAGAACGCCCCCGGCCGCGACTGGAACCTGGCCACCGCCATGGTCATCAAGGGCGAGGCCGGCATGCAGTTGATGGGCGACTGGGCCAAGGGTGAATTCCTGGCCGCAGGCAAGGCACCGGGCAAGGACTTCGTCTGCGCACCGGCACCCGGCACCGCCAAGTCCTTCACCTTCAACGTGGACTCCTTCGCCATGTTCAAGCTGAAGAACGAAGCCAACGTCAAGGCTCAGAAAGACCTGGCAGCGGCCATCATGTCGCCCCAGTTCCAGGAAGTGTTCAACCTGAACAAGGGCTCCATCCCGGTTCGCCTGAACATGGACCTGGCCAAGTTTGACGATTGCGCCAAACTCAGCGCCAAGGACTTCGTCGACACGGCCAAGAGCGGCTCGCTGGTTCCCTCTGCCGCACACGGCATGGCCATCCCGTCGGCTGCGGCAGGTGCCATCCAGGACGCCGTGAGCCAGTTCTGGAACGACGACAAGGTGACCGTGCAGGCCGCCCAGGAGCGCATCGCCAAGGCTGCGATGACCAAGTAATCCAGCGGTTTCAACACTGCTGTCAGGCCCGCCCCTACCCCCCGGGGGGCGGGCCCCCGTTTCCCCCGACCGGAGCAGCCCATGTCTGTCTCTTCCCCCCGGGCCGCCGCGTGGCTGCCCAAGCTGGTGGTCGCCCCCAGCTTCCTGCTTTCGCTGCTGTTCATCTATGGCCTGATGGTCTGGAACGGCTACCTGTCACTTTCAGCTTCGCGCCTGCTGCCCAATTACGAGTTCGTCGGGCTGGCACAGTACGAGTCTCTCTTCGAGAACGACCGCTTCCACGTCGCGCTGACCAACCTTGGCATCTTCGGTGTGCTGTTCATTGGCGGTGCCATGGCCGTGGGCGTGCTGCTGGCCATCCTGCTCGACCAGAAGGTTCGAGGCGAAGGTGTGCTGCGCACCATTTACCTCTACCCCATGGCGATTTCGTTCATCGTCACCGGTACCGCCTGGAAATGGATGCTCAACCCTGGCCTGGGTCTGGAGCACCTGATGCGGGAGTGGGGCTTCGAGAACTTCTCCTTCGGCTGGCTGGTGGACCCGGACATGGCGATCTACTGCATCGTCATCGCGGGCGTTTGGCAAAGCGCAGGCTTCGTGATGGCGCTGTTCCTGGCCGCGCTGCGCGGCATCGACGACTCCATCATCAAGGCCGCCCAGGTGGACGGCGCCAGCCTGCCGCGCATCTACTGGAGCATCATCCTGCCCAGCCTGCGCCCGGTGTTCTTCAGCACGCTGATGGTGGTGAGCCACCTTGCGATCAAGAGCTTCGACCTGGTGATGGCATTGACCGCAGGCGGCCCCGGCTACGCCACCGACCTGCCCGCCACCTTCATGTACGCCCACGCCTTCACGCGCGGCCAGATCGGTCTGGGTGCCGCCAGCGCCACTGTCATGCTGGCCACCGTCGCCGCCATCGTGGTGCCCTACCTCTACTCTGAACTGAGGACCAAGCGATGAACCGCATCACCTACCACCGCCTCATCCTCTGGGGCCTTCTGCTGATCTTTGCGATGTGGTTCCTGGCGCCGCTGTACGTGATGCTGGTGACGTCGCTCAAGGATGCCGAGCAACTGCGCACCGGCAACCTGCTGAGCCTGCCCACCGCCCCCACCATGGAGGCCTGGAGCAAGGCCTGGGGCACCGCCTGCACAGGCGTGCAATGCGAGGGTCTCAGCCCTTTCTTCTGGAACTCCGTAGCCATGGTCGTGCCCGCCGTGCTGGTGTCCACCCTGCTGGGCTCCATCAATGGCTACGTGCTGAGCAAGTGGAAGTTCAAGGGCAGCGACACGCTGTTCGCCTTCATGCTGTTCGGGGTATTCATGCCCATGCAGGTGGTGCTGCTGCCCATGAGCCAGATTCTGGGCTGGCTGGGCATCGCCAGTTCCATCTGGGGCCTGATCCTGGTGCACGTGGTCGCGGGCATTCCGTCCACTACCTTGTTCTTCCGCAACTACTACGTGGGCCTGCCGGATGAACTCATCAAGGCGGCACAGCTGGACGGCGCCACCTTCTGGCAGATCTTCCGCCGCATCGTGCTGCCGCTGTCCACCCCCATCATGGTGGTCACGCTGATCTGGCAGTTCACCAACATCTGGAACGACTTCCTATACGGCGTGGTGTTCTCGGGGGCCGACAGCAAGCCCATCACCGTGGGCCTGAACAACCTGGCCAACACCAGCAGTACCGTCAAGGAATACAACGTGGACATGGCCGCGGCCCTCATCGCCGCGCTGCCCACGCTTTTCGTCTACATCGTCGCAGGCAAGTTTTTCGTGCGTGGCCTCACCGCCGGCGCCGTGAAGGGATAAATCATGGGTGCGCTCACCATCAAGCAGATCCACAAGACGTTCAACAACACCACCCACATCCTCAAGGGCATCGACCTGGACATTGAGGCGGGCGAGTTCCTCATCCTGGTCGGCCCCTCGGGCTGCGGCAAGTCCACACTGCTCAACATGATCGCAGGCCTGGACGAACCCACCTCGGGCAGCATCTGGATCGGCGACCGCGACGTGACCCGCCTGCCCAGCAAGGACCGCGACATCGCCATGGTGTTCCAGAGCTATGCGCTCTACCCCAACATGACGGTGGCGCAGAACATCGCCTTCGGCCTGGAAATCCGCAAGGTGCCCAAGGCCGAGCGCGAGGCCGCCGTCCAGCGTGTGGCGCAGATGCTGCAGATCGGCCATCTGCTGGACCGCAAGCCCGGCCAGCTCTCCGGCGGTCAGCGCCAGCGCGTGGCCATGGGCCGTGCTCTGGCGCGTGACCCAAAGCTCTTCCTGTTTGATGAGCCGCTGTCCAACCTAGACGCCAAGCTGCGTGTGGAAATGCGCGCCGAGATCAAACAGCTGCACCAGCGCACCCGCACCACCACCGTGTACGTGACGCACGACCAGGTGGAGGCCATGACGTTGGGCGACCGCATCGCCGTCATGAAAGACGGCCAGGTACAGCAGTTCGGCACCCCGCATGACATCTACAGCCGCCCGGCCAACCGCTTCGTGGCAGAGTTCATCGGCTCGCCAGCCATGAACATGGTGGAGGCCCAACGCACAGGTGACGGCCTGCTGGCCCATGGTGTGGCGCTGGCCTTGACCGAAGCGCAAGCTGCGGGTGTTCGTGCCCATGCCAATACCGAAATCACCTACGGTCTGCGGCCTGAAAGCCTGTCGTTTGCCGACAGCGGCCTGCCCGGCACCTTGACCATGATCGAGCCCACCGGCCCCGAGACCTACGCCACCGTGGACACCGCCGTGGGTCACCTCACGGCGCGCGTTCCCGGCTTGCTGCACGCGCACGTGGGTGACAAGGTGCATCTGCACTGGAACCCAGAAGACGCCCATCTGTTTGATCGCGCCGGTGGCGCCCGACTGGCGGTCTGACCCCATGGATACGCGCAAACCGATTGGCGTTGGCGTAGTGGGCTGGGGTTTTGCCAGCACCACTTTTCACGCACCACTCATCCAGGCCACGCCTGGCTTGCAACTGGTGGCTGTTTCCAGCAGCCGTGCTGACGAGTTGGCCCAGACCAACCCATCCTTCGCAGTGGAGCCAACGCCTGAAGCTCTTTTTGCGCGCAGTGATATTGATCTCGTTGTCATCCCCACGCCGAACGACACACACCACCCACTGGCGGCCCAGGTGCTTGCCGCAGGCAAGCACGTGGTGGTGGACAAGCCTTTCACGCTGTCGGTGGATGAGGCAGACGACCTGATCGCCCGGGCGCAGCAGGCAGATCGTTTGCTGTCGGTGTTCCATAACCGCCGCTGGGACGGCGACTTCCTGGGCTTGCAGGACATCCTCAACAGCGGAGTGCTGGGGCGGGTCACCCACTTCGAATCGCATTTCGACCGTTACCGCCCTCAGGTGCGCCAGCGTTGGCGGGAATCGGCCAGCCAGGGGGGAGGCCTGTGGTACGACCTGGGCCCGCACCTGCTGGACCAGACCGTGCAGCTTTTCGGGCAACCGAAAGCCTTGTGGCTGGACACCCAAGTGCAACGCGACAATGCTGTGGCCGACGACTGGTTTCACTGCGTGCTTCGCTACGCCGACCTGCGCGTGGTGTTGCACGCCAGCGCCTTGACGGCCAGCGTAGCGCCGCGCTTTGTGGTGCATGGCACCGCAGGCAGCTACACCAAGCACGGCCTGGACACCCAGGAAGACGCGCTCAAGGCTGGACGCCTGCCCGGCGACACCGCCTGGGGGTCCGACCCCTTGCCGGGTGCTCTGGTCCTGCAAATGGGAGAGCAATTGGTTCACAGCCCTGGCCCTTCGGTGCCAGGCGACTACTTGCGGTACTACACGGGCATCCGCGATGCGTTGCTTCAAAAAGGCCCGCCACCCGTTACCGCAGCAGAAGCGCGCTCGGTGATGCGCCTCATCGAACTCGGCTTCGAAAGCAAACAATCCGGTAGCTGGGCGGCGCTGGACTGATACCGCTACAGAAAAAAAATGCCACCCGGGATGCAGGTGGCATGAAGTCCATAAGGACGTCGTTGGGAACCTCTTTTTACCTGTACCGCCAGCCTTGTTGTTGTTGGTGCTGGCGGCTTTCCTGTAGGGATTCACACGCTGCTGTTGCTTGTAGTGGTCTTCGTGCGTGACAGCCGATGTATGAATTGTGCATGCCGATTCACGGCTTGAACATCCCCTGTTTAGGGGAGGCTGACCACTTATTTTGATAAAAAAACCACAAAACGAGCGCCGCCGCCAGGGTTGTCTTCACAACGAGCATCCCCGCCGTGTCGCCGGGCGATGGCACGAACCAGGGACAAGCCCAAGCCCACGCCTCCTTCGCGTTCGCTGGCGCCAGGCAAACGGTAGAAGGGCTCGAAGATGCGTTCGCGCTGCGCGCCGGGCACGCCCGGGCCTCTGTCACTCACCACCAATTCCACGCCACCGGCAGCATTGCGCACGCCAAGGTGAACGCTGCCCGGGTCAATTCCGGCCCCGCCGTAGCGGCGTGCATTCTCCAGCAGGTTTCGCATCAGGCGACGCAGGAGCTTACCGTGCCCTTGGACCGTGGGCATCGCTTCACCTTCAGGCAGGTCCAGCGTAGCCCCGGTACGCGCACACTCCTCGGCAGCCAACCCCACCAGATCAACCTCTTCTGGCGCCCCCAACGAGGCGGAAGGGTCTGCCAGATCCAGCCGACTGGCCAGCAGAATTTCGCCAATCAACTCGTCCAGTTCGGCCACGTTGCGCTCGATCTCCTTGCGCTGCGCGGCGTTGGCCGGTGTGTGCTCCATCAGTTCCAGCCCCATGCGAATGCGCGCCAGTGGCGAGCGCAATTCGTGGGACGCATTGGCCAACAGCGATTTGTGCGCCGCCACCAGCGACTGCACCCGCTGTGCAGCGGCGTTGAAACGCTCCGCCAGAAAGGCCACTTCGTCGCGCCCCTGCACGGGCAGGCGCACGGAAAGATCACCATCCCCCCAACGCTCCACGCCGCGCTGCAGAGTTTCCAGCCGCTGCGTCAGGCGCCGCACGATGGGGTAGGCGCCCAGCGCCACCGCCAGGGCCACAACTGCCAGCAGACCAATGAAGCCCCCCAGAGTCTGGAAGGCCCAAGGTTGGGGCTCGCCACGCATGCCCGGTGGCCGTGGCGGGCGCGGCAATTGAATGTGGATCGTCTGCCCGTCGCGCAAAGTCACCTGGAACTCTGGCACCTGCCCAGGCAACCGCACGGCTGGCGCCTGACCCAGCAACTCGCCTTGAGCGTTGCGCACAATCACCTCGCGCCCCGGCCGCTGCGAACGCTCCTGTTCCCACTGTCGGTGCCACAACCAGCCCAGCAGCAGCGTGAGCACCGTGATGGCTGCCACCACCGCTAGCCAGATACGCAGGTAGAGGTGCTGGTGCAAACGGGGGCGCCATGTGTCGGTCGTCATGGCTCAGTCCTGCTGTTTGGCGAAGACATAACCCACACCCCGCACCGTAAGGATGCGACGCGGGTTCTTGCTGTCCGCCTCGATCGCGTTGCGTATGCGGCCGATGTGCACGTCAATCGACCGATCAAAGGCTTCGAGCTCGCGGCCGCGCACGGCCTCCATAATCTGGTCACGCGTCAGCACGCGGCCCGCGCGCTCGGCCAGCGCCACCAGCAGGTCGAACTGGTAGGAGGTGAGATCGGCCCCTTGGCCAGCCACAGCCACGGTACGGGCGTCGCGGTCAATTTCCAGCGAGCCGAAGCGCAGCACCGGCTGCGTGGCAGCAAGTTGAGTTGGCACCTCGCCCCGGCGGCGCAGCACGGCGCGGATGCGCGCCAGCAATTCGCGCGGCTCGAAGGGTTTGGGCAGGTAGTCGTCGGCGCCCATCTCCAAGCCGATGATGCGGTCCATCGGGTCGCCCTTGGCCGTGAGCATCAGCAGGGGCAACCGTGCAGCTTCGCCGGGCAGTGCGCGCAGGCGGCGGCAAACCTCCAGGCCGTCCATGTCGGGCAGCATCAGGTCCAGTATCACCAAGTCTGGCAGGTGCTGCTGCACCGCCTCCAGCCCCAGTGCCCCCTCGCCTGCGTGGGCGAATTCGTACCCCGACTTCTGCAGGTACTCCCCCACCATGGCCGCCAGACGCACGTCGTCTTCGATCATCAGGATGTGGGGTGTCGTCATTGCATGTTTCCTCGGTATGGGAATGATGCCCCGGCCAGGTCAAGCCGGTTTGTGCCGCCTGTAAAGTTCAGTGAAGTTCACTTGCGGGCCTTGACGGGCTCTGCAATCTCCAGGCGCCGACGCGCCAGCCAGACCAGCACCATCACCGGCAGCCCCACAAAAGTGGTGAACCAGAAAAACCCCGGGTAGCCCATGGCATCCACCATTCCGCCGGAGTAGCCCCCCAGCGTCTTGGGCAGCAAGGTCATCAGCGAGCTGAAAATGGCGTACTGCACCGCCGTGAACGACACGTTGGTCAGGCTGGACAGAAAGGCCACGAAGGCCGCGCTGGAAAACCCGGCGGCCAGGTTGTCGGCCGCCACCACGGTGTACATAAGCGGTACGTCATGCCCGGCGTGGGCCAATGCCACGAAGCCCAGGTTGGTCAGCGCCGCCAGCACCGCCCCCCACATCAAAGAACGCATCACCCCGATGCGCGTGGCCAGGATGCCGCCCGCAAACCCGCCGACGATGCTCACCACCACGCCAAAGGTCTTGACCGCGTAGGCAATCTCGGGCTTGGAAAAACCCATGTCCTGGTAGAACACGTTGGAGATGACGCCCAGCACGATGTCAGAAATGCGGTATAGCCCGATGAGCGCCAGCACCAGCCACGCCGTGCTGGTGCCATAGCGGCGGAAGAAATCCAACACCGGCTCGACCCACGTGACGCGTGCCTGTGCCCTGCTGGCCACGCCCAGGCGAACGAGCAACCAGCCCATGCCAAAAGCCACAGACAAGCCTGCAGCCAGACGCACTGCCTCAAGCAGCAGACTGACCACCGGTGCGGCCCCCTCTTGCCAGGGCGCCAGCACCAGCCCAGCCTGGTAGAAGACCGCAACAAATGCACCCACGCTGGCCAGGAACACCAGCAACAGGCGCAGGTGTTCACCCGAGGGGTGCGCCCCACTGGCGCTGGGCTGCACCGCGGCAGACCGCTGCGGCTCGGGCGTGATGAGCGTGGTGAGGATGCCCACCGCCATCACACCCGCCATGCTCAGGTAGGTCCATTGCCAGGCCTCGTACCGGTAGCTGCCTTTGGCAGAGCCCCACCACGCCGCCAGGAACAATGCCCCCGCCCCGGCAACGATCATGCCCACCCGGTAGCCCGCGATATAGGCCGAAGACAACAGCCCCTGCTGCTCGGGCCGTGCGATCTCGATACGGTAGGCGTCAATGACGATGTCTTGCGTGGCGGACGTGAAGCCCAGCAACACGGCGAACAGCGCCATGGACGTGAGCGTGTGCCCGCCGCTGGCGGGATCGGTCATGGCCATGCCAGTGATGGCCAGCACCACGCCGCTTTGCGCCAGCAGCAGCCACGAGCGCCTGCGGCCAAGCAAGCGGGTCAGCAGGGGCAGGGGCAGCCTGTCCACCAACGGCGCCCAGATGAACTTGAACGAGTAGCCCAACGCCGCCCAACTGAAGAAGGTCACCGCCTTGCGCTCCACCCCAGCTTCGCTCAACCAAAGCGAAAGGGACGAAAAAATCAGCAGTATGGGCAGGCCCGCCGCAAAGCCCAGGCAGAGCATGCTGAGCACCCGCCAGTCCCACAAAGCAGTCAGGCTGTCGCGCCAGCCGCGCGCCGGGGGAACGTCGGCCACGGCTGGCGCCTTGGCAGCCACAGCTTGCAAAGATGATGTCATGGCCCGATTTTGCCTATCATTGAGGCATGTGCTGGCTTTGTGATGCGAAATTGGCGTTGAACGCCACCGAAACACCGTCTGACGGCGACAGCCACCGCTGGTCGTCGAGGCGAGGATTCCTGTTGGCCGCTGCGGCTGGCGCTGGCGGGCTGCTGCCCGCTGCTGCACCAGCCCAGGTGGAAGTGGGCAGCGCTTCTGCCATGCGCAACCTGGTGCCCGCGCAACAGCTGGAGCGCGCTGCCACCCAGCAGTACCACGAAATGCTGGCCGAGGCCCGCGCCCAACGCGCCCTGGCCCCTGACAACCACCCGCAGCTGCGGCGGCTGCGCGCCATCGCGCAGCGGCTCATACCGCATGCCGCCCCATGGAACGAGCGTTCACGCGGGTGGCAGTGGGAGGTCAACCTGATCGGCAGCTCCGAAATCAACGCCTTCTGCATGCCGGGCGGCAAGATCGCCTTTTACACGGGCATCCTCGACAAACTGCAGCTGAGCGATGACGAGTCCGCCATGATCATGGGCCACGAGATGGCCCACGCCCTGCGAGAACACGCCCGCGAGCGGCTGGCCAAGACGCAGGCCACGAGCATTGGCCTGTCGCTGGGGGCGCAGTTGCTTGGGCTGGGCGACCTGGGCAACGTGGCGGCCAACCTGGGCACGCAGTTGCTGAGCCTGAAGTTCAGCCGTGAAGATGAAACCGAGGCCGACCTGGTGGGCCTGGAGTTGGCGGCACGCGCCGCCTTCCGACCGCAGGCCAGCGTGAGCCTGTGGGAGAAGATGACGGCACAGGGCGGCGGCAACGGCCCGGGCTTCCTGTCCACCCACCCCAGCGGCCCCAACCGCATACGCGAACTGCAGGCCAACCTGCCCAAGGTGCAGAACCTGTACGACCAGGCCCGCCGCTGAGCCGGGAACACCATGCCTGACGCCCCACCCACACTTTCCGCCATGTTGACATGGGCGGACAGTGTGCCGGTATGGTGGCTGCTGCTGCCCGTGGTGCTGGCAGCAGGCACACTGACCTTCTTCATTCAACGCGTGAATGTGCGCCTGCGCGAGATTGCACGGCTGAGCAAGGCCGCTGAACAGCGCGAGAAGTTCCGCAGCCATGTGCTGGAGCTGCTGGCCCATGAACAGCCGCTGCCCACCGTTCTCGACGCCATCGTGCGCGGCGTGGAGCAGAGCAACCCAGGCATGCTCTGCACCATCCTGCTGCTGGACGAGTCGACGCAAACCTTCCGCGCAGGTGCCGCACCCAGCGTGCCCGAGTTCTACAGCCGTGCCATCGAAACCGTCACCATCGGCCCTGGCGTGGGCTCGTGCGGTACTGCGGCCTACACCGGTCAGCGCGTGGTGGTTGAAGACATCCAGACCCACCCCTACTGGACGCGATTCCGCGAACTGGCGCGCCAGGCAGACTTGCGTGCCTGCTGGTCCGAACCCATACGCTCTGGCGCAGGGCAGGTGTTGGGCACGTTTGCCATTTACCACCGCGTGCCCCAAAGCCCTGGCGCAGAAGATATCCAGCTCATCGAACAAAGCGCCCAGCTCGCTGCCATTGCCATCGAACGGGCCCGGTCCCAGGAAGCCCTCAGGCTGAGCGAAGCACGCCACCGCCTGCTGGCAGACAACGCTTCCGACGTCATCTGGACCATGGACCTGGACGGCCGCTTCACCTACGTCAGCCCGTCTGTGGAAAGGCTGCGTGGCTACACGCCAGCAGAGGTGGTGGGCCAGCCGCTGGAACAGTCGTTGACACCCGAATCGGCCCGGGCCGCCCGCGAAGGCCTCCAACGCATTGTGCAATCCCTGAATTCAGGCACACCCATAGGCCAGATCCCGCCGCTGGAACTGGAGCACCCCTGCAAACACGGCGGCTCGGTATGGACCGAGGCGACCCTGTCAGTCATGCACGACGGTGACGGCCGTTTCGTTGGTGTGCTGGGCGTGACGCGTGACATATCCGAAAGACGGCAGGCCCAGCAGCGCATGGCCTACCTGGCGCAGCACGATCCACTCACCGGGCTGCCCAACCGCACGCTGCTGGACGACCGCATCCGTCAAGCGCTGGGGCGCGCCCGCCGTGAGGGCATCCAGGCGGCACTGATGTTCCTGGACCTGGACCGCTTTAAACCCATCAACGATCTGCACGGGCATGCCGTGGGCGACGTTGTCCTGCAACAGGCCGCCCGCCGCATCAGCGACTGCCTGCGTGCCACCGACACCGTGGCACGCATCGGTGGCGACGAGTTCGTGGTGCTGCTGACAGTGGTTGATCAGGCCAGCGCGGCTCTGGCGGTGGCCGAGAAAATACGCGAGGCACTGGCCCAGCCATTCGAGATCCAGGGCCTGTCCCACGAGGTTTCCTGCAGCATTGGCATTGCGCTGTACCCTGAACACGGGCCTGGCGCGCTGGACTTGTCACGCCATGCAGACGCTGCCATGTACCAGGCCAAGGCACGCGGACGCAACCAGGTGATGCTCTACGAGCGCCCGCTTGCCACGGGCACCGATCAGGTACCGCGCACGTAGGGGTTGCTGCGCCGCTCGCGCCCGAAGGTGCTTTCCGGGCCGTGGCCAGGGATGAACACCGTTTCGTCGCCCATGGGCCACAGGCGCTGGGTAATGCTGTCGATCAACTGCTCGTGGTTGCCCTGCGGGAAGTCGGTTCGGCCGATGCTGCCTGCAAAAAGCACGTCGCCCACGAAGGCGCGCTGGGCCTCGGGCGAATGGAAGACCACGTGGCCCGGCGTGTGCCCGGGGCAATGCCGCACGTTCAGGGTGCAGTGGCCTACTTGCACAGTATCGCCGTCGTGCAGCCAGCGCGTGGGCGTGAAGTGCCCCGCGGGTGGAAAGCCGAACATGACGCTTTGGTGCGGCAGGCCGTCGATCCAGAACTGGTCGCCGGGGTGCGGGCCGATGATGGGCAGTTCCAGACGCCGGGCCAGCTCGGCAGTGCCGCCCGCGTGGTCGATGTGCGCGTGCGTCAGCCAGATCTGCCCGAGCTTGAGCCCCAGGCGCTGCGCCTCGGCCAGCACGTGGTCCAGGTCGCCGCCGGGGTCGATGACGGCGGCCTCCATGGTCTCGTCGCACCAGACGAGGGAGCAGTTCTGCTGGAAGGGCGTGACGGGGATGGTCTGGTAACGGAACATGGCCGCGATTGTAGGAGGCCGGGTATCACAGGTTGGTGGCCGCGATCACTTCCGACAGGTCGGTCAAACCCGCCACCACCTTGTCGATGCCGTCTTGCCGCAAGGTCTTCATACCCGCCTTCAGGGCAGACAGGCGGATCTCACCGGCCGAAGACCGATGGCGGACGTGGTGGCGGATCTCGTCGTCGTTGAGCATCAGCTCGTAGATGCCCAGGCGGCCCTTCAGGCCCCGGCCCTCGCACGCTTCGCATCCCTTCTTGATGAAGGTGCGCAGGTAGCGGCCACCGCGTTCGTCTTGCACGCCGAAGGCATCTTTCCAGCGATCGATCTGCGCGGCAATGTCGCGTTCGTCGTAATGCTGCACGCCGTCCAGGTACTGCGTGGCTAGCGCCTGCAGTTCGTCGTCGGTGGCGGGGCGCGACTGCACGCATTTCTTGCACAGGCGGCGCACCAGGCGCTGGGCCAAAATCGCCAGCAGCGAGTCCGAAAAGTTGAACGGGTCGATGCCGATCTCCAGCAGCCGCGTGATGCTCTCGGGTGCGCTGTTGGTGTGCAAGGTGGACAGCACCAGGTGCCCGGTGAGCGAGGCCTCCACGGCAATGCGCGCGGTTTCCTCGTCGCGCATTTCGCCGATCATGATCACGTCGGGGTCCGCGCGCAGGAAGGTGCGCATGGCTGCTGCGAAGGTCCAGCCGATGCGCGGGTTCATCTGCACCTGGCGCAAACCTTCCTGGGTGATTTCGATGGGGTCTTCGGCCGTCCAGATCTTGCGGCTGTCGGTGTTGATGTCGGAAATGAGCGAATGCAGCGTGGTGGTCTTGCCGCTGCCGGTGGGGCCGCACACCAGGATGAGCCCATAGGGCTTGAGCGCCATGCGGCGCAGGTCGGTCAGGTTGGAGGGGCTCAGGCCTATGCTGTCCATTGGCATGGGCTTGGAGCCCGCCAGCAGGCGCAGCACCACGTCTTCCAGGCCGCTGGTGGTGGGCACGGTGACCACGCGCAACTCCGTCTTGGTGCCGCCAAAACGCGCGAAGTCGATCTTGCCGTCCTGCGGCTTGCGGTGCTCGGAAATGTCCATGCCCGCCATGATCTTGATGCGCGCCACCAGCGCGTAACGAAAGCGCGACTCCACCTCCAGGTAGCGCACCAGTTCACCGTCGAGCCGGAAGCGCACCTTTACCTTCTTGGGCGGGGGTTCGGTCTCGATGTGGATGTCAGACGCCTTCTGTGCGATGGCCTCTTCGATCAATGAGTTGATGAGCCGCACCAGCGTGTTGTCGGACTCGCTGACCACATCGGCTTCGGGCTCGTTGCTCACGTCGCTGGCGGTCTGCAAATCCAACGCCAACTCACGCGCAGCGGCGTGGTTGTCGGCCTTTCGCTTGGCGGCCACCTCGGCAGGCGGCTGGCGCTCGTAAGCTCGGGCTATGGCGGGTGCCAGCGTGCCCGGCGCAGCCAGCACGGGCACAATGCGCCGCTGCGTCATGAAGCGAAGCTCGTCCAGCAGGCGTTTGTCCAGCGGGTCGGCCATCAGCACCACCAGCAGGTCTTCGTGCTGCATAAGCGGCAGCACCGCCTCGCGTTCCGCCACATGGTGGGGCACCATGGCCACCGCTTCGGGGTCGAATACGAACTGCCCGGGGTCCAGCACGCGGTTGCCCAGCCATCCGGCAATCACGTGGCGCAACTGCGGCTCGGTGAGCATGCCCTTGTCCACCATCTGCTGGCCCAGCTGGCGGTAGATGCCGATCTTGCGTTCCTCGAACTGCGCCAGCAGCGCTGCCTTGAGTTGCTCGTTGGAAATGACGCCGCTCTTGACCAGCGCCTCGCCCAAGTGCCGCGCGCCATGGGCTGTGGATTGGGGGTTTTGCAGCAGCGCCCACAACTGATCGGGTGTGCGCGGCTGCGGGTAATGGCTGGCGGGCGGTGCGGTGGCGGTATCGGTCACGGCGGGTGTGTTGGTCAAATGGTTACGCCTGCATTGTGCCCGGCACCACCCCGTGCGCGCAAATACCCCGGGCAGGACACTCGGCCACCAGAGTGCTAAGCTGCCTGCCCGCCCTTGCGCCGCTGCAACAACGATGAAACTTCACGCCCGACGACTGGCCCTGCTGGCCCTGGTGCTGCTGCTTGCCTCGGCGTTCCTGGCCTTCGACCTGCAACAGTACCTGTCCCTGGAGGGGCTGCGCGCCGGGCTGGACCGTTTTGCTGCCTGGCGCCAACAGGCCCCCTGGGGCACGGCGGCCGCCTACCTGCTGTTCTACGTGCTGGTCACCGCCCTTTCCCTGCCTGGTGCGGCGGTACTCACGTTGGCCGGCGGCGCGCTCTTCGGTCTGTGGCAGGGGCTGTTGCTCGTGTCTTTCGCGTCCACCATCGGTGCAACGCTGGCCTTCTGGGTGGCGCGTTACCTTCTGCGCGACTGTGTGCAGGCGCGCTTCGCCATCCGGCTGCGCGCGGTCAACGAAGGCATTGAGCGAGACGGCGCCTTCTACCTGTTCGCGCTGCGGCTGGTGCCGGTGTTTCCCTTCTTCCTCATCAACCTGCTCATGGGCCTGACGCCCATGCGCACGCTCACCTTCTACGGTGTAAGCCAGCTGGGCATGCTGGCGGGCACGGCGGTGTACGTCAACGCAGGCACGCAGTTGGCCAACATCAACAGCTTGGGCGATATCGCCTCCCCCGGTTTTTTGCTCTCCTTCACGCTGCTTGGCGTCTCCCCCTGGTTCGCTCGGCTGGGCCTGCGCGCACTGCAGCGCCGCCACGTCTATGCACGCTGGCATCGCCCGCACAGTTTTGACCGCAACCTCGTCGTCATCGGCGGGGGCGCGGCCGGGTTGGTCACGGCCTACATCGCCGCTGCCGTGAAGGCCAAGGTGACACTGGTGGAAGCCCACCGGCTGGGCGGTGACTGCCTGTACACCGGCTGCGTGCCCAGCAAAGCCCTGCTGCGCAGCGCCAAGCTGGCCCACCAGATGCGCCACGCCAGCCGCTATGGCCTGCGCGACATGGAACCCAACTTGTCCTTCCGCGAGGTCATGGACCGCGTGCGCAGCGTGATCCGCCGTATCGAGCCGCACGACAGCGCCGAACGCTACACCGACCTGGGCGTGGAAGTGCTTCATGGCCACGCACGACTGCTGGACCCGTGGACGGTGGAGGTCCAACTGAACACAGGCGGCACGCAGCGCCTCACCACGCGCAGCACGGTCATCGCGGCGGGCGCAAGGCCCATCGTGCCTGCGCTGCCAGGGCTGGACCAGGTGAACGTCGTCACCAGCGACACCATGTGGGACACCTGGGCCGAGTTGGACACTCCACCGGCACGCCTGCTGGTGCTGGGCGGCGGCCCCATCGGGTGCGAACTGGCGCAAGCCATGGCACGGCTGGGCTCCCGCGTGACGCTGGTGGAGATGGCGCCGCGCCTGCTGGCCCGTGAAGACGAAGACGCCAGCACCTTCGTGGCACAAGCGCTGACGTCAGACGGCGTGCACGTCTGCTACGGCCACCGTGCCCTGCGGGCAGAGCGCGATGAGCAAGGTGGCCAGTGGCTGGTCACCGAACACATGGGTGCGGAGCACCGCCATGCATTCGACACGCTGCTGTGCGCCGTGGGCCGCGAAGCCCGTCTGAGCGGCTACGGTCTGGAAGAGTTGGGCATACCTACCCAGCGCACCGTCGTCACCAACGAATACCTGGAAACGCTCTACCCCAACATCTACGCCGCTGGCGACGTGGCGGGCCCCTGGCAATTCACCCACACCGCTGCGCACCAGGCGTGGTACGCGGCAGTCAACGCCCTGTTCGGGCAATTCAAGCGCTTCAAGGTTGACGGCACGGTGATTCCGCGCGTTACCTTCACCGACCCCGAAGTAGCCAGCGTGGGCCTGAACGAGGCCGATGCGAAGCGCCAAGGTGTGCCGTTCGAGGTCACACGCTACGGGCTGGATGATTTGGACCGCGCGATTGCCGACAGCGCAGCACATGGCTTCGTCAAGGTGCTCACCGAACCTGGCAAGGACCGCATCCTGGGCGTGACCATCGTTGGGGAGCACGCGGGCGATCTGCTGGCCGAATACGTGCTGGCCATGAAGCATGGCCTGGGCCTCAACCGCATCCTCGGCACCATCCACAGCTACCCCACCTTGGCAGAGGCCAACAAATACGCGGCGGGCGAATGGAAACGCGCGCACGCGCCACAAGCGCTGTTGCGCTGGTTGCAGCGTTATCACGCCTGGCGCAGGGGTTGAGCGCCACGCCGGTACTCGTCCGGCGTCACCCCCATGCGCTTGCGGAACATCGCAATAAAGGCCGAGGCCGACGCATAACCCAGGTCCTGCGCAATGTTCTCCACCGTCCCGCCCGCCTGCAGCAAGGGCATGGCCTTGACCACACGCAACCGCTGCCGCCATTCGGCCAGTGTCATGCCCAGTTCGCCCTGGCAGCGCCGCAGCAAGGTACGTTCGGTGGTGTGCACGTACGCGGCCCAATCTGCCACCGAACGCTCGTCACCGGGGGCCGCTTCCAGCGCCTGCAACACCGGCAGCAGCGTGGGGTCGGCAGACATCGGCAGGTAACTGCCTGTGGATTCGGCCACGGCCAGCCGGTCCAGCACCACCTGCAATAGCCTCTGTTGCTCTGGCGTCTGCGGCGAATGGGGCGGGCGCACGCGCAACTCGTCCAGCAAGGCCCGAAGCAGCGGGTCCACGGTCAACGCACAAACCTCCTGCGGCAGCTTTTGCACAAGCTCCGGCACCACGTAGAGCGAGCAGTGGCAAGCCTCCTGCCGGTTCAGGCCCCTGTGCTCCACATCGGGCGGCAGCCACAAACCGTACTGGGGCGGTATCAGGTAATAACGCCCCTTCACCTCCACCTCCATCACACCGCTGAAGGCATAGACGAATTCACCCCAGCGGTGCCGGTGCCTGGGGTAAGTGCCGTCAGCGGGCACCTGTGCCACGCGGAAGTACATGGGCCCCGGCAACGTATCGGTGAAGGGTGAAACGTGCAGGTGGCGGGCTTGAGAGGGGGAGCGGCGCATTTTGGCGGTTGGGCACGATGACTTGTCTGTTTTTCATTATGTATTGCACTTCGGCCAACCACACAATACCTCTCCCGACCACCCTCAGCTAACAAACTTGGACACTCGACACCCCCTGGATGGCCGCGCCATCGGCCTGATGATCGTGCTCTGCCTGACCTGGAGCATGCAGCAGATTGCCCTCAAGGCCACGGCGCTGGACTTTTCCCCCGTGCTGCAAATTGCGCTGCGCTCTGGTGTGGCCGCCGCGCTGGTGGGCCTGCTGATGTGGTGGCGGGGCGAGCGCCTGCAAGTGGCATGCGTCTGGAAGCCCGGCCTGGTGGTGGGTGCGTTGTTCGCGTTTGAATACCTGCTGGTGGGCGAAGGATTGCGCTTCACGTCGGCGGCGCACGTGGTGGTGTTTCTCTACACCGCGCCCATCTTTGCAGCACTGGGCCTGCACTGGAAGCTTCCTTCGGAACGGCTGGCGCCACTGCAGTGGCTGGGCATTCTGCTGGCGTTTTCGGGCATTGCCACCGCGTTTCTGCTGCGCCAGTCTGGCTCGGGTGCAGATTGGCAACGCATGCTGTGGGGCGACCTGCTGAGCCTGCTCGGCGGCATGGCCTGGGGCGCCACCACGGTGATCATCCGCACCACCCGCGTGGCCATGCTGCCCGCCACGCAGGCCCTGCTCTACCAGCTGGCCTGCGCCTTTGCCTTCCTCTTGCCCGCCGCCTGGCTCATGGGGCAAACCACCTTCAACCCTACGCCATTGGTATTGGGCAGTCTGGCCTTCCAGGCGGTGATCGTGTCGTTCGTGAGCTTTCTGGCGTGGTTCTGGCTGCTGCGCCACTACCTGGCTTCACGGCTGGGCGTCTTTTCCTTCCTGACGCCGCTGTTCGGCGTTCTGTTGGGCGCGTGGCTGCTGGGTGAGCCCGTGGAGCCCAGCTTCATGGCGGGCGCGGCCATGGTGCTGGCGGGGGTCGTTTTGGTCAGCGGCCACGGCTGGCTGGCGCAGCTGTGGAGCCGCCGCACCTCGGTTCACATACCGAACTCGTAATCCACCGTCAGCGGGGCGTGGTCGCTGAAGCGCTGCGCCTTGAACACTGCCGCAGCCTTGGCCTGCTCCGCCAGGGCCGGTGTGGCCAGGTGGTAGTCAATGCGCCACCCCACGTTCTTGGCCCAGGCCTGGCCCCGGTTGCTCCACCAGGTGTAGGCGGCCTCGGTTTCGTCAGGGTGCAGGCGGCGGTACACGTCCACCAACCCGCCCTCGTTCAGCAACCGGGTCATCCAGGCGCGCTCCTCGGGCAAAAAGCCGCTGTTCTTCAGGTTGCCCTTCCAATTCTTCAGATCCTTCTCGTGGTGGGCAATGTTCACGTCTCCGCAAAGGATGACCTCGCGTTCTGAGCGTAGTGCCAACAGCCAGGGGTAGATCAGGTCCAGGAAGCGGTACTTGGCCTCCTGGCGTTCCTCGCTGGACGATCCGCTCGGGAAGTAGCAACTGATGATGCTCCGCTTGCGCTGGGGGGTGTCAAAACGCAGTTCCACGTAACGGCCTTCGTCGTCGAACTCGGTATTGCCAATGCCAACGACCACGTCGCTGGGCTCGTGCTTGCTGTACACGGCCACGCCCGAATAGCCTTTCTTCTGCGCGTAATGGAAGTACCCCTTCATTCCGGCGAGCGACTCGAAGCGCCCCGCCACGTCAGGCGCCTGGGCCTTGAGCTCCTGCACGCAAATACAATCGGGCGCAGTCGCCGCGACCCATTCTTCCAGCCCTTTCGAGGCTGCGGACCGGATGCCGTTGAGGTTGAGGCTGGTCAATTTGAACAAGGAATTCCCCATGGTGGTTGAAGCGAACACGCCAGACGCACAGGACGCGCTGGCACAGGCATTTGTGCAATTTTCCGTGGAATCGGGCGTGTTGCGCTTTGGCGAGTTCAAAACCAAGGCGGGCAGGCTGTCGCCGTATTTCTTCAACGCAGGCCTGTTCGACGATGGCGCCAAGCTCGGCCGCCTGGCAGAGTTCTATGCCAAGCGCATCCTGGCCAGCGGCATCGAATTCGACATGATCTTCGGCCCCGCCTACAAAGGCATCCCACTGGCGGCTGCGGTAGCCATCGAGCTGGCGCGCCTGGGCCGCAACCTGCCCTTTGCCTACAACCGCAAGGAAGCCAAGGACCACGGCGAAGGCGGTACCCTGGTGGGTGCGCCCCTCAAGGGCCGCGTGCTCATCATCGACGACGTGATGAGCGCGGGCACGGCGGCGCGCGAGTCCATCGCGCTCATCAAGGCAGCAGGTGCCACGCCCCACGCCGTGGCCATTGCGCTCGACCGGCAGGAAATGGCCACGGAGGCCACGCCCGACGGCAAGGTGCGCGACGTGCCCTACAGCGCCGTGCAGTACGTGCGCGAACAACTGGGCCTGCAGGTCTGCGCCATTGCCAAGCTGGCAGATTTGCTGCAATACTTGGAACAACAGACGGGAGGGGATATGGCACAGCACGGAGACCGTGTGCGCGCTTACCGCGACCGTTACGGCGTGAACTGAACTTCGACCTCACCATGAACGATCATGCCCGCGCTTTCGTCTCTGCTCAGGCAACCGGACACCTAGGCCGCGTCTGTGTAGGCAGCTTGCGCACCGCTGCGGGCATTTTTGGTGTGTTTTGGGGTCTCTCGGCTATTGCGCAAACGGCCATCTACACCTGTGTGGACGCCAAGGGCAGACGCATCACGTCCGACCGCCCCATAGCCGAATGCATGGACCGTGAGCAGCGCGAACTCAACCCCAGCGGTAGCGTCAAGCGCGTCATCATCCCCATTCCCACGGCAGCGGAACGCGCCCAGCAGGAAGCCGAGAAAAAGGCCGAGGCTGAACGACAGAACCGTGCCACAGAAGACAAGCGCAAGGAACGCCTGTTGGCTTCCCGCTACCCCAACCAAGCAGCGCACGACAAGGCCCGCGCCGAGGCACAGGAACAACTGAATGGCCAGATTGCCCTGGCGCAACAGCACATGACCGCGCTGGAGCAGCAGCGCCGCGCCATTGACGAAGAGCTCGAGTTCTACAAACGCGACCCAGGCAAGGCGCCCCCCCAACTCAAGCGCCGCCTGGAAGAGAACGCCCAGCAGCGCAGTACCCAGTCCATGCAGATCGCCGATCTGGAGCGTGAAAAGGAACGCATCAACACCCGTTTCGACGAGGAGTTGACGCAGTTGCGCCGCATTTGGGGCGACAAGGCCCCTTGATCAGCCCAGCTTCTTCTTGAGCAGTTCGTTGACCTGACCCGGGTTGGCCTTGCCCTTGCTGGCCTTCATCACCTGGCCCACCAGGGCGTTGAACGCCTTGTCCTTGCCCGCGCGGTATTCGGCCACGTTCCTCTCGTTGGCGGCCAGCACCTCGTCGATGATGGCTTCCAGCGCGCCGCTGTCGTTCATCTGCTTGAGGCCCTTGGCCTCGATCAGCGCATCCACCTGGGCCTGCGGCTCACCAGCCGGGGCCTCACCGCCCCACAGCGCATCCATGACCTGCTTGCCCGCGTTGTTGCTGATGGTGCCATCGGCAATGCGTGCAATCAGCGCAGCCAGCTGCAGCGCATTCACGGGAGCCTCGGCGATGTCGCGCTCCTCGGCGTTTAGGCGGCGCGACACCTCGCCCATGATCCAGTTGCTCGCCAGCTTGGGCTGCCCGCAAGCCTTGGCGGCAGCCTCAAAGTAGGCAGCCATGGCGGGGCTCTGCGTCAGCGTGGTGGCGTCGTACTCGGGCAGGCCGTAGCTGGCCACGAAGCGTTCGGCCATGGCGCGCGGCAGCTCGGTCATGCTGGCGCGCACGCGTTCCACCCATTCGCGCTCAATCACGAGCGGCGGCAGGTCCGGGTCGGGGAAGTAGCGGTAGTCGGCCGCGTCTTCCTTGGTGCGCATGGCGCGCGTCTCGCCCGTGTCGGGGTTGAACAGCACGGTGGCCTGCTCGATGGCGCGGCCGTCCTCCAGCTCCTCGATCTGCCAGCGGATCTCGTAGTCGATCGCCTGCTGCATGAACTTGAAGCTGTTGAGGTTCTTGATCTCGCGGCGTGTGCCCAGCGGCTGGCCCGGCTTGCGCACCGACACGTTGGCGTCGCAGCGGAAGGAGCCTTCCTGCATGTTGCCGTCGCAGATGCCGATCCAGGTCACGATCTTGTGCAGTTCCTTGGCGTAGGCCACAGCCTCGGCGCTGGAGCGGATGTCGGGCTCGGTCACGATCTCCAGCAGCGGCGTGCCTGCGCGGTTGAGGTCGATGCCGCTCATGCCGTGGTAGTCCTCGTGCAGGGACTTGCCCGCGTCCTCTTCCAGGTGGGCACGCACCAGGCGCACGGTCTTTTTCTCGTCGCCCAGGTAGAAGCTCACCTCGCCGCCCTGCACCACGGGAATCTCGTACTGGCTGATCTGGTAGCCCTTGGGCAAGTCCGGGTAGAAGTAGTTCTTGCGCGCAAAGATGCTGCGCTCGGCCACGTGCGAACCCACGGCCAGGCCGAACTGGATGGCGCGCTCCACCGCGCCCTTGTTCATCACCGGCAGCGTACCGGGCAGGGCCAGGTCCACCGCGCAGGCCTGGGTGTTGGGCTCGGCGCCAAACGCCACCGACGCGCGGCTGAAGATCTTGCTGTTCGTGGAAAGCTGTGCATGGGTCTCGAAGCCGATGACGACTTCGTAACCCTGCACCAGCAGGGAGGCTTCACTCTTGGTCTTCTGGTTCATGGTTCAGATACCGTGTAGTCAACGCATCGTTGCGATTCGCGAGGTCCAGCCCAGGGCTACCGCGGAACCGGCTTCGCCGGGCCGCTGGTAGCGCCCCCTTGAGGGGGTGACGCCGAAGGCGGCGCGGGGGGGCTTCATAGGTTTGGTGCGCGGGTGTGCCAGTCGGTGGCGCGCTGGAAATGGTGAGCCACGCCCAGCAGGCGCGCCTCCTGGAAGTAGTTGCCGATGAGCTGCAGGCCCACGGGCATGTTGCCTGCGCCAAAGCCCGCCGGCACGCTCATGCCCGGCAGCCCCGACAGCGACGCTGGCAGCGTGAAGATGTCAGCCAGGTAGGCGGCCACCGGATCGTCGGACTTCTCGCCGATCTTCCACGCCACCGTGGGCGCCACCGGCCCGGCAATCACGTCGCATTGCTGGAACGCGGCCTGGAAGTCCTGCGCGATCAGGCGGCGAATCTGCTGCGCCTTGATGTAGTAGGCGTCGTAGTAGCCGTGGCTCAGCACGTAGGTGCCGATCATGATGCGGCGCTGCACCTCGGTGCCAAAAGCCTCGCTGCGCGACTTCTTGTACATGTCGAGCAGGTCAGCATACTCCTTGGCACGGTGGCCGAACTTCACGCCATCGAAGCGGCTGAGGTTGGAACTGGCCTCGGCCGGGGCGATGATGTAGTAGGCGGGAATGGACAGCTCGGTGCGCGGTAGCGTTATGTCCACCAGCGTGGCGCCCAGCTTTTCGTATTCGGCCAGCGCGGCACGGATGGGCGCGACCACATCGGCGGCACAGCCTGCGCCAAAGAACTCTTTCGGCAGGCCGATGCGCAATCCCTTGAGCGGCTGGGCGGCTGTGGCCGCGCTCAACCCGGCAAGCGGCTGGTCCAGCCCGGCGGTGTAGTCCTCGGCGGGGTGGTCCAGGCTGGTGGAGTCGCGATCCAGGTCGGGGCCCGCCATGGCGCTGAGCAACACGGCGCAGTCGCGCGCGCTGCGGGCCATGGGGCCGGCCTGGTCCAGGCTGGAGGCGTAGGCCACCATGCCATAGCGCGAGCAGCGGCCGTAGGTGGGCTTGATGCCGGTGATGCCGGTGAAGCTGGCGGGCTGGCGGATGGAGCCGCCCGTGTCGGTGCCGGTGGCCGCCGGGGCCAGGCGCGCCGCCACGGCCACGGCCGAGCCACCGGACGAACCGCCAGGCACACGCGCCTTGTCCCAGGGGTTGTGCGCCGGGCCGTAGGCCGAGTTGTCGTTGCCCGAACCCATGGCGAACTCGTCGCAGTTGAGCTTGCCCAGCGTCACGGCGCCAGCTGCCGCCAGGCGCGACACCACCGTCGCGTCGAACGGGCTGCGGTAGCCCTCCAGCATCTTGCTGCCAGCGGTGGTGGGAAAGTCCTTGGTGACGAAGATGTCCTTGTGCGCCAGCGGCACGCCCAGCAGCGGGGTACGCTCGCCAGCGGCCAAACGCCGGTCAGCGTCAGCGGCCTGGGCCAGACTGGCTTCCTCGTTGAAGGCCAGGTAAGCACCCAGATTGGCATGCTCTTTGGCGCGACCGAGCAGGTGACGGGTCACCTCCACGCTCGACACTTCGCGCGCGGCCAGCTTGGCGGCCAGGGTGGTCAGATCCAGTTGGTGCAGTTCACTCATGTCTTGCTCGCTCGCCTCACTCGATGACCTTGGGCACCAGGAACAACCCGTCTTCGACAGCCGGGGCACTGGCCTGGTTGGCCTCCCGCTGGTTTGGCTCGCTTACCACGTCGTCGCGCAGGCGCAGCGCCACTTGGCCAATCACGGCGGTCGGGTGGGCCAGAGGCTCCACGCCGTTGGTGTCCACCGCCTTCATCTGTTCAACGATGTCGAAGAAGCCGTTGAGCTTGGCCAGCATGCCCTGGGCATGGGCTTCGTCCAGCTCCAGCCGCGCCAGGTGGGCAATGCGGCCAATGTCTTGCAAAGTGAGGGACATGGGGTTGAGAAATTGGTGTCACACGGTTTTGCAACCGCATGTAAAAACTGAGGAAAAACCGCGTGCCAGCAGCAAGTTACCGCAAGTTATGCACAGGCCATGCGGTATTATCCCGTGTTTGACGCGGCAGTATTGTGCGGGCCCGCCGCCGTGCCCCCCGATTTTGCCTTGTCGCCAGGAACACTCCCGTTTTTTTCAGCTGACCCACACATTCCCGGCACTGCCCGCGCAAACGGCCAAGCGGGCCACAGGCAGGCCGCACAGGATTTTCAAACATGTTCGAATCGTTCCGTCGGCACTTCTCCACCGACCTGGCCATTGACCTGGGCACCGCCAACACCCTGATCTACGTCCGTGGCAAGGGCATTGTGCTGGATGAACCCTCCGTCGTCTCCATCCGTCACGAAGGCGGCCCCCAGGGCAAGAAGACCATCCAGGCCGTGGGCCACGAGGCCAAGGCCATGCTGGGCAAGGTGCCCGGCAACATCGAGGCCATCCGCCCCATGAAGGACGGCGTGATCGCCGACTTCACCGTCACCGAGCAGATGCTCAAGCAGTTCATCAAGATGGTGCACCCGCGCTCCATGCTCAAGCCGAGCCCGCGCATCATCATCTGTGTGCCTTGTGGCTCCACCCAGGTGGAGCGCCGCGCCATCCGCGAATCGGCACTGGGCGCTGGCGCCTCAGAGGTGTACCTGATCGAAGAACCCATGGCAGCGGCCATCGGCGCCGGTCTGCCGGTGTCCGAGGCGTCGGGCTCCATGGTCGTGGACATTGGCGGCGGCACCACAGAGGTGGGCGTCATCTCTCTGGGCGGCATGGTCTACAAAGGCTCGGTGCGCGTGGGTGGCGACAAGTTCGACGAAGCCATCATCAGCTACATCCGCCGCAACTACGGCATGCTGATCGGTGAACCCACCGCCGAAGCCATCAAGAAGCAGATCGGCTCGGCCTTCCCCGGCTCCGAAGTCAAGGAAATGGAAGTCAAAGGCCGCAACCTGTCGGAAGGCGTGCCGCGCAGCTTCACCATCTCCAGCAACGAGGTGCTGGAAGCCCTGACCGACCCGATCAACAACATCGTTGGCGCCGTGAAAACCGCGCTGGAGCAGACCCCACCCGAACTGGGCGCGGACATTGCCGAACGCGGCATGATGCTGACCGGCGGCGGCGCCCTGCTCCGCGATCTGGACCGCCTGCTGGCCGAAGAAACCGGCCTGCCCGTGCTGGTGGCCGAGGAGCCCCTGACCTGCGTGGTGCGCGGCTGCGGCATGGCGCTGGAACGCATGGACCGCCTGGGCGGCAGCATCTTCACCAACGAGTGAACCCGGGGCGTTGCCGGCCATGCCGCTGGGAACCGTAGACCGTACCCCCCCGCCATTCTTCAAGCAGGGCCCCTCGGCCCTGTCCAAGCTGATGGTGCTGAGTGCCGTTTCGGTGCTGCTCATGGTGGTGGACGTGCGCATGCAGTGGGCAGGCCCAGTGCGTTCCGCCGTGGCCGTGGCACTCTATCCACTGCAATGGCTTGCCATGCAGCCGGTGAGGCTGGCGGGCTGGGGTGGGCAATACGTCAGCAGCCTTACCGCTGCCCAGAAGGACGCCACCGAGGCGCGCGCCGAACTCACGCGCCAGGCGCAGCGGGCCGCTCTGGTGGAACACCTGGCGCAAGAGAACCGTGAACTGCGCACGCTGCTCAACATGGGCGAACGCCTGCCCGTGGGCGCCCGCGGGGCCGAAGTGCTTTACGAAGCCGCCGACCCCTACTCACACAAGGTCGTGATCAACCGGGGCGGCACGCATGGCGTGCAGCTGGGTTCGGCTGTGATGGATGGCTACGGTGTACTGGGGCAGGTGACGCGTGTGTACCCCATGGCATCTGAAGTCACGCTGCTGATCGACCGCCAGCAGGTGATCCCTGTGGTCAACACCCGTACTGGCCAGCGCAGTCTGGCTTACGGCGCCCCCCTGCCCGGCGGGGGCCTGCTGGAATTGCGCTTCGTTCGCGCCAGCACCGACACCGAGGTAGGCGACATTCTCACCACCAGTGGCATCGATGGCGTCTACCCGCCTGGCTTGCCTGTTGGCAAGGTCACGGAAGTGTCCAGCCGCGGGCAGGCAGGCTTTGCCCGCATCCTGAGCGAACCCATGGCCCGTATGGACCATGCCTTGCACGTGCTGGTGGTGGACCCGCAGGAAAAACCCAGGCTCGATGCCTTGAAAGAGCAGGAGCCCAGGAAATGATCATGCGGCCAGGCCAGGCGCTTCTGCTGCCTGCCAACCCAGTTTTCATCTGGAGCACGTTGCTCTGCGCACTGCTGCTGAACATGCTCCTGCACATCGGGCTGACTGGCCGCTCGCCATGGGATCCAGACCTGCTGGCGGTGACGCTGGTGTTCTGGAGCATCCACCAGCCTTTGCGTGTGGGTGTGGGTGTGGGCTTTGCCTTCGGTTTGATGCTTGACGTGCATCAGGGCGCCGTGCTGGGCCAGCACGCTCTGGCCTACACCGTGTTGGCTTACCTGGCGATCGTGATTCACCGTCGCATTCTCTGGTTCGACTTGCGCACTCAGGCACTGCACGTTCTTCCGCTGTTCATCGTGGCGCACTTGTTGCAATTGCTGGCCCGGCTGCTGGCTGGCCACGGCTGGCCGGGTTGGGGCCTGGTGCTGGCGCCTTTGCTCGAATCGCTGTTGTGGCCCGTCGCCACGCTGTTGCTGCTCGCACCGCAACGGCGCGCCCACGACCACGACGAAACCCGCCCGATCTGAGTTGAGCATGACTGAGCTCAAGGATGTCGAACAGCAGCTGAGCCTCTTTCGCGCCCGCACACTGGCGGCCAGCGTTGTGGTGCTCTTGGCCTTCGGTCTGCTGGTGGCGCGAATGGTCTACCTGCAGATTACCCGCCACGACGAGTTTGCGGCGCAGGCCGAAACCAACCGCACCGCAGTGCTGCCTATCGTGCCCAGCCGGGGGCAGATCGTGGACCGCAACGGTTTGGTGCTGGCCGACAACCTGTCGGTCTATACGCTGGAAATTACCCCCTCCCGCGTGGACGACCTGGACGCCACCATCGACGCCCTGGGCCGGGTGATAGAGATTCCGCCGAAGGACGTGAGACGCTTCAGGCGGCTTGTCGCCGAATCCAAGCGCTTCGACTCGCTGCCGCTGCGCACCCGTTTGAGCGACGAGGAAGTGGCGCGTGTGGCGGCTCAACTGCACCGCTTCCCCGGGGTCGAGATCCAGGCCCGGCTGTTGCGCCACTACCCGCTGGGTGAGACGGCCAGCCACGTCATCGGCTACATCGGCCGCATCAACCAGCGCGAGAAGGAGCAGATGGAGGATTGGCCGGACGAGACCCAGGCCAACTACCGGGGCACGGAACATATAGGCAAACTTGGGGTGGAGCAAAGCTACGAAGAGCTGCTGCACGGCACCACCGGCTTTGAACGCGTCGAGACGTCAGCTGGTGGACATGCAGTGCGCACGCTCACCAGCACCCCCCCCATCAACGGTCACCAGATACGCCTTTCACTGGACATTCGCCTGCAGCACCTGATAGAGAGGCTGTACGGTCAGCGGCGGGGGGCATTGGTTGCAATCAACCCCAAGAACGGTGAGATCCTGGCTCTGGTCAGCATGCCCACGTTCGATCCCAACCTGTTTGTGGAGGGCATTGATACCGAAAACTGGAAGGCGCTGAACGAGTCGATAGACAAACCCCTGCTCAACCGGGCGCTGCGCGGCACCTACCCGCCTGGATCCACCTATAAGCCCTTCATGGCGCTGGCCGCTCTGGAAACTGGCAAACGCACACCTCAGACCGTGATCAATGATCCGGGTTTCTGGATGTTCGGCAACCACCGTTTCCGCAGCCATGGCGACCATGGCCTGGGTGCGGTGGACATGCGGCGCAGCATCGTGATGTCCAGCAACGTGTACTACTACACCCTGGCCAACGAGATGGGGGTGGACGCCATCCACGATTTCATGCAGCCGCTTGGGTTGGGCCAGATCACGGGCATCGACCTGCGCGGCGAGGTACGCGGCGTGCTGCCCAGCCAGGCCTGGAAACGCAACACCTACAGCAAGCCCGATCAAAAACGCTGGCATCCGGGCGAAACCATTTCCCTGGGCATTGGTCAGGGCTACAACAGCTTCACCATGCTGCAAGTGGCACACGCCATGGCCACGCTGGCCAATGGCGGCACGCGCCACACGCCTCACGTCACCGTCTCATCCCAAGACTCCGACACCAAAACACTCACGCCAACCGTGCGCACGCCCGGTACCCCCTTGGGCTACAAGCCCGAGAACGTGCGCGTCATTCTGGAAGCCATGGAAGCGGTGACCACGGAGGGAACGTCAACCCGGGTGTTCGCAGGCGCAGGCTACCGCAGCGGCGGCAAGACGGGAACAGCTCAGGCGGTGACCATCGGCCAGAAAGACCGCTACGACGCCCGCAAACTTGACGAACACCAGCGCGACCACTCGCTCTACCTCGCGTTCGCCCCGGTTGAAGACCCGCAAGTCGTGCTGGCTGCTGTCGTGGAAAACGCGGGTTTTGGCGCTGCGCATGCCGCCCCCATTGCGCGCCGCGTATTCGATTACCTGATCAAGGGTGTCTACCCGAGCGAAGAAGACATTGAAGCCACCCAGCAGGGGCGCACCGCCGCCCCCATAGGCACACCCCGCAAGATCAGCGAAGTCGCCTGGCCCGCCCCGGCACCCTGATCCGCCGAAGGCTGTGGTCGCTTGCCCGCCAGGTCAACGCGTGGCCGCGTAGGCGTCCCACCCGGTCTTCAAGATCAAGACCGTGACCACGAACAAGAACATCCCACGCACAAAGCCTGCGCCGTGCTTCAGCGCCATGCGCGTGCCAAGCACACTGCCTATGACGTTGGCCACCGCCATGCCGACGGCGATATGCCACCAGACATGCCCCTTCCAGGCAAACAATGACAGCGCCGCCATGTTGGAGGTGAGGTTGAGCATCTTGGCCGACGCACTGGCGTGCAGAAAGTCGTAACCCAGCCAGCGCACGAACAGAAATACGAAGAAGCTTCCCGTTCCCGGGCCGAAGAAGCCGTCGTAGAACCCGATCGTCAGGCCGATGGAACACGTCGCCAGCATCTCGGCGCGGCCGTCGAACCGGGGCCGGTGGTCGCGCCCCATGTCCTTGCGCGCCAGTGTGTAGATGAACACTGCAAACAGCACCACGGGAAGGATGCGGCGCAGGAACTCCGGTGAGGTCAGCGTCACCAGCCAGGCACCCGCCATGGAACCCGCAAAACATACTGCAGCTCCAGGCAGCAGCGCCCGCCAGTTCAACTCCACGCGACGCGCGTACTGCAAAGTGGCCGCGCCAGTGCCCCAGATCGAAGCACTCTTATTCGTTCCGAGCAATGTCGCGGGGTGAATGTTCGGAAACGTCGCAAACAAGGCAGGCAGCAGGATCAACCCACCGCCGCCCACTATCGAATCCACAAAACCCGCCAGACCCGAAGCCAGCGTCACGATGAGCCATTCCATGGGCTGCGATTGTGCCCGCTGGCATGCCTGCCCGCCGCGATCACGTAAAAAAGCCCGCGAGCCGGAGCTTCGCGGGCCAAACCAAGGAGATATCTTGGTTGTGTGTGACGTTTACCTATCAGCGGTTGTAAGCCGTCTCGCCGTGAGAGCTGATGTCCAGACCCTCGCGCTCTTCCTCTTCGGTAACGCGCAGACCCACCACCATGTCCACGATCTTGTAGACCACGAAGGACACCACGCCAGACCAGACCAGGGTGATCACAACGCCTTCGGCCTGCACCACCAGCTGGCTGGCGATGGAGTAGCCGTCGCCCTTGATGCCGCCCAGAGACGCTGCGGAGAACACGCCAGTCAGCAGGGCACCCACGATGCCGCCAACGCCGTGGACACCGAACACGTCCAGAGAGTCATCAGCACCGAGCATCTTCTTCAGACCCGTCACGCCCCACAGGCACAGGAAGCCAGCGATCAGACCGATCACGATCGCACCCATCGGGCCCACGGTACCGCAGGCAGGGGTGATGGCGACCAGACCAGCCACAGCACCGGAGGCTGCACCCAGCATGGAGGCTTTGCCCTTGTGCAGCGCTTCGCCAATCGACCAGGCCAGCACGGCACCGGCGGTGGCCACCAGGGTGTTGATGAAGGCCAGAGCCGCACCGCCGTTGGCTTCCAGGTTGGAGCCAGCGTTGAAGCCAAACCAACCCACCCACAGCAGGGAGGCACCCACCATCGTCAGCGTCAGGCTGTGCGGAGCCATGGCTTCCTTGCCGTAGCCAACCCGCTTACCCACCATGTACGCGCCCACCAAGCCAGCCACGGCGGCGTTGATGTGCACCACGGTACCACCGGCGAAGTCCAGCGCACCCTTGTCGAACAGGTAGCCACCTGCACCCCAGACCATGTGAGCGATGGGGATGTAGCTGAAGGTGAACCACAGCACGCTGAACAGCAGCACGGCGCTGAATTTGATGCGCTCGGCAAAGGAACCAACGATCAGGGCGCAGGTGATTCCAGCGAAGGTGGACTGGAAGGCCACGAACACCAACTCAGGAATCATCACACCAGGCGTGAAGGTCGCGGACAGCGTTTCCAGCGTGATGCCAGACAGGAAGACCTTGTCCAGGTTACCGATGATCAGGCCCTCTCCACCGAACGCCAGGCTGTAGCCGTAAACGGCCCACAGCACGACGATCAGCGAGAACACCACCATCACCTGCATCAGCACAGACAACATGTTCTTGCTGCGCACCAGACCGCCGTAGAACAGCGCCAGGCCAGGCACGGTCATCATGATGACCAGCAAGGTGGAAACCATCATCCAGGCCACGTCGCCCTTGTCCATGGTCTCTTTGACTGGCTCGGCGGCGGGGGCAGCAGCTTCCGCGGCAGGCGCAGCTGCGGGAGCGGCATCAGCTGCCGGGGCAGCGGCGGGCGCGGCTTGCTCGGTTGCAGCGGGTGCGGGCGCGGCGGCGTCGGTGGTTTGCGCCATGACGGACCATCCGCCCAGTGTGAGTCCCAGCCCCAGACAGAGGCTCAATAGAAACTTTTTCATGTGCATGCTCTTTGTTAGTGGGTTGGGGTTGATCACAGAGCTTCGGCGCCGGTTTCGCCGGTGCGGATACGCACCACCTGCTCCAGCGGGAAGACAAAAATCTTGCCGTCGCCGATCTTGCCGGTGCGAGCCGCGCCTTCGATGGCCTCGATGACTCGCTCGACCAGCTCGTCGGAAACGGCGGCTTCGATCTTCACCTTGGGCAGAAAGTCCACCACGTACTCCGCGCCGCGGTACAGCTCGGTATGGCCTTTCTGACGGCCGAAGCCCTTGACTTCGGTCACGGTGATGCCTTGCACGCCCATGACGGAGAGCGCCTCGCGCACCTCGTCGAGCTTGAACGGTTTGATGATCGCGGTTACCAGCTTCATGGTGAGTCTCGCTAAAGGATTGAACGACGGCAAGCAACTAACAAGAAGCGTGCCAACCCATCTGCGTGTGATCCTCGGCCCCCGAGGTGACCGAGGCGGGGGCCACGAAGGTAAGATGTTGTAACAAAACGGCCAAAAATGCACCAAAAAAGTGCGATTCGCATGACTGCACGTTTTTTGTGCAATCTGCCCGGCCAAAACAGGGAGGAAAAGAACATGAGCTTGTCTTTGGTGCAAAGCCGCACCCTCGTTGGGCTGGAAGCGCGTCCAGTCTGCGTAGAAGTGCACCTGGCCAATGGCTTGCCCAGTTTTACGCTGGTTGGACTGGCCGACACCGAGGTAAAAGAGGCCCGCGAAAGAGTGCGTTCGGCCATTCAGAACGCTGGCCTGGAGTTCCCCAGCAACAAGCGCATCACCGTGAACCTTGCCCCCGCAGACCTGCCCAAGGAGTCCGGCCGCTTTGACTTGCCCATCGCTTTGGGCATTCTTGCAGCCAGCGGCCAGATCGACGGCACCCGGATGGCGAGCCACGAATTCGCCGGGGAACTGTCGCTGGGCGGGGACCTGCGACCCATTCGCGGAGCGCTGGCCATGGGGTTGGCGCTGCGTGCCTCGGGCGCCCTCGCGGGCACTCGTTTGGTGCTGCCACCAGCAAGCGCCGAAGAAGCGGCCCTGGCGGGCGACGTGAAGGTTTACCGAGCCCGCCACTTGCTGGACGTGGTTCGTCAATTTGCACCGGAAGGTTCCGCGCTGGCAGAAGATGCTGACGACGGCGAGTGGCAGCAGGTACAGGCCATGGAAGCGAAGCACACCATCAGCGGTCCGGATCTGGCTGACGTGCGGGGCCAGGCCGCCGCACGGCGGGCATTGGAAATCGCTGCGGCGGGTCAGCACAGCCTCTTGCTTGTTGGTCCGCCAGGTTCCGGTAAATCGATGCTGGCGCAGCGTCTCGCTGGGCTCTTACCCCCGATGAACAACGACGAGGCCCTGGAAACCGCCGCCATAGCCTCGCTCGCGGGGCGCTTCCGGCTGGAGACCTGGGGCCAGCGGCCGACCTGTGCGCCGCACCACAGCGCCAGCGCGGTTGCGCTGGTTGGGGGCGGCTCACCGCCCAAGCCAGGGGAAATATCGCTGTCACACCACGGCGTTCTGTTCCTGGACGAACTGCCGGAATTCCCACGAAGCGCACTGGAGGCGCTGCGCGAGCCCCTGGAAACGGGGCATATCAGGATCTCCCGCGCCGCACGCCAGACCGACTTCCCCGCACGCTTCCAATTGGTGGCTGCCATGAACCCCTGCCCCTGCGGCTACCTGGGCGCCAGCCACAAGGCATGCCGCTGCACCCCCGATCAGGTCAACCGCTACCAAAGCAAGCTCAGCGGCCCGCTGCTCGACCGGATCGACCTGCACGTGGAAGTTCCCATCTTGGCGGCAGATGCGCTGATGACAGCGCCACCCGGCGAACCCAGCGCCGCCGTGCGGGTGCGCGTGGCCCGGGCGCGCGCGCGCCTGCCAGAGGCAGGGCCACCCCAACCACCTGTTGCAAGGGGACGCACTCAACCGGCACACCAACCTCGACGATGCTGCGGCCCAACTGCTGCGAACGGCAGCCACCCGGTTGGGCTGGTCCGGCAGAGCCACTCACCGGGCTTTGCGCGTGGCGCGAACCATTGCCGATCTGGCAGGCAGCGACGCTGTACGCACGCCCCACGTTGCAGAAGCAATGCAATACCGTCTCTCGCAGCTATGAACACTTTGACGCATTCGTTGGCACAGCGTTGTCAGAAGTAGCAAGGTTGGGCACAATGCCCATCCATTGCACAGAGACACCGACGCCTTTAGCTTAGACACTCATGCTCGCCACCGCCACCGCTGCCCCGACCTCCACCCCCCTCTGGCCATCCCCGCCCTACGCCAGCTATTCGGACAGCGGCAGCAAAGAGCTACCCTGCGAAGTCGAGGGCAGCAACGGGCAGACCCGGGAATGCCTGCTTGTGGGCTTGAACCTGTCGGAGCGCACCGCCTACATTCAGGTGCCGCCATCGCGCGTGAGCATGCCGTTGCGCTTCTCAATGTTCCGCCGCCTGCGCATCAAGACACCGCTTGCCCCAAAAGACCAAGCCATCCAGGCCGGTAACGACCCCCATGCACTGCAGCAACTGCTGGACTACCGCACGCGCATCCAGTACCGGCTGACCCTGACTGACGGGCAGACCGAAGAGGGGCAGACGATTGGGCATGTGGAAACGGAACAAGGCATCTTTCTGTTTCACCCTGTAGACGAGCGCGACAGCGTGGAACGGGTTTTCCTGCCCAAGGAAAGCTACCGCGATATTCAACTGGGTGCAACCATCGGTCAGGTGCTGGTAGAGCAACAGGTGGTGACCCACGATCAGGTGGAACTCGCGGCACGCGAACAGGAAACCCTGCGCAACCGCAAGCTGGGCGACTACCTGGTCATCAAGGAGATCGTCAAACCCGAACAACTGCTGGTGGCGCTGGAACAGCAGTCCAAGATGCCGATGGTGCGCATCGGCGAGGCGCTCACCGCCCTGGGGCTGGTGTCAGACCGGCAACTGCAGGAGGCGCTGGAACGGCAGAAGACCGAGCGTACCGTGCCGCTGGGCGAACTGCTCGTGAAAAGCGGGCAGCTCTCGAGGCAAGACCTGCGCACCGCGCTGGCCCGCAAGATGGGTTACCCGGTGGTCGACCTCAACAAGTTCCCCATGGATGTGGAGGCCATGCGCCGCGTGCCCCCAGCACTGGCGCGCCGTCTGAAGGTGCTGCCTTTGCTCTGGAGCCAGGGGACGCTGATCGTCGCCGCTGAAGACCCGTCCCGCCGCGCGCTGATCGAAGAACTGGAATTCACCCTGCAATGCAAGGTGGTGGCTGCGCTGGCCAGCGGCTCGCTGGACAACAACCAGATCACTGAAATCTACGCACGCCACGGACTGGATGCCGTGAAGGCCATGCCCGGCCAGCGCAACCAGCCGGACTACTCTTCGTCCAGTTCCGACAAGCTGCTCGAATCCCTGGAGCAAGGGGTGGAGCAGGAAGACGAAGGCTCAGAAGAAGGCCCACAGATCGAGCAGTCCGACAACTCGCTGGTGCGCCTGATCAACACCTTGATCGTGGAAGCCTTCAACCAGGGTGCGTCCGACATCCACATCGAAACCTTTGCCAGCAAACGCAAGGTGCGCATCCGTTTCCGCAAGGACGGGCGCCTGGTGCCCTACATGGAGCTGCCGCCCACCTACCGCTCGGCGCTGGTGGCGCGCATCAAGATCATGTGCGACCTCGACATCTCCGAGCGCCGCAAGCCGCAGGACGGCAAGATCGACTTCACGCGCTACTCACCCCAGCACAAGCTGGAACTGCGCGTGGCCACCATTCCCACCAATGGTGGTGCCGAGGACGTGGTTCTGCGGCTGCTCTCCTCTGCCAAGCCTTTGAGCATTGATCAGTTGGCCCTGGCTCCTGCAAATCTGGCACACCTGCGCGAGGTGATCGAACGCCCCTACGGCATGGTGCTGTGCGTTGGCCCTACCGGCTCGGGCAAGACCACCACCCTGCACGCGCTGCTGCAGCACATCAACACGCCAGACCGCAAGATCTGGACGGCCGAGGACCCGGTGGAGATCACCAACCCCGACCTGCGTCAGGTGCAGGTCAATCCCAAGATCGACTGGACCTTCGCCAAGGCGCTGCGCGCCTTCCTCCGCGCCGACCCCGACGTGATCATGGTCGGCGAGATCCGCGACGAGGAAACCGCCCAGACGGCGATCGAGGCGTCCCTCACGGGCCACCTGGTGCTGACCACCTTGCACACCAACAGCGCCCCCGAGACCGTGGTCCGACTGTTGGACATGGGCATGGACCCCTTCAACTTCGCAGACTCGCTGCTGGCGGTGCTGGCGCAGCGTCTGGTGCGCCGTCTGTGCAAGGAATGCCGGGTGAGCGAACCGGCCAGCGACGAGTTCATTGACGAACTCGTGGCCGACTACCGCCATGCCTTCCCGGCGGAACTGGCGCCCGCGCCCGAGCAGGTGCGCCAGGAATGGCTTGAGCAGTATGGGCAGAACGGCCGCTTCATGCGCTACCACGCCCCCGGCTGCCCCAGCTGCGACAAGAGCGGCTACAAAGGCCGCGTGGGCCTGCACGAACTTATGACGGTGGACTCGGCCCTGCGCAAGCTCATCCAGCTCAAGGCCCCGGCCGCCGAACTGCTGCGCACAGCCATGGCCACGCACGGTTTCCGCACGCTGCGGCAAGACGGCATTCCCAAAGTGCTGGCCGGATTGACCAGCATCGACGAGGTGCGCGCCAACTGCAACAACTGAGTTTTTGCCAGCGCGTCAATAGCGCGGCGAATAGCTCTGCTGCATGAACGGCGGGCGGCGGCCTTTCAATGCCTCCAGCATGATGAGTTCGGCGTCCGTGTGGTTGATGACGGGCGCCTCCTGCAATGGTGCAAGGCCTGGGCTTGTGCTCAGCAGGTAAGGCCGGTCGTGGTACTTGGTGACCATCTCGAACGCCCTGGACGGATCGGCCGTTGGCACCACCTCCGCCTGGCCGTAACACAGGCAAAAGTAGGTCTGCTGAGGCGCCGCCTCAATGTAGCAGCCCGTGCCACGGATGCCGATGATGGCCGCCTGCGTTTCCAGCCGTTTGGGGCCTGGCCCGAATACCGAAAGTATCTTGCCCTGCACGATCTGCAGCAAACCAGGCGAACCCTTCGGTTCGTGGCGCACTTCGGTATTGGCGCGCAGCAGGTAGGCATCATTGCCCAGCACGTACACGGCCTCGCCGTCAGCCCCAGTCGTGACGACGTCGCCCGGCAATACGAGGCGCCCCTCCTGGGCGGGTTCGCCGTTGACGCGCACGTCACCACGCACGCGCCGCAGGCCCGGGGGTTGGGGCCGGGTGCCCGCCGCCCAAAGCAAGCCGCTGGGCCAGCCACTCAGCAACAGGAATTGCAGGAGTTTGCGTCTTGGTTTCATGCGCAACATTGTGCGCGCAACCAAAGCGGTTGTGAACGGCCAGCGGGCTGGTCAGAGGTTGGGGGCCAGCAGGCGCTCCAGTTCGGCTTCACTCATGCCACGCCGCTGAGCCATGTCCACCAACTGGTCGTGGCCAATCTTGCCGACGTTGAAGTAGGCGCTCTCGGGGTGGGCGATGTAGAAACCGCTCACGCTGGCCGCCGGGGTCATGGCCAGGCTTTCGGTCAGGCCCATGCCAATCTCGTCGCACTGCAACAGGGCGAACATTTCGCGCTTGACCGAATGGTCTGGGCAGGCAGGGTAGCCCGGCGCCGGGCGGATGCCCTGGTACTTCTCGGCGATCAGCTCTTCGTTGCTCAAGCCTTCGTGCGGGGCGTAGCCCCACAAGTCGGTGCGCACGCGCTGGTGCAGGCATTCGGCAAAAGCCTCGGCCAGGCGGTCGGCCAGGGCCTTGAGCATGATGGCGTTGTAGTCGTCCTGCGCGGCCTCGAAGGCGGCGGCGCGCTTGTCAGCGCCGATGCCCGCCGTCACCGCGAACATACCCACGTGATCGGCCACACCTGATGTCTTGGGCGCCACGAAGTCGGCCAGGCAGCGGCTGGGGCGCATGACACCGTCAATCTCCTGCTTTTCGGTCTGCTGGCGCATGCCGTGCCAGGTCAGCGCTACCTGGGTGCGGGATTCGTCGGTGTACAGCTCGATGTCGTCGTCGTTCACCGCGTTGGCCGGGTACAGGCCCACCACGGCGTTGGCCGTGAGCCAGCGCCCTTCCACGATCTTCTTCAGCATGGCCTGGGCGTCGGCAAAAACGCGCTTGGCCTGCTCGCCCACCACCTCGTCGTCCAGGATGGCGGGGTAAGGGCCGGCCAGATCCCATGTCTGGAAGAAGGGGCCCCAGTCGATGTACCTCTCCAGCTCGGCCAGGTCGAAGTTCTTGAACACGCGCCGCCCGGTGAACTTGGGTGCCACGGGGGCGTAGGCGCTCCAGTCGAGCGGCGCCTTGTTGGCACGTGCCTTGGCCAAGGGCCACAGGGGTACCTGCTTCTTGTTGGCGTGCTGCGTGCGCACCTTGTCGTAGTCGGTACGCAGCTCGGTCAGGTAGCTGTCCTTGCCGTCACCCAGCAGACTTTGCGCCACACCCACGCTGCGCGAGGCGTCGGGCACGTACACCACGGGGCCGCTGTAATTGGGGGCGATCTTCACCGCCGTGTGCACGCGGCTGCAGGTGGCGCCGCCAATCAGCAGAGGAATGCCGCGCTCGCGGAAGTGCGGGTCTTTTTCCATCTCGCCCGCCACGTACTGCATCTCTTCCAGGCTGGGGGTGATCAGGCCGCTCAGGCCCACGATGTCTGCACCCACTTCCTTGGCCTTGGCCAGGATTTCGTGGCAGGGCACCATCACGCCCATGTTGACCACGTCGAAGTTGTTGCACTGCAAGACCACGGTCACGATGTTCTTGCCGATGTCGTGCACGTCGCCCTTGACGGTGGCAATGACGATCTTGCCCTTGGACTTGACGTCGCCCCCGGCGGCCTGGAGTTGGCGCTTTTCCTCTTCGATGTAGGGCACCAGATGGGCCACGGCCTGCTTCATCACGCGTGCGCTCTTGACGACCTGCGGCAGGAACATCTTGCCCTGGCCGAACAGGTCACCCACCACGTTCATGCCGTCCATCAGCGGGCCTTCGATGACGTGCAACGGCCGCCCGCCGTCGGCGCGCAGGGCCTGCCACATTTCCTCGGTGTCTTCGGTGATGTGTTCGTTGATGCCATGCACCAACGCGTGCTTCAGGCGCTCGCGCACCGGCAGGGCGCGCCAGGCGTTGCGTGTGCTGTCGTCCTTGGCTGCGCCTTTCACGCTCTCGGCGATGTCCAGCAGGCGTTCGGTGGCATCCTGGCGGCGGTTGAGCACCACGTCTTCCACGCGCTCGCGCAACTCGGCGTCCAGGTCGTCGTAAACGCCGATCATGCCGGCGTTAACGATGCCCATGTCCATGCCCGCCTGGATGGCGTGGTACAGGAACACGGTGTGGATGGCCTCGCGCACGGGTTCGTTGCCCCGGAAGCTGAACGACACGTTGGACACCCCGCCCGACACCTTGGCCCCGGGCAGGTTCTGCTTGATCCAGCGCGTGGCATTGATGAAGTCCACCGCGTAGTTGTTGTGCTCTTCGATGCCCGTGGCAATGGCGAAGATGTTGGGGTCGAAGATGATGTCCTCGGGCGGAAAGCCCACCTCGTCCACCAGAATGCGGTAAGCGCGTTCGCAGATCTCGACCTTGCGCCCGTAGGTGTCGGCCTGGCCCTTCTCGTCAAAAGCCATGACTACCGTGGCCGCGCCGTAGCGCTTGATCAGCCTGGCCTGGCGCTTGAATTCGTCCACGCCCTCCTTCATGCTGATGGAGTTGACGATGCCCTTGCCCTGGATGCACTTGAGGCCAGCCTCGATGACCGCCCACTTGGACGAGTCGATCATCACCGGCACACGGGCAATGTCGGGCTCGCCAGCCATGAGGTTGAGGAAGCGCACCATGGCGGCCTGGCTGTCCAGCATGGCCTCGTCCATGTTCACGTCCACCACCTGCGCGCCGTTTTCCACCTGCTGGCGCGCCACGGCCAGCGCCTCTTCGTACTGGCCGTTGAGGATCATGCGCGCGAAGGCCTTGGAGCCGGTGACGTTGGTCCGCTCACCGATGTTGACGAACAGGCTGCTGCTGTCGATGACCAGCGGCTCCAGGCCAGACAGCAGCATGGGGGGCACGGAAGCACGGGCCGCGCTGGCGGCCTGGGATGCGGAATTCACGTTGGCGGGGGGATTGGGGTTGGACACGGCACTCACCTGCAAAGGGCACATTCAGGTGAGCGCGGTTGTGTTCGGGGAAGTCCAAGCCTGACGGCCGCCTGTTGCCGTGCTCGATGCCACGCAACCGGCGCGCCGCTGCAGCGCTCCTTGGAAGCCCTCTATTTTACTTGCGTGCGGCCGCCAGGAAAGCATCCAGCAGCGGAGAGCAGTCCAGCATCTCCTCACCACCCAGGTGGTGGAACTCCGGATGCCACTGCACACCGCACACAAAACCGCGCCCGGTCCAGCGGATGGCCTCCACCACGCCGTCGGGCGCTGTGGCCTCCACCGTCACGTCTTTGCCCAGCCGGTTGACCGCCTGGTGGTGGATGGACGCCACCCGCCGCCCACCAGGCACGTCGCGAAACCACTCGGCCAGTTTGCCGCCGGGCGTGAAGGTCACCTCGTGAGCGTTGCGGTCGTAATCGGGTGACTCGTGGCCCGCCGCCTCCGGGCAAAGGGTGGGAATGTCCTGGTACAGGCTGCCGCCCAGCGCCACGTTGATGAGTTGCATACCCCGGCAGATGCCCAGAATGGGCTTGCCCGCCTCCATGAACTCGTGCACCAGTTCCAGCTCGTAGGCGTCGCGCACCGGGTCACCGCTCCACTCGGGCTTGAGCGGCTCTTCACCATAGGCCTTGGGGCTCACGTCGGCGCCGCCTTGCAGAATCAGGCCATCCAGATATTCGGCGTAATCGCGCACGCGGATGCTGCTTCGCATCAGCGGCCCGTCCTGCAGCACCGAAGGCACCATCAGAACCAAGGTATCGCGCGATGCCGCCCACTGCGCAACAGACTGTTCCAGCACCTGCAAGGTCTTACCCTTCAGGCCCACGCCTCCTGCCTCTGGATGGAAGATGCGGGCCGACAGCCCGATATGCACTGGACGCTTGCGATACATCAGCGTAACCCCTTTGAACAACACAGACCTTTTGATGCGCCCGATGCGACGCACCCAAGCGTATTAGAGAGAACGATGAGCCCAAGGTTCATAATATTCCAGCTTCCGCACGGACGGCCAACACCACCTCAGCCCACTACATGTCCACATACTCAGAACTCCGCCACAGCACCTCGGCAGATTGGCTGGACATGCTGCCAGCGGGTGTGGTGGTCGTGGTCGGCGAACACATCCGCTACGCCAACACCGCCGCAGCCCAGTTGCTTGACGCCAGCTCAACAGAGAAGCTGGCCGGGCAGACCATCAGCCGCTACATACACCCGCTGGATCTGCACCGCGCACTCGCGCGGCTGCGCAACGCCGAGCGCAACGAGCGCTCCAACCCCGTCACGGAACTGCGCGCCATTACCGAAAAAGGGCGCGACATCGTGGTGGCCATGACCAGCTGCCCCACCCAGATGGAAGGCGCGCCAGCCGTGTTGGCGACGTTCCTCGACATGACCGAGCGCGCCACCATGGAGGCGCGGTTGAAAGAGACCGACCAGAACTTCCAGCGCATCATGAACACCATGCAGGACGTGTTCTACCGCACCGATGCCGACGGCATCACGCGTTACGTATGCCCTGCGGTGAAGAACGTGCTGGGCTACAGCGCAGACGAGATCATCGGCCTGCCCGCTGCGACCTTCTACCCCGACATACGCGAACGGGATGCGCTTGTGGCAGCCATTCGGACCCAGGGCTTCGTGCATGACTTTCCTGGGCGCATGCGGCGCAAGGATGGTGCCATCATCGACATCTCCATCAGCACGCAGGCCCTGCGAGACGAGCAAGGCCAGTTTGCCGGGGTGGAAGGCATCTGGCGTGACATCACCCAGCGCAAGGCCATGGAGCGCGAACTGCAGCGGCTGGCCACGCACGACCCGCTGACGGGCCTGCTCAACCGGCACGCAGTTCTCGAATCTTTGGAGCGTGCCTACGGTCGGCGCAGCGGCCGACGAGGCCACGACCTGCCGCCCTACAGCTTGCTGATGCTGGACCTAGATCACTTCAAGGACATCAACGACACCCATGGCCACGCGGCTGGCGATGCCGTGCTGTGCCACGCCACCGCGCTGGTATCGGCACAATGCCGATCAACCGACAGCTTTGGCCGCCTGGGTGGTGAGGAGTTCCTGCTGGTGCTGGATGACACCAACCTCGAAGAGGCTGCCGAAGTCGCGGAGCGCATCCGGGCCAACATTGCAGCGACACCCTGCACCTTGCCGGGCAAGAACCCCATCGCAGTCACGGTAAGCGTGGGCATGACGCAGTTCACCGAATTCGACTCTGACGCCAACGCCACGCTGGACCGAGCAGACCGCGCGCTCTATGAGGCCAAACGGCGCGGACGCAACCAAGTCCACCACCTGCAATAACGTCAGTTGCGCGCAGGCTGACATTCCCGCGTGTGCTTTACCTGGCCTGCGGCATCCACCGTTTCCAACCGCACAGGAAAGCCCCACAACGCCGCCACGTGGTGCAGCACGGCATCAGCGCTTTCTGCCAAGGGATGGCGGTCGCGCTCCTGGTGGCGCAGCGTGAGCGCACGGTCACCGCGCGTGTCCACGTTCCACACCTGCACGTCAGGCTCGCGGGTGCCCAGGTCGTACTGCTGCGACAACAAGTTGCGCAAGCGGCGGTAACCACGCTCATCGTGGATGGCTTCGATGCGCACTCGCGCCTGGCTGTCATCGTCCACGGCGGCAAACAGCCGAAAGTCCCTCATCACCTTGGGTGAAAGGTATTGCGCGATGAAGCTCTCGTCCTTGAAATTTCTCATCGCAAAGTCAAAGCTCTCCAGCCAGTCGCTACCCGCCAGATCGGGGAACCACTCGCGGTCCTCGTCGGTGGGTGCTTCGCAGATGCGCCGGATGTCGCGCCACATGGCAAACCCCAGGGCATAGGGGTTGAGCCCGTCGTAATGCGGGTGGTGAAAGGGCCGCTGCGCCACGACGTTGGTGTGCATGTGCAGCACTTCGAGCATGAAGCCGTCGCCCACCAGCCCCTCCTCGTACAGGCCGTGCAGCAGGTGGTGGTGCCACCAGGAGGCCCAGCCCTCGTTCATCACCTGCGTCTGGCGCTGCGGGTAGAAGTATTGCGCCACCTTGCGCACAATGCGCACCACCTCGCGCTGCCAGGGTTCCAGCAACGGGGCGTTCTTTTCGATGAAGTAGAGCACGTTCTCCTCGGGCTCATCTGGGAAGCGGCGGGGTTGCGCCACCGCCTCCTTGCCCGGAACCTGCGGCAAGGTGCGCCACAACTCGTTGACCTGCTGCTGCAGATAGATCTCGCGTTCGCGCTGCCGCAGGCGCTCTTTTTCCAGCGACAGCTTGGCTGGGTGCCGGTAACGGTCCACACCCACGTTCATCAAGGCATGGCAGGCGTCCAGCAAGGGTTCCACCGCGGCCACGCCATGGCGCTCCTCGCATTCAGCAATGAAGTTGCGGGCAAACACCAGATAGTCAATGATGGCGTCGGCCGATGTCCAGGCGCGGAACAGGTGGTTGCCCTTGAAGAAAGCGTTGTGCCCATACGCCGCGTGGGCAATCACCAGCGCCTGCATGGTCAGGGTGTTTTCCTCCATCAGGTAGGCAATGCAGGGGTTGGAGTTGATGACGATCTCGTACGCCAGCCCCATCTGCCCGCGCTGGTACTGCTTGGCCTGCGCCAGGTAGTGCTTGCCGAAGGACCAGTGGTGGTAGAGCACCGGCATGCCAATGGAAGCGTAGGCGTCGAGCATCTGCTCGGCGGTGATGATCTCGATCTGGTGCGGGTACAGGTCGAGCTTGTGCTGATGCGCCAGCCGCTCCAGCTCGGCGTCGTACTGCCGTAAGGCCTCGAAGGTCCATTCAGAACCCTGTGGCAACGGCCTGGGCTTCTTGCGACGGTTTGTGCGCGGCGCGGGGCTCATGCCAACCTCTTCTTGAACAGGCTGCGGAACACCGGGAAGATGTCCGACGGCTCGATGATGCGTTGCATGGCAAAGCGCTCTTTGTGTTCGGGCAGCAGCTTGGCGTACTCCTCCCACAGGTTGCGCGGCACCGCGTCGTTGATTTCGATGTAGGCGTAGTACTGGCACAGCGGCAACAAAGACTCGTCCAGCAGTTCGCGGCACAGCGGGGAATCGGCGTTCCAATTGTCCCCGTCCGATGCCTGAGCCACGTACACGTTCCAGGCTTGGCTGCCATAACGCTCACGAACGATCTTGAGCGTCAGCGCCAGCGCGCTGGACACCACCGTGCCGCCCGATTCACGGGAATGGAAGAACTCCTCCTCATTCACCTCGGCCGCCTGGGTGTGGTGGCGCACGAACACCAGGTCGATGCGTTCGTAGGTGCGGCGCAGGAACAGGTACAGCAGCATGAAGAATCGCTTGGCCACCTGCTTGCGCTCCTCGTCCATCGAGCCCGACACATCCATCAGGCAGAACATCACCGCCTGGGTTGATGGCTGCGGCACACGCACGCGGTGGGTGTAGCGCAGGTCGAATTCGTCGATGAAGGGAATGGCCTCCAGGCGCGCGCGCAGGCGGGCCATTTCCTCCTGCAGTTCGCACGCGCGTGGGTCGCCCGCCCCGCGCTCGGCCACCACCTGCTCCCACTCCTGCTGCAGCGCCTCCAGGCGCTGGCGCAGCGGCGTGCCATGCGCAATGCGCCTACCTGCCGCGCCGCGCATGCTGCGCCGGATGCTGATGTTGGCGGGCGTTCCGGTCTGGGTGTAACCCGCGCGGCGGCTTTGGTATTCCTTGATCTGCGCAAGCTGCGTCTTCACCAGGTTGGGCAGCGCCAGATCGTCAAAGAAGATATCGAGGAACTCCTCGCGCGTAAGCGTGAAGACGAAGTCGTCCAGACTCTCGCCTTCGTTGCTGGCCTGCCCGCCGCCCCCGCCAGACGATCCGCTGGGCCGCTCCACCTCGTCGCCCACCACAAAGCGGTCGTTGCCAGCATTGACTCGGCGCCACACCCCTGATCGCCCTTGACGAAACTGCGGCTCGGAAATGTCCTTGCCGGTGATGTGCACCTCTTCGCCCGCGTCAATGTCGCGCACGTTGCGCCGCCCTATCGCCTGGCGCACAGCGTCGCGAATCTGCCCCTTGAATCGGCGCAGAAAGCGCTGACGGTTCACGGTGCTCTTGTTGCGAGCATCGTTGCGCCGATCGACGATGTGCACCACCTGGCTCATGAGCCCGCTCCCCCGAAAGGTTGAATGCCGCCCGCAATGGGCGCTTCAAGACGACTTGCGCACCCGCAAATACCATTCGGCCAGCAGACGCACCTGGCTTTCGGTGTACCCCTTGGCCACCATGCGGTTGACGAAGTCCTGGTGTTTCTTCTGCTCGTCGGCGCTGGCCTTGGCGTTGAAGGAAATGACAGGAAGCAAGTCCTCGGTGGTAGAGAACATCTTCTTCTCGATCACCGAGCGCAGCTTCTCGTAGCTGGTCCAGGCGGGGTTGCGGCCGTCGTGCTTGGCCCTTGACCGCAGCACAAAGTTCACCACCTCGTTGCGGAAGTCCTTCGGATTGGAAATGCCCGCCGGTTTCTCGATCTTCTCCAGCTCGTCGTTGAGCGCCTGGCGGTCCAGCATCTCGCCGGTGTTGGGGTCGCGGAACTCCTGGTCCTGTATCCAGAAGTCGGCGTAGGTGACGTAGCGGTCGAACACGTTCTGGCCGTATTCGGAATAGCTCTCCAGGTAGGCGGTCTGGATTTCCTTGCCGATGAATTCGGCATAGCGGGGCGCCAGGTATTCCTTCAGGAAGCGGCGGTAACCCTCTTCCACCTCGGGCGGAAACTGCGCCTGCTCTATCTGCTGCTCCAGCACGTACATCAGGTGCACCGGGTTGGCGGCCACCTCGCGGTGGTCGAAGTTGAACACCTTCGACAGAATCTTGAACGCAAAGCGCGTGGACAGGCCGGTCATGCCCTCATCCACCCCGGCAAAGTCGCGGTACTCCTGGTAGCTCTTGGCCTTGGGGTCGGTGTCCTTCAGATTCTCGCCGTCATAAACGCGCATCTTCGAGTAGATCGACGAGTTCTCCGGCTCCTTCAGGCGCGACAACACCGCGAACTCGGCCATCATGCGCAGCGTGTCGGGCGCACACGGCGCGTTGGCCAAAGACGAATTGCGGATCAACTTGTCATAGATGCGTACCTCGTCCGACAGGCGTAGGCAATATGGCACCTTGACGATGTAGATGCGGTCGATGAACGCTTCGTTGTTGCGATTGTTCTTGAAGGTCTGCCACTCCGCCTCGTTCGAGTGGGCCAGAATGGTTCCATCGAAGGGAATGGCGCCAAACCCCTCGGTGCCCTTGTAGTTGCCTTCCTGCGTGGCAGTCAGCAGCGGGTGCAGCACCTTGATCGGCGCCTTGAACATCTCCACGAACTCCATCAGCCCCCGGTTGGACAGGCACAGGCCGCCGGAATAGCTGTAGGCGTCAGGGTCGTTTTGCGAATAGGACTCCAGCTTGCGGATGTCGATTTTGCCCACCAGGGAGGAGATGTCCTGGTTGTTCTCGTCCCCCGGTTCCGTCTTGGACACCGCCACCTGGCGCAGCACCGAGGGGTAGAGCTTGACCACGCGAAACCGGGTGATGTCCCCATTGAACTCGTGCAGTCGCTTGACGGCCCACGGGCTCATCACCGCCTGCAAGTAACGCGGCGCAATGCCGTAGTCCTGTTCCAGCAGATGGGCATCCTCGTCGGGATTGAACAGACCCAGCGGCGACTCGTGCACTGGAGAGCCCTTGACCGCGTAGAACGGCACCTTTTCCAGCAGGTACTTGAGCTTTTCAGCAAGCGAAGACTTTCCCCCGCCCACCGGTCCCAGCAGGTAGAGGATCTGCTTCTTCTCCTCCAGCCCCTGTGCCGCGTGGCGGAAGTAGGCGACGATGCTTTCGATCGTCTCCTCCATGCCATAGAAGTCGCGGAAGGCCGGGTAGATCTTGATGACCTTGTTGGCGAACAGGCGGGACAGGCGCGGGTCGGTGCGGGTATCAACCAACTCTGGCTCGCCAATGGCCAGCAGCATGCGTTCGGCCACACTGGCGTAGGCCTTGGGATCGCGTCGACACAGGTCAAGGTAGTCCTGCAGGGACATCTCCTCTTCCTGCGTGGCCTCGTACCGGCTCTGGTAGTGAGCGAAGATGGACATGGCACACCTTCCTTTCCACGGTTGACGCTGGACACATGTTCGCACCAAAGGCCACAACAATCAATGCCGCGCGGTGGTGACAAACCCTGTACTGCAGAGCACCCCCCGCAAACAAAAAAACCCCGGAATCTCGGGGATTCCGGGGTTTGGTGAAAAGCGAGGAATCCCGCTCGTCGGAGTCAGACGTTGAACAAAAAGTTCATCACGTCACCATCCTTCACCACGTATTCCTTGCCTTCGGCGCGCATCTTGCCAGCGTCCTTGGCGCCCTGCTCGCCCTTATAGGAAATGAAGTCGTCAAACGCGATGGTCTGCGCGCGGATGAAGCCACGCTCAAAGTCACCGTGAATCACGCCAGCGGCCTGCGGCGCGGTGTCGCCGATGTGGATGGTCCAGGCACGCACTTCCTTTACGCCAGCGGTGAAGTAGGTCTGCAGACCCAGCAGCTTGAAGCCTGCGCGGATCAGGCGGTTCAGGCCCGGCTCGTCCTGCCCCAGCTCCTTGAGGAACTCCAGGCGGTCGGCATCGTCCATCTCGGCCAGCTCAGCCTCGATCTTGGCGCAGATGGCCACCACCGGCGCATTCTGGCCGGCGGCGTAATCCTTCAGGCGGTCGAGCAGCGGATTGTTCTCGAAACCGTCCTCCGCCACGTTGCCCACGAACATCGCGGGCTTGGCGGTGATCAGGCACAGCGGCTTGAGCAGCACCTTCTCCTGATCGTTCAGTTCCAGAGTGCGCACCGGCTTGCCCTCGTCCAGCACGGCCTGCACCTTGGTGAGCAGCTGCACCAGCGCAGCGGCTTCCTTGTCGTTGCCGCTCTTGGCAGCCTTCGTGTAGCGCTGCAGGCTCTTTTCCACAGTGGCCATGTCAGCCAGGCACAACTCGGTCTGGATCACTTCGATGTCGGCAATCGGGTCCACCTTGCCCGCGACGTGGATCACGTTGTCGTCCTCGAAGCAGCGCACCACGTTGACGATGGCGTCCGTTTCGCGGATGTGCGCCAGGAACTGGTTGCCCAGGCCTTCGCCCTTGGAGGCTCCTGCCACCAGACCCGCAATGTCCACGAACTCGACGATGGCCGGCACGATGCGTTCGGGTTTGATGATCTCGGCCAGCTGCTGCAGGCGCGGGTCGGGCACCTCCACCACACCCACATTAGGCTCAATGGTGCAGAAGGGGTAATTTTCAGCAGCGATGCCCGCCTTGGTCAGGGCATTGAACAGGGTGGATTTGCCGACGTTGGGCAGGCCGACGATGCCGCACTTGAGAGACATGGAAACTTCCTTTGGAATCGATACCCCGTATGCGCTGCCGTGTACTCATTGAAATGCAAACGCACGGCCCGCGCGCTTTGCCTTGAAATGGGCCGGCAGGGGGGCTCGCCGGAAACACGGCTGGCCAGGGGAAATGGTTGCAGATTGTACCGAGCGCCTGGAATGCCCCCTCCAGCGGCCTTTACGGCTTGATACATCTGACGCACCCTGTCACCTCACCGGTCTCGACTTGCCCCAAATAATTCACACACGATCCACGCGTGTTGCGTGGCGCCTCTGACAACAAGCCAAGGAGTTCACATCATGAAAAACATGCACCGCATCGCCAAACCGCTCGTCGCCCTGCTCATTCTGCCGTCGCTGATGGCGTGCTCGAACCTTTCACAGCGCCAGCAAAACGCCGCTATAGGTGCGGGCGTCGGTGCCATTGGCGGATCCATCCTCACCGGCGGAAGCACGCTGGGCACGCTGGGCGGAGCAGCCATTGGCGGCGTCATCGGCCATGGTTCAACAGGGTCCAAACGCTGAGGTGGCCGCCTCGCATAAATGTTCAAAAAGCCACAATTCGCCGTAAATTCGCACACAAGGAAAGAGGTGACGCCATAAAATGGCATTTAGTGCCATATATCACATAATTTGACGCATGCCCATGGACGAGCCGCCAACCAGCAGTCCTTCAGCGCCAGCCGCTGGAGAGTTGCGCCGTCCACCTTGGCTGGATGAGGACCCGACGGAAGGGTGGCCAGCCCTGCACCGCCGTCTGCAGGCGTTGTTGCAGAAGCCGGAGGTCACCTCCGCAGACTTCATGCCTCGGCTGGAGGCCATTGAACAGGGCATGCACTACCTGCTCCGCCACCGCGAAGACGACAGCCTGTTCGTCATGGTGCAGATGCTCTTTGACCGCGAACAGGGATACAGCGCTGCGCACGCATTGTTGGCGGCATCCATGTGCCACATGATCGGCCCGAGAACCGGCACAACGGGGGAGACCCTCAGCACGCTTGTACGCGCCGCGCTGACCATGAACATCGCAATGAGCCAGCTTCAGGACCAACTGGCCGGCCAGGTGCGTCCAGTGGACGAGGTTCAGCGCGCCGAAATAGACGACCATGCCCACCGGGGTGTCGAACGACTGCGCCAGTTGGGCGTTACCGACAGCGATTGGCTGCAACTCGTCGAAAAACACCACGTACCGAAAGAGGAAGCGCCGCCTGCATCATCCCCGTTGCATTCCAGCCTTTGCCTGCTTCAAATGGCCGACCGTTTTGTGGCGCGTATCACCCCCCGCCGCAGCCGCAGGGGTCTGTCACCCAAAGTGGCGGCAGGCAACCTTTACCTTGAAGCACAAGACCGCGACAGCACACTGGGCGCAGCCTTCGTCAAGCTGCTGGGCATGTACCCGCCCGGCACCTATGTTCGGTTGAAGTCAGCCGAAACCGCCGTCGTGGTGCGTAGAGGCGAGCGGGTCAACACCCCTTTGGCCATGGCCATTGCCGACGGGCAAGGCATGCCCCTGAGCGCTCCCGGCAAGCGGGACACCCAGAACGAGCGTTACCAGATTGAAAAGCCCCTGTCGCCAGAAGACGTGAAAATCCGTCTCGACAAATCCAAGCTGCTGCGCCGCGTCTGACGTGCGACCCGGGGATCAAGCCTCCCAGGCACCCCACTCGCCATGGCCACGCATGCCTTCATGCAGCATCTGCCCCACACCTGCGCGGACGATCGCGTTCATGCCGAAAGTGATCGCACCCATGAGGCGACGGTCCTGCCTGTAACTGTGCAGCGTTTGCCCAACGGCCTTGCCGGGTTCGGCGGTGGCAGGGTCAACATCCGGAATGCTGCAACGCGCGCAAGGCTTTACAGGCTGCAGCCACACGTGCGGTGCCTCTGGGGCGCCGTCAGCATGAAGCCTGACAGACGCCAGCCGGTCTTCGTCGTGCGACTCCAGCCCGCCCAGCACGATATTCGGCCGGAAGCGCTGAACGCCCACCGGCTGGTGTCCCAGAACCACCAGCCGCTCGTTCAGCTCGTTCAGTGAAGCACGCGATACCACCAACACCGGGAAGCCGTCGCTGAACTGGTTGGGCGCCTCAATGCCTTCCGTCCATTTCATTGACGAAAGACGGCGAACATCCGGGTCAAAACGCACCAAACGCAGCGGCTGCACCCCCGCTGGCGCATCAAGCCCCAGGAAATCGGTAAACCACTGCGCCGCCAGGTCCCCCATATCGTAGGCATCAACCTCGTCATCCCACACCCGCACGCGGCAGGGCGACTCGGCGGCATCCAGCGCTAGGTGCAGCGACAACATGCCCGGCGCACGCAACTCCAGCTGCCCCATGCGAAAACGCGGTTGTATCAGTGCCATGCGCGGCAATTCACGCTGGCTCACGAATTCGTGGTTCGCGTCTACCACCATCCAGGTGCGGTCCCATTCCAGGCCGGTTTCCAGCAACTCCACCGACGACAGGCGCAGCCCAGCACAGGACTTCACCGGGTAGATCCAGAGTTCTTCAATGTGCAGGGGCAAGGCGGCGTCAGCGCTGGCGAAATCGGGCATCGTGCGAATGGGGGCAAGTCTTGGCTCAGGCGGACGCTCATTTTGCCTTGCTTCTACAATTTGCACATGAGTACCAAGTACGACGTGGCCATTCTCGGTAGCGGGGTGGCCGGGCAGACGCTGGCCCTGTTGCTGGCGCGCGACCGCCTGCGCGTGGCCCTGGTGACGCGCCCCCAGCCCCCTGCTGCCCCGGCGGGCGCCACGCCCGACATCCGGGCCTACGCGCTCAACGCCGCGTCGCGGCAGCTCCTGCAATCCCTGCGTGTGTGGCCAGATGGCCCCGCCGTCAGCCCGCCGGCGGTCACCCCCGTGAGCCACATGTGGGTGGCCGATGGCAGCGAAGCCAGCGTGCGTTTTGATGCCCAATCAAGTGGTGCTGAAGCGCTGTCTTGGATCGTTGACGTGCCTGCACTCGAACAAACACTGGCGCAGGCCGTGCAGTTCCAGCCTGGAATCGACGTCGTGCATGAAAGGCCGAACGCGGCGCTGACGGTGATCTGCGAAGGCAAGCGCAGCAGTACGCGCGACGCCATGGGTTTTGAGTTTGATACCCGCCCCTACCCGCAAACGGCGGTGGCAGCACGCCTGCGCTGCGAGCGCCCGCACGGCGGCGTGGCGCGCCAGTGGTTCCTGAATGGCGACATTCTGGCGTTGCTGCCGCTGGAAGGCGAACAAGGCAACGCCGTGGCGCTGGTGTGGTCGGTGCCCCATGAGCGCGCGGCGCAGTTGCTCGCACTTGACGCCACTGCGCTGGCGGACGCGGTGGCCCAATCCTGCGACCACGCCCTGGGCCACATGGAATTGCTGGGTCAACCGGCAGGATGGCCACTGGAACTGTCGCGCGCCCGGCAATGGGTACGCCCCGGCGTGGCGCTGGTGAGTGACGCGGCCCATGCCATGCACCCTCTGGCAGGCCAGGGGCTGAACGTGGGGTTGGGCGACGTGGCCGAGCTGGCCCGCGTGCTGCACGAACGCGAATACTGGCGCGAACTGGGCGACCTGAAGCTCCTGCGCCGCTACGAACGCGCCCGCCAAGCCGATTTCGGCGCCATGGCCTGGGCCACCGACAACCTCTTCGGGCTGTTTGGCCACCAGGACAGCCGCGTCCAGGCCCTGCGGCGTTGGGGAATGCGGGGTTTTGACCAATTTTCGCCACTAAAAACCTGGGCCGCCCGCCGGGCCATGGGGCGCACCGCCGCCTGAGCATCGCTTGCGGAACCAAACCCACAGACCGAACACCAAGCTTCATGAACATTTCCCGCACTCTCCGCGCCGCCCTTACCTTCACGCTGGCAGGCCTCACCCTCGCAGCATTTGCGCAGGAAGCCACCATCCGCAAGGTTCTGGCCGAACGCCTGCCCAACCTGCCCAAGATCGAAGAGGTCAGCAAGACGCCGATGAACGGCCTGTACGAGGTGCGCATCAACCAGAGCGACATCTTCTACTCCGACGCAAAGGGCGATTTCGTACTGCTGCAGGGCGAGCTCATCGACACCCGCACCCACGCCAACCTCACCGAAGCGCGCGTCAACAAGCTCACGGCCATCGCCTTTGACCAGTTGCCCATCAAGGACGCCTTCACCACCGTGCGGGGCAACGGCAAGCAAAAGATCGCTGTGTTCAGCGACCCGAACTGCGGTTACTGCAAGCGCCTGGAACGCGATCTGGCCAATCTCAACGATGTCACGATCTACACCTTCCTCATCCCGATCCTGGGGCCGGACTCGCAAACCAAGGCACGCAACATCTGGTGCGCCAAGGACAAATCCGTCGCCTACATTGACTGGATGCTCAAGGGCAGCACGCCTGCCTCGGCAAGCTGCGACACCGCTGCGCTCACGCGCAACACCGAATTTGCCAACCGCCTGCGCATCACCGGCACGCCCACCAGCTTCATGGCCGACGGCACCCGCGTACAGGGCGCGGACTTCAAGAAGATTGAACAGACCCTGGCCGCGCTGAAATGAGCGCGGTACGCTCCCAGCGCGAACAGGTGGCAGCCCTCCCCGGGCTGCGGTATGGCGTTAGCGTGCGCGACCCACACACCCACCTGTTTGACGTCACCCTGGAAATCGACCGCCCCGCGCAACGTCAACTGCTGAGCCTGCCCGTGTGGATTCCCGGCAGCTACCTGGTGCGCGAGTTCTCGCAGCACCTTCAGGAGTTGCGTGCCGAAGCGGCAGGCAAACCGGTGGACGTGCGCCAGATCAACAAGAACAGCTGGGAAGTCACCACGCCTGCCGGTGCGGGCACGCTGACGCTGAGCTGGTCGGTCTACGCCTTCGACGCATCGGTTCGCACCGCCTTTCTGGACCAGACCCGGGGCTTCTTCAACCCCACCAGCCTGTGCCTGCGCGTGCATGGCCGCGAAGACGAAGCCCATCTGCTGGAACTTCTGGCAAACCCGCACACCGCAGGCTGGCAGGCCGCCACGGCGCTGCCACCGCTCAAGGTGAAGCGCAATGGCTTCGGGCAATACCTGGCCGCCAGCTACGACGAACTGGCCGACTCCCCGGTGGAACTGGGCACGTTCTGGAGCGGCTGCTTCCGAGTGCGCGGCGTGCCGCACCGCTTCATTGTGAGCGGCGCGGGCCCCGGCTTTGATGGCGAACGCCTGCTGCGCGACACCCAGCGCATCTGCGAAGCGGAAATGACCCTGTGGCATGGCCCCCAAGGCAAGCACGGCCAAGGCCGGCCACCGTTTGGCCACTACCTGTTCATGCTGCACGCCAGCCACGACGGCTACGGCGGCTTGGAACACCGCCACTCCACCGCGCTCATCTGCCAGCGCGCCGACCTGCCCCGCTTGCCCGAACCGGGCAGCAAGCCCGCCGCGCTGAAGGCCAGCGACGGCTACACCACGCTGCTCGGCCTCATCAGCCACGAGTACTTCCACACCTGGAACGTCAAGCGCCTGCGCCCACGGGAATTTGCCCGTTACGACTATGGGCAAGAGAACTACACCGAACTGCTCTGGTTCTTCGAGGGCTTCACCAGCTATTACGACGACCTGCTGGTGCTGCGGGCAGGCCTCATTGACGAAACGGCCTACCTGCAACTGCTGGGCAAGACCATCAACCAGGTGCTGCAGACACCGGGGCGGTTGGTGCAAAGTGTGGCCCAGGCCAGCTTCGACGCCTGGATCAAGTACTACCGCGTCCAGGAGAACACGCCCAACGCTACCGTCAGTTACTACACCAAAGGCGCGCTGGTGGCCCTGTGCCTGGACTTGACCCTGCGCACCGAAGGCCACACCACGCTGGACGCCGTGATGCGCGCGCTTTATGAGCGCTGCGAAGGCGGCCCCATGCGCCAGGCTGACCTGCTGGCTGTGTTGAAAAAACTGGGCAAGCGCAGCTTCGAGAGTGAACTGCAAGCCTGGGTGCACGGCACGCAAGACTTGCCACTGGCCGGTCTGTTGCAAAACCAGGGAGTGCAATGGCTGCAAGAGCCTGCGCCGCTGGCACAGCGGCTGGGCCTGCGCGTCACGGAATCGAACGGGCTGGTCATCAAGAACGTGCTGCGCGGCTCAGCGGCCGAGGCGGCTGGCATGGCCGCTGGCGACGAGTGGCTGGGCGTGGAAACGGCCGACACCACCGGGCAAACCGCTGGCTGGCGCGTGCGCAAGCTGGACGACGTGGCGCTGCACGCCCACGGCCTGACAACTGTCACAGCACTGGTAGCACGCGACGGCCGCCTGCTGCGCTGCACCCTGCGCTGGCCAGAGCCCACCCAAACCGTTCGCCTGGCGCGGCCCGCTCCTGCACAGGGCGAGGCAGTTCGACGCTGGCTGCAGGAATAAGGTTTTCCCAGGCAGATGAATCATGTCCCCCGGCAGCTTTTGCTCCCGGGGCGACACATCCTGCACCCGGGGTGCCGCTATAGTTGAATGCTCCATCACTCCAACCATGTCGAGACAAGCATGAGCACCTCCCCGGAACTGATCATCGTCCGCACTGAAGGCCGCGTCGGCATCATCACCCTCAACCGCCCCAAGCAGCTCAACGCGCTGAACGACCAGCTCATGAACGAGCTGGGCGCAGCGCTCAAGGCGTTCGATGCCGACGACGACATCGGCTGCATGATCATCACCGGCAGTGAAAAGGCCTTTGCCGCTGGCGCGGACATTGGCGCCATGGCCAGCTACAGCTTTGCCGACGCCTACAAGGGCGACTACATCACCCGCAACTGGGAAACCATCCGCAGCATCCGCAAGCCCGTCATCGCGGCGGTGAGTGGCTTTGCACTCGGTGGTGGCTGCGAACTGGCCATGATGTGCGACTTCATCATTGCTGCTGACAACGCCAAGTTCGGCCAGCCCGAGATCAAGCTGGGCATCATCCCCGGCGCGGGTGGCACGCAGCGCCTGCCGCGCGCTGTGGGCAAGTCCAAGGCCATGGACATGGCCCTGACCGGCCGCATGATGGACGCCACCGAGGCCGAGCGCTCCGGCCTGGTCAGCCGCGTCGTGCCGCTGGACAAGTTGATGGACGAAGCGCTGGGCGCTGCGCTCGTCATCGCCGGGTTCTCGCAAATTGCAGTGATGGCAGCCAAGGAATCGGTCAACCGTGCGTTTGAAGGCTCGCTGGCCGACGGCGTGATGTTCGAACGCCGCATGTTCCACGCACTGTTTGCCACCGCCGACCAGAAGGAAGGCATGGCAGCTTTTGTGGAAAAACGTGCAGCCAACTTCAAACACGCTTGATCAAGGCCAAAAAATCCCGCTATAATGCGAGGCTCTGGCTCCTTAGCTCAGCCGGTTAGAGCGACGGAATCATAATCCGCAGGTCCCCTGTTCGAATCAGGGAGGAGCCACCAGCAAAATCAAGCACTTAGCCCGGTTCGCCGGGCTTTTTGCTTTCTTCGTCTTGGTGCGTGTAGCCACTGTGTAGCCATGAGCACAGGGTTTTGCACCTCGACAGGGACTCCAACCAGTCCAATCTGTAAAGTCAGCACGCTTTGACGAGCGCCCAGAAAAAAGCCCGGCGCGATGGCCGGGCGGAACCCGCCGACTTCACAACTAGCTGCGGGGGACTTGCATCCAGAGCACATTCTGCGGAGTGCTGGCCAGCAATCAAAACCCCATGGGGGGGTGTCATACCGGCAAAACCAACTGGGCGGCATCAGCAAACCCACGAGACACCAGCCCCTGCTGCGTTCCCGCTTCACCCTTCTTGCTCAAGCCAGGCCGCCGTCTATTTCGCAAGGCCTTAGGTTCTGCAACTGGCGTGTCATCCAATGCCCGGGGACTCGTCGCTTCGCTCCCCGTAGATGGTATTTCTAGATGGTCACCGTCTGGCGGTGTAGAGCGGCGCCGAAAAATGGCCCGGATAGCACCGTCTGGCGGTGCTACAGCCTGAGCCTCTACACCGTGAGGCGGTGCTATGGGGCGTTCTATGTCACCGCGAGACGGTGTAAGGGATGCGTTTTTTACTGCACCGTCAGACGGTGTAAGCGCTGCGTTTTTCAGACCCTCAGTTTGACGATATGCACCGCGCTGAAAGCCCTCCCATGTGCCCGCGTCGTAACCCGTGTGCCGATCCAAGTTGCGCCAGGTGATGGCGTACCAACTCGCCTTGTTGGGACGCTGCCCTTGCACCGTCTGGAACACAAACCCCGCCGCCTGCAGCTCACGCAAAGCCCGGGTGATGGTGTCATTGCTCGACCATCCCCGGCTTTTCAGTTGCGCCAGAGATGCCATCAACCGCCCGTTGTTGTCCCGCACGAACTGGCGCGCCAGCTCCAGCAGCAATGAGCGGGCTGGGTGGCTCAGCCGCTGGAATGCCTGACTGTCCAACACACTCCACGGCAACGCCACGAACCCGCCAGGCTCCCGGCCCGCATCACCCTTTCGCAGTTTGTTGCGGCCGTTTGCCATCTGCACACCTTTGTTCCGCTGCTGCCAAACCCCTGGCCAGGACTCGCACATGCGCACCCCGTTCACCCTCCAGGCTGCTCGTCCACAGCGCCCCGCCACCTGTAGCATGCAATTCGGCCAGCTCGGCACAGCAGGCGATGGCCTCCAGCAAGCCCGTGGCGGTGTAGGTGCTCATCACGGGGTCATTGCTGTCGCTCATCACCACTTCGCGGTCAATCAGCACGCCCACCAGGGATTGGATGGCGCTGTGTGCCGCGCGGACGCGCGCCAGCGCAGCAGTGCCCAACACCGCCACTTCATCGGCCTCGCCTTCGTGGGCGTGGAAAGCATCTCGCCAGGAAACAGCGGCAGGGCGGTCTTCGCCCTCGGCGGCCCGTGGGTCTTGCAGGAACTTGCTCATGCTGCACCCCCGGTCTGCTGGGTGACTTGGCTGGCGCGCTTCAACAGCGTGGCGGCGCGCACCGCGCGGGCGGTGGCCTTGGCCAACTTGGACGGGTCGCAATCCACACTGCGCAAACAATGCAGCGCCGTCGCCAGGGCGTTTTCGGCCAGACCGTGCAGGCGGATGGTTTCGGGGTTGGTTGTGTCCGTGGTGGACCGAGTGGGCGCATGCTGGCGCGCCAAGGGGATGATGTCAGCCATGGTGGCTCCTGTACGACGAGTCTCAATCCCGCCTCCCCGAGCCGCCAAGCATGGGGAGGCAGACCGTGCAGGTTGGCGGACCGGGTACAGGAACCGGCGTGCCCGAAGGCACCCCACACGGCCCGCCAAAACATGGAAACCGTGCGCCCTACGCAGCATAGGGACGTAAAAAAACCAGCTCTCGCAAAAGCGGCGCGCTGGTTGCTGCGCCTGTACATTTCGGGCCGCCAAGCCCGTGGTGCATTGCTGCACCTAGGTGGAATGTAGCACGCTGAAGGGTGTGGCGCAACCTGTCCCAGCGTGTTGCAAAAGACAAAGGGCGCCGAAGCGCCCTTGATTTCAGAAAAGATGGCTTGTCATCGCCCTTCCTTCTGGCTGGTTCAACGCCGAAGCGGAACCAGACTTTCAGCCCCTTTCGGGAACGCCTCAATGTTAAACCAAACGCAGGGCTTTTGCAATGCACTGGCGAATGGACAGAAGTTGCGGCGTTGAAATGTTGATGTTGATGGGGGCAGCCGCTGTGCGCCGGGTTGCCCGACTTACCGGCATGGAAAGGCGGTCCGTTGAGACCGTGTAAACCATGTCGCACTTCACCCATATTGGGGTGTTCGGGTCTTGTCCCGGCCGTGGAATGGGCAGTCGCTCCAGTTGCACAGCCAGCGCATCATCGTGAGGTGGCGTGGTCGACAGCGGGACGATGTAAATCAACTTGGCGTTGGTTTTGTGCTTCCAGAGCACAACGACTTGCCTGTGCTTGACCATCTCAGGAGCGATGAAGCCACGGAAGTCGCAGTTCAATATGGTGCCGGGCGCTGGTTGAAACTTGATTGCCATATGCCGATTATCTTCACTATCGATTTCAGAACTGGGGACAGTTCAGCACTCACCTGGAAATTCAAGCGGATGGAATCAGCGCTACACACTAATTGCACTGCAACTGGCCACCAATGCTGCGGCAAGCCCGCCCATCCTGTCGAAAATACGTCCCTCCACTGCCAGAGCGGTTGTAGCGACTGCCGTCCCATCCCCAACAGCCTCCGGAGTCACAACTTGCCGGTCTAGTCTCTGAAGACTGCATGGCGGCACGCTGGCGAGCTTCTGCCACATCTGCATCTGCCTTCCGCCTAGCTCTACGCCGGGCTTCGTCTTGCGCCTTGGCATTTGCCTCGTACAGCTTCTGTCTATGTATCCGGTCTGACTCGGCCTCATCTTCTTGCTGGCGCTGTTCTGCCGCCACCAGTGCATCAAACCTCTCCCTCGCAGCCTCGGCGGCACGCTCTTGTCTCTGCTGAGCAGCCAGACGCCGATTGTGAGAACCATCCAAAACGTTGGTGGGCCCTACGTTGATCACAGAGCTTTTCCCCTTGGCACAAGGACGGTCGCTCAACTCCATGGTGCCCCCAGGACCGGTGCATTTGAAGATTTGGGCGTGTGCGCCACTGGCAAAGAAAGCGATTGCCAGAACTGGCGCGAAGAGACTGATGCGCATGTGATGTTCCCCCTGTTTGCGACATCTTCTGTGCCAAACCGGGGCGTGTCAATGCCAGCCCAAAAGCCCATGGCCACCATCTTGTGCGACTGGGCCAAGGTTGAGTACACCACTTGGGGCGAGATGCGCGCTCAATCTTTCGGGGTCATGCGCCCCAGATATTTCAGATATCGCTCGGCCCAGAAGTCGTCCTCACGCAGCGGGTCGCGGCGCCACTCCGAGGGAAGAGGTTGGCCTTTGAACAATGTACAGAAGGCCGCCAAGGGCTTTCGCACCAGGAAGCGCAACCAACCCTTGCGCCGGTCGCTGCGTTCAAAGCGAACAACGTAGTCCAGGTACTGCCTTTGCATCGCGGCCGCGCGCTCTTCGCGGTTTGTCAAAACACACCAATGCGTGGGATGCGATGGAACTGGAGCGCAACACCCATCCTGTTCCAGCGGTGGCCACTTGTTCATAGTGTTGATCCTCGAAGCAACAGAACACAAAAACAGCGCCAAATGGCTCGTGACTCAGAGGCAGTCAAAGCCGAATTGATCAGGTGCTGATGCTCGTGACTGTACCCGCAGCTCCGTCCTCATTCCGGGGCATCGCATCCACAAACTGCACCAGATAGACCTTGCGGCATGGCTTGGACGCCCTTACCCGGGCAATGGCCTGCTCTTCGGTTTCGCCGTCCTGCGGGATGGCCAGGCCGTAGCCGGGTCGGGCAACGGGCGCAGCCTCTTCCAGCTTCTTGATGCGTTGGTTCAGGTAGCTCATAGCAAATCCTCATCGTCAGGGGGCAACAGGTGGTCGGGCACCACCGGCCAGGCGCTGGGCTTGCGGCCTATCTTGGTCAGGATGGCCGCCACGGTTTCATCAGAACCCCAAGGAGGCTCTTTCCAGTGCGCTTCGGCGTATGCATCCAGCTCTTCGTCGGACATGCTTTTCAAATCGACTTCGGCCTTGGCAGCCTCCAATTTGCGCACGCGCCCTTCAAGTCTTGCCATGCTTGCCCTCCAATGCGGCAACTCGGGCCGCCAGTTCGTCAATCTCGACCACCCGCGCCAGCGAACTGATGGCGCCAATCAGTGCCGCACCCTGGCCGGGCGACAGTTCTCCAGCCGACACGGCACCCAGCACGGCCTGGCCGCGCTCGGTCAAGGTGCCGCCAGGCAGGTGAATCGCCTGGGTTGGGTCCACAGCGCGCAAGGGGGCAACCGTTCGCTCCAGCAGCAACCGGGCCGCGCCCACATCCCCATCAAGTGCGCGCCCCATCAGGGTCTGCAGCAGCTCTGGCATGCGTTGGGCGATGCTGGCGCGAATCTGAGCCACCTCCCCGGTGCCGGGCTTGCGTCCCCGAGGGTTTCCGCTTTGACCGGGCTTCCATGTTGTGGCAGTCGGTTTGCGTGTTGCCATGCCTGCTGTGCTCCTGCTCAAACAGGCTGGCCACCGGTCAACAGGTGGGGGTGCCGGTCAACGTGCTGGCACTTGAGTTTGAAGACCAAGTTGCTCAGGGCCGACTCGGCCTCCCTGGCCGCTTCCTTGAGCTTGATTTGCTCGCTGAAACTGGTGTGGCGTGCCAGGTGGTAGGCGCGCTCCAGCAGCACCCGGCGGTGCTCTTGCGCATGCAGTGCGTTTTGCACCACGCTGGCCTTTCCGAAGTCGGTGTCTCCGGCCAGCAAATCATTGATGACAGCGTGATCCAGCGCCCGCTCGAGTTGGGCAATCGCCTCGTTTGCGGCGGTGATGTGGTCGGCCACCTGGTCAACCATGCCCGCCAGAACGGGGGCTGCTTCCATGCGGCGCTGGGCATGCTCCGCCACCTCGCGGGCCAGCACCACCTCGGGGTGGTCGGCAAACAGCTCGTCGGGGAGTTTTCGGGCGGCTGCGCGCCTGTCCTGTTCGGCCTGTTCGGCGGGTGTGCGTTTGTGCCCCATGCCCGCCAAAGAGAACTTGGCGTCTGGCACGGGGCGCGCAGGTTGGGTGGGAATGGTGGCTTGCGGGTTGAAGTTCATGTTGCTCTCGCTTTTGATTCGGTGGCACACTGGCCGTCATGAATGAAACGCTGTGGGGGATGAACCCCATCTTTCTGGGGTGGTTAGGGGCGTTGGTCGTCCTGGCCCTCATCGAGTCCTGGCGCGGCGACTGAGCCACCGTAGGCCGTGGCTGGCGCCAGGCGTGGCACCTTCTCGGCCAGGCGGGCGCGCTTGACCAGCACCGGCACCGTGTCCAGCGCCTGTTTCTGCTGCAGGCCACGGGTCACGGCCGTGACCTGCGGGCCGATGCCCAGGAAGGGCACCTTGGCGCCCAGGGCGTCCAGCACGTCCAAGCCCCGGCCCACCATCAAGGCGCCGGAGTTAGAGTTGTTCACTGCAGAGCCGACCGGCTGCGCTTGGGTGTAGCTGGCCACCCGGCCCACGGCCTTGAGCTGGTCGATTTCCTCGCGGCTGAAGAACATGCGCAACTTGCGGTCGCCAATGCCGCCCAGGCCGGTGCGGTAGCGGGTCGCACTGAACTTGGCGGTTTCGTCGGCCGCGCCGCCCAGTGCCCGGTCTTTGAGCCAGGCCACGATGTGCCCGCGCACGGCCTGCTGCGTTTCGGGGTCGCGCGCCAACTCGCGGCTGAGCCTGGCCACGTCAGCGGTGGGGGCGTTCGATCCAATGATGAACTTGCGCACAAAGTCGTCGGGTGTGGCCTCGCCGTGATAGATGGCTTTCAGTGCCGGGTTGCGCTCGATGCGCTGCATCATGGCCCGGTTGGCGGCGCGCGCCTGGTTAAAGGCCTGAATGGCTTCTTCCCCCAAGTCGGGCGCACCCGGCACCGCAGGCAGGTTGCCGGGGTTCACTGCACGGGCACCTGGGGCGAACGTCTGCTGACCCAGACCCAACACCGGCGTGTCGTCCAGAGCTTGTCGCACCTTGTCCAGCGCCAGCCGGGTCTGGCCGTCCGTGGTGGCTCGCCGTAGGTTGCCCATGGCAGTTTTGAGCTGTTCGGCGTAATCGACGGTGAACGGCACTTCACCCCGGGCAATCCGGTTCATGTGCGTGGCCACCGACGGCGGCAGGGCATGCCCCAACAAGGCATCGTCCAAAGCCTTGTTGGCTGCCGTGGTGAAGGCGTGCCCATCCAGCGGGAAGCTGCGCCCGGCGCTGTCGCGCGCCAGGTTGTACAACTCGCCCACACGGGTTTTCTCGTCATCCAGGCCACGCTGCAGCGAGTGGATGGCGCGTTGTCCCACGCCCACCGCGTCGTCGGCACCATTCGCCCCGGCCGCGTTCATCGCGTCAATCAGGCGGCGGTTGTTGTCGTGCTCCACCCGTGCCAGCCCCTGCAGACCCTCGTCGGTGGCGTTGGCGCCAATCTTGGCCAGGTTGCGTTCGCGGGTGACGCGCACCGGGTCCAGCGTCAAGGTGCCACGGGTCGGGGTGGCGCCAACACGCTTGAAATCGATCAAGCGGCGCAGGGCCTCGCCGTCCAGGTCGCCGCCGGTTTTCAGAGCACGCTCCACCTCGACGCGCATGCCGTTGCGCACCTGCTCTGGCACGGTGGACCAGTCCACGTCCACATCGGCCAGCACTCGGGTCAGTTGCTCGTCCAGCTTGCCAGCGCGCCTGACCAGGCGCGGCTGCAGCACACCCCGGCCCAGGCGCATCGCCGCGTCGGTGGCCATCGAGGCGCCCACACCGCCCACCAGCGCTGCACCGGCTTGCATCAGAGGGTCAGCGCCGTTCTCCTTGGCTGCACCTCCCAGCAGACCAGCGCCAGCGGCAGAAACGGCCTGTTGCGCAGGTTGGGCCGCCAATGCGGTACCAACCTTGCCTGTCATACCTGGCAAAGCGGATGCAGCCCCACCGGCACCCATCGTCAGACCTGCCCCCGCCACGAGGCGAGATGCCTCACCAACCACTCGCTCCTGGGCGGTTTCCGGTTGCGGCAAACCCACTGCGTTGGCCAACTGGGTCGCGGCCTCGCTCAAGGGGCGGCCGGGCTTGAAGCCCAGGGCCTTCGCGGCCGGGTCTGTGATGTTCTGGCGGATGGGCTCAGTCACCAATTGCGCGGCCTGAGCGGTACCCTCCAGCCCGTAGCGTGCGGCCAGTCCCACCTGGCGGCCCAGCTCGTGCAGAGTGCTGCGCTCGGGGCTCGGTGCAGTCGGCGCAACCGGTGCGGCAGGCGCTTGGGTGGGGCGCTGGTAATCGCTCCATGGGCCTACATCGTTGCGCGCTGCACTCGTCTGTACCGCCTGCGGTGGGCGTTGCGGCTGTGCTGGCGCTTGGTAGTCGGACCAGGGACCGTCATCGTGCTGTGCGGCGTTCATTGACCGGCCTCCCAGTTGTTGCGGTCGGCCGGGTCGCCGCCCAGGAAGCGGTACCCGCGCACCACCTGGCCAGCCTGCGGCACCGCGGCGGGCCCGGCCTGACGTGCTGGCACGGGGGCGGGCTGCTGCGCGGCCTCTGCGTCCGGCACGTTGTAGCCGCTGGCGCGGTAGAACTCTTCGGTGTCGTTCACGATGGCGCCGTAGTTGCGGGCGAAGTTCTGCAGCTTCTTGCGGGCCGTCTCGGGGTCGTCTTTTTCGGAGGGGATGAAGGGGGCCAGGCGGGGGAACTCGGCAGCCGTCACGGCAGCGCCGGAGCGGTCGTTGATGACCATTGAGCCCAGGTCGGCAATCGCGGCCCGGGTGTCCACACCGGCCGGGTCCAGGCGGTTCAGCAATTGGTTGGGCAAGTAGCCTTTCCAGCCGGTGGCGTTCGGGTCACCCTGGGTACCGCCGGGCAGGGTTTCACCATTCAGCAGCGCCAGCGCATCAACAGCGCGCCGGGCATTGCGGCGGTTTTCCAAAAGGCCACCTGCCGCACTAGATGGCATCGGGCGCAAGGCTTGCGATTTATCCCCCGGGCCACCTGGAATTGCCTGCAGGTCGCCGCCCTCGGTCCAGCGGAACCCGGATGGGGCATCCCGCTTCTCGTTGAGCGCTTTGAATGTTTCAAGTTGCAGGCGGCCTGCGTCCAGGCCAAGGCGCGCCGCCTCAGTTTTCTCACGGCTGGCGCGGTCCAACGCGTTGCTGGTAAAGCCCAACCCTTGGCCTTGGGTGGTGGCGTCGTAATTCAGGTCTTGCCCGCGCTGCTGGGTGTTGTTGCTCCGAACGTTGTTGCGCTCGTCCACTTGGAAGCCAAGTGCACGCTGAGCGGCGCCGGATCGGGTGGCGAAATCGGCGCGCGACTCACCCGGTCGCTTGGTCATGGCGTCACTCAGCAGGCTATCGGCTTGACTCTGCTTGCCCAGCACGCCGTAGGTCTCGCCACTCATCACGGTGGCGTTCTGGTTCCGGCTCAAGTCGCCGCGCGGACCGCTGAAATAGCTGGCATCGCCTGGGACCATCGCAGACGCTGGGGCAGCCTTCGCCTGTAGCGACGGCGCAGCTTGGACAAAGCGGTCCGCGCTCATGGTGTTGAGCGTGCCGCCCCTGGGTTTAAATCCTGCTGAGCCCTCATACTGCACCGGTGCTCCACCCACGCTCATACCACTGAACTCCAGCACGCCATTCGGTTGGCGATTTACCATCACCGCGTTGCTGGGCGCGTTAGGTGGCGTGGCTACCGCCGCTGGGCGCGAAACAGGCGTGGCATCGAAATCACCGGTCAGGCGGCGCGCGTCGCCGGGTGACGATGGTGTCGGTCCGGCAGTGGTCGATGAGGTGTAGGAGGATGGCGCAGCAGCTCGGCTGGCTCGGGACTGAAAGCCACCTGCGGATGGTTCCGCGGGGCTGGGGGATTTCAGTGCATCGTCGCGTTGACGGTCTTCGGGCGTGTACACGTGGGGCTCCTATCCTGGGGCGGCAACCTGTCTTTCAGGTCCAAACTCTGGCGGCGCATGCGCTTCAAGTCCGGGATGAGCCCTCATCTTGAAGGCGTATCGCGTTGACGAAAAACCCCCACAGGGGGTGTTTTACAAGGCGCCAGCGACGCGCTCCCTGCGAACTACAAGCACGTCGGAACCAAAAGCCGCCTGGGGAAACAGAGCACCGGGGCCAGCCATCAGAAACCTCAAGGCCTGAAACTCTTGTGGCCACAGGTCCAACACCACATCACCGATTTCCAGCTTGACCTGGCCGCCACCCGGCATGGCCGTCAGGCTCATGGGGCGCGGCGGGGGCGCCAGTTGGGCGGGCACGTACACACCGCGGCCTGGCGTGTGGATCAGCTCTTCCTCGCGCAGGAGCTTGATGTGCTCGTTGACCGCGCTGCGCGGCAGGCCGCAGTATTCGGCCAGAGTCTCCGGCGTCACCACGGTTCCCGCGGCGTGCAGGTCAAGCACAGCATCCAGAACGATTTGACGAACCCGGCGGCCAGTGTGGCGGCGCTCTCTCATGGGCTTCATGTTTTTTTGCTCATTGGTTGATATCAAAAGCAGCTCCGGCAGCTCGTAGCAGTTTGGCCACACACTCCGGGCCAATTGCTTCGCACAGTTCGCTGGAGACTCGGTTGCGCTCGGCATCCTCGCCACCAGAAAGCAGCGCACTTTCTGCCAATGCGGCCCGGTTGTAGCCGGTGGCAACTGCCACCCGCAGGACCTCAAGAATCACGCGCACTGCGGCGCTCTGCGGCAATGGGGCTGGGCCCTGGCGCCAGCTTCCAGCAGCCACCCGGGAGATGGCGCAAAGGGCGTCTGGCGCAGTCATGAACACCCCGAACCAAGGCCCTTGACTCGCGCTGCATCCAGGATGGCTTTCTTCACCGCGCGACTCAGTTGCTCCCCTGAAGCGATACGCTGCAATCCTCTGGAAATCCAGTCCGTATAGGGGTCAACTCTTGGGATTGGCGTACTCAATTTGGCAATCTCCGCGGTAACACGTGCCTTGTCGGCTACAGGCTCCGGCAATTGCTTCCTGTCTGGCTTGGGCGCCCGATAGGCCAAGTCACGAAACATCGCTGCGGTCGGCGGCTTCTCAGCGTCCAAATGGTCAAACGCCCACTTGATGGCTTCAGGCCAATTGGCAAACCCGGCCAGCTCCTTCGCCCAGTCGGCCTTCACGAGTTGAATATCAACGCCGTCCCAGCGGGCCATAAACGCCCGGCCATATCGCACCGACAGGCGCGCAAAGATTTGGTCCACCCAGCTCTCTGGCAACGGTTGTCTCATGCGTCTATCCCCCTGAAAACCTGTTGGACTTCGATCACGGTGGCATTGCTCTGATGCCTTGGCTTGGCTGCAACCCCTGGAGCGAAGGCAGCCACGCGTTCTCTCGCCAATCGTTCATCGCGCTCACGGAATGATTCGACGTTTTGCCCCCGCTCGTTGGGTTTGATCCAGTCGGCCTGAAGGCCCTGACTGCCGCGGGCGCACCAGATGCGCAGGAAGTCAGCCAGCGACATGTTGGCTTTCTCAGCTTCGCGCCTGGCCTGCTCAAGCACGGTCTGAGTCACCGGTGCTCGCTTGGCCTCGCGCAACGCAATCCAGTCGATCCATACTTGGCCGTCAACATCCGGAGGACATGAAAGCGCATCGGCACTCGTGCGTCTCTTCTTATTGACGGGTATTGACGGTTCTATGACGGTTTGGGTCGCATCCATGCGGCCCGTCTCAGTGCATAAACGCGGCCCGTTTCGAACATCCATGCGACCCGTCGCGTTTTTGCTACCCGTCGCACCAGTGCGACCCCTAGGGGTCTCATCCATGCGACCCGTCATCCGGCCTAGCTCGATGCGATAACGGCGAGTCGTGCCCGGAGCGCCTCCGTTGGCATTGGCTGTAACGGCGACAAATCCCTTGTCTACCAAGCTGTGAAGAATGCGCTGAGCTTGGGAGCGGGATACTCGCAATCGCTCTGAAACCCTGGCAACTGACGGCCAACAGTTTCCCTCGTCGTCGCACCAATCAGCGAGAGCCAGCAGCGCAAGCAGCTCGGGACCTCCCGCCGGGAACCCATCCCAAACCCGAGTCATAACCAAAATGCTCATGAACCGCCCCCGATTTGCCACAGGAACGCCCGCGCATCGTCCAAGTTCGATAGCCACTTGACCACGCCATGCTTGGCAACGTAAAAGCCATCTGCCGCGCCTATGCTTCGATTCAGCACATACCCGCGCAGGGCAAACCGGGCTTGCAAAGTGACGAAGCCCTTATCGGCAGCGGCTTTCATGCGGCACCCCCGAAAAGCCCCAACTGCCCCGGCAGGGGCTGGCGCTTGCGCGCTGCCTCAACGGCAGCAGCGCGACGGCGTGCTTCTTCCGCTTTTGCCCTCAGTGCCGCACGAGCCTTGCGAACAGAAGTGATCCATTCCCGTGCGCCCAAGGCCATGGCGGATTCGATCACGTCAGGCTCGATCCAGTATTCAGAAATCGTCTGCACACGGCCATCGTTACAGCCCACCACTTTGTCGCACCGCCGGATCGTCCAATCATGGTTCTTTCCAAGAGCGTGGACGTGGTGCGCGAGACGTGTGGAGCTCATGCAAAAAACAACTTCCATGCCGGTGATGCGGAAGCCGTCCAGCAGGTGGGCCAGCGCCTCAGCGATGACAGTGTTTCGCCGCGCGGGAAAGCGTCCTGGCCTACAATTCGCAGCGTGATTCGTTTGGTCTTCGACCTGAAAACCCTCGGCCTGCACGCCGGGGGTTTTCGCATTTCCAAGGGTATGGGTTGACATCACTGCACCCCCAAAATGCGTTTGATTTCGGCCACTGGCCATGCCAAGCGCCCGTGGCAACGGGTAGGCGTGATGACCTTGCCAGTCATTGCCCAGCCGCGCAGCGTCTGTGGACGACGATTCAGGTAGTAGGCCGCTTGCTCTGTGGTGACTGCGGGGCGAGTCTCCTGTTCAAGCGGCGGGAATGGAGCGTATGCAGCATGCAGCGCGGCTGCGTTGCGTTCGTTGGTAACTTCCACTTGTTGCCTTTCCAACGGATGTGTATTTGTGTCCGTTGAGGCAATCTTTTTTCGGCGGGTATCCTCCCCCGCAAGTGTCCCCGTATCCCCCAATTAGGGGGATACTCGAGACAGAGGCATTCAGAGAATCACAATTTGTTTGCTCGCGAGCAGCCGCCCCCATGCTATTTCAAAACGTTTCCCGCCCCCTGCAAACGGAGTCCCCTTGACCCCATCGAGCACGTTACGGATTTTTGCCTTGATGCCGGGCTTGCCTGGTGGATTTTTTGGAAACTTCAGCGGGTCATACCCGGCTTTTCGGATGGCATCGAGGATGGCAGCATCTTGAACCGCGCTGGCAAGGACACGCTTAGTTGGTACGGCATCTGACTTATTGGATGTACCCCCGACCTCTGAGGGTTGCAGCAGATGCCTCACCATCGCCTTGCGCCAGGCAAACCAAGCAGTCTTTGTTGCGGCCATTGCCCGCTCAGCCTGTTTCGACAAGTCGGCATTTGATGCAACGGCAAGCGCACGACGCTGACTTGCTTCCTCAAACGTGAGCCCAGCCTGAAACACACCCTCCCGTGTATTTGCCTGAACATTTGCATCTTCTGCTTGTCTTGCAAGCGCGTGAGCCACATTCTCCGCCTTGTAGTCAAATTCACCAATCAGCGACTGACCTTCGGCAGCTAAGGCGTACGCTTCACCCAATGCGTTTGCGACTTCTCGCTCACGGCAGGTAAAGCGCTGCAGCACCTCTTCATCCAGCGGATAACCTATTCGCCTATCGATCGCATTCTGGATATCCTGACCAGGGCCGTCGAGCATGCATGCAGCCAACTCATTTGCAGTAAACGGAATCGGCAGGATTGGGGCAGTCAGCGGGTTTGGGCTTCCCGCCCAATCCATGTCATAGGCTGGAGTCCAATCAAAGACTTGATTCTGTGGGCTGTAGGCGCGGAACTCTTCGTTCAGAAACACGCCATCATCACTGATGACAAAGGACTCCGGAAAAGCACACATTCCGAAAATCGCTTCGGCAGTTGCCCTGTCGTACTGTTTCACACTCACTCGGCACCCCTTCCAGGCGCCCTTCAAAGGATGCCCCAGCAGGCGGGTGAAGGTCGCCCGCTTTTCGGTTCGCGGGCCTAGCTGGAACAAAAACTCAAGCGCTCAGGCGTGCTCAAGCCTCACCACGGCACGGCAGCCGATAGCCTTGGCATACCTCTGCACCGTCCGCATGGACGGTTGACGCTTGCCACCTTCCAGGCGAGCAATGACGCTTTGCGTGGTGCCCATACGCTCTGCCACTTCGGCTTGAGTCAGGCCAGCACGGCTACGGGCGGCCACCAGTTCGCGGGCCATGCCAAATTCATCGGCCAGAGCGTCATAGGCAGCACGGGTGTCGGCATCGGCCAGCAGGGTGGCTTTCAGGTTCTTGAGCGTTTTCATCGGTGGGCCTCCAATCGCTTCAAGGCGGTTTCAATGGCGCTGCGGGGCGTGGTCTGGGTCTTCTTCACAAACACATGCAACACCAGCAGGCGCTTTCCTTGGACGGCGGCATACACAGCGCGGGCAATGCCGTCACGGCCTTGCATCCGCATTTCCCACAGCTTGCTCTCCAGCGGGCGGATGTGTGGCAACCCAACCCGCTGCGGCCCGAAGTCTTCCAACATCTCAGCAATGCGCAGAAAACGGGCTTTCATGTCAGCAGGCAGCGCCAGCAATTCCGGTTCAGCCAAGGTGTGAAGTGCAACCGTCCATTCGCTCATATCATAGCCTTTTTGCGATATTCATGCGACCACTTGAAGTTTGCCCGGTTCGGCCTTTGGGTCGAACTTCACCCCGGCCTGTTCCAGAATCCAGGCTTCGATGCGCTCATGGTGCACTCGCAGCAAGTCCAGCGGGCGCACGGTGTAATGCTTCTCAGCGGTAGCGCTTGGTTTGTGTCCCATGATTTGAGCCACCACACCAGCAGGGATTTCCAGCCATTCGGTCAGGCTCTTGAATGAACGGCGAAGGCCATGCAGGCTCACATCCACACCGGCCACGCGGCAGGCTTCAGCATGGGGCCCATTGGGTGGCGCAATGTGGCCGGAATCGCTCTTGCCCACAAACGGCTCGGCGTCCTGCCCTTCCTCGTAACCTACCCGGCGCTTGATGTTCTTCAGGTTCATGGATGCGGCGCGGCCTGTAGCGAACACCCATTCATTGCGGCGCGGCAACCCTGCCAGCAGTTGCGCCACGTATGGTGTCAGTGGAATCACGCGTTCGCCCTCCACCTTGTCGCGAATGGTCAGGCCCCTCCATTGGGTGTTCACATCTTCCCAGCGCAGAGCCAGCACCTCACCAGGGCGGGCACCGGTCAGCACAATCACCTGCAATGCGGCAGCAATCACCGGGTTTGGTAGCTGGCGCACGGCAGCGAACCACGCGGGCAATTGTTCACGCAACAGGGCATCGGTTTTCACACTCGCTCTACCCAAAGCCTCGCGGGTCTTTTTGGTGGCGGCGGGATTGGTGGCGGTCATCGCCTGTCGATAGTTGGGGTGTTCCGCGCACCAGTTCAGAAACACCTTGATGCAGCGCCAGCACAAGCGGGCGTAGGTCGGACGGGTCTTGCCGTTCTCAGCGGCCCACGCCTCCACCACGTCGGGCGTGAGTTCGGACAGCTTCAGCGCCAGCAAGGGATGCACCGGGCCGGGTACGGTCAGGGGGCGCGGCTTTCCAGGCTCCAGCTTCACTCCACGCTTGACCGGCTCGCCACCAGGGGCGGCCATCTTCACATGGTCCGTATAGTGCCGCTCGCCCCAGTGCGGGCGGCGTTCTTCAAGATAGACGGCCCACACATCGCCCACGGTCACGGCCTTGGCTTGCTCTTGCTGGCGCTGGGCTTCGCGTTCTGCGTGTTGCTGTCGCTCCAGCTCGCGGGGGTCTGTGCCGTTGTCCAGCATCACCGCCAGACGGCGGGCTTCAGTGCGGGCTTGGTCAATCGTCCATGACTTCACATCACCGATGGTGCGCCGGATGGTCTGCCTGTTCAGCTTGGCTTCGTACACAAACGACTTGGCGCCAGTGTTCGTTACCCGCACCCGCAAACCTGGGGCTTTGGTGTCACGCAGGAAGGCCTGGGCCTTGATGTCGGTACGGCAGGTCAGGCGCTCGATGGCTCCAGCCGTCAGCTCAACGGCCTGGGCGGTGTCTGGCACATCGGTTTTCTTCGGTCTTGCCATCGGTCGTTGCTCCGGTCTGTTTGGCTACACAGCGGGCCCGTGTAGCCACTGTGTAGCCAAAAATCCCCAATTTTGAGGAATACGAATCAACAACCAGGGGGAAGAAAGTACCGCAAGATGTTGATTTTCTTTGATTCTATCAACATTATTCAACACAGACAAATATTGATTTCAGCGGAATCATAATCCGCAGGTCCCCTGTTCGAATCAGGGAGGAGCCACCAGTAAAATCAAGCACTTAGCCCGATCTTGCAGCGGGCTTTTTGCTTTCTGGGGTCTTTTTGCTGCATTTTTGCTGCACTACCGCGCAATTTCTGCTGCGGCATCGCTATACCGTTCTTTACGGAGAATGCGATGGCCACCATCAACAAGCGCGGGCCTTACCAGTACCAGGCAATCGTGCGACGCAAGGGCTACCCTTGCCAAATCAAAACGTTTGAAAGTCGCCAGGACGCGGAGACCTGGGTCCGCTCCATCGAGTCCAAGATGGACGACAACTCGTTCAGAGACCGCCGCAGTCTGGCCAAGTTGACTTTGGGCGATGCCTTGGAACGCTACGTCAGCACCATCACACCAACCAAGCGCGGATGCGTCCAAGAACGCAACCGGCTGCGACAACTTCAGCGTCACCCCATTTCCATGCGGGCGATGGACAGTCTGCAGGCCAAGGACTATGCAGCATACCGAGACGAACGACTCAAGGTCGTCAGCCCTACCGCCGTGCGACTGGAGCTGGCACTGCTATCGCACCTGTACACGATTGCCATCAAGGAGTGGAGCCTGCCCCTGACTCACGAAGTAAAGAACGTGCGCAAGCCACCAGCAGGACAGGGGCGAGACCGGCGCCTGCAAGGCAATGAAGAAGCTCGCTTGCTCGAGGCAACGCAACGTCCCGATGCAGCCGGCACCAAAATCTGGCTCTATGCCTGCGTTCGTCTGGCAATTGAAACGGGCATGCGAGCTGGTGAGATCCTCACCTGCGAATGGAACCAGGTTGACCTTCATCGCTGCTGCATCCGACTTGACCTGACCAAAAACGGGGCCAAGCGCACAGTCCCCCTGAATGCTGAAGCCGTACGGGTACTTGAAGCGTTGCCCCGCACAGGCCCAGAGGTCATAGGAACTTTCTACGACACCAGTGGACTGGACCGCGCCTTCAAGCGCGCGTGCGTTGCCGCGGGCATCACCAACCTGAAATTCCACGACTTGCGCCATGAAGCCGCTTCAAGACTGGCCCCCCACATGATGGTGCAGGACCTGGCGAAGGTCATGGGCTGGAAGACCCTGCAAATGGCCATGCGCTACTACAACCCGAGCGACGACGAACTGGTTCGTCTGGTTCGCCGTGCCGCATCAGCGGCGAATGCAACACAAGCGCAGCAGGTTGCTTGAACAACCATCAACCGACAGACGATGAGGCAATAAAGCAGCCCGCCGAACTCTGATCAGGTGAGAAAGAGAGCGCTGCTTGCACTCGTGCAAGTCCCACCCAGAGTGAGAAACCTCGTCCCGAGGTAGAAAGACCCGCATGCAACGGCCACGAAAGTGGCCGTTTGTCTTTGTGTCACCCTCATCGGGAGCATCCCCCTTACTCAGTACTGCTATCGAATCTCGCGCTGGGCCTGGTCGGCGGAGTTGAGACATATGAACACAAACCACCTTGAGCGCCATTTCTGCAGTGATCTAGATGACATATTGGAGGCGAGAACCGCATCCAACACTTCATGAGCGCGCTGTTCGCCTGCGCACAGCGAAGCCCCACATGTTCCAAATCCGTGAAACTTTCGCCACCACATCAATCAATAAACTGTTGATTAACAACAATTATCGGTATAAAATATGAATTCATAAATTCATACCGAAAGATGCTCGAAATCAAGCCCGACCAGACGCGTCAGTACATTGACGCGGTTGCCGTTTTCGAGGCACTGGAAGAGGCGCGTGCCGAGGCCAAAAGCACCGAGGGCGGCATGTACTGGCACGCAGGTCCGGCCGCCAACCCTGCAGCCCAATACCTGGTGCGGACCAGCCGCACGGGTGCCGAAAAAAGCCTTGGTGCGCGCAACGCGGAGACCGAGCAGATCTACGAGCGCTTCATGTCCCGCAAGCGCGACAACGAGGAACGGGTCAAGGCGCTGGCCTTGCAGCTTGAACAGCACCGCCGCCTCAACCGGGCATTGCGTGTCGGCCGCGTCGAGCCGCTGGTCGTCAAATTGCTGGGCAAGCTGGCTGCCACCGGGCTCATGGAGCACTTCCGCGTCGTTGGCACGCATGCGCTGTATGCCTACGAAACCGCCGCTGGAGTGCGTCTGGACTCGGACGTGCTCAGCACGCGCGACATCGATCTTCTGTGGGACACCCAAAAGCGTGTCATGTTCGCCACCCAGTTGGCTCGTGTGGACAGCTCGATGCTGGGCCTTCTCAAGAAGGTGGACGCTACCTTTCGCCTGCGCAAGTCGCAGTTGTACACCGCAGTCAACCAGGACGGTTTCGAGGTTGACATCATCCGGCGCATGAAGGCGGGGGGCGACGACCACCCCATCAAGCTCAGTGAGGCAGAGGAAGACTTCTACGCTGTGCAGGCCCCCGAGGCCCACAAGCTGCTGTACACGGAGGGGTTTTCGCAAGTGGTGGTGGCCACCGACGGCACCATGGCCCGCATGAACACGCTCAATCCCCAAGCATTCATTCGCTTCAAACGGTGGATGGCGGGTTATCGCGGGCGAGATCCGCGCAAGGCTCGGCGTGACGCATTGCAGGCCGATGCGGTGCAAGTGCTGGTTGACCGGTATTTGTGAACGGCTGCTTCATGAGCGCACGGTTGGACCACTTCGAACATTGGTGTTGCCCGCCTCCGTGAGGCACAAAATGCCAAACAAGACGATTCTTCTCCAGGCTGAACGCTCAAGCAAATGAGTATTTCAGCCTCATGCGCGGTGCCTCTGACGTCGAAGGACAGATGCTTCGAGACCTTGCATCCGACGCGAGGATGGCGGACCGATACCAGACCGATATTGACCATAAATGATGCTTGCTGAGCTTTGATCCAGTTATCGAGTATGGGCGTTGCATCGCCCTGGTTCTAAACGGGCAAGATGCCTCTGATCTGCTTGAGACGCAGGACAAGGCTCGTGCTTCAGTTTCGAATCAAACAGGCACCTTGGAGCCGCTGGATATGAGCGGGCTGTACGTGACTGGTGTCGAAAGAAATCAGCGGTGTCGGAAGGGGGGACGCCCCCCTTCCGCTCAAGGCCTCGTCAGTGCAGATTTTCGCTACTGATGATGGCACCCGTCGCGTGGGCAACAAATGGGTCTTGACCCACCGTGCCCACCACATCATTGACCAGCGCCTTGTTGAGCAAGGCTGTGGCTGCCTCAACTTTGAAATGCGACGCATAGAAATCCGTGAAGCACACCATGTCTCTGAGATTCTCCGCGCCACGGGGCAAGGCAAAGGGTCGTGTGTAAATCGTCGCCACACCTTGCACGCCATCGGCGACACCCACCTTGATGACTCCGGCATCACACCATGCATCCAGCGCCTTCCAGATGCTCTTGTCAGAAGGGTCAGCCAGGTAGTACAGCACATCTGGACCGAGCTTGAGCTTGACCGTGATGGCATGCGTGTTCTTGAGTGGGTGAATCTCGCACGCCAGGTCAACTGGGCCCGGTCTTGGCTGGCTGCCATCAAACTTGCACCGACCAAAGATGCCGAACAACACGGGGACATCGGCACTAGCCGAACCCGCCTCCTCGTGAACGCTCTGCGCAAAATCTCCCTGATTCACGATGATGGCTTTCGCCACGTCCGTGATGGTGATAACTGGGCCAATGCTGTTGAGGCCGCTATTTTGTTTAAAGGCGGATTCAAGGACGAGGTGCAACACGGTTTAACGAGGCGTGAAAGACCTCGT
>JAYSGB010000018.1:0-76747 GCA_041913045.1 Burkholderiaceae bacterium | reverse complement strand
CAACCCAATTCCTCAATTCAATAAATCGGTGTTGCACTTGGGACTTGACTCCGCCTAGTTTGATGTATGGGTGGCATAGCTTGATCAATTGCAGCCTTTTGTATTCATTTTTGAGTTCAATCGACGTGTGACCGCTCAGACGCCTCAAGAATGTCGAATTGCTTCGAACACCACATCAGGTGTTCTGGCGTTGTCATCAATTCGGACGTCTAAAGATCACACGGCATGATGGTGAAGGTAATCGACTGTGCAGGTGTGCACCAGCATCACGACGGGGCTCTGGAGAGGGAGGAGTATCGTCTTGCGGATTTCGCAGCGCATCTCCCTGGCTTTGCGTACATCATTCGGCGAGATCGGTCAGGGCTCTACAGCTTGCCATTTGTCAGCCCGGGGTTTGAAGAAAAGTTCGGAATTTCTCATGAAATTGTGCGCCATGACATACGTCCATTGCGCGAACTTTACCATCCACAGGACAGGATAAAGCTCCAGTCCGCGTTTGACGCATCGGCTGAGTTGCTCACACCGGTTACTATGGAATATCGGGCTTATCACCCGCTGCGTGGAGAGTTCTGGATTGAAACGCGTGCGGCACCTGCCCTGCAAAAGGACGGCAGCCTGCTTTGGCATGGCATAGCGTTGGACATCACTGCCCGCAAGCGTGTTGAAGAAGAGCTTGTTGTCCGCGAGAGGGAGTTCCGCACCGTTGCCGAAAGCAGCACCGATTTGATCTTTCGGTATGACAGGCAGTGTCGCCGGACGTACGTTAACCCGGCTGTATGTCGATTGTTTGGGCGTTCTCGCGCCGATTTGCTGGGCGGCGCACCGCACGACAACGAAGCTCTGCAGGCCGGAGCCCAGGGCCAGGACTACGAGGACGCCATACGTCAGGTTTTCATCACTGGTCAGGTCGAGCATTTCCCTATCGAGTTTCCTGTAGCGGGACGATGCATCAACTACGACTCCCAACTCATTCCGGAGTTGGATGCCGGTGGATCGGTGGTGTCTGTTTTCTGTGTTGCCAGGGATGTCACGGCACTCAAGCATGTTGAGCGCAAAATGGGACGGTACTTCGAGGGGATGCCTGGTTTTGCATTCACCCTGCGAACACCGCGTCAGGGTAAATGGACCTTCCCATTCGCCAGCAAGGGCATTATTGATTTGTATGGGTTGAGCCCGGAAGATGTGCGAGATGACGCCGGATTGCTGCTGAACAGGATTCACCCTGACGACATCCAGCGGTACATGGATGAGCTGCTGATCTGCCTGAAGACCAGAAAGGCATTTCAGTTGGAGTTCCGGCTGCAGGTTCCTGGCCGCGAGTTGTGCTGGGTGGAGTGTCGCGCCATGTGTGAGGAGGAATTGGATGGCGTGCTGGTCTGGCACGGGGTGGTGATGGACGTGACTCAACGTCAGAATGTTCAGCGAACGTTGGCTGACCGCGAAGCATTCCTGACTTCGCTGCTTGATGCCATTCCCGTGCCGGTGTTTTACAAAGACCGGGCGGGTCGCTACAGAGGTGTCAACACTGCTTACGAGTCGTTTCACGGCGTGAACCGAAACGATCTCATCGGTAGAACCGTGTTTGACCTTGATCCACCTGAACTTGCACGTACATCCAACGCGCGTGACGAGGAGTTGTACGCGAGCGATACCGTGCAGATCCACGACTCCCAGGCGTTCAGTGCAGATGGTGAAATCAAAGAGGTGATTTACTGCAAGGCCGTATTGCAGGATAGCAGTGGCAATGTGACTGGCCTGGTGGGGACGATGCTTGACATCACCGACCGCAAGCGCATGGAGAACGAGCTGGCGCGTCGAGAGCAAGAGTTTCGTACATTGGTGGAGCACTCCAGTGATACGGTCTCTCGATATGGCCCCGACTTCCGACGCAAGTACGTGAACCCGGCGTTTGCGGCGCTTGCAGAAGGTGGTGCCGGAATGCTGATGGATAAAACGCCACGGGAGTACCCCGGAGGAGACAACGCGACGCGATACGAGGAGATGCTTGCCCAAGTTTTTGGGAGCGGTCGTCAAGCGGAATTTGAACTGCGCTGGAGCAGCAAGGATGGCAAGGAGGTATGCAGTCTGATCAGTTTGACGCCGGAGTTTGATGAGACTGGAAAAACCGTCGAGAGTGTTCTGGCCGTTGGGCGAGACATCACGGAGCTTCACGCGTCACGTCAGAAGATCCACCAGATGGCTTTCTACGACGCATTGACCGGCTTACCCAATCGCGCGCTGTTCCATGACCGCCTGCGGCAAATGATCACGGACGCCTCCTGGCATGGGCAGAGGGCAGGCGTGATGATGATCGACATGGACCACTTCAAGACCGTCAACGACACCATGGGGCATGCCGTGGGTGATGAACTGTTGAGGGAGGCGGCGTCTCGCCTGACAGACTGCGTGAGGTCCTACGATACGGTGGCCAGGCTGGGGGGGGATGAGTTCGCGGTACTGTTGCCCGACATCAGGGAGGCCGAGGACCTGGGCCGTGTGGCCAGCAAGATGCTCGCGCGTTTTCAGGAGCGTTTCCTGTTGAGCGGCAAGGAGGTGTTTGTGTCTTGCAGCGTAGGTATAGCGGTTTACCCGGCAGACAGCAGCGAACCCGAGGATTTGGTGAAGTTCGCTGACTCTGCCATGTACTTCGCAAAGCGATCCGGGCGCAGCGGCTTCCGTTTCTATTCTCGCGATCTGACGGCCAGCGCCAAGGATCGCTTGTTCATGGAGTCGGAGTTGCGGCGTGCGGTGGAGCGCGGCGAACTGAGCCTGCAGTTCCAACCCAAGGTCGAACTGGTGAGCGGTGAGATGACTGGCTCCGAGGCGTTGCTGCGTTGGCAGCATCCAAGCCTGGGGATGGTGTCGCCTGCACAGTTCATACCGATAGCCGAGGACTCTGGGCTCATTGTTGACATTGGCCGCTGGGTGTTGTGGCAGGCTTGCCGTGCAGCCGCCCGTTGGAACGGCGAGGGCAAGCCGTTGCATAAGGTCGCGATAAACCTCTCTGGCAGGCAGTTCCAGGTCCGTGGGCTGGTTGCGACGGTGTCTGAGGCGCTTGAGGGCTCCGGATGCAATCCTCAGTGGATAGAGCTTGAAATCACTGAGAGTCTGTTGCTGGATGAAGATGGCCGTGCCCGGGAAATTCTGGAGGCACTTCGGGCGATGGGCGTATCGATCGCCATAGATGATTTCGGGACAGGCTACTCGGCGCTGAGTTACCTGACCCGTTTCCCTATTGATACCTTGAAGATCGACCGGTCATTCATTCACAGTGTCACCACTGACCATTACCGTGCGGAACTGGTGCGAGCCATTCTTTCGATTGCGCGCTGTCTGAAGCAGCAGGTGGTGGCCGAGGGCGTGGAGACGCTGGAGCAAGCCGCGTTTCTGGAGGCGAATGGATGCCAGGTGGCGCAGGGCTACCTGTTCAGCAAGCCGCTGCCCATGGCTGAGCTGGAGAAACTCCCGCGCCGTTTTGGCGCGGGGTGGGCCTGAGGTGAAATCAGGCTGCCTGGGGCAGCCCGCGCTCGGCGGATTCGAGCGTGTTGACCATCAGCATGGTGATGGTCATGGGGCCGACACCGCCCGGAACGGGGGTGATCCAGCCAGCGACATCCTTGACGCCGTCGAAATCCACGTCGCCGCAGAGCTTGCCTTCGTCATTGCGGTTCATGCCAACGTCAATGACCACCGCGCCTGGTTTGACCATGTCGGCGGTGAGCACGTTACGTTTGCCAACGGCTGCCACAATCACGTCGGCTTGCAGCGTCATTGCCTTCAAGTCGGCGGTGGCACTGTGGCAAATGGTGACAGTGGCGTTCTGCTGCAGCAGCATCAGTGCCATGGGTTTGCCCACAATGTTGCTGCGGCCGATGACCACCGCATGCTTGCCCTTGAGGTTGTAACCGATGGACTCCAGCATCTTCATACAGCCGTAGGGCGTGCAGGGCCAGAAACCGGGTTGGCCAACCATCAGCGCACCCGCGCTTGCCACGTGGAACCCGTCCACGTCCTTTGCGGGAGAGATGGCCTCAATGACCTTGTGTGCATCAATGTGTGCGGGTAGGGGCAGCTGCACCAGAATGCCGTGGATCGTCGGGTCGTTGTTGAGTGCGTCTACACGGGCCAGCAGTTCGGCCTCGGTCATGGAGGCGTCGTACTTTTCGGGCACCGAATGCATGCCGGTGTCTTCGCACGCCTTGACCTTGTTACGCACGTAGACTTGGCTGGCAGGGTTGTCGCCCACCAGAACGACGGCGAGGCCGGGGGTGACGCCGCGCGCCTTGAGGGCGGCGACTCGTTCCGAGACTTGGGCGCGCAGTTGGCGCGAGAGGGCGTTGCCGTCGATAAGTTGGGCAGTCATTTATCTACAGGGTACGGGTCAGGCCTTGGGCTGGTTGGGGGCCAAGGCAATCTTGAGCAGGTCGGCCACGGTGTTGGCCGCCAGTTTTTCCATGATGTTGGCGCGGTGCGCCTCCACCGTCTTGATGCTGATGCCGAGGTCGTCGGCGATCTGCTTGTTCAGGCGGCCAGCAACAATGCGTTCGAGCACTTGCGACTCGCGTGTGGTGAGCTTGGCCAGCAGAGCGTCACGGTTGGCGGCCTGCTGGTGTACGGCGAACGATTCGCGGGCTTTTTCGAGCATGCGCTCAACGAGGCCGAGCAACTGGTCTTCGTTGAAGGGCTTTTGAATGAAGTCCAGCGCGCCTTTCTTCATCGATTCCACCGCCATGGGCACGTCGCCGTGACCGGTGATGAAAACGATGGGAAGAGGGGACTGGCGTTCCATCAGGCGCTCTTGCAACTCCATGCCGCTCATGCCGCCCATGCGAATGTCTGCGATCAGGCACGCGACCTCGCGGGGGTCGTAGCGGCTGAGAAACGCCTCGGCGGATTCGAAACAACGGACCCTATAGTCCTTACCTTCAAGCAACCACTGGAGTGAGTCCCGGACGGCTTCGTCGTCGTCCACCACATACACCGTGCCTCGTTTCGGAATCAAGCTCATCTCACTCTTTCTCGTTGTCTGGCCGGCATGACTTCCGGCCTTGCTGCCTGGATCGTCAAACCTTGACCTGCGCCGAGACTGGAATCCAGAAACTGAATTCGCAGCCTGTGATCTCGTCGCCATTGTAGAGGTTTCGCGCTTGCAGTCTGCCATGGTGTGACTCGACTATGGAGCGGCACAGTTTGAGGCCGATCCCCATGCCTTCGGCCTTGGTGCTGTAGAACGCTTCATAGATGCGTTCGAGCATTTCTGGTGGAACGCCCTTGCCGCTGTCTTGCACGGCAAACTCAATCACTTCCACCCCTTCCACGTGCCGTGGCGCCACTTTCAGTTCGATCTGGCGCTGGGCGGGGGGGCGCTTGGCCTCCAGAATGGCTTCGCCCGCGTTTTTGATCAGGTTGATGAGCACCTGTTCGATCAGGATCGGATCGACCATGAGGTAGGGCAGGCGCGCAGCCACGTAGGTGCTCAGGCGGATCAGGTTGCGGCGCAATTCGATTTCGGCAAGTTCGGTGGCGTTGCTGACCATTTGGGCCACGTCAGAGAGCGTGGGATTGGGTTCGCTTCGCTTCACGAATGCACGGATGCGCTGAATGATCTGCCCGGCACGCTGTGCCTGTCGTGCAGTCTTCTCAAGCGCATTGAGCAGTTCGTCCTGGTCGATCTGTTGCCTGTGCAGCCGTGAAATCATGCCGCTGCAATAGTTGCTGATGGCGGTGAGCGGTTGGTTCAACTCGTGCGCCACGCTGGAAGCCATTTCGCCCATGGTGATGAGTCGGCTGGCAGTTTCCGCCCTTTCAGCTTGCAGTGCTGCCTGCTCTTCGGCGTGGCGGCGTGCGGTGATGTCGGTGGCAATGACCATTTGCGCGAGGCGACCGTCAACCCAGGTCAGGTAGCGGGTACGCATCTCCAGCCATTTGTCCAGATCGGGGATGTAAACCTCCGCGTTTTCTGCCGACGCCTCCAGCAGCGCATTGGTCGGCAGACCTGCCAGCACGTCCACCTGATCACCGTTTTCTGCGTGGTTGGTGGCTGGCAGGTTGGAGGCCAGATCGACCATGACGCGGTGGCCGTGGCCGCTGGTGCCGAACCAGGTGCGGTACATCTTGTTGGCAAACAGCAGCTCGGAGCTGCTGAGTGGCGCGACGGAGATGGCGGCGTCCAGACTGTCAAGCACGGTGGTGAAGCGCTCGTAGGAGGCAGTCAGTTCCTCGCGGATGCGCTTGGGCTCGGTGATGTCCGTCATGGACGTCATCCAGCCTGTCTGGCGGCCTTGAGGGTCGATGAGGGGCGAGACGTACAGTCGGGCATAGAAGATGCTGCCATTCTTGCGTTTGACGGGCACCTCGAAACCACCAGGCGTGGAGCGCCCCTGGATTTCCTCTTCCAGCCGTGCGGCCAGAACTTCGTGTTCGGATTCGGGCCAATACGGGAAGGGCGCTGCACATCCAATAAGTTCGTCATCAGTCCAGCCCGTCATGCTGCAGAACGCGGGGTTGACGTAGCTGATCCTGCCGTCCATGTCCAATGCCCGCATGCCGGTGAGCATCGAGTTTTCCATGGCGCGTCGGAAGTTGGTCTCGGCGACCAGGGCGCGTTGGGCTTGCAGGCGGCGGCGGGTGTGTCGCATGTTGGCCAGCAGCATCCAGACGGTCAAAGCGCTCAGCGCGCCGACGATCCAGAAGAAGGCCTCGCCCATGGTGTCCTTGGAGGTGCGGTACCCCTCGGCGCGGATGATGAGGCTGTTACCTATGGGGGACACCGGAATGTCGTGCACTTGCGGTTTGATGGACCACGGCAGACGGCGCGGGCCGCCGTTGGCGTTGAAGTGCACGGTGCCCGCGAGCACGTTCTGCTGCTCGTCCAGCAAGGCAACGGCGTATCGGGCCATCACCTCGGGCGGTACGCCGAACCGCAACAGCCCGTCTATGGAGTATTCAGCGACCACCGCTCCATTGAAGCGCCCTTGCTCGTTCAAGGGAATGACGAGCATGACGGTCTTTGGCTCGTTGGGCCGCCCCAGCGGGCGGGAGTAGATGGGCTGGTGCAGGTCCCTGGCCAACTCGAAGCTGCCGTCTGTTTCGCCCGCATGAAGGGTGGAGCCCGCTTCACGGCTCAAGGACTCAGGCGCGCTTGGCGAGGCGTAGGAGGTGACGATCTCGCGCCGCGCGTTCACCCAGGTGATGGCCAGGAGTTCCGGGTATTGGGCGACCAGCGATTCGCTCTGGAAATTGAACTCAGTCTCTTCTATCTCCTTGTTGGAGACGTCGCGCGCAACGCGCATGAGCTGTTCCTGTCGTTCCAGAAGGCGCAGCCTCAGGCGTTGCTGAGCGTATTCAACGTCACGGGTCACCGCCTCCTGTTCGCGGTCAATCTCTTCCAGCGTGAAATATGTAATGGCTGCAACGATGGCAGAGAGAAAAAGCAGCACGGAGAGCAGGGGGCCGAGCGTGGCGATGCGGTCCTGCCGTGCGGGCGACAGCTTGCGCCACCAGATCTTCCACCGGTTCGCAAGAGAGAGCCGCTGTTTGGCGGGCAGAGGGGTGTTCGACATGGCGTGAAGTCTATAGGAGCCGCAATGCCATTGAGTCGTCTTGATTTGCTTGAATTTCACAATAAGAAATCAATAGGCACATGTTGAAAAATGAGAAATTTCATGAGACACTTGCGGCATGGCGTGTAAATCGCCTAACCTTCCCTGACGTACCTTTAGGAGACAAACATGTCCGCGAGCCCCAATCCGGCGCAAGGCATCGGCCAGCCCGACATCGACCACCAGGAAACCCGTGAATGGCTGGATGCCCTGAACGCGGTGATCGAGAAGGAGGGGGCCGAACGGGCTCACTTCCTGCTGGAACAGTTGCTGGAAGAGGCGCGCGAAAACAGCATTGACATGCCGTTCTCTGCCACCACGGGTTACGTCAACACCATCGAGCCTGATCAGGAGGCTCGTTGCCCGGGCAATATCGAGATTGAAGAGCGCCTGCGTGCCTACATGCGCTGGAACGCCATGGCCATGGTCGTCAAGGCTAATCGTCACAACCCGGCCGATGGTGGCGACCTGGGTGGGCACATTGGCTCGTTCGCCTCACTGGCACACATGTTTGGTGCTGGCTTCAACCACTTCTGGCACGCTGAAAGCGAAGGTCATGGCGGTGATTGCCTTTACATCCAGGGCCACGTGGCGCCTGGGGTGTATGCGCGCGCCTACCTGGAAGGCCGTTTGACCGAGGAGCAACTGCTGAACTTCCGTCAGGAAGTGGATGGCAAGGGACTCTCCAGCTATCCGCATCCGAAGTTGATGCCCGAGTTCTGGCAGTTCCCCACGGTGTCCATGGGCCTGGGCCCGTTGATGGCCATTTACCAGGCGCGCTTTCTGAAGTACCTGCACGCCCGCGGCATTGCCAACACCGAAAACCGCAAGGTCTGGGTGTTCTGCGGTGACGGTGAAATGGACGAGCCGGAAAGCCTGGGCGCCATTGGCTTGGCGGCGCGCGAGGGGCTGGACAACCTCATCTTCGTGATCAACTGCAACCTGCAGCGCTTGGACGGCCCGGTGCGTGGCAACGGCAAGATCATCCAGGAACTGGAAGGTGAGTTCCGCGGTTCTGGCTGGAACGTGATCAAGCTGTTGTGGGGCCAGGAGTGGGATAACTTGCTGGCGCGCGACAAGGACGGCGCCTTGCGCAAGATCATGATGGAAACCCTCGATGGCGACTACCAGGCCTTCAAGGCCAACGACGGTGCCTACGTGCGCAAGCACTTTTTCGGTCGCGATCCGAAGGCGTTGGAGCTTGTCGCCCACATGTCCGACGACGAGATCTGGGCTCTCAAGCGTGGCGGCCATGATCCGCAGAAGGTGTACGCCGCTTACCACAAGGCCGTAAACCACAAGGGGCAGCCCACGGTTCTGCTGATCAAGACGGTCAAGGGTTTTGGCATGGGCAAGGCCGGCGAAGGCAAGAACACCGTGCACCAGACCAAGAAGTTGACGGACGATGACGTGCGTTACATGCGCGATCGCTTCAATATTCCGATCCCGGACAGCGAGCTGCCTAAGATTCCTTTCTACAAGCCGGCAGACGATACGCCTGAAATGAAGTACCTGCACGAGCGTCGCAAGGCACTCGGTGGCTACCTGCCCAAGCGCCGCACCAAGGCCGACGAGAGCTTTACCGTGCCTGCGCTTGAAACCTTCAAGGCTGTGCTGGAACCCACCGCCGAAGGCCGTGAAATCTCTACCACCCAGGCTTATGTGCGCTTTTTGACGCAATTGCTGCGTGATCAGGCCCTGGGCCCGCGCGTGGTGCCGATTCTGGTGGACGAAGCCCGCACCTTCGGCATGGAAGGTCTGTTCCGCCAGGTGGGTATCTACAACCCGCTGGGGCAGCAGTACACGCCGGTGGACAAAGACCAGGTGATGTACTACAAGGAAGACAAGGCTGGCCAGATCCTGCAGGAAGGTATCAACGAGGCGGGCGGCATGTCGAGCTGGATTGCTGCAGCCACCAGCTACAGCACCAGCAACCGCATCATGGTGCCGTTCTACGTCTACTACTCGATGTTCGGCTTCCAGCGTATTGGCGATCTGGCCTGGGCGGCTGGCGACATGCAGGCGCGTGGTTTCCTGCTGGGCGGTACGTCTGGCCGCACCACCCTGAACGGCGAAGGGCTGCAGCACGAGGACGGCCACAGCCACATCATGGCTGGCACCATTCCCAACTGCATCAGCTACGACCCGACGTTTGCGCACGAGGTGGGCGTGATCCTGCACCATGGCTTGAAACGCATGGTGGAGAAGCAGGAAAACGTCTTCTACTACCTGACGCTGCTCAACGAAAACTACGCTATGCCGGGTCTGACCGCGGGCACCGAAGAGCAGATCATCAAGGGCATGTACCTGTGCAAGGAAGGCGCCAAGCTGACCCCGCGCGTGCAATTGCTGGGTTCCGGCACCATCCTGCGCGAAAGCATTGCGGCGCAGGAACTGCTGGAGAAGGACTGGGGTGTGGCTGCCAACGTGTGGAGCTGCCCGAGCTTCAACGAGCTGACCCGCGATGGCCAGGACTGCGAGCGCTGGAACCTGCTGCACCCGCTGGAAACGCCGCGCGTGCCGTTCGTGGCCCAGCAACTGGAGAAGCACGCTGGCCCGGTGGTGGCATCGACCGACTACATGAAGAACTACGCCGAGCAGATTCGCCCCTTCATCCCGAAGGGCCGTACCTACAAGGTGTTGGGCACAGACGGCTTCGGCCGCAGTGACTTCCGCAGCAAACTGCGCGAGCACTTCGAGGTGAACCGCCACTACATCGTGGTGGCCGCGCTCAAGGCCCTGGCCGAAGAGGGCACGGTGCCCGCGGCCAAGGTGGCCGAGGCGATTGCCAAGTACGGCATCAACGCTGACAAAGTGAACCCCCTGTACGCCTGATTTACCGGAGACAACAACATGGCACTGATTGAAGTGAAGGTCCCGGACATCGGGGATTTTTCTGAAGTGGCAGTCATTGAGCTGCTGGTGAAGCCGGGTGACACGGTCGCTGTTGACCAGTCGCTGATGACTGTTGAGAGCGACAAGGCCTCGATGGAGATTCCTTCCAGCCACGCTGGCGTGGTCAAGGAGTTCAAGATCAAGTTGGGTGACAAGGTGAGTGAAGGTTCTGTTGTGCTGGTGCTGGAGGCCGAAGGGGCCGCTGCGCCCGCACCCGCTCCTGCCGCTGCACCCGCAGCGCCTGTTGCAGCAGCGCCTGCACCTGTTGCCGCACCCGTGGCTGCCCCTGCGACGACCGGCAGCATTGAAGTCCGTGTGCCTGACATTGGCGACTTCAAGGACGTGGCCGTGATCGAGGTGTTCGTCAAGCCGGGCGACACGGTCAGGGTGGAACAGAGCCTGATCACCGTGGAGTCCGACAAGGCGTCGATGGAGATTCCCTCCAGCCACGCTGGCGTGATCAAGGAGTTGAAGGTCAAACTGGGTGACAAGGTCAACATCGGCGACCTGCTGGCCATTCTGGAAGGCACCGTGGCCGCTGGGGCCGCTCCTGCTGCACCTGCGCCCGCATCGGCGCCGGTGGCTGCTGCGCCCGCACCCGTTGCCGCGGCTGCAGCACCTGCTGCAGCCACCGTGTCGGCCCCTGCGCACAACCCCACCGCCACCCCGGCGCTGGGTCTGCCGCACGCGTCGCCTTCGGTGCGCAAGTTCGCCCGCGAACTGGGCGTGCCGCTGGCCGAGGTCAAGGGCTCCGGTGCCAAGGGCCGCATCACGCTGGAAGACGTGCAGGGCTTCACCAAGTCGGTGATGGCTGGCGCCATCCAGACCCTGGCTCAGGCTGCCAAGGCGCCTGCGGCTTCGGGTGGCGGCTCCGAGCTGGGCCTCATCCCCTGGCCCAAGGTGGACTTCGCCAAGTTCGGCCCCATCGAGCGCAAGGAACTGGGCCGCATCAAGAAGATCAGCGGTGCCAACCTGCTGCGCAACGCCGTGATGATCCCGGCGGTGACCAACCACGACGACGCCGACATCACCGACCTCGAAGCCTTCCGCGTGTCCACCAACAAGGAGAACGAGAAGTCTGGCGTTAAGGTGACCATGCTGGCTTTCCTCATCAAGGCCTGTGTGGCGGCGCTCAAGAAGTTCCCCGAGTTCAACAGCTCGTTGGACGGCGACGCGCTGGTCTACAAGCAGTACTACCACATCGGCTTTGCGGCAGACACGCCCAACGGCTTGGTGGTGCCCGTGATCAAGGACGCCGACAAGAAGGGTGTGCTGCAGATCAGCCAGGAGATGAGCGAGCTTGCCAAGAAGGCGCGCGACGGCAAGCTGGGCCCCGCTGACATGAGCGGTGCGACCTTCACCATCTCTAGCCTGGGCGGCATTGGCGGGCGTTACTTCACGCCCATCATCAATGCGCCCGAGGTGGCCATTCTGGGCGTGTGCAAGAGCCAGATGGAACCCAAGTGGGACGGCAAGCAGTTTGTGCCGCGCCTGATGCTGCCGCTGTCGCTGACGTGGGACCACCGCGTGATCGACGGTGCCGCCGCAGCGCGCTTCAATGCCTACCTGGGCCAGATCCTGGCGGACTTCCGCCGCGTGTTGCTGTAAAGGAACCCGAACATGGCACTGATGGACATCAAGGTTCCCGATATCGGCGACTTCAAGGACGTGGCGGTCATCGAGCTGCTGGTCAAACCGGGCGACACGGTCAAGGCCGAGCAGTCGCTCATCACGGTGGAGTCGGACAAGGCTTCGATGGAGATTCCCTCCAGCCACGCGGGCGTGGTGAAGGAACTTAAGGTTAAGCTCGGCGACAAGGTGAACGAGGGCGTGGTGGTGCTGTCGCTGGAAGTGGCGGGTGACGCCGCTGCAGCACCGGCACCGGCTGCCGCGCCTGCGCCCGCTGCTGCCCCGGCTGCGGCCGCAGCGCCAGTGGTTGCCCCCGTGGCTGCCAGCTTCGGCGGCAACGCCGACGTGGAGTGCGACGTGCTGGTGCTGGGCGCCGGTCCTGGCGGTTATTCCGCCGCCTTCCGTGCGGCCGACCTGGGCCTGAAGGTCGTGATCGTGGAGCGCTACGCGACGCTGGGTGGCGTCTGCCTGAACGTGGGTTGCATCCCGTCCAAGGCGCTGCTGCACGTGGCAGCCGTCATGGATGAAGTGAGCCACATGGCCGACCTGGGCGTGGACTTCGGCGCGCCCAGCGTCAACGTGGACAAGTTGCGCGGTCACAAGGAAAAGGTCATCGGCAAGCTCACGGGCGGCCTGGCGGCCATGGCCAAGATGCGCAAGGTCACCATCGTGCGCGGCTACGGCGCCTTCGTGGGCCCCAACCACGTGGAGGTGGAAGAAACCACGGGCACGGGTCAGGACAAGACCGGCACCAAGAAGGTGGTGGCGTTCAAGAAGTGCATCATCGCGGCCGGTTCGCAGGCCGTGCGCCTGCCCTTCATGCCCGACGATCCGCGCGTGGTGGACAGCACGGGCGCTCTGGCGCTCAAGGAAGTGCCCAAGAAGATGCTCATCATCGGCGGCGGCATCATCGGCCTGGAGATGGGCACGGTGTATTCCACGCTGGGCGCGCGCCTGGACGTGGTGGAAATGCTCGACGGCCTGATGCAGGGCGCCGACCGCGACCTGGTGAAGGTGTGGCAGAAGATGAACGCCCACCGTTTCGACAACATCATGTTGAAGACCAAGACCGTGGGTGCGCAAGCCACGCCCGAAGGCATCAAGGTGCAGTTCGAGGGGCTGGATGGCACCAAGACCGAAGGCACCTACGACTTGGTGCTGCAGGCCGTGGGCCGCACGCCCAACGGCAAGAAGATTGCCGCCGACAAGGCCGGTGTGGCCGTGACGGACCGGGGCTTCATCAACGTCGACATCCAGATGCGCACCAACGTGCCGCACATCTTCGCCATTGGCGACGTGGTGGGCCAGCCCATGCTGGCGCACAAGGCGGTGCACGAGGCGCACGTGGCGGCAGAGGTGATTGCTGGTGAACTGCAAGGCAACGCCGAACTGGCTGCTGCCGCGTTCAACGCGCGGGTGATTCCGAGCGTGGCCTATACCGACCCCGAGGTGGCCTGGGTGGGCCTGACCGAGGACCAGGCCAAGGCGCAGGGCATCAAGGTCAAGAAGGGCCTGTTCCCGTGGACGGCTTCGGGCCGTGCGATTGCCAACGGCCGCGACGAGGGATACACCAAGCTGCTGTTCGACGACAGTCCCGAAGCGCATGGCCATGGCAAGATCCTGGGCGGCGGCATCGTGGGCACCCATGCGGGTGACATGATCGGCGAGATCGCGCTGGCCATCGAGATGGGCGCCGACGCGGTGGATATTGGCAAGACCATCCACCCACACCCCACGCTGGGCGAAAGCATCGGCATGGCGGCAGAGGTGGCGCACGGTTCGTGCACGGACTTGCCGCCGCAGAAGAAGTAACCCTTCTGCTCAGAAAGCAAAAAGGCAGCTCAACGAGCTGCCTTTTTGTTGATGGAGTCTGAAGCGATCAGGCTTCGGCTGGTTCGGCAATGCCGCCCACCACCTGGCTGAAGCCACCGTCCACATAGGTGATTTCGGCGCTCACACCAGCTGCCAGGTTGCTCATCAGGAAGGCGGCAACGTTGCCCACGTCTTCGATGGTGACGTTGCGGCGGATGGGGGAGTTTTCGGCCACGACGTTCAGGATCTTGCCGAAGCCTTTGATGCCGCTGGCAGCCAGCGTCTTGATGGGGCCGGCGGAAATGCCGTTCGCGCGCAGGCCACGGCCCTTGGCGCCGAGCGACTCTGCCAGGTAGCGCACGGACGCTTCCAGCGACGCCTTGGCCAGGCCCATGGTGTTGTAGTTGGGCACGGTGCGCACGGCACCCAGGTAGGTCAGGGTCAGCAGCGCCGAGTTGTCGTTCAGGTAGGGGAGGGCCGCCTTGGCCATGGCCGGGAAGCTGTAGGCGCTGATGTCGTGTGCGATCTTGAAGGCTTCGCGACTCAAGCCGTCCAGAAAGTCGCCAGCAATGGCTTCGCGCGGGGCGTAACCAATGCTGTGCACGAAACCGTCAAACGTGGGCCAGTGCGCCGACAGATCGCGGAACAATTGTTCGATCTGGGCATCATCACCCACATCGCAGTCAAAAACCAGATTCGACCCGAAGTCTGCCGCGAACTCGGTGATGCGGTCCTTGAAGCGTTCGCCCACGTAGCTGAAGGCCAGTTCCGCGCCTTGTTCGTGGCAGGCCTTGGCAATGCCGTAAGCGATGGAACGGTTGGACAGCACGCCCGTGATCAGCAATTTCTTGCCAGCCAGAAAACCCATGAGTCAATCTCCAGAAAAAATCCTGCAGAATTGTCGCATGCGCGCCCACCCATCCAGTACCCGCCGCCTTTCCTGGTTCCCTTCGGCGGGGCGCACGCTGGCGTCGGCGCTGACAATGGCCGCTGTGCTGGTGGCACCTGCTGCCTGGGCGGCTCACGGTTACGCACTGTGGGGTGAACTCAAGTACCCGGCCAGCTTCAGGCATTTTGATTACGTGAACCCGAACGCCCCTAAGGGTGGTGAGTTGCGGCTGGTGAGCAACCTGCGGGTGTCCACCTTCGACAAGTACAACCCCTTCACGCTGCGTGGCAACGCTCCAGCCTACTTGTCAGACCTGATGTTTGACAGCCTGTTGACCGGTGCCGCCGACGAGAGCGGCGCCGCCTACGGTCTGCTGGCCGAGGATGTGACCGCCGCACCGGACGGATTGTCGGTGACGTTCCGCCTGCGGCGCGAGGCGCGCTTCCACAACGGTGACCCAGTGCTGGCGGCTGACGTGAAGTTCAGCTACGACACGCTGATGGGGCCGCACACCTCGCCAGCGTACAAGACCATTCTGGCCGACGTGGCGGGCCTGGACGTGCTGGACGAGCGCACTGTGCGATACCGCTTCAAGAAGCCCAACCGGGAATTGCCGATCACGGTGGGTGGGCTGCCTGTGTTCAGCCGCGCCTGGGGCAGCGAGATCGACCCCAAGACTGGCCAGCGCAAAACCTTCGACCAGGTGGTGATGGACATTCCCATCGGGAGCGGGCCGTACAAGATCGGACCGGTGCGTTTTGGCAAGGACATCACCTACGTGCGCGACCCGAACTACTGGGCCCGCGACCTGGCGGTGCGCAAGGGCACGGCCAACTTCGACCGCATCACCGTCAAGATCTACAAAGACAACACCGCCCGGCTGGAGGCGCTGAAGGCGGGTGAGTTCGACCTGATGCGCTTTTTCTCGGCGGGGGATTGGGCGCGCCGTGTCAACGGCAAGCGGTTTGACAGCGGTGAACTGGTCAAGGGCGAATTCACGCACCGCCTGCCCACGGGCTTCCAGAGCTATGTGCTCAACACACGCCGCGCACCGCTGGACGACATCCGCGTGCGCGAGGCGCTTGGCCTGGCGCTGGACTACGAGTGGATGAACCGCCAGATGTTCTACAACAGCTACCAGCGGGTGCGCGGGCTGTTTGGCAACACCGAGTGTTCACCCCAAGGGGCACCGGATGCGGATGAGCTGGCGCTGCTGCAGCCCTGGCGCAAGCAGTTGCCGCCAGCGGTGTTTGGCCCGATGTATGAGCCGCCGCGTACCGACGGTGACAGTTCCCTGCGCGCCAACCTGCGCCGCGCCCAGGCCTTGTTGCGCGAGGCAGGTTGGACGGTGCAGGACGGCAAACTGCGCAACGCCAAGGGCGAGCCCATGGTGTTGGAGTACCTGGACAGCGCCGAGACGGGGGCACGCGTGGTCACGCCCTGGTCGCGAAACCTGGAGAAGCTGGGCATCGAGCTGAACTTCCGCCCGGTGGACTTTGCGCTTTACCAGCAGCGCCTTCGCACTTTTGACTTTCAGATCATCTCCATTGCCTACGGCGGCACCCAAAACCCGGGTGCCGAATACGCTGATCTGTTCGGCAGCGTGGCTGCGCGTACCGAGGACTCTGGCAACTTTGCTGGGGTGAGCAACGCGGCGGTGGATACGCTCATCACCCGTATGACGGACGCGCGCACCAAACCCGAATTCCTGGCAGCCTGCCGCGCGCTGGACCGCGTCATCAGCCACAGCCACTACCTGATTCCGCAATGGTCTGCCACCACGCACCGCATGGCCTATAACGCCTGGCGGCTCGAGCGCCCCAAGGACATGCCTCCCTATGCTTCGGGCGAGGGCTGGGCCATTGACACCTGGTGGGCCAAACCGGCTGCCAGCAACAAGTGACGCGGAGAACCATTCATGTGGGCCTACATCCTCAAACGCCTGTTGCTGATGATCCCGACGTTGTTCGGGGTTCTGCTCATCACCTTCGTGGTCATCCAGTTCGTGCCCGGCGGGCCGGTGGAACAGTACCTGGCCGAGGCCCGAGCGGGCGCGGTGGGCGGCGCGGAAGGCGGCTCGGTTTACCGGGGCGCGCAAGGGGTGGACCCGCAGCGCCTGGAACAGATCAAGGCGCTGTACGGCTTTGACAAACCGGCACATGAGCGCTTTTTCCAGATGCTGGGCCAGTTCGCACGGTTTGACCTGGGCACCAGCTTTTTCCAGAACAAGGCCGTTTCGCAACTGGTGGTGGAAAAGCTGCCGGTGTCGATCAGCCTGGGGTTGTGGACCTTCTTCATCAGCTACCTGATCGCGGTGCCCTTGGGCGTGGCCAAGGCAGTGCGTTCCGGTACACGTTTCGACCTGGTCACCACACTACTGGTGCTGGTGGGTTACGCCATCCCTGGCTTTGTGCTGGGCGTGGCGCTGTTGGTCATCTTTGGCGGGCAGCTGCAGTGGTTCCCGCTGCGCGGCCTCACGTCGTCCAACTGGGAAGAACTGTCGTGGGCCGCGCGCATCGTGGACTACCTCTGGCACATCACTTTGCCGGTCACGGCCATGGTGCTGGGCAGCTTTGCCGTCACGGCCATGCTCACGAAGAACTCGTTCCTGGAAGAGATCCGCAAGCAGTATGTGCTGACCGCCCGCGCCAAGGGCCTGAGCGAGCGTCAGGTCCTCTGGAAGCACGTGTTCCGCAATGCGCTCATTCCCATCATCACTGGTTTCCCCGCAGCCTTCGTGGGGGCGTTCTTCGCAGGTTCGCTGCTCATCGAGACGCTGTTTTCGCTCGACGGTCTGGGCCTGCTGAGCTACGAGAGCGTGATCCGGCGCGACTACCCCGTTGTGCTGGGCACGCTGTACCTGTTCACGTTGATCGGTCTGGTGACCAAGCTGATCAGCGACCTCTGCTATGTCTGGGTGGATCCTCGTGTCAAGTTCGATTGAATCCGGGCCCTTGTCGCCATCTCGGCGCGCGTGGCTGCGCTTCAAACGCAACCGGCTCGGCTACGTCAGCCTGATTGCGTTTTGCGTGCTGGTGGTGGCCAGCCTGTTTGCCGAAGTTCTGTCCAACGACCGGCCGCTGCTGGTGCGCTACGAAGGGCAGTACTACACACCACTCGTGCACGACTACCCCGAGACGGTCTTTGGCGGTGACTTTGAGACCCCCACCGACTACCTGGACCCGTACATAAGAGAGCGCCTGAGCGCTGGCGACAACTGGGCCATCTACCCGCTGAACCCCTACGGCCCCAAGACGCTGAACTACTTTGCCAAGGAGCCCAACCCTTCGGCACCGTCGCGCGACAACTGGCTGGGTACCGACGACCGGGGGCGCGATCTGCTGGCGCAGCTGATCTACGGCTTCCGGGTGAGCGTGCTGTTCGCCCTGGCGTTGACGGTGATCGGTGTCGTATTGGGTGTGGCCGCCGGTGCAGTGCAGGGCTACTTTGGCGGGAGAACTGACCTGGCCTTCCAGCGCTTCATCGAAATCTGGGGCTCCATGCCCGAGCTGTACCTGCTCATCATCTTCAGCGCCGTGTTTGCGCCCAGCGTGGCGCTGCTGCTGGTGCTGCTCAGCCTGTTCGGGTGGATGGGCCTGAGCGACTACGTGCGGGCCGAGTTCCTGCGCAACCGCCAGCTGGACTACGTGCGTGCCGCCCGCGCCATGGGGTTGACCAACGGTCAGATCATCCGGCGCCACATCCTGCCCAACAGCCTCACGCCCGTGGTCACCTTTCTTCCCTTCCGCATGAGCGCATCCATCCTGGCGCTGACCTCGCTCGACTTCCTTGGGTTGGGTGTTCCGCCGGGCACGCCATCGCTTGGGGAGCTGCTCAGCCAGGGCAAGAACAACATCGACGCGTGGTGGATATCGCTTTCCACCTTTGGCGTGCTTGTGTTCACGCTGCTGCTGCTCACCTTCATGGGGGACGCGCTGCGCGACGCCCTGGACCCGCGAAAGGCTGAAGCATGAACAAGGCCAATGCTGCAGAAGCACCAGTGCAGCCTCCATTGCTGGCCGTGCGTGGTTTGCGGGTGGCCTTTGGCGGCCAGCCCGTGGTGCACGGTATTGACCTGACGCTGAACGCCGGGGAAAAGCTGGCGCTGGTGGGTGAATCCGGTTCGGGCAAGACGGTTTCGGCCCTCAGCCTGTTGCGATTGGTGCCACAAGCCGAGGTGAGTGGACAGGCGCGCTTGCAGGGCCGCGACCTGCTCCGATGCAGTGAGCGGGAGCTGCGTGGCGTTCGCGGTGACGACGTGGCCTGCATCTTCCAGGAGCCTATGACGGCGCTCAACCCGCTCTACACCATAGGTGCACAGATCGCGGAGGTGCTGCTGCTCAAGAAGGGCCTGACAGGTGAACAGGCCAGGGAGCGTGTGCTGGAGTTGCTGCGTGCCACCGGCATACCCGAGCCCGAACGCCGTGCAGCAGCCTACCCGCACCAGCTTAGCGGAGGGCAACGCCAGCGGGCCATGATCGCCATGGCGTTGGCCAGCGAGCCCAAGCTGCTCATTGCCGACGAACCCACCACAGCGCTGGACGCCAGTCTGCGCGGCCAGATACTCGATCTGCTGGGCGAGTTGCAGCAGCGCATGGGCATGGCGGTGTTGATGATCACCCACGACCTGCACCTGGTGCGCCAGTTTGCAGACCGGGTGGCAGTGATGGAGCGTGGCCATCTGGTGGAGCAGGGTGTCGTGGACCAGGTGTTTGCTCAACCGCAGCACCCCTACACGCGCAAGCTGCTGGACAGCCGCTTGCGCCGCCGTTTGCCTGAAGACCATGAGCCCGAACGTGGCGCACCGGATGTGCTGCAAGCAGAGCAACTGACCGTTCCCTACGCCACCCCCTTGCCGGGGATGCGAGGCTGGTTCCGCAAGGGGCGATTCGAGGCCGTCCGTTCCGTGGCATGGCGCCTGCCCGAAGGCCGGACCCTGGGTGTGGTGGGCGAGTCTGGCTCTGGCAAGTCCACATTGGCCCTGGCGGCCCTGGGCCTGTTGCCCTGCGAAGGAAAACTGCAGGTGATGGGGCATTCATGGAGTGGGATGCGGCATGGCAGCGCGCAAGACCGCGCACTGCGCAGGCAGGTGCAGGTGGTGTTCCAGGACCCGTTTTCTTCGCTGTCGCCACGCATGACGGTCGAGCAGATCGTGGGCGAAGGCCTGGAGGTGCACGAACCTGGCATGCCGTTGGCACAGAGGCGCGAGCGCATTCTGCAAGCGCTGGGGGAGGTGGGCTTGCTGCCCGACATGGCGCCCGCCGAACAAGCCCGCTGGCTGATGAGATACCCGCACGAGTTTTCGGGCGGGCAGCGGCAACGGCTGGCCATCGCGCGGGCGCTCATCGTGCAACCTAGGGTGTTGGTGCTGGACGAACCCACCAGTGCGCTTGACGTGACGGTGCAAAAACAGGTCATCGATCTGTTGCTGCATTTGCAGAAAAGCCGCCAGTTGAGCTACTTGCTCATCACGCACGACGTGGATGTCATCTGGGCCATGGCCCACGACGTGCTGGTGATGAAGGACGGCAAAGTGGTGGAAACAGGCCCCGCCGAGAAGGTGCTGCGAGCACCTGAACACCCCTACACCCACCAGTTGCTGAAGGCCTGTGCCGAGCTGTTGTGATCCAATCTAGAGTTTTTGATATTGACGAAAGCGACAGGCATGCCCGTTGATACCGCTCCCGTGACATTGATAACACCATTGCGTTGGCTGGCCTTGGGTTGGAAGGATTTGCAGGCCAACCCCGTGCCGGGGCTGGTTCATGGTTTCCTGTTGGCTCTGTTCGGGGGCAGTCTGGCGTTTGCCGCGCGAGACCAATTCTGGTGGCTGGCGGGAGCCTTTTCAGGTTTTCTGATCGTCGCACCGGTGCTTGCCACGGGGCTTTATGCCGTGAGCCGGGCGCACGAGAAGGGGCAAACCATTGGACTTTCCGAGATCCTCTCTCTTTGGACCTCTGGCGACCGTCGCCTCATCGCCTTCGGGTTGTTGCTGGGTTTGGCTGGTACCGGTTGGGTGCTGACTTCCGCTGGCTTGATCACACTTTGGTCTGACGTGCCCATTCGCAGGCCCGCTGATTTTCTGCGCCATGTGGTGTTAGCCGACACTCTTGGCCTGTTCGAGGCATGGCTTCTGCTGGGCGCGCTGTTGGCTGCTCCAATGTTTGCGTCCAGCGTGCTGACGTTGCCGCTGCTGGTGGACACGCGCGCCCCGCTGTGGGTGGCGGTCACACAAAGCTGGCGTGCGGTTGGCAACTATCCTGGTCCGTTGGCTTTCTGGGCCATGCTGATTGCCGTGCTGGTGGCATTGGGCATGGCCACCTTCCTTCTGGGACTGATTCTGATCGTGCCTTTGCTGGGGCACGCCAGTTGGCATGCCTACCGTGACTTGTTGCCTCCTGGTGACGACGGACGCGTTCTGTAAGTCAGGTGGCAGGCATGGAAGCTAATTTGTTTGGTTATACGGAAGCCCAGATCGCCCAGTTCGGTCTGACCTTCGGCGTCGGCGCATTTGTGCTGTACATGATGTTCATTGTGTTCAACCTGGCGCGTGAGTCCAAGGCGGGCAAATTCGGAACGTTCGTCATCTTCCTCGTGCTCTCGTTGGGCATGCTGGGTTTTCTGGCGAAGAACGTGATCAAGTGGATACTGGACATCTGAGGCAGCAAGGCACAGGCGCATTGGGGAGCCCATGAAAAGCACGCAGTACACGGTTCCGAACTGGAACCACGAAGACACCTTCACGATAGGTGAAAAGAAGCTCACTTGCACCGCCGAGGGCTGGAATGCGAACACCATTTCAGGGCATTTGATCGACTTTGCGCCTGAGCAGCGTTCTCTCAAGATCCAGCCCTTCGGGCAGGAGCGCGGGGTGCTGTTGAAGTTCAACCAGATCAAGCGGCTCAAGATCGACCTTCAGCCAGACGTGGACACCGAGTTCATGCCCACGGGCTTTCCGGCAAACGAAGGGGCCAGCAGCCTGCAGACTTTCGTGGTGCACCTGAGAGACGGGGCCTTGTTCTCGGGCATTGCCCACGCGCACCGCAAAGAGCCTTATGGTCTTTGGATTTTTCCGAAGGCGTCGGGCGACGACGAACCTTTCCGTATCTTCATACCCAAGAGCGGTATCAACAGCTTTGAGGTCAAGGGCGATGGCCTGGGCCAGTTGAGCGACACCGACTTTGAGGACACGGTCATCGGTGACATTGAAAGCATGGGCATCGAAGCGGCCATGGGGTCAGGCAGCTCCATGGTGGAGACGCGCGAGCAGCTCAAGGAGGCCCTGGAAAACCAGAACCGCCTGAAGCCCGTGCCCATTGGCGAGGCCCTGATGGGCCTGGGCAAGATCACGCCGACGCAGTTGTCCGACGCGCTGCGGCGGCAGAAGGAAAAGAAGTCCCTGCCGCTGGGGCAGATGTTGGTGGAGATGGGGCTGGTCACCCCAGCAGACCTGCAAACCGCCTTTGCCCGCAAGATGGGCTACCCCTTCATCGATCTAAAGAAGTTTCCGGTGGACACAGCTGCGCTGCGCCTGGTGCCGTTCGCCACCGCCAAGCGGTTGAAGGTACTGCCTTTGCTGGACCAGACGACATCCGTTGTGGTGGCGATGCACGACCCCTTGCAGTTCAAGATCATCGAAGAACTGGAGTTCTCGATGCAACGCAAGGTGGTGCCGGTGGTGACCATCAGCAACGACTTGCTTGCCCAGATCACCAAGTCCTACCGCGAGATCGGCATGGGGGACGGCAACGAAGCACGCGCGCCAGCGGCTGCCAGTGAAGTCCAAGCGCCGGGCATCGATTCCGTTGACGCCTTCCAGTTGGCGGTGGAGCTCTCGGGCGAAGCCAAGGACGTGGCCGATGACGAACGTCCGGTCGAGCAGTCGGACAACACCCTGGTCAAGCTGATCAACTCCATGATCACCGAAGCCTACTACCAGCGGGCGTCCGACATCCACATCGAGCCGTACCCAGGTCGAGAGAAGCTGGTCATCCGCTTCCGGGTGGATGGCGAGATGCGCCATTACCTGGAGCTGCCAGCGAGTTACCGAAATGCCCTGATTGCTCGTATCAAGATCATGTGCGACCTGGACATTTCCGAGCGTCGCAAGCCGCAGGACGGCAAGATCAACTTCGCCAAGTTCGGTGGCCTGGCCATTGAATTGCGCGTCGCCACCATTCCTACTGCCAGCGGCCTGGAAGACGTGGTCATGCGGATTCTGTCGTCGTTCAAGCCTTTGCCTCTGGAGGCCTTGAACATGAGTCCTTTCAACGTCAAGGCGTTCGAGGGTATTGTTCAGCGCCCTTACGGACTGTTCCTCTGCGCGGGTCCCACGGGCTCCGGCAAGACGACAACCTTGCACTCTGGCCTGCAGTACATCAATACGCCCAACCGCAAGATTTGGACGGCAGAAGACCCGGTCGAAATCACCCAACGTGGGCTGCGCCAGATTCAGGTGAACCCCAAGATCGGCTGGACCTTTGCGGCGGCGCTGCGAGCCTTGCTGCGTGCCGACCCTGACGTCATCATGGTGGGCGAGATTCGAGACCAGGAAACCGCCGAGATGGCCATTGAGGCGTCGCTCACCGGCCACCTGGTTCTGTCAACCTTGCACACCAACTCCGCGTCCGAGACCATTGTGCGTCTCATCGATCTGGGGGTTGACCCGTTTTCTTTCGCGGACTCCCTCCAAGGCATTCTGGCGCAGCGGCTTGTTCGCCGGTTCTGTACAGACTGCGCCAAAACAGAGGTGCTGAGCGATGAGCGCGTGAACGAGTTGCTTGACGACTACATGCTGGTGTTGCCGGATGGCCATCCGCAAAAGGATGCCAATCTGCTGCGTGCAGACTGGCTTGCCCGGTTCGGCAAGAACGGCAAGCTGCATGCCTGCCACGCGCCGGGTTGCGAAAAGTGCGCTCAGTCAGGCTACCGGGGCCGCCTTGCCTTGCACGAACTGCTGACCACTTCGCCGCAGATGCGTCAACTCATCCAGCGCCGGGCTCGGCCCGTTGAATTGCAGGAAACGGCCATGCTCGACGGAATGCGCACACTGCGCCAGGACGGTATCGAGAAGGTCCTGCAAGGCTTGACCAGCCTTGCGGAGGTACGCTCCTCAAGCAACGTCTGATCTTGGGGCTGCTTAGCAGCCCCGGGTCACGGGCATCTCAACGTCCTGTGTCAGCGCTATGTGCTTGGCCAGTTCGAGTTTGGCAATGGCGTTGCGGTGCACTTCGTCCGGGCCATCTGCTAGCCGCAGGGTGCGCTGGTTGGCATAGCTATAGGCCAGAGGGAAGTCTTGCGACACGCCTGCACCGCCATGGGCCTGGATGGCCATGTCGATGATCTGGCAAGCCATGTTGGGCGCCACCACTTTGATCATGGCGATTTCCGCCTTAGCCACCTTATTGCCCACCGTGTCCATCATGTAGGCTGCCTTGAGTGTGAGCAGGCGTGCCTGTTCGATCATGCAGCGCGCATCGGCAATGCGCTCATGCCAGACCGATTGGGCCGCCACCGGTTTGCCGAAGGCCACACGGCTGTTGAGGCGTTTGCACATCAGTTCCAACGCGCGTTCTGCCGCGCCGATGGAGCGCATGCAGTGGTGGATGCGGCCCGGCCCCAGGCGACCTTGGGCGATCTCAAACCCGCGCCCCTCGCCAAGAAGGATGTTGCCCACGGGCACACGCACGTTTTCCAGCAAGACTTCCATGTGGCCGTGAGGCGCGTCGTCATAACCAAAGACCGACAGCGGACGCAGCACCGTCACTCCCGGCGCATTGGCGGGCACCACCACCATAGATTGCTGAGAATGGCGCGGAGCTTCAGGGTTGGTTTTGCCCATGACGATGTAAACAGCACAGCGCGGGTCCCCTGCACCGGATGACCACCATTTGCGGCCGTTGATGACGTAATCGTCACCGTCGCGCTCGATGCTGCACTGAATGTTGGTGGCGTCTGATGACGCGACCTCGGGCTCGGTCATGAGGAAGGCCGATCGGATCTCACCGCGCAACAGGGGCTCCAGCCACTGGTCTTTGAGCGACTCGGAGGCATAGCGCTCCAGCGTTTCCATGTTGCCCGTGTCAGGTGCAGAGCAGTTGAACACCTCTGCCGCAAACGGCACGCGCCCCATGATCTCGCACAGCGGCGCGTATTCCAGGTTGCTCAGGCCTTCCGGGGCACGTTTGGAGTGGGGCAGGAAGAGGTTCCACAGCCCTGCAGCACGCGCCTTGGGCTTGAGCTCCTCAATCAGCGCGGTAGGCACCCAGGCGTTGCCCTTGGCTCGGTTGGCCGCAATTTCCTCGAAGAACCGGCCTTCGTTCGGGTAGATGTTTTCTTCCATGAAAGAAAGCAGGCGTACCTGCAGCTCTTTCACTTTGGGCGTGTAGTCGAAGTTCATGAGGTGGTCCTCTGCGTTGGAAGATTAAGTGCAGGCTGGGGTCAGGCCTTGAGGGCGAAGGTCCAGGCCAATTCGGCGATGGGGCGAGCCAGCGCTCCAGATTCGCGGGCCTGGGCGCTGGATGCGGTGCCGTCTTCAACCCGTTTGGCGATGCCTTGCAAAATGGCAGCCAGGCGGAACATGTTGTAGGCCAGGTAGAAGTTCCAGTCGCCCATCAATGCGTCGGGCGTGGTGAAGCCTGTACGTTGGCAGTAGAGCTCGATGTACTCGCGCTCGCTCGGTATGCCAAGCGCATCCAGATCCAGGCCGCCTATTCCCCTGAACATGCCTGGCGGTATGTGCCATGACATGCAGTGGTAGCTGAAGTCCGCGAAGGGGTGGCCCAGGGTGGAAAGCTCCCAGTCCAGCACCGCCAGCACACGTGGCTCGCTGGGGTGGAACATCAGGTTGTCCATGCGGTAGTCGCCATGCACGATGGACACCAACGACTCGTCGCGAGCCATGGTCGGGATGTGACTCGGCAGCCATTCGATCAGCCGGTCCATCTCTGGGATGGGCTGCGTGGTTGACGCGATGTACTGCTTGCTCCAGCGACCAATCTGCCGCTCGAAGTAGTTGCCTGGCTTGCCGTAGTCTGCCAGCCCGACGGACGCGGGTTGCACCTTGTGAAGCGCGGCCTGCACACGGTTCATCTCCAGGTAGATCGCACGCCGCTGTTCACGTGTCATGCCAGGCAGGGATTGTTCCCACAGCACGCGGCCCTCAACGTGCTCCATCACGTAGAAAGCGCGTCCAATGACCGATTCGTCTTCGCACAGCACGTGCATTCGGGCCACAGGTACGGCGGTGCTTTGCAGGCCGCTCATCACCTTGAATTCGCGCTCGATGGCGTGTGCCGAAGGGAGCAGCTTGGCCACTGGGCCAGGCTTGGCCCGCATCACGTAAAGCTGTTTGGGTGTGATGAGCTTGAAGGTTGGGTTTGACTGCCCGCCCGGAAACTTCTGGACCTGCAAAGGCCCTTCGAAGCCTGGAATGTGTTGGGCTAGCCAGCACTCAAGGGCCGCCACCTCAAAAGGGGGCGCTGCGGATGCGTTGGCAGGGGGGGGGGGTGTTTCGCTCATATGGGTGGTTTGGATTCAATAACGTGTGCTGGTCCAAGTCACCGCGCTCCCACCCCTGCAAAACCTGCTCAGTGGTCCGCTTCGGCGATGCGCATCAGCGCCGTGCGGTCCCGTACCACCAGTCCGCCCGGTTCGATACGGATTGCGTTCTCGCGCTCCATGGTCTTGAGTTCCTGGTTCACACGCTGGCGCGAGGCACCGAGCATCTGGGCCAGTTCTTCCTGGGCCAGCTGCAGGCCGATGCGTGTCTCGCTGCCATTGGACAGGCAAGGCACGCCGTAGCTGCGCACCAGGTGCAGCAACTGTTTGGCCAAACGGGCGCGCAAGGGCAGGGTGTTCAGGTCTTCCACCAGGCCGAACAGGTTGCGTATGCGCCGCGACTGCAGGCGCAGCAGGGCTTCGTACAACTCCACGTGCTGCGACAGGATCTTCTGGAAGTCGTTGCGTGCCACGCAAAGCAGGGAAGTGGGGCCGTGCGCGTAGGCATCGTGCGTGCGTTGGTCGCCATCGAACATGGCCACGTCGCCAAACCACACGCCGGGCTCCACGTAGGTCAGTGTCACCTGCTTGCCCGACAGCGAGGTCGAGCTCACCCGCACCGCGCCCTTGGCCACGCCCGTCCACTCGGTGGCGGGGTCGCCTCGGGCAACGATCAGGTCGCCGTCCTTGTAACGTCTGACGTAGGCACATCGCAGGATATCGTGGCGCAATGAAGGGGATAGAGAACTGAACCAGCGACCACTGTTGATCGCCTCTCGTTCTTCCATTGTCAGAATCGGCTCATCCATCGTCTGTCTTATGTGTGACTGGGTTGGTGTGGTTCTGTCGCCCGCGCGACCAGAGCGCGCGGGCTGGCGTCAACGGTAGTTGGGCGTGCGCTTGTCCAGGAAGGCCTGGATGCCTTCGCCACCATTGGCGTGGTGCAGGTTGCGCACAAAGCGGTCACGCTCCATCTTCAGGTGGCTGTTGAGGGACTGCCCGGGTGCTTCGTTGATCAACTCCTTGATGCTGCTCAGCGCATTCGGCGCCTTGGCGTTGAGCTTGTCGGCCAGGCGCCGCGCTTCGTCCAGGGCAGTACCTGGTTCGGCCACGCGGTTGACCAGGCCCAGTTGCTGCAGCCGTTCAGCGCCCATGCGCTCGCCCAGCATCAGCAACTGCATGGCCGTGGCGCGGGGCAGGTTGCGCGCCAGACTCCAGCTGCCGCCACCGTCTGGCGACAGGCCCACGTTGGCGTAGGCCATCACGAACACGCTGTCGCGGGCGGCCACCAGAAAATCACAGGCCAGCGCAAGCGAGAAGCCTGCGCCCGCGCAGGCACCTTCCACGGCCGCAACCACTGGCTTGGAAAAGCTCTGGATGGCTTCGATCCAGCCGTGCAGCCCTTCAATGCTTTCCGCCTGCACTTCGGGGGGGCGTTGCCGGTTGGCCAGCAGCCGTTGCAGGTTGCCGCCCGCGCAGAAGTTGCTGCCCTCACCGGTGATGACGACAGAGCGCACCTCGGGGTTGGCATCGGCCGCGATGATGGCTTCCACTCCAGCGGCATAGATTTCGGGCCCGAGGGCATTGCGCATCTCGGGGTTGCTGATGGTCAGCACCAACGTGCTGCCTTCGCTGTGGCTTCTCAGTGTCGCGCTCATCAGGACTCCTCGTGCGTCAGGCTCAGGCCCAGTGCGCCACGGCGGCGCAGCCATGGAGAGGGGCGGTAGCGCGCGTCCCCATAAACCGTCTGCAGGTTGAAGAGAATTTCCAGCAGGTTGGTCGGGCCGACGCGGTCACCCATGGCCAGCGGACCGGCCGGGTATCCCAGCCCCAGCGTCACCGCTGTTTCCAGGTCCTGGGGCGTGCAGATGCCTTGCTGGCACATGTCCGTGGCAATGTTGACGATGGTCGCCACCACGCGCTGCGTGACGAAGCCGCCACTGTCTCGGATCACGCTGACGGCCTTGCCGTCGCGGGCGAAGAGGGCATGTGCGGCGTCGCGCATGTCGGGCCGGGTAGCGGGGTTGGTGGCCAGCACGCGTCGGCGCGTGGCTTCGTCCGGGAGCATCATGTCAATGCCCACCACGCGGGTCGCGTCCAGCCGCTCCACGGCTGCAACCGTGGTCACGTCGTGCCCCAGCGGTGCCACAACGATGAGTGCGCGCTCAGAAGGCTGCTGCGCGGTCTCAATGGTGGCGCCCAGGTTCTTCAGCAACTGGTAAAGCTCAGCCCGGCGTGCGGCGCGGGCGGGCACCCACACTGGGGGTAGTTCGCCCACCTGCGGCACGGCAGGCTCCGCAGGCACTTCGGCCTGCCCGTTCACGTAGCGGTAGAAGCCTTCGCCCACCTTCTTGCCCACCACGCCGCCAGCCAGCCGTTGCGCGGTGATGACGCTGGGGCGGTAGCGGGGTTCTTCGTAGTACTGGTGGTAGATCGACTCCATGACCGGGTGCGACACATCCAGCGCGGTCAGGTCCATCAACTCGAACGGGCCGAGCTTGAAGCCCATCTGATCGCGCAGGATGCGGTCTACCGTGGCAAAGTCAGTCACGTTCTCGCCAAGAATGCGCAGCGCCTCGGTGCCGTAGCCGCGGCCCGCGTGGTTCACGATGAAGCCCGGCGTGTCCTGCGCCGTCACGGGCGTGTGGCCCATTTCGCGGGCGTAGGCCGACAGGCGCTGGCAAACCTCGGCGCTGGTCTTGAGTCCGGCAATGACCTCGACCACCCGCATCAAAGGCACGGGGTTGAAGAAGTGAAAACCCGCCAGTTGCGCTGGGCGACGCAGGCCGTTGGCGATGGCCGTGACCGACAGCGACGACGTGTTGGTGGCCAGCACCGCTGATTCCGCCAAGATGCCTTCCAGCTCTCCGAACAGGTTCTTTTTGATGTCCAGCCGCTCGACGATGGCTTCGACCACCAGGTCGCACGCAGCCAGGTCTGGCAGTTGTGTGGCACGGCGCAAACGTGCGGCAAAGGCGTCGCGCTGTTCGGCGCTGATCTTGCCTTTGCCTGCCAGCTTGTCCCACTGGTCCAGCAATGCTGCATGTGCTGCATCCACGGCGGGGGCCTGGGTGTCGTACAGCCACACGGTGCTGCCCGCCTGGGCTGCGATCTGGGCTATTCCTCGGCCCATGGCGCCCGCGCCAACGATGCCCACATTCTGGAAGGTACTGCTCATCTCTTTTGTCTCTCTCGGTCGTTCAGTATCGGTTGTGACAAAATGCCGCGTCATAGAGAAGATAAAAACGTTTCTCTCTGTAAAGCAAGGAACGCAACATGTTGAAGTTCGCGGTGGGAAGTGCACTGCTCGTGACAGCCACTCATAGTGCTGCCCTGTCGTTGGGGGGCACACAAGGTAGCGTCATTATCGGTCGGCCGCTGGATATTCTGGTGCAAAGCAGCATGGATGCCGATGATGCGGCTTCCGGCCTGTGCCTGGAGGCAGAGGTGCTTTACGGCGATGCTCGCGTGCCAGCGTCGGCCATCACCACGGCCATACACCGTGCGGGCAGCGATGGTGCATTGCGGGTGCGTGTGTCGCAGCCGGTCAATGAGCCCATCGTCACCGTCATTCTGAAGGCTGGGTGCCAACAGAACTTCAAGCGCAGTTATTCCTTGCTGGCTGATTTTGAGCCCCTGCCTCCACCGGTATCCACGGTGCAGCCCGCGCGGCCGGCGCAAGCTGCGCCGCAACCGGTGAGGCCTCAGACGGCCACCCCCGCCAGAGTTGTTCCCGCCGCCCCTGCTGCCACGGGATCTGCGCAAGGCGGCAGGCCGGCCCCTGCAGTTGAAGCGCCGCAGGATGAAACCCCTATCAGGCTCAGCGCACCGGTGTCCCGCCCTGCGGGTGTGGTGAGTTTCAAGACCAAAAGCCGCCCTGTGGCTGCAGCTGTGCCTGCCGATGTGTCTGCAGGCAAGGTTGAACAGGCCCCCAAGGCTGCGGCCAAACCTGCAGCCACTGAGGCTCCCGAGCCTGGCGGTGCACGGCTGAAGCTGGATCCGGTCGATGTCGCTACGGCTCAGACGGGCGCAGTGCTGCAGTCGGGCAACCCCGATGCTGCTCAGGCTGCAGCCGTGCAGCCGGGCTCCCAGGCTGGTGACGTCTCTGGTGCAGGTACCGATGCGAGCGTGGACGCAGCCAAGGCAGTGCAGCAGGAGCTTCAGACCTTGCGGCAGGAGCAGGAGCGCCTGCGAGTCTCGATGGAGACGATGAATGCGCAGCTGGCACAGGCACGGCAAGAGCAATACAGCAACCCGGTGGTGTATGGCCTTGGAGCGCTTGTTGCGCTGTTGCTGGGTGGTGTCTTGTGGCTTGTCAGAGGCCGCAAGCGCGCCGAGGCGGCTGTCGAGGCCGCCGGCGCCGCACCTTGGTGGACGGTATCGGTTCCTGCGCCTGACTCGGTGTTGCCTCAAGCGCCAGTTGCTTCGGCCCCCAAGCTTGATCAGCCGGTTGCGAACGTCGCACCCGCGCACGAGGTGCAAGGCGGCGTGGAAGGCATTGAAGTGGAAGAGGCTGGTGTCTCCCGTTTCCAGGAGGTCCCTATTGCCAAGGTTGATATTGGCGTCCTGCTAGACCTGTGGCAGCAAGTCGATTTCTTCGAATCCATTGGCCAGCAGGCAGATGCCGCACAGGCGCTTGAGTCCTTCGTCCAAGCCAATCCCCGGGCCAGTGAAGCGCCATACTTGCGCTGGATGCAATTGGCTGCCCAGTTGGCCACTCCCGGCATGTTCGACCGCGCCCAGGCCGTTTACGAACACCACTACCAGCGACTCATCCCGGGCAGCATCACGTCAGGCGGCGCGGGCCTGGGCTTGGAAGACGACACGGGTTTCGCTCAGCGTTTGACACAGGCATGGCCCTCTGACGAGGCACGCGCCATGGTCGAACAAGCCCTGGTGTCGCAACCTGGGGATGCTTCAGCCGGTTTGCAGGTGCGCAGCGTGCATGCTTTCGATGACTTGATGGCGTTGCGCGGCCTTTGGGACGTACTGCAGGCGCAAACTGCGGAACGTGAAGCTGAGCCAGCCCCCATGCCATTTCACGAGTCGGGGTGGGCAACGCTTGACCAGGTGGATATTGAAGCGAAGCCTGCTTCTGTGCAGGCCGCGCCAGATGCTGTGGCGCCACAGGAAGCCGCCAAGCCCGATCTGGCCCCGCTTGATTTCGACTTCCTCGACTTCGACAAACCGCAGAAGAAGGACGGCGAAGGCTCGGCCAAGCCTTGAGCTTGCTGCAGACTCAGCGGCGCACGTGCAGTGCGCCGGGGTTGACGATGTTGGTGGGCGTGCCCTTGATGAAGTTCACCACGTTGTCAAACGCCGCAGAGAAATACTTCTCGTAACTGTCCTGCTCCACAAAGCCAATGTGGGGCGTGCAGATGCAGTTTTCCAGCCGAAGCAGGGCATGACCTTGCAGAATGGGTTCGGACTCGAACACATCCACCGCAGCCATGCCTGGGCGGCCCCGGTTGAGTGCGCCCACCAGGGCATCAGGCTGAATCAGTTCAGCGCGTGACGTGTTGACCAGCAAGGCCGTGGGCTTCATCTGCGACAGGTCTTCCAGCGTTACACAGCCGATGTTCGATTCTGCAAGCCGCAGGTGCAGGCTCAGCACATCACTGCCGCTGAAAAACGCCTCTTTGGATGCTGCAGTGTCATAGCCATCGTCGGCAGCGCGTTGCCGGGTGGCTTCGCTGCCCCAGACCATCACGCGCATGCCAAAAGCTCTGCCGTAACCAGCGACGAGCCGCCCGATCTTGCCGTACCCCCAAATGCCCAGTGTCTTGCCTTGCAACACCATACCAAGACCGAAGTTAGGGGGCATGGATGCGGCCTTGAGGCCGGATTGCTGCCAGGCACCATGCTTGAGGTTGGCTACGTATTGCGGGATCCGCCGCATGGCCGCCATGATGAGTGCCCAGGTGAGTTCCGCCGGGGCGATGGGGGAGCCGACCCCCTCGGCCACGGCAACCCCGTGTTCCGTGCAGGCCTGCACGTCGATGTGCTTACCGACCGAGCCTGTCTGGGCGATCAGCTTGAGCTTGGGAAGCTTTTCAACCAGCTGACGCGTGACCTGGGTTCGCTCTCGAATGAGGACGAGAATATCTGCGTCCCGCAACCGTACCGACAACTGGCCAACGCCTTTGACGTTGTTGGTGAACACCTTGGCAGGATAGGGTTCCAGCTTCGTGGCACACGGCAGTTTGCGCACAGCGTCTTGGTAGTCGTCGAGGATCACGATGTTCATCGCGCTATTGTGCCTGCACCAGCAGGCACGCCCTGGTAAGCCCCCGTGACAGACACAAGATGTTGCGTGTCTTACCATTCGTGGAATGACTTCCTCCACCCTGGGCGCAAGCGCCCCACCCATTACCGTTCCCCTGCGTGAGGACGCCGCAGTCATGGGGCTTGTGGGCCTGGCGCATGCCACTTCCCACTTCAGCCACTTGCTGCTGCCACCGCTGTTTCCTGTGTTCATGCGCGACTTTGGCCTGAGCTACTCGGATGTGGGTCTGCTCATGAGCGTGTTTTTTGTCGTCTCTGGCATCGGTCAGGCGTCGTCGGGCTTTCTGGTGGACCGTGTGGGCGCACGGCCGGTGCTGTTCGCTTCGATCATCCTGTTTATGCTTTCAGCGCTTACCGCATCCATGGCCAATGGCTACGGCATGTTGGTGCTGTCGGCGCTGCTGGCCGGCCTGGGTAACGCACCCTTTCACCCGGTGGATTTCTCAATACTTAACCAGCGTGTTTCGGCACCAAGGTTGGGGCATGCGTTCAGCGTGCACGGTTTGACCGGGAGTCTGGGCTGGGCGTTGTCACCCGTATTCCTGGTGGGCATTTCTGCTTTGGCGGACTGGCGGGTTGCTTATCAGGCAGCGGCGGTTCTGTACGTTGGCGTGTTTGCCCTCTTGTACTGGCAGCGTGACAAGCTGCGAACCGAGGTGGTGGTGCGCCACCCGGAAAGCCAAGCGCATTCCGATGTGGCCTTCATGAAACTGCCGGTGGTGTGGTGGTGTTTCACTTTCTTCCTGCTGTCCACCATGACGCTGGCGGTGGTACAGACGTACTCGGCGTCGATTCTCAAGGCCATGCACGACGTGACCCTGGAAGCGGCCACGTTCACCTTGACGGCCTATATGCTTTCCACCGCGTTGGGCATGCTGGTTGGCGGTTTCGTGGCCAGCCACACGCAGCAGACCGACCGGGTGGTTGCTTCAGCCATGGCAGCGGGCGCGGCCTTACTGCTGCTGTGTGCCACAGGCTGGCTTGGTGGTACGGGAACCATGGTGGTGCTGGCTGCCACAGGGTTTGCCGTCGGTGTGGGCGGCCCCAGCCGCGACATGATGATCAAGCGCGCTACGCCCAAGGGGGCCACGGGCCGTGTGTATGGCACCGTCTATTCCGGGCTGGACACGGGGTTTGCCGTGTCACCGCTCATCTTTGGCTTGTTCATGGACAAGGGCTGGTATGCAGCGACGCTGGCTGGCGCGGGTTGTGTGCTGTTGTTGTCCGTTTATGCGGCGGTGGGTGTCGGGCGACGCACTGTCAGGGCATAAGTCAGCTTGTAAGCACCAAATCAAAAGGCCGCGTCAGCGGCCTTTTGATTGTTGTGTCCGTGAAGAATCAGGACAGGTGCTCGTTGACCAGCTTGGTCATTTCGAACATGGAGACCTGAGGCTTCTTGAAGATGTCCTTCAGTTTGGCGTCTGCGTTGATCATGCGCTTGTTCGCATCGTCTTGCAGTTTGTTCTTCTTGATGTATTCCCAGATTTTCTTGGTGACCTCGGTGCGCGGCAGCGGCTTGGCGCCGACGATGGCGGCCAGCGTGGCGCTGGGGGTCATCGCCTTCATGAAGGCGGCATTGGGCGTACGCTTGGCGGCCGGTGCGGCAGCCTTTTTAGCGGGAGCAGCAGCTTTCGTGGCGGGGGCTTTTTTCGCAGTTGCCATGTGTGAAATCCTTCTGGAAGTTGAATTCTCGCCCGTGTAGCCAGAGGGGCTTGCGCGGGGCAACGCCATCCTAATCTGAAAGATGGGCGTTTCCTAGGGTGATGAGAGTGATTTTTGGGATTTTTTTGGGTTTTCCCGGTGTAAGCGAGGCGCCAAGGCGACACCTCTATGATCTGCTGCGCTGCGACAACCACTTGAGAGGAAGCAATGATGGAGCGGGAAGAACTGGCGTTTGCCACCTGTGACCTGTGCGACGTGCACAAGAACAACGCGTCTGGCGCGTTTCGTGTGTTGCCGCCGGTGTTTCGCGACTTCGGCGCGCGGCGCCGTTTCGCAGGACAGGTGAGCACGGTGAAGTGCTTTGAAGACAACACGCTGGTGAAGGCTGCGGTGGACTCGCCCGGCGAAGGGCGAGTGCTGGTGGTGGATGGTGGTGCCTCTTTGCGGCGCGCGCTGGTTGGCGGAAACCTGGGCGCTGCAGCGGCTCGCAACGGTTGGGCTGGTGTGCTGGTGGATGGCTGCGTGCGTGACGTGGTTGAGTTGGCCGCTTGCGACACGGGCATTCGCGCGCTGGCAAGCATGCCGCTGCCGACCGAGAAGCGCAACGAAGGTCAGCGCGATGTGGCTGTGCAGATACAGGGCGTGTGGGTGCGCCCTGGTGACTGGCTTTACGCGGACGAGGACGGGGTCGTCGTATCGGACGTGCCTCTGGTCTGATCTGCTCAAGCAGTCAGGCCGCGGTGGAGCATGTAGGCCGCCAGCAGGTAAAGGATGAAGGCGAACACGCGCTTAAGTTGCTTGACGGGCATGGCGTGTGCCGCCTTCACGCCCAAAGGTGCCATCAACACGCTGGCTGTGGCGATGACGGCCAGCGCAGGCAGGTATACGTAGCCCAATGCGCCGGAGGGCAGTCCTTCGACGGATTGCCCTGCGATTATGTAACCCACGACGTTGGCCAGCGCTATTGGGAAGCCCAGAGCCGCGCTGGTGGCCACGGCCTGGTGGATGACGACGTTGCACCATGTGAGGAATGGCACACTGACGAATCCGCCGCCTGCGCCCACGAGACCCGACAGAAAACCGATGACACCGCCTGCGGCCAACTGCCCGCCCGTGCCGGGCAGGGTTCGGCTGGCTGCGGGTTTGCGGTCGAGCAGCATTTGGGTGGCAGAGAAAGCCACGAAGAATGCAAAGAACAACGCCAGCGAACTGCCTTTGAGCACGGAGAACACGCCCATGCTGGCTACGGCCGCGCCCATCACGATGCCAGGTGCCAGACGCCAGACGACGTCCCAGCGGACGGCGCCGCGCTTGTGGTGCGCCCGGACGCTGGAGACGGATGTGAAGATGATGGTGGCCATGGACGTGGCAATGGCTACCTTGACCGACAGGTCGGGCGAGACGCCGCGGCCGGTCATGATCAGCGTGATGAAGGGCACCATGAGCATGCCGCCCCCAATGCCAAGCAGGCCTGCGAGGAAGCCAGTGCACAGGCCGAGCACGGCCAATTCCAGAATCAGCTGGGGTTCAAGCATGGGACGGGGAGGTGTGGGGGAGGGTGTCTGCCGCAGAACCGGACCGGCATCCTGAACGTGGGGGTTCAGGTGGGCGAGGGCAACGCAGCTTCGGGTTCGTCTGACGCGAGACGATCACACCCACTGCGCAATGTACCAAGCCCGGGCTCAGAGAGCATTGGTTCAAGGAAATATAAAGCCCGGCCACAGCGGCAGACGGTTTGTATTGTACGCCTGCCGTGGGCGGGTAGACGCCAGGTGATGACCGCCCGTCAGATGAGGCGGCCATCCTCGGCCAACGCGTTGTCGAGCTTCTCGATCAAGGCACGCAGGCGGGTCTCGTCGGCCCCCAGCAGTGCAGCGGCGGATTCGGCCGTTTCGCCTGATTCGGTGTTGCCGAAGGACGAGTTGCGAAACGCCGAGCCTGTGTCTTTCTGGGAAAGCTCAAACGCGATGTTGAGCGCCGCCAGCACGGCAATGCGGTCACGGGCCTTGACCTTGCCCGCATCACGGATGCGGCACATGGCGCTGTCGACCTTGGCCACGGCTTCACGCAGCGCCGGTTCGCCGTCCACAGGGCAAGCCAGCATGTAGGTCTGGCTCATGATCTGGACTTCTACCTGTTTGATGCCGGGCTTGTTCATTTCGCGCTGTCTTCCAGGTCGTCGGGCAGTTGCTGCAGCAGGGCATCCAGCCGCGCACGTGCAGCCTGGGTTTGCGTTCTGAGGTGGTCTCGTTCCTGCGTGAGCTGGCGCACCTGCTGGGCCAGCAAGGTGTTGGTGCGTTGGAGTTCCTCGTGACGCAGCAGCAGGCGCTCGACGCGCTCGGTGATCTGGTCTATGTAGTTCTGGGCAGCCATTTGGCGTCCATTGTAGGACGCTTGTAAGACGACATCACTACAATGCGCGTTGTTGGTGCTCGCGGCGTGGTTCTTGCGCTGCAGTTCAACGGGAAGCTGGGGGAAATGGGCCTGCAAGCCGATTTCTAACCAGCGCTGCCCCCGCAACGGTAAGTGGACGGGCCTTGTCCTTCAAGAACAGGCCCCGCTTTCAATCCATCGCCACTGGGTAATTGCTATTACCTGGGAAGGCATTGAAGGTCGCCTCCACCAGCCCGGATACCGGCCAACAAGGTGGCGGTGCGACTGTGCACACAGAAGCATCGCCGTGTCGCTCATGCACTGTCGGGGAAGGCAGTGAGGGCAGCAATGCTTGTTTCTAAATCATGAAGAAGTGCAATTTGCGCGAGCCTTTGGCCGCGCTGTCCCTGGCCGTGCCGGGTTGTCTGCTGCCCGTCTGGGCGCAGGAGGGTGGAAGTCTTGCCGAGACGGTGGTTACGGCGACGCGGACGAAGGCTAGCCAGTCGGATCTCATCGCTGATGTGAAGGTGATCGATCGGGACACCATTGAGCAGTCGGCGGGTATGAGTCTCGTCGAGATCATGCGCCTTCACGGCGGCATCCAGATTGCCAGCAACGGTGGCGTTGGCAAGCAGGCCAGTGTTTTCGTGCGTGGAACGGAATCGCGGCATGTGCTTTTGCTAATCGATGGGGTTCGATATGGTTCGGCAACGTTGGGTACGCCCAACTGGGACAACGTCCCCTTAGCGGCCATCGAACGCATTGAGGTATTGAGAGGGCCAGCTGCCTCGCTTTACGGCAGCGATGCGCTGGGAGGCGTCGTGCAGATTTTTACGCGCCGTGGGGAGAACGCTCAACCCGCCAGTCCGTACGCTTCGGTTACTTTGGGTTCCTATGGCCGTAAGGAGGTCGGGGTTGGTGTTTCTGGTGGAACCGAAAAGGTAACGTACTCCTTTGGTGTCTCCTCCTTGATGGAAAGAGGATTCTCCGCCACCAACGCCAAGGAGACACTCAACAATCACAACCCTGATCGGGATGGGTTTGAGCAGCGTTCGCTGTTTGCGAGTGTGCGCTATCGGTTGACACCGACCATTGAGCTGGGTGTGAATGCCATGGTGTCAAGTGGCGACAACCAGATCGACAGCAAATTGAACAACTCGGCCAATTTCGATGTTCATGGACTGACCACTACCCGGGCCTCTGGTATTGATGTTGTCAAAAATTGGCACGCCGGAGGAAAAACCAGTTTGAAGCTGAACAAAGCGGACGATCTGACGCGGACGCTGTACCGCACCGCGACCAACGTGTTTGACACACGTCGCGAACAGTGGGCGTTGCAGCATGACGAGCCCAGTGCCTTGGGGACGGTGACGACAGGGCTGGAACAATCGCGGGAAGCTGTGAGCGGTACCACGTCTTATGTTGTGCGAGAACGTGACATTGATGCTTTCTTCGTGGGTATTCAAGGAGCGGCTGGCGCCCATCGCTGGCAGGCCAACATCCGGCGTGATGACAACTCCCAGTTCGGTGGGGCGACGACGGGTTCGCTCGGGTACGGTCATCAACTTCATCCTGACTGGTTGTTGTCGGGGTCCGTGGGAACAAGTTTCAAGGCACCGACGTTCAATCAGCTGTACTACCCGGGCTATGGGAATACCGCGCTGCGGCCAGAGAAAGGACGCAGCCGAGAGGTCAGCCTCAAATATGGTGCTGGAACAGATGCGGTTCGCCTGACCTACTTTAAGCAAGATGTCCGGGATTTCATCACCAGCGGTGCCAGTACGGGTTATATCGCGACCAATACAGACCAGGTTTCTATTGACGGTTGGAGCCTTGAGGGTTCTTTCGTGGTGGAGGGATGGAAGCTGTCTGCCGATTTGGAACTGCTGGATGCCCGGAATCAGACGCCAGGTGCCAGTTTCGGCCGCAAGTTGCGTAGGCGGGCTGATGAACAACTGACTTTCAGTGTTGAGCGGGCAGTGCATGGCTGGTGGCTGGGGGCGCACACCGTTCTGGTGTCTGACCGTTTTGAAGACGAAGCAAACAGCCTGCGCTTGCCTGGGTACGGTACGGTAAGCCTTACGGCTGAATACCAGATCAATCCTGAATGGACTTGGCAATTGCGCCTGGAGAATCTGGGGGATAAGCGCTACGAGACGGCTTATGGTTTCAATCAGCCTGGTCGTATGGTCTACACCAGCTTGAGCTGGCGCCCTCGCCGCTGATGGCTGTAATTGTGTGCTCACAATGTTCACCATGAAAGCCATCGCGTGCCCTTGCGTACTGATCGCCGCCCCGGCCTCTGGTCAGGGCAAGACCACACTGACCGCAGCGTTGGCGCGCCTGCATGCCCGGGCCGGGCGGCGGGTGCGTGTGTTCAAGTGCGGGCCGGACTTTCTGGACCCGCACTGGCACGCGCTGGCCAGCGGCGCGCCGGTACACCAGATCGACCTGTGGATGACGGGTGAGGACGATATCCGCGAGCGTCTGCACGCAGCGGCGCAAGAGGCCGATCTGATCCTGGTCGAGGGGGTGATGGGACTGTTCGATGGCGAACCGAGCGCGGCCGATCTGGCGCGGCGCTTCGGTTTGCCGGTGCTGGCGGTCATCAATGCGTCGTCCATGGCTGGCACGTTCGGTGCGCTGGCGCATGGCCTGCAGCACTACCGACCGGGGCTGCCTTGGGCGGGCGTGCTGGCCAACCAGGTGGGCAGCGAACGGCATGCGCAGATGCTGCAGGATTCACTGGATGACCCTGCACATTGGCTGGGAGCCCTGCGGCGCGACGCGGCCTGGGCCTTGCCGGAGCGTCACCTGGGTTTGACGGTGGCGGGGGAAATCGACGACGCGTTGCAGCGGCTGGATGCTGCTGCCGACGTGTTGAGCGGCACCCCGCTGGGGCGCATGGGCCCGGAACATTTGCAGCGTTGGGCTGTGAACTTTGCGCCGCCTGCAAAGCCATCTGCCCCCCCACAGTTGCTGGCTGGCCGCAAGGTGGCGGTGGCGCGGGACCGTGCCTTTTGCTTCATCTACGACGCCAACCTGGATACCTTACGGGCGCTTGGTGCCGAAGTGGTGTGTTTCTCGCCGTTGGCGGGTGAGCCCGTGCCTGATTGTGACGCCCTGTGGTTGCCCGGGGGCTACCCGGAATTGCACGCGCAGGCGTTGGGCGCGAAGCACGCAGTGCGTGCCAGCCTGTTGGCCCATGTTGAGGCCGGACGCCCCGTGTGGGCGGAATGTGGCGGCATGATGGCGCTGTTTGACGAGCTGGAAACGCGCGAAGGTGAAGTGCATGCAATGTGGGGCCTGCTGCCTGGCAGGGTCACCATGCAAAAACGTCTGGCTGCGCTGGGGCCGCAGCAGCTGGCGCTGCCGCAAGGCACGCTGCGCGGCCATACCTTCCATTACTCCACGGCGGCAACGAGCGCCAAGGTGGTGACCCGTACCGCGCGCCCAGACACCGAGCCTGTAGCTGACGCAGGGGAGGCGCTTTACCAGCGTGGCAGCGTGCGAGCCAGTTACTTCCACGCCTGGTTCGCGTCGGCGCCCGCTGCTGCTGCGAGCCTGTTCCTGCCCGAGGTACAAGGGGAGACCAATGAGTACTGACCTCGGACCACAACGCATTGTCTGTTTGACCGAAGAGACCACCGAGTGGCTCTACCTGCTGGGGCAGGAGCACCGTATCGTCGGCATCAGCGGCTACACCGTGCGGCCCCGGCGCGCGCGGGAGGAAAAGCCCAAGGTCAGCGCCTTTCTCAACGCCAAGATCGACAAGATTCTGGAGTTGCAACCGGATTGCGTGTTTGGGTTCTCTGACCTGCAGGCTGACATTGCGGCGGCACTGGTACGCGCGGGCGTGCAGGTGACCGTGTTCAACCAGCGCAGCGTGGAGCAGATCTTTTCTGTGCTTTACCAGGTGGCCGCCATGGTGGGCTGTGAGGCACAGGCGCAGCAGTGGGTGGCGCAACGGCGTGAACGCATTGCGCAGATCGAGGACGCAGTGAAGGGGTTGCAGGCACAAGGGCGGCGCAGGCCGCGCGTGTTCTTCGAGGAGTGGGACGATCCGCACATCAGCGCCATCCGCTGGGTGTCCGAGTTGATGGGTATTGCAGGCGGCGATGACATCTTCCCGGAGCTGGCACAGCAAGCTATGGGCAAGCAGCGCATCATTGCCGATGGGGCCGAGATCGTGCGGCGTGCGCCGGACATCGTGATCGGATCGTGGTGCGGCAAGAAGTTTCGCCCCGAAAAGGTGGCTGCTCGCGCTGGCTGGCAAGACGTGCCTGCTGTGACGAACGAGCAGCTGTTCGAGATCAAGTCGGCCGACATTCTGCAGCCCGGCCCGGCGGCGTTGACCGATGGCCTGGAACAGTTGCACCGCATCGTTGCCGAATGGATGGTCAAGCATGGTTGAGCGCATGAACATCGCACGGTCTGAGGTGATCTTGGGTGGCCAGAAGAGCGGCAAGTCGCGACGCGCCGAGGACTTGGCGCGCGCATGGCTGGCGCAGCCTGGCCACCGGGCATGTTTGCTGGCAACCGCCCAGCCTTGGGACGATGAGATGCGCGAGCGCATTGCACGCCACCAGCGTGATAGGGCAGAAAGGGTGCCTGGCATGTCCACGCTGGAGGTGGGGGCTGGTTTGGTAGAGGCTTTGGTGCGCGAGAGCCGCCCGGACACGCTACTGGTGGTGGACTGCCTGACCTTGTGGTTGACCGCGGGGTTGATGCCGATGGCTGGTGAACCCTGGTCTGCTGACGAGCTTGATGCCCAGCAGGCCAACCTGGTGGATGCCTTGGGGCGCGCGCCTGGGCCCGTGGTGATCGTCAGCAACGAGATCGGGCTGGGCGTGATTCCCATGGGGCGTGATGTGCGCGCCTTCGTGGATGCGCTGGGACGCTTGAACCAGCGCGTGGCCGGGGTGTGCGAGCGCGCCGTATTCATGGCGGCAGGGCTGCCGGTGGCGTTGAAAGGGAACGCATGACCAGGGTTTTGAGGAGGGCTTGGCAACGCGCGCTGGCTCTTGCGCTGCTTGGTGCGTGGATGGCGGGTAATGCGCTGCACGCGGCGCCGCTGGAAGTGACCGATGACCGTGGCCAGCTGGTGCGTTGGGAGCAGGTGCCGCAGCGCATCGTGTCGCTGCTGCCGTCGTTGACGGAGACCGTTTGTGAGCTGGGCCAGTGCCACCGCCTGGTGGGGGTGGATCGCTATTCCAACTGGCCACAGGCCGTGACACGGCTGCCGCAGCTGGGCGGTGGGCTGGACCCGAACATTGAAGCCATCGTTGCGCTGCGGCCTGACGTGGTGCTGGTGAGCACCGCCACGCGGGCCAGTGACCGCCTGCAGGCATTGGGCCTGAAGGTGGTGGCGCTGGAGCCCAAGACCCATGCCGACGTGCGCCGGGTGCTGGGCAAGGTAGCGCAGGTGCTTGGCCTGCCCGTGAGCGACAGCGAGCGGGTGTGGCGGCACATTGACGCAGCGGTGTCGGCGGCGGCGCAGTCCTTGCCTGCGGCGGTGCGGGGCACGCGCGTGTATTTCGAGGTCAACCGTGCGCCCTACGCGGCGGGCGAAACCTCCTTTATTGGCGAGACGCTGCAACGGCTGGGTGCGCGTAACATCGTTGGGGCAGCGCTTGGGCCATTCCCGAAGCTCAATCCAGAGTTCGTGGTGCGTGCCAACCCCGATGTGATCATGGTGGGTGACCGCAACTTCGCGGGCATGACCGACCGGCCAGGCTGGGCGGGCATTCGCGCGGTGCGCGAAAAGCGCCTGTGTGTGTTTCCCACGGCAGACGCCGACCTGCTGGTGCGGCCGGGCCCGCGCATGGCAGAGGCGGCTCGCATCATGGCTGCGTGCTTGGCAGACAAGGCGCCGGGTGCCACAGGCGACGCTCGGCGGCCCGCGCTGCAGGGCAAGGGGCAGCCGTGAGTGGGGTGTCGCCGATGGCTCGCCGTGCCTGGTGGCTGAGTGCCGTTCTGGTGTCCGCAGCCGCCATATTGATGGTTCTGGGAACCAGTGTCGGCAGCACGGGGCTGGACAGCCTACGGGCCATGTGGCAAGACCCCGTGGCCGCACAGATAGTCTGGGACATCCGCTTGCCACGCTCGCTGGGGGCCTGGCTGGCTGGCGCGCTCCTTGGTCTGGCTGGAGCGGTTGCGCAAGGTTTGTTCCGCAACCCGCTGGCAGATCCGTACTTGTTGGGTAGCGCCTCGGGCGCATCTTTGGCTGTGGCGTTGGCCTTGGCACTTTTTGGCGGCAGCCCGTTCGCCACCGCCTGGGTGTTGCGGCTGGGGCTTACCGGGGCGGCGTTTGCCGGTGCCGTGGCAGCCGTGTTGCTCACGCTGGTGCTGGCGCAGGGCGTGCAGCACAGCCTGCGCCTTTTGCTGGCTGGTGTCATTGTGGGGGTGGTGCTGGGTGCCATGACGTCGCTCGTCATGCTCACACACCCGGACGTGTTGCAGGCCATGCAGGCTTTCATGCTGGGCTCCACGGGCTTTGTGGGTTGGAGTGCGGCGGGTGTGATGGCCGTGTTGCTGATGCTTTGCGCTGTGGCGGCAGTGGGCTTGAGCCGCGTGCTTGATGGCCTGAGCCTGGGCGAGTCCACGGCGCAGAGCCTGGGGTTGCCACTGGCGCCCATGCGTGCCGCACTGGTGGCGGTGCTGGCACTGGCCACGGGCACGGCGGTGGCACAGACGGGGCTGATTGCCTTCGTGGGGCTTGCTGCGCCGCACTTGGTGCGTTCGGTGGTGAAGACGACCCACAACCGGCTGGTACTGCTGTCCGCATTGGCGGGTGGAGCCTTGCTGCTGGGGGCCGACGTGCTGGCGCGCGCCGTGCTGGCCCCCCAGGAATTGCCGGTGGGTGTGCTCATGGCGGTGCTGGGTGGCGGCTACCTGCTGTGGTTGATGTACCGGGGTCAAGGCCGAGGGGGCTGGCGATGAACCGCTATGCGATTGAAGCCAGCGGGGTGCGCGCCACGTTGGGCCGCAGCGAAGTGCTGCACGGCATCGATTTGGCGATTGAACAAGGGCGATGGACCGCCTTGGTGGGGCCCAACGGCGCAGGCAAGTCCACGTTGCTCAAGGCGCTGGCCGGACTGCTGCCGCACGGCGTGGCACAAGGGCAGGTGAATCTGTTGGGCAGACCTTTGCGCGACGTTCCGCACCGCGAACGCGCGCGGCAGCTTTCTTGGCTGGGTCAGAACGAATCTGCCAGCGACGACCTGACCGTGCACGACGTGGTGATGCTGGGCCGACTGCCGCATCAGGGGTGGTTGGCACCACCCAGCGCGGCTGACCTGTCCGCCGCAGAGCGGTCGCTGCGTGCCACCCAGGCCTGGGAATGGCGTGACCGGCCCTTGGCGGCGCTTTCTGGCGGGGAGCGCCAGCGTGTGCTGCTGGCCCGGGCCCTGGCGGTGGAGGCTCAAGTACTGCTGATGGACGAGCCGTTGGCCAACCTGGACCCCCCGCACCAAGCCGATTGGCTGCAACTGGTGCGGGCGCTGGTGGACGAGGGCAAGACCGTGGTGAGTGTGCTGCACGAAATATCGTTCGCCTTGCACGCTGACGACATGGTCGTGATGGCGCAGGGGCGGGTGTGCGGCCACGGGCGCTGCGACGACCCTCAAACCCACCGGGTGCTGGAAGCGGTTTTTGACCACCGCATCAGCATCCTGCCGCTGCAGGGCCAATGGGTGGCTCTACCGCGCTGAACAGAACACAGGAATACAAGATGGAAATCGAAACACCGCCTACCGACAAGCGCTACGAAAAACCCGAGGGCGAGCGCCGGGGCCTGGTCATCGTTCACACCGGTAACGGCAAGGGCAAGAGCACGGCGGCATTTGGGTTGGCCGTCAGGGCTCATGGCCGGGGCAAGGCCGTGAAGGTCTATCAGTTCATGAAGGTGCCCACGGCACGCTTTGGCGAGCATCGCGTGTTCGAGCAGTTGGGCATTCCCATCGAAGGGCTGGGTGATGGCTTCAGCTGGAAAAGCCGCGACCTGGACCATTCCGCCCAGTTGGCGCAGGAAGGCTGGGCCAGGGCCGAGGCCACGATCCGCGCGGGCGAGCATTCCATGGTGGTGCTGGACGAGATCACCTACCCGCTGCGTTACGGCTGGATTCCCCTGGAGCCGGTGCTGGCGTGTCTGCGGGAACGGCCTTCGCACGTCAATGTGGTGCTGACCGGGCGCAACGCCCCGGCCGAGTTGATCGAGTTGGCCGACACGGTGACCGAGATGACGCTGGTCAAACATCACTTCCAGGCCGGTGTGCCCGCGCAGCGCGGCATTGAGGACTGACATACCGAAGCCGGATTTCCATGACACACACGTCTTCCTTTCCCGTCACAGAGCTGATCGTCTGCACCACTTGCAGGCCTGCAGGGGGCTCGCGCGATGAGCCTGCCGCCGGGGCTCTGCTGCTGGAAGCTGTTCAGGCAGTCCATTGCACGGATGCAACCGGTCAATGGAGCCGCGTGCGGGTACGCGGCATGGCCTGCCTGAACAGCTGCTCACGCGCATGCACCGTGGCGTTCCAGGCACCAGGCAAACACAGCTACCTGTTCGGCGATTTGACGCCAAGCGCCGGATTGGCAGAGCAGGTACTGGCATGCGCGCGGATGCATGTCGATGCCCCGGACGGAACGCTTGCAAGGGGTGAGCGGCCCGAGGGCCTGCGCAACGGCATTCTGGCCAAGCTGCCGCCCCCACTTGAGCCCGCACTGCTGTGAGTGCTGACGATCAGCCCATGTCCTCCCTGCAGTGGGCTCCGGCGCAGCCTTTTTCCGCTCAGGAAGCGGAGGCCGTCTATCACGCCATCCGCGAGCGGCGCGACATGCGGCATTTCACTGGCGGAACCGTGGCGCCGGAAGTGCTGCGCCGCCTGTTGTGGGCGGCCCACTTCGCGCCCAGCGTCGGCTTCATGCAGCCGTGGCGCTTCGTCAGGGTGACCCAACGCGCCACGCGAGAGCGCCTGCACGCGCTGGTGGAGCTTGAACGCCAGCGTACGGCACAGGCCCTAGGCGAACGGCGGGACGATTTCATGCGCCTGAAGGTCCAAGGTGTGCTGGATGCTGCCGAGGTGCTGGTCGTGTCTTTGGCCGAAGGGCGTGACAAACACGTTTTTGGCAGGCGAACCATGCCTGCCATGGATCTGGCGTCTGCCGCCTGTGCCATACAGAACCTGTGGCTTGCAGCCCGTGCCGAAGGGCTGGGCATGGGGTGGGTTTCCTTGTTTGAACCGGCTGAGCTGGCCATGGTGCTGGGGCTGCCCGATGGGGCGGAGCCCATAGCCATCCTCTGCCTGGGGCCTGTGCAGGGGTATTACGCGCAGCCCATGCTGGAGCAGGCACGCTGGGCCTGCCGTGAGCCATTGGAGGGGTTGGTGTTTGACGACACTTGGGGCGAGCAGAGCCAACTGTTTGCAGCCAATGCCGAGTTAGGGACTGCAACGTGAGCTATGGCGCGCTGCTGTTGCCAAGCTTCGGTGTGCTGGCTGTTGCAGTACTCGTGGCCCTGGCCGTGGACCGCTGGTGGGGTGAGCCGCCCGTGCGTTGGCACCCCGTTGTGTGGATGGGCAACGCGCTGGAGCGCATGGGCCGCTGGGCCGCGCCTGTGGTTGGACGCCATGAGAGCGCGGCGACTGGGCCGTTCGTGCGTGGTGCGCTTGCCTGGTTGTGCCTGGCTTTGGTGGTTTGCGCCGTGGCCTTCGCTTTGCAGGCCTTGCTGTTGCAGGGGGCTGCCTGGGTGCAAGCCTTGCTGTTGGGTCTGTGCTTCAAGCCGCTACTGGCCTGGCGCATGTTGCGCACCGAGGTGGCCGCTGTGGACGTTGCACTTGAACAATCGTTGCAGGCAGGCCGCGAACGCCTGTCGTGGCTGTGCAGCCGCGACGTGAGCCAGCTCACCGCGAGTGAAGTCCGCGAGACAGCCATAGAAACGCTGGCCGAGAACTTGAACGATTCTGTGGTGGCCCCGGTATTTTGGTTCCTGATGGCCGGTTTGCCAGGCGCGGCGCTGTACCGCATGGCCAACACGGCAGACGCCATGTGGGGTTACCGGGGCGAGCGGCAGGGGCGTGTCTGGACCTGGGCGGGCAAGTGGGCGGCCCGGGCCGATGATGTTTTGTCCTGGCTGCCCGCGCGCCTGACGGCTGGGCTGCTGTGGTTGGCTGGCCGTGGTGCAGGGGCCCCAAGCCCACAATGGGCCCGCTTGCCGCGTGAGGCTGCAGCTACACCTTCGCCCAACGGTGGTTGGCCCATGGCCACCATGGCGCTGGCGCTGGGCGTCCGCCTGGGCAAGCCCGGGGTTTATGTGCTCAATGCCAATGGTGTGGAGCCTGGATCCGCGCATGTGGGGCAGGCAATCAGGTTGGCTGGCCGTGTGGTGAGGTGGCTTGCTGCGCTGTGCATACTCGCCCCCTTGAGCATTTGGATAGGAACCTTGTCATGAGCCGTGTGCACGGTGGCCCCGACGCTTTGGGCATTCCCGCCTGGGACTTTTCCACGAACGCCAACGCCTGTGGACCCTGTACCATGGCGCTGGAAGCCGTGCGCGCTGTAGAGCCCACGCATTACCCGGACCCGACATACGCCAGCCTTCGCGCGGCCCTGGCGGAATTCCACGGCGTTGCTTTGGAGCGCATTGTTCTTGCCGCCAGTGGCAGCGAGGCGATTGCGCGCATCACGGCCTGGGTGGCCAGGCGCGGCGGGCAGAGGGTAGCCGTGCCGGAGCATGCCTATGGCGACTACGCCCAACTGGCCCAGGCCTGGGGCATGACCTTGCAGGCTGGTGGAATAGCCGACCTGCGCTGGGGTTGTGAGCCCAGCAGCCCCCTGGGCCAGGCGTGGCAGCCACACGCCAGTGCAGGCCAACCGGGCGTGACCGTGCTGGACCGCGCCTACGAACCGCTGCGGCTGGATGGGCAGCCTGCTTTGAATACCGATGAGTTGCAGCAGGTTTGGCAGCTATGGACCCCCAACAAGGCCCTGGGCCTGACGGGCGTGCGCGGCGCTTACCTGATTGCGCCTGCTGGGGCAGAGGAAGACGCCCTTCAAATGGAGGCCCTGGGCCCGTCGTGGCCACTCGGCGCTCATTCCGTGGCCATGCTGCAAGCCTGGACGTTACCTGCAGTGCAACGCTGGCTGGCCTCTTCGCGAGACGTGCTGAGGCGCTGGCGCATGAGTCAGCGGGAAGCCTTGGAAGCCTTGAACTGGTCTTGTCTGCCAAGCCATGCCAACTTTTTCTGCGCCCGGCCACCAGAGCCGATTGATCCTGACGCCTTGCGCAGCCAGGGTATCAAGCTGCGCGACGCCACTTCCTTCGGCCTGCCCGGTTACTGGCGCATGAGCGTGCAGCCGCCCGTGGCGCAGCAAGCCCTGGCGGCTGCCTTGCAAGGCGTCGTCGCACCAACCTCCTCTGCACAACACAGAACATGACCGCCAAATGCATCATGGTGCTGGGCACCACCAGCGGCGCAGGCAAGAGCTGGCTCACCACCGCTCTTTGCCGGCACTACGCACGCCAAGGTTTGAAAGTGGCGCCCTTCAAGGCGCAGAACATGAGCAACAACGCCCGTGTCGTCACTGGCCAGCGTAGGGGTGATGCTTTCGAGTGGGGCGAGATCGGCTCCGCGCAGTACTTTCAGGCCTTGGCGGCTCGCGCCATGCCTGACGTTCGCATGAACCCGCTGCTGCTCAAGCCCGAGGCCGATACCCGCAGCCAGGTGGTGTTGCTGGGGCAGGTTCACCCTGAACTCACCGCCATGCCCTGGCGCGGGCGCAGCGAACACGTGTGGCCGCAAATCCGCCAGGCACTCGACGAACTGCGAGATACCCACGACGTCGTCGTCATCGAAGGTGCAGGTTCCCCCGCCGAAATCAATCTTCACGCCAGCGACATCGTCAACATGCGCGTGGCGCGCCATGCCCAGGCCCGCTGTCTGCTGGTCAGCGACATCGACCGTGGCGGCGCCTTTGCCCACCTGTACGGCACTTGGGCCTTGTTGCCTGCCGAGGAACGGCAACTGATACGCGGCTTTGTGCTCAACAAGTTCCGGGGTGACGCCAGCCTGCTCGCGCCTGCCCCCCAGATGTTGCAGGATCTGACCGGTGTGCCCACCGTGGCCACCTTGCCCATGTTCTACGGCCATGGCCTGCCGGAAGAAGACGGTGTGTTCGACGACCGCACCCACACCGCCGGGGCCTTGCGCCTGACCGTGGCCGTGGTGGCTTATCCGCGCATCAGCAACCTCGACGAATTCCAGGCGCTGAAGAACGTACCCGGTGTGCGCCTGGTGTGGGCACGCAGCCCTGCAGATGTGGCCCATGCTGACTGGATCGTTCTGCCCGGCAGCAAGCACACGGGTGCCGATCTGGCCTGGTTGCGCGCCCAGGGGCTGGACCAGGCGGTGTCTGCCCACGCCGAGAAGGGTGGGGCGGTGCTCGGTATCTGCGGTGGTTTGCAGATGTTGGGCGAGGCGTTGATAGACACCCATGGCATTGAGTCCATTGAATCCAGCAACGCACCGGGCCTGGGCTTGTTGCCGCTGGTCACGGCGTTCGCGCAAGACAAAACCGTGCAGCCCAGCCATGGCACCTTGTCGGTGCATGGCGGCCCTTGGGCCGCTCTCGATGGCGTGGCCGTCAGCGGTTACGAAATCCACCACGGGCAGACGGCGCTGCACCCGGCCATGGTGGCCCAGGGGGTGAAGGCGCACGAGGTGCTGCCTGGCCTGGCCTGGCAGAACGAAGCGGGTAACGTGCTGGGCTTGTACCTACACGGCCTGTTTGAAGACCCCGCCGTGCTGCAAGCACTGTTTGGCGCCAGCGCGCCCACGCTGGATGGCGTGTTCAACCACCTTGCCGACTATCTTGCCCAGCACACCGCCCCTGGTGTGCTCGATGAACTCATCAGCAACAGACCTCATTCACAGCCGCACCGGAGCCATGTATGACCTTCCAGATCCCCTCAGTCCCCGACATTTCCAGTCCACAGCTGGAGCAAGCGCTTCAACGCAAGATTGACCAGAAGACCAAGCCACTCGGGTCGCTCGGGCGTCTGGAGTCGCTGGCGCTGCGCTTGGGCGCCATCCAGGGCACGGAAGCCCCAGCGTTGACCAACCCCCAACTGGTGGTGTTCGCGGGTGACCACGGCCTAGCCGCAAAGGGCGTCTCTGCCTACCCCAGCGACGTGACCTGGCAGATGGTTGAAAACTTCCTGGCTGGTGGCGCGGCGGTGAGCGTGCTGGCACGCCAGCATGGCATTGGTCTGACGGTGATGGACTGCGGCGTGCGCCACGACTTCGCCCCCCGCGACGGCCTGCATCAGCGCAAGGTGGCGCATGGCACGGCAGATGCCTCCGAGCAGCCCGCCATGACTGCCGCGCAATGCGCGCAGGCACTGGCCAATGGTGCCGAGCTGGTGCGGCAACTCCCCGGCAACACGCTGCTGCTGGGCGAAATGGGCATAGGTAATACCTCGGCCGCGTCACTGCTCATGGCGCGCCTGGCGGGCCTGGACATTGTTGACTGCACTGGCGCAGGCACCGGTCTTGACGCGCCTGCGGTGCAGCGCAAGATCACCATCCTGCGTGAGGTGCTGCAGCGCCACGGTAACGCCACGGAGCCGCTGGACGCGCTCGCAGCCTTTGGCGGGTTCGAGATCGCGTCCATGGCCGGTGCCGTGTTGCAGGCCGCGTCCGAGCGCCGTGTCATCGTCGTGGACGGCTTCATTACCACTGCCGCCGTACTGGTTGCATCAAAGCTGCAGCGGCACGTGCTGCAGCGCTGCGTGTTTGCCCACCAGTCGGGCGAGCGAGGCCATGCCCTCATGCTCGCGCACCTCAAGGCACAGCCGCTGCTGGACCTGGGGCTGCGCCTGGGCGAAGGCTCGGGGGCGGCGCTGGCGTGGCCGCTGCTGGTGTCAGCGTGCGCCATTCTGTGCGATATGGCCAGCTTCGAATCCGCTGGTGTTTCCCAGCGGGAGACGGGCAGCCAGGCGCAGGAGGCACAAGGTCACTAGGACTTTCCCTATGTTCGCCTACGGTACGTCATTTCATAAGTTCGCTGTAAGCAACGGCGCTGAAAGTCAGTCGTGCAATATCGCGAGTCCCCTTGCGGTGTTCAAGCGTGGTGGGTCAAACCGCCAAAGAAAAGCATCACTCTGAGGAGATGACGTTCATGTCAAGTGAAAGCAATGCAAAGGCCTATTGGTCCGCGACGCTGGGACTGCTGACCAAGGTGCTGGTCATATGGTTCATCTGTTCCTATGTCGCCGGGATCGTCCTGGCGCCAGCGCTGAACAGCATCCACCTGGGCGGTTATCCGCTCGGCTTCTGGTTTGCCCAGCAGGGCTCCATCTACATCTTCATCGCCCTGATCTTCTGGTACGCCAAGAAGATGGGCGACATCGACCGCAAGTTCGACATGCACGAAGACTGAGCCCATAAAGGACCAAACAAATGGATCTTCAAACCCTGACCTACGTGGTGGTTGGCGCAACGTTCGCCCTCTACCTCGGCATTGCTTTCTGGGCACGTGCCGGTAGCACCTCCGAGTTCTACGTTGCCGGTGGCGGCGTGCACCCGATCACCAACGGCATGGCCACGGCCGCCGACTGGATGTCGGCCGCGTCGTTCATCTCCATGGCGGGCCTCATCTCCAACATGGGCTACGGTGGCGCCGTGTTCCTGATGGGGTGGACTGGCGGCTACGTGCTGCTCGCCTGCCTGCTGGCTCCGTACCTGCGCAAGTTCGGCAAGTTCACCGTGCCGCAGTTCGTGGGTGACCGCTACTACTCGCAAACCGCGCGTACCGTCGCCGTGGTTTGCTTGCTGGTGGCTTCCACCACGTACATCATCGGCCAGATGACTGGCGTGGGCGTGACCTTCTCCCGCTTCCTGGGCGTGAGCAGCGAAACCGGTATCTACATCGGCCAAGCCATCGTGTTCTTCTACGCGGTGTTCGGCGGCATGAAGGGCATCACCTACACCCAGGTGGCCCAGTACATCGTGCTGATCCTGGCCTACATCATTCCCGCCATCTTCATCTCCTTGAACCTGACTGGCGTGTTCCTGCCCCAGCTGGGCCTGGGTGCTGATCTGGCTGGTACCGATGTGTCCTTGCTGGCCAAGCTGGACCAAGTGGTGACTGACCTCGGCTTTGGTCAATACACCACGACCTCTGCCGGCTCCACGCTGAACATGTTCTTCTATACCGTGTCGCTGATGATCGGTACCGCCGGTCTGCCGCACGTGATCGTTCGCTTCTTCACCGTGCCCAAGGTCTCCGACGCCCGCTACTCCGCTGGCTGGGCGCTGATCTTCATCGCGCTGCTGTACACCACGGCTCCCGCCGTTGGCGCCATGGCTCGCCTGAACCTGTTCGGCACCGTCAACACTGCTGTGGGTCTGGGCTCCGACGCCACTGGCCAGATGGTGGTGAAGGCCGACGTCGTGAAGGCCAACCAGGCCAACAAAGACGTGCTGTTCGCGCCTGAGTCCAGCCTGAAGTACGACGAGCGCCCCGAGTGGATGAAGCGCTGGGAAAAAACCGGTCTGCTGAAGTTCGAGGACAAGAACGGCGACGGCCGCATCCAGCACTACAACGACAAGAGCGAAGCCGTGAAGCCCAAGGCTGAAGCCGCAGGCTGGAAGGGCAACGAGCTGACCGTGAACGCCGACATCATCGTGCTGGCCAACCCGGAAATTGCCAAGCTGCCCAACTGGGTGATCGCACTGGTCGCCGCTGGTGGTCTGGCCGCTGCGCTGTCCACTGCCGCTGGTCTGCTGATGGCCATTTCCTCCGCCGTGTCTCACGACCTGATCAAGGGTGTGTTCGCTCCGAACATCTCTGAGAAGGGTGAACTGCTGGCAGGCAAGATTGCCATGGCCGTGGCCATCGTCATCTCTGGTTGGCTGGGTCTGAATCCGCCGAGCTTCGCAGCAGGTACCGTGGCGCTGGCCTTCGGTATTGCCGCCTCGACGATCTTCCCCGCCATCATGATGGGTATCTTCTCCAAGACCATCAACGACAAGGGCGCTTCCCTGGGTATGTTGGCTGGCCTGTTTGTGACACTGTTCTACGTGTTCGCACACAAGGGCATCTTCTTCATCAAGGGAACCGAGTTCACCGATCTGATCGGTGGCGCGAACAGCTTCTTCACCATCACCCCCGAAGCCTTCGGTACCGTGGGTGCGATCGTGAACTTCGCCGTGGCCTACATCGTCAGCAAGATGACCGCGCCGGTTCCTGGCCACATCGCTGAGCTGGTGGACTCCGTTCGCACTCCCAGGGGTGCGGGTGGCGCCGTGGCTCACTGATGAGTCTTGCCCGGTCTGTTGACAGACCGGCACCATGAACAGCCCCACCGGCCTTGCCGGTGGGGTTTTTCTTTATGGTGCACACATGCATTTACGGTAAGTGCGGGGTAAGCTCAAGCGCGGCAAAATGGGAACAAAAACAACTGGCTCCTGTGGCCGGTATCACGAGGAGGCATCCATGAAGCAGATGCTGGCATTACAACTCCCGCAGGTAGCGTTGCCCGATGGTCGGGTGTTGCCAAATCACCAGCTACCCGAGTGAGGTTGCGGTGTCTGCCTTTGTCGTCGTCGCGGTCTCATTTGCATACCTGTCGCTCCTGTTCGCATTGGCGTATTGGGGCGACTGGCGCGCCGCGCAGGGGCGCTCCGTCATTGGCAGTGCATGGGTCTATGCGCTGTCTCTTGCGGTTTACTGCACAGCCTGGACTTACTTCGGCAGCGTAGGGCGGGCTGCCAGTTCTGGCTTGTGGTTCCTGCCCATCTACCTTGGGCCCATGCTGGCCATGGTCCTGGCGTGGGTCGTGGTGCGCAAGATGGTCCGAATCGCCAAGACGTACCGCATCACCTCTATCGCCGACTTGATTTCCAGCCGTTATGGCAAGAGCCCGGTGCTCGCTGGTGCGGTCACGCTCATCACGGTGGTAGGCATCGTGCCCTACATCGCTTTGCAGCTCAAAGGTATATCGGTCGGGTATGCAGTGATGACCCAGCCGCTGGGGCAGCCCCTGGCGGAAGCGCGAGCCTGGTGGCAGGAGAGCACCTTCTACCTCGCACTGGCACTGGCGGGGTTCACCATGGTATTCGGCGTGCGCCACCTTGACAGTGGCGAACGGCATGAAGGCATGGTGGTGGCTATTGCATTCGAGTCGCTCGTCAAATTGCTGGCCTTCCTGGCGGTAGGTCTGTTCGTTGCCTATGGCATGTTTGACGGTGTGGGCGACATATTCAGCCGCGCCCGCGCTGTGCCGGAACTGGAGCGGCTGCTGTCCCTGGGGCAGGGTGGGGTCTTTGCTTACGGGCAGTGGTTCGGTCTGACTGTCCTGGCCATGTTGTCGGTCATCCTCCTGCCGCGTCAGTTTCAGGTGATGGTCGTTGAAAACGTGGACGAACGCCATCTCAAGCGTGCCGCTTGGGTGTTCCCGTTGTACCTGCTGCTCATCAACCTGTTTGTGCTGCCGATTGCTCTGGGCGGGCTGCTCACGTTCGGGCAAGGAACAATCGACCCAGAGACCTTTGTGCTGTCCTTGCCTCTGGCCCACGATCAGGGCACCCTGGCGCTGCTCGCCTTCGTTGGTGGGTTGTCTGCCGCAACCGGCATGGTCATCGTGGAAACCATTGCGGTGTCCACCATGGTCTGCAACGACTTGGTCATGCCGGTGCTGCTTCGCAGTCCCCGGTGGATGCATGCCCAGAAAGGAGACCTGACCAGGCTCCTCCTCACGGTGCGCCGCCTGGCCATCCTGGGCATCATGTTGCTGGGGTATCTGTACTACCACCTCGCAGGTGAAGCTTATGCGCTGGTCAGCATCGGCCTCATCAGCTTTGCTGCGGTGGCGCAATTCGCACCGTCGCTTCTGGCGGGCATGTACTGGAAAGGCGGCACGCGCCAGGGGGCCATCAGCGGTCTGTTGCTGGGCTTTGCGGTGTGGGCTTATACGTTGATGCTGCCATCCCTGGCCAAGTCTGGCTGGCTGCCTTCTGGGTTTCTGGAGCATGGGCCTTGGGGCATTGCCTTGTTGAAGCCTGAGCAGCTGTTCGGACTCGAGGGGATGGACAACCTCACCCATTCGCTGTTCTGGAGCATGATGCTCAACGCAGGGGCTTATGTGGCCGTGTCGGTCTGGCGTGCGCCGTCGGCCCGTGAGACCAGCCAGGCCTTGCTGTTCGTTGACGCATTCGACCGCAGCGAGCATTCCAACGCCAAGCACCCGGTGTTCTGGCGCGGGCAGGCCAGTGTGGCAGCGCTGCTGCCACTGGCTGGGCGCTTCCTGGGCATGGAGCGCGCGCAACAACTCTTCCAGTCGTACGCGCAGTCGCAGGGCGTCGCGTCGGTGGATGAGTTGCCGGGCAGCCCGGGGCTCGTGCAGTTTGTCGAGACTCAACTTGCCGGTGCAATCGGCAGCGCGTCCGCGCGTGTGATGGTGGCCTCGGTGGTCAAGGAGGAGCCGCTCAACGAGAGTGACGTGATGCGCATCCTCGACGAGGCAAACCGCCTGCGCCTGCACTCGAACGAACTGGAGGAAAAATCCCGCTCGCTTGAGCAGGCGACCCAGCGTTTGCAGGCCGCCAATGAGCAGCTTCAGAGCCTGGACCGGCTGAAGGATGACTTCATGTCATCCGTGACGCACGAATTGCGGACACCTTTGACATCGATCAGAGCGCTAGCCGAACTCATGGCGGATGATGAAAACATTCAGGCTGCTCAGCGGCAGCGTTTTCTGGGCATCATCGTCTCGGAGTCGGAGCGGTTGACACGGCTCATCAACCAGGTGCTTGACATGGCCAGAATCGAGTCCGGCCATGCCGACTGGCGAGGTGCTGATATCGACGTCGTGGCGCTGGTCAAGCAGTCGGTGCAAACCACTGCCGAGATGTTGCGTGAGCGTGGGGCCAGCGTCACGGTGACAGCCCCGCCCAACCCCGTGATGGTGCGCGCCGATGCCGACCGCCTGATGCAAGTGATGATGAACCTGTTGTCCAATGCATCCAAATTTATGCCTGCCGAGCATGGCCGGGTGGCTGTGAGCGTGGAGTGCCGCGAGGACGGCGTAGCCGTGGAGGTGGAAGACAACGGGCCCGGCGTGCTGCTGGAGGATCAGCCGCAAATATTCGATAAATTCCGCCAGGGTGGCGACAGCCTGAGCCGCACACAGGGTTCCGGTCTGGGCTTGTCCATCAGCCGCCAGATCGTGGAGCATTTCGGGGGGCGCATGTGGTTGCGTTCGGTGCCCGGCCAGGGTGCCTGCTTTGGCTTCTGGCTGCCAGGCATCAGCGCTGGCACGCCCCCGCAGCAGGAGACAAAGACATGACAACCACCATACTCATCGCCGACGACGAGCCCAACATCCTCATATCGCTTGAGTTCCTCATGACGCGCGAGGGCTACGACGTCAAGATCGCCCGGGACGGACAGGAAGCGATTGAGTCCATCGAGACACACCACCCGGCACTGGTGCTGCTGGACGTGATGATGCCGCGCAAGAACGGTTTTGACGTGTGCCAGGAAGTCCGCGCACGCGAAGACTTGCAGGGCACGCGCATCATGATGCTCACCGCCAAGGGCCGCGACACCGACGTGGCCAAGGGCATGGCACTGGGGGCCGACGCCTACATGACCAAGCCTTTTTCTACCAAGGAACTGCTGGATAAGGTGCGCGAGATGCTGGGGGCTGGCGCGTGAGCCGCGCGCGCCGTCCCGACAGGCGCGTCTGGGGATTGCTGCTCGCCAGTGGCCTTGGGCTGGCTGTGTGGCTCGTGGCAACCCTTTGGCTGCTGTCGAGCACGCTTGAAGGCGAGTCATCTGCGACGTTCAGTTCCATGCTGGCCGAGCGCTGGCCGCTGCTGGTGCTTGCGTGGATGGGGGGCGTAGGTCTGTTTGCCTGGGCGCTGCAAATGTGGTTCCGTTATTGGGTGGTGCCTGCTGCGCAGTTGGTGGAGCATGTTCAGGTGTTGCTGCGCACCGGCGTGGTTCGCCAACTGGAACCCGCAGGCAACCGCGAGACCCGTGCCACCGTTGAACTCATCAACCAGCTCGTGGCCCAACGCGAGGGTTTGCGCGCCGAGATGGACGCCAAGGTCCGTGAGGCCGCGAAAGACATCGAGCAGGAAAAATCCCGTCTGGCGGCACTCATGTCCGAGCTGACGCAAAGCGTCGTCGTCTGCAACCTCGACGGCCGCGTCCTGCTCTACAACAACCGTGCCAGGGTGCAGTTTCGGGCGCTGTCCAACGCGCCGCGTCTGGCCGACGGCGCTGAGCTTATCGGGTTGGGGCGCTCGATCTACGCGGTCTTTGATCGGAAGCTCGTCGCCCATGCGCTCGAAAGCGTGCAGCAGCGCATGCGCCGTGGCGTGGCCAGCCCCTCGGCGCAGTTCGTCACCACAACGCGGGCGGGGCAGCTCCTGCGTGTGCAGATGGCGCCAGTTCGCCAGGTGCACGAGCAAGACGACGCAGATTCCCCCTTGGCCCTGGCAGGCTACGTGCTTATGCTGGACAACATCACCCGCGAGTACGAAGAAGAAGCCGAACGTGACCAGTTGCTCCTGGGCCTTACCGAAGGCAGCCGTGCAACGCTGGCCAACATCCAGGCGGCAGTTGAAATGCTTGACTACCCCGACCTTGATGCTCCCATGCGAGAGCGTTTCCTCAATGTCGTGCGTGACGAAGTGCGCGCCATGAGCGCTCGCGTGCAGGACCTGTCCAACCGCGCGGCCAGTGGCATCAAGACACGGTGGCCGCTGGAAGACATGCTCGGCGCAGACCTGCTGTCTGCCGTGAGCAGGCGCATTGAGGAAGTTGTCGGCGTGCCCGTGAAGGACGTTGATGCCGACGGTGCCTTGTGGCTGCGGGTGGAGAGCTTTTCCGTGATGCAGGCGCTGGTGTACCTGAGCGCAAGGTTGAAGGACGAGTTTGACGTCAGGTACGTGTCCTTGCGTCTGCAGCCAGCCACCCAGGCGTCGCAACGCGCAGAACTCGATCTGGTGTGGTCAGGCCAGGCCATCAGTACCGAGACCGTGATGAGCTGGGAAATGGACGCCATGCGGGCCGGGGCAGACGCGTCTTCGCTGACCGTTCGGGACGTGGTTGAGCGCCATGGCGGCGCGTTCTGGTTCGAGCGGCACCGTGCCAGTCACCGGGCTTACTTCCGCTTCCTGCTGCCCACTGCGCAACCCCAAGAGCAACTCGACGTGGCCACATTCGTGCGAACCGAAAGCCGCCCCGAATACTACGACTTCGACCTGTTTCGCACCTCCGCGCGCAGCCAGGCTCTGGAGGACGTGCCCCTGACCGATCTGGCCTACACCGTGTTCGATACGGAAACCACCGGCCTCAACCCGTCGCAGGGCGACGAGATCATCCAGATCGGTGCCACGCGCATCGTCAACGGCAAGCTGCTGCGGCAAGAGAGCTTCGAGCAGCTCGTCAACCCACGCCGCAGCATTCCGCCAGAGTCCATTCCCATCCATGGCATCACGCCGGACATGGTGCAGGGTCAACCCGACATTCTGGAAGTGCTTCCCGCATTCCACGCTTTTGCGCACGACACGGTGCTGGTGGCGCACAACGCTGCGTTCGACATGCGCTTCTTGCAACTCAAGGAAAAAACCACAGGCCTGAGTTTCGACCAGCCCGTGCTCGACACCCTGCTGCTATCGGCACTTATCCACCCCAGTCAGGACTCTCACCGGTTGGAGGCCATTGCCGAGCGGTTCAACGTCACGGTCATCGGGCGGCATACAGCCATGGGTGATGCCATGGTGACCGCCGAGGTGTTTCTGAAGCTGATTCCCTTGTTGGCGGAAAAGGGCATACACACACTGGGTCAGGCCCGCGAAGCCGCCCAGCGTACGTACTACGCTCGTCTGAAGTACTAGAAACGACCTGCTTGGTAGCGGTTTTCCAATACGCCTTGCAGGCTTTTCACAATGCCGAAAGCGTCACGCAGGTGCCCGCGCTCCAGGTTTGACAGCTCGTCAGGTCGCAAGAAGTTATCGGCGGCATGCCCTTCGGACATGCGTCGTGCCTGGTGCTGTAGGCGCAGCGTGCTGAGGTACTCCAGTGCGTCCAGCAGATCGCGCACACGCTGCTCGGTGATCTCTCCACTTGCAGCTGCGTTCTCCAGCCGTTCCCGGGTGTTAACCGCAGGTGAGCCGCCTGCCAAAGCGTAAACGCGGGCCAGGTCCACGATTGGGACTATGCCTGTGTGCTTCAGATCGATGGTGCCCTCGTTCTCGCCGCTCTTGATCAACGACAGGTTGCCCAGCCAGTTCAAGGGTGGCTGGTGCGTGAGTGCGTTGCCGACCATGAATGCCAGAAAGATGCTTTGCTCCCTGCTGCGGGTCAGCACATCTTTGCGGAGCGTGTCCAGCAGTTCGCGTTTGCCGTAAACGAGGCGCTGGTCAAAGAACACGCAGGTCAGCATCAGCGCCTTGGGGTCGGGCTGTTCAATCCAGCCGCGGAAGTATTGCTGCCACTGTCGTAGCGGCTGGCGCCACTGATCGGTCATCGCCATCATCTCGCCAGGGCAGTACACATAGCCACAGGCGTTCAGTCCATCGCACACAAAACGGGCCAGTTCGCTGAAGTATTCGCCATGCAGATGCTCGTCGTAGGCGTCGTCCAAGACCATGCAGTTGTCCTGGTCGGATTTGGCCGTCTGCTCGTTGCGGCCCTGGGAGCCTGCAGCCACCCAGGCGTATTCCACGGGCGGCGGACCCAGGCGCAACTCCCCCAACTGCAGCAGGCGCGAGGTCAGCGCGTCGGTGATGGCCGAGACAATGTGCCCAGTGCTGTAGGCGCTGGCTTCGGCGGCAGCCAGGTTCTGCTGCAGTTGCTTGATGCGCTGGCTCGTCTCCACCAGCCCTTCCACGCTGGTCTGCTTGTAAATGGCGCCAGCCAGGTACACCGCCGAATTGCTCTGTTGCTCGGTCAGGTCGGTACTGGTGATCATGCCCGCCACCTGCTGACCGTTCATCACTGGAACGTGATGGATGTTGTGGCGAGCCATCATCAGCAGCGCGTCGAACGCGTGGCTGTTCAGGTTGATCGTCATGGGAGCGAGCGTGGCGATCTCCATGATCGGGCGGGAGGTGTCCAGCCCAGCCGCCACCACCCGGTTGCGCAGGTCACGGTCTGTGACCAGGCCGAAAAGCACGCCATCCCGGACGATCAGCACAGACGACACCCGTTCGTCGCGCATGGTCTGCGCCGCTTCCCGGATGGTCGTGTGCGGTGGCAGTGAAACCGCAGTGCGTTTCACCAACGCCGACACGGGTGTGGTGATGAGGTTGACGTGGTTGTCGGCACTGCGGGGCAGGGGTTGGCTGGTCATGTGGATGGCCTGCTGTTGGACGATACCGGGCATCCTACACACGCCTGCGCGTGCAACCTTGCGCGGGGTCAAGAACGGTCAACTTAGACGGCAAGTTGCCCGGCAAAATTATTCTCTTCATCCAAGGGGGCTCCACCTTGGACAATCCCCTGACTTTGGCAGAGAATCCAAGTTGGATCATGAAAGCGAGTTATTCAAGATGAACTGGGGTGTAAGTATTGCCATACTGGATTGGGTCTTTTTGCTGGCCCTTTTTCCTGTGTCGTTTTTCTGGGCGCGGCGTGCTTGGCGCATTCTTGTCAAGCGTGATTTTTCCGAGGTGGCTCTCAAGAAGGGGCTGCCTCCAGCCAACCCTGAGCGGTACGCTCCCTATGAAATGGCGATCAACTTGATCGGCGCCGTGGTGCTGATCGGTGTGCTGGTCGCGGTTCTGGGGTTCCAGGCCATTGCCCGTGAAGACTGGATTGCCGTGGCTGGTGTCACCCTGTGGATGAAGATCTTCTGCAACTTTGCCCTCAGTCGGCATGCCCACGGTCTCGATCTCGGCAAGAAAAAGGCGCAAAAGACATGAGACTGCACAGGCTTGGATTCGGGTTTCTTGGTGTGCTGGCCTGCGCCGCCGCCATGGCCACGTCCATGCCTGACGACGGCCCGCCCGAATGGAGTGATGAACCACCCAAGCTGTCCCGCTGGCTGGAAGAGGGTTACGACGCCCAGAAACGCCGCAATCCCGTGCTGGCGGCTGAGCGTTATTGTGCGGCAGCCCGCTTTGGCAGCGTCGAGGCCCAGTACCGGCTGGGCAAGCTGTTTCTTGAACGTGCTGACGAGCCTGGCCGACTGGAAGGGCTTTCGCTGCTGGGCATGGCTGCCCAGCGCGGCCACGAAAGAGCCGTCGCCTTGCTTGAAGGTCAGCGCCCAGTGGATGTCTGGCCCGAGTGCCTGCTGACGGGGCGGTTGGTGGCCTTCGAACTGGCTCGCAGCGAACCAGCAGTGGAGCCTGTCGTTCCGCAGGAAGTGGTGGAACGCTACATGCTCACTTTGCCCCGCGACAAGCAACGCCACGCGCAGTTGATACGCCGCCTGGCGCCTAGGTTTGACGTGGACTACCGCCTTGCTCTCGCCATTGCGCGGGCAGAGTCGAACCTCGATCCTTCAGCCGTATCACCAAAAAATGCACAGGGGCTGATGCAGCTCATTCCCGACACGGCAGCGCGTTTTGGTGTTCGCAACGCTTTCGACCCCGAGCAGAATGTGCGTGGCGGCCTGGCCTACCTGCGCTGGTTGCTGGAACGTTTCAATGGCAACGTGGCGCTGGCCTCCGCCGCCTACAACGCTGGCGAGGGCGCCGTGGAAAAGCATGGCGGCGTGCCCCCCTACGCTGAAACGCAGAACTACGTGCAGCGCATCCTGCACTTCTATCGCTCCCCAGTTCACGCCCGTCCGGGCGCGATGTGACTCACTCCAGGTTCAGTTCCTGGCGGATGATGGTGGCGATCTCTTCGATCGACTTGGTCGTGGTGGACAGTGTGCGTATGCCCGCGCGGCGCATCATGGCCTCGGCCTCCGACACCTCGTACCGGCAATTCTGCAGGCTGGCGTAGCGCGAATTCGGGCGGCGTTCGTTGCGGATCTCGCTCAACCGCTCTGGCTGGATGGTCAACCCAAACAGCTTCTTCTTGAAAGGAACCAGCGGCGGGGGCAGCTGCCGGCGTTCAAAGTCGTCCGGAATCAGCGGGTAGTTCGACGCCTTCAGCCCGAACTGCATGGCCAGGTAGAGCGATGTCGGCGTCTTGCCGCTGCGGCTCACCCCAACCAGAATCACATCTGACGACTCTAGATTGTTGTTCGTCTGACCGTCGTCGTGTTCCAGCGCAAAGTTGATGGCCTCGATCCGGTCGTGGTACTCCTGGCTCTTGGAAACGTCTGAAAAGCGCCCCACACGGTGGTTGGACTTTATGCCCAGTTCGTGCTCCAGCGGGGAAATGAACGTGCCGAACATGTCAATCAGCATGCCCTTGCACTCTGCCCGCAGCACCGCCAGCACTTCCATGTTCACCACGGTGGTGAAGACCAGCGGGCGCACGCCGTCCACCTCGGCGGCATGGTTGATCTGGCGTACCGCCTGGAAGGCTTTGTCGGCGTCGTCCACGAAGGGCAGGCGCACGCGCTTGGGGTTGATCTCGAACTGCGCCAGGATGGCCTTGGCAAACGTTTCGGCGGTGATGCCGGTGCCATCGGAAATGAAGAAGGCGGTGCGGTGGGGCATGGTGTTGGGAGCCAAGGACCTACAATCACGCCCATTATCCAGATTTGTCGCCTGGCTTCCGGCACCTCCCAGAACACAACAACGATCGGGGTGGTGGTGGCGGGGTGGCTCCCGGTTTTTTAACTTAGGAGTCCTACCATGTCCCAACTGTTCAGCCCGACCGCCCTGGTCGTGCCCTTCGAACAACTCAGAATGAGCGACGTCGAAGCCGTCGGCGGCAAGAACGCCAGCCTCGGCGAGATGATCTCGCAACTGCCGCAAGGCGTGCGGGTGCCCACGGGCTTTGCTACCACAGCGCATGCTTTCCGCGAATTCCTCAAGGCCGACGGCCTTGATGAGCGCATCCACGCCAAACTGGCCGCGCTGGACACCGAAGACGTGCGTGCCCTGGCCGAAGTCGGCGCCGAGATCCGCGCCATGGTCGAAGCCCAGCCTTTCCCGGCCGATCTGGAGCAGGCCATCCGCGACGGCTACGCCACCCTCAACGGCGACAGCACCACCGCAACCTACGCCGTGCGTTCCTCCGCCACGGCTGAAGATCTTCCCGACGCCTCCTTCGCCGGTCAGCAGGAAACCTTCCTGAACGTGCACGGCATCGAGGAAGTCCTGCACAAGATCAAGGAAGTCTTTGCCAGCCTCTACAACGACCGCGCCATCAGCTACCGCGTGCATAAGGGCTTCACCCACTCTGAAGTGGCCCTGTCTGCCGGTATCCAGCGCATGGTGCGCTCCGACCTGGGCGCCGCTGGCGTGATGTTCACCATCGACACCGAAAGCGGCTTTGAAGATGTCGTTTTCATCACCTCCAGCTACGGCCTGGGCGAAACGGTGGTGCAGGGCGCTGTGAACCCTGACGAGTTCTACGTGCACAAGCCCATGCTCAAGGCGGGCAAACAGGCACTCATCCGTCGCAACTTGGGCTCCAAGCTGATCCAGATGGTTTTCAGCACGCCCGAGGAAAAAGCTGCCACCAAAAAGCTCGTCAAAACCATTGACGTGCCCGTGGAGCAGCGCAACCGCTACAGCCTGACCGACGCCGACGTGCGTGAACTGGCCAAGTACGCTGTCGTGATCGAACAGCACTACGGCCGCCCGATGGACATTGAATGGGGCAAGGACGGCAACGACGGCCAGCTTTACATCCTGCAGGCCCGCCCCGAGACGGTGAAGAGCCAGGCGGCAGGCCAGGTGGAAATGCGCTACAAGCTCAAGGGCAAGGGAACGGTGCTGGCTTCTGGCCGGGCGATTGGCCAGAAGGTGGGCACCGGCCCGGTGCGCCTGGTGCACAACATCTCCGAGATGGACAAGGTCCAGCCCGGCGACGTGCTCGTCACCGACATGACCGACCCCAACTGGGAGCCCGTGATGAAGCGCGCCAGCGCCATCGTCACCAACCGTGGCGGGCGTACCTGCCACGCGGCCATCATCGCGCGTGAACTGGGCATCCCTGCCGTGGTGGGCTGCGGCAACGCTACCGACACACTCAAGGACGGCACGCTCGTCACAGTGAGCTGTGCCGAGGGCGACACCGGCAACATCTACGACGGCCTGCTGGAAACCGAGGTCACCGAAGTCAAGCGCGGCGCCATGCCCGAGTTGGACGTGAAGATCATGATGAACGTGGGCAACCCGCAGCTCGCCTTCGACTTCGCACAGATCCCCAACGGCGGCGTCGGCCTAGCGCGTCTGGAATTCATCATCAACAACAACATCGGTGTGCACCCCAAGGCCATCCTGGACTACCCCCAGGTGGACGCCGACCTGAAGAAGGCCGTTGAGTCCGTGGCCCGTGGCCATGCCAGCCCGCGTGCCTTCTACGTGGACAAAGTGGCCGAAGGCGTGGCCACCATTGCCGCCGCCTTCTGGCCCAAGCCAGTCATCGTGCGTCTGTCCGACTTCAAGAGCAACGAATACCGCAAGCTGGTGGGTGGCAGCCGCTACGAGCCGGACGAGGAAAACCCCATGCTGGGTTTCCGTGGTGCCGCGCGCTACATCAGCGACGACTTCGGCGAAGCCTTTGCCATGGAGTGCGAGGCGCTCAAGCGCGTGCGCGAGGACATGGGCCTGACCAACGTGCAGGTGATGGTGCCCTTCGTGCGCACCCTCAAGCAGGCAGAGCGCGTGGTGGACCTGCTGGCCAAGTTCGGCCTCAAGCGTGGCGCGAACGATCTCAAGCTCATCATGATGTGCGAGATCCCCAGCAACGCCATCCTGGCCGAACAGTACCTGCAGTTTTTCGACGGCTTCTCGATTGGCTCCAACGACCTGACGCAGCTCACCCTGGGTCTGGACCGTGACTCCGGTCTGGAGCTGCTGGCCCACGACTTCGACGAGCGCGACCCGGCTGTCACGGCGCTCATCAGTCAGGCCATCAAAGCCTGCCGCGCGCAGGGCAAGTACATCGGCATCTGCGGCCAGGGCCCCAGCGACCACCCCGACTTTGCCCAGTGGCTCAAGGACGAGGGCATCAGCTCCATCTCACTGAACCCCGATTCCGTGGTGGACACCTGGCAGAAACTGGCCAAGTGATGTGCGGCAACCGCTGACACACTGACAGAAGGGGCCTTTGTTGGCCCTTTCTGTTTTTTCTCACGCAGTCTGCAGGGTGTCTACCCCTGTCGGCGAGCGGGTACTGGCCATAGAATGAAGCGCCGAATTGCCGGTGCACGCAAGGACGAGGTCGTGAAAAGAAAGCTGGTCTCTCAACGCCTGGTGGCGCTGTTTTTTGCGGGTGTGCTGCTTTTCAACTTCCCCTTGCTGGAGCTGTGGGACCGCGACGTCTATTGGCTGAACATTCCGCTTTCTTACCTGGCACTTTTTGCCATATGGGCGTTACTGATCGGCGTGCTCGCCTGGCAGCTAGAGCGTCAAGCCGACTGACGGATCTGAACTTTCTTCACCCACTGTTCCGTTAGCCCGTGTCTCAGTCGCTGGTCATCACCGTTGCATTTGCCTATCTGCTGCTTCTTTTCGCCGTGGCTTACTGGGGCGACAGGCGTGCGGCGCAAGGGCGTTCGGTCATTGGCAGTGCCTGGGTTTATGTTCTGTCCATCTCGGTTTACTGCACCGCGTGGACGTATTTCGGCAGCGTTGGGCGAGCGGCGGGCGCAGGCATGTGGTTCCTGCCCATCTACCTGGGCCCCACGCTGGCGATGATCCTGGCCTGGCTGGTGGTGCGAAAGATGATCCGCATTGCCAAGACGTACCGCATCACCTCCATTGCCGACTTCATCTCCAGCCGTTACGGCAAGAGCCCTGTGCTGGCCGGTGCAGTCACGCTGGTCACGGTGGTGGGCATCGTGCCTTACATCGCCTTGCAGCTCAAGGCCATTGCCTTGAGTTACTCAGTGCTGACCACGCCGCTCGGCCAGCCCTTCGACACCAGCAGGGCGTGGTGGGAAGAGAGCACCTTCTACCTAGCGCTGGGGTTGGCAGGCTTCACCATGGTGTTCGGCACACGGCAGCTGGATGCCGCTGAACGGCACGAGGGCATGGTGGTGGCCATTGCGCTGGAGTCACTGGTCAAGCTGGTGGCGTTTCTGGCCATTGGCGTTTTCGTCACCTATGTGGTGTTCGACGGGGTGGAAGATATTTTCGGCCGTGTCCGGGCCGCGCCAGAACTCGCACCGCTGCTTACCATGGGGCAGGGCGACCCGTTCCCCTACGCCGAATGGTTTGGCACCACCTTGCTGGCAATGCTGTCGGTCATTCTGCTGCCCCGGCAGTTCCAGATGATGGTCGTGGAGAACGTGGACGAGGGCCACCTGCGCCGTGCAGCGTGGATGTTTCCTCTGTACCTGCTGCTCATCAACCTGTTCGTGTTGCCGATTGCGTTTGCAGGGCTGTTGGACTTTGGCCGCAGTTGGGTGGACCCGGAAACCTACGTGCTCTCGCTGCCCCTGGCGTATTCGCAGGACGCCTTGGCCTTGCTGGGCTTTGTCGGTGGGCTGTCGGCGGCCACAGGCATGGTGATCGTTGAGTGCATCGCGGTGTCCACCATGGTCTGCAACGATCTGGTCATGCCGGTGCTGCTGCGCACACAGAAGTGGCTGCACAAGGAGGGGCCCGACCTCACCCGGCTGCTCCTGATGATCAGGCGGCTGGCCATTCTGCTGCTGCTGATGCTGGGTTACCTCTACTACCACCTGGCAGTGGAGTTGTACGCCTTGGCGAGCATCGGACTCATCAGTTTTGCTGCGGTGGCCCAGTTTGGCCCCGCGCTGTTGGGGGGGCTGTATTGGAAGGGGGGTACCCGTCAAGGCGCCACCATTGGCCTGCTGTTGGGATTCGCCGTCTGGGTTTACACCTTGCTGTTGCCGTCGCTGGCCCGCACGGGCTGGTTCGGGGTCGAATTCCTGCAGGAAGGGCCATGGGGCATAGGTCTGCTGGTGCCCGAGGAATTGTTTGGCCTGGACGGGCTGGACCACCTCACGCACTCGCTTTTTTGGAGTCTGCTTTTCAACACCGGGGCTTATGTGCTTGTCTCGGTCTGGCGCGGGCCGTCCGTACGTGAAGCCACTCAGGCGGTCTTGTTCGTTGATGTTTTCGAGCGCACCAGCAACGTCTCACCCATCTTCTGGCGTGGCCAGGCCAGCGTTGCTGCCTTGCGGCCGCTGGCTGCCCGGTTTTTGGGGGCGGATCGCGTGCAACAGATGCTGGAGGGCTATGCGCGAGAGCGTGGCCTGGAAGTCGAACAGCTCAAGGGCACGCCAGAACTCGTGCAGTTTGTTGAGACTCAATTGGCTGGTGCCATTGGCGGCGCATCAGCACGGGTGATGGTTGCCTCCGTTGTGCAGGAGGAGCCGCTGGAATTTCGCGACGTGATCAGCATTCTGGAAGAAGCCAACCGGCTTCGATTGCATTCCCGCGAACTGGAGGAAAAGTCTCGCTCCCTCGAGCGCGCGACAGCAGAACTGCGCGCCGCCAACGAGCAGCTTCAAAGCCTGGACCGCATGAAGGACGACTTCATGTCCTCGGTCACGCACGAACTGCGTACGCCGTTGACATCCATACGGGCTTTGGCCGAACTCATGCTGGATGATGCCGGGATGGCACTCGAGCAGCGCGAGCAGTTTCTGAACATCGTTGTCTCCGAGACCGAGCGCCTGACGCGGCTGGTCAACCAGGTGCTCGATCTGGCCAAGATCGAATCGGGGCATGCCGATTGGCGCAGCACCGAACTCGACATCGTCGCGCTGGTCCGGCAGTCGTTGCAGACCACGGCCGAAATGTTGCGTGAAAGAGGTATCCGGGTGAGCGTCAGTGCCCCGTATGTGCCCGTGATGGTCCGGGCCGACGCTGACCGCCTCACACAAGTCATGCTGAATTTGTTGTCGAACGCAGCCAAGTTCGTTCCACGCGACACCGGAGAGGTTCACGTCCGGGTGGTGGCAGCGCCGCACGGCGTCACGGTCGAAGTGGAGGACAATGGGCCAGGAGTGGCGCCGGAATTACAGCGTCAGGTTTTTGAGAAGTTCCGCCAAGGCGGCGACGGTTTGGACAGACCACAGGGCACCGGTCTGGGTTTGCCCATCAGCCGCCAGATCGTGGAGCATTTCGGGGGGCGCATGTGGTTGCGTTCGGTGCCGGGTCAGGGAGCCTGCTTTGGCTTTCTGCTGCCTGTGCTGACCGCTGCCGGGGAGCCTCCCCCAACACCAGGAGTCAATACATGAGTGCAACCATCTTGATCGCGGATGACGAACCGAACATCCTCATATCGCTGGAGTTCCTGATGAAGCGGGAAGGCTACGATGTGAAGCTGGCGCGGGACGGACAGGAGGCGCTGGATTCAATCATCCAGCACCGCCCAGCCTTGGTGCTGCTGGACGTGATGATGCCCAAGATGAGCGGTTTTGACGTTTGCCAGGAAGTTCGTGCCCGCGCGGACGTGGGCCGTACGCCCATTCTCATGCTGACCGCGCGGGGGCGTGACACAGACGTTGCCAAGGGATTGGAGCTGGGTGCCAATGCCTACATGACGAAACCATTTTCCACCAAAGAACTGGTGGAAAAAGTGCGGGAATTGCTGTTGCTGGAAACCTCGTGATGGGTTTTCTCGCAGCTTGGTGGCGGCTGCGCGCACGCTTGGCGTTGATGCTGGGTGCCCAAAAGCAAGCGCAGCGCTGTTTCGAGCAGCTGTTGCAACTCAAGCCAGATGATCCGCAGGCTTTGGGTTCGCTTGCATTTCTGGCAGGAAGCCGCGGTGAGCATGCCCAGGCTGTGGCTCTGCAGCGCCGCGCTGTATTGCTCCAGCCAAGCGCAGGTGCCTGGTACAACCTGGGCTATCTGCTGGAGCGATCCGGGGATGCTGTCGAGGCCGAGGACGCCTTCAGGCAGGCGCTTGGCCTGAACGAACGACTTGACCTTGCCTGGTATGGGTTGGGTCTTGCGTTGAGCCGTCAGGGGTGTGTTCAAGAGGCTGCTCAGGCTTTTCGCGAGAACACTGCCAGGCAGCCGTTCAGCCCACATGGCTGGGAGCAACTGGCGCGATTGCACGCGCACTGCGGTGAAACAGACAAGGCCCGTGAGGTATTGACGCATCTTCATACCTTTGAGCCCAAGGCGGCACGGCGTCTTCGTGCAGAACTTGCACCGAGCCTCGTCAGCTCGTCGACTGCAGCCTGATACGTACCCCGTCTCACACCATGTCACCCCAGCAGCACCGAATCAGTCATTGGAGCGCCAACCTGCGGATCACAGCCATTCTGCTGACCATCTGGTTTGGCGTCACCTTCGGGGTCAGCTATTTCGCGCGAGACCTGAACTTCCGGTTCTTCGGTTGGCCGTTCAGCTTCTGGATGGCTGCGCAGGGCTGCATGCTCGTATACGTGGGCATCGTCGCCTTCTATGCCTGGTTCATGCACCGCCTCGATCGGCGGCATGGCTTAGATGAAGAAGAGGACGGGTGAACGGTCATGTCCCGGGAAAGCAACGCCATTTTTCGCAGGCAGCTCAACCGTGTCTACCTTTGGTATACGGGTGGGTTTTTCCTGTTCGTCGTGAGTCTGGGGGTGTTGGAGCAGCTCGGCCTGTCTCGCCAGTGGATCGGTATGGTTTTTCTGCTGGCCACGATCGGCCTGTACGCCACGATCGGCATCATGAGCCGAACAACCGATCCCACGGAATACTACGTGGCCGGGCGTCGAGTGCCAGCCATGTACAACGGCATGGCAACAGGCGCCGACTGGATGTCGGCTGCGTCTTTCATCGGACTGGCCGGAACGCTCTACATGAACGGCTACAGCGGGCTGGCCTTCGTCATGGGGTGGACGGGGGGCTACTGCCTCGTGGCACTGCTGCTCGCGCCTTATTTGCGAAAGTTCGGGCAGTTCACTATCCCCGATTTTCTGGGGGAGCGCTACGGCGGGCAGTGGCCCAGGCTGCTGGGTATTGGGGCGGCAATTCTCTGCTCATTCATCTACGTCGTGGCTCAGATTTATGGCGTAGGCCTCATCACTTCCCGGCTCACTGGCGTTGCCTTTGAACTGGGTGTGTTCCTGGGCTTGGGCGGCATACTGGTCTGTTCCTTCCTAGGGGGAATGAGGGCGGTCACTTGGACGCAGGTGGCTCAATACATCGTTCTCATCATTGCCTACCTGCTTCCGGTGGCCTGGCTGTCTGTGAAGCAGACTGGTGTTCCCGTTCCGCAGCTCGTCTATGGGGCACAGTTGGAAAAGGTCTCAGAGCGTGAGCAGGAACTGGTCAACGACCGGTCGGAGCAGGAAGTGCAGATGATTTCAGCGCACCGGGTGGGTGTGTTGCGTCAAAAGCTTGAGGATCCAGCGACGGCGCTACGGCAAGACAGAACATTGGCGGCGGCTTACGTGGAGGCGTTGCGCGACATCAATGGGCTCCCTGCCGAGTTGGCGGCGGCCGAGCGCGAGCTGTCCCGTTTGCCGAGGGACGAAGCCACGGCACGCGCCCTTTGGACAAGGCAGCTGGAAGAGGAGGAAAACCGTTCCCGTCCGCTCAACGGGATGCCTCCCCATGCACAACAGTTCGCAGGCAACCCTGATGGCACCCCTGGGGAGCGAGCTGAGTTTGACGCCTCCCGTCGCAACTTCCTCGCCTTGGTGTTCTGCCTCATGCTGGGCACGGCGGCGCTGCCGCACATCCTCATGCGCTACTACACCGTGCCCAGCGTGCGCCAGGCGCGCCGCTCGGTGACCTGGTCGTTGCTGTTCATCAGCCTGCTGTACTTCACAGCCCCCGCGCTGGCGGTGCTGGTCAAATTTGAAGTATTCAACGTGCTCGTGGGCACCTCGTTCAACGAACTTCCATCGTGGGTAGCGGCCTGGAACAAGGTGGACCCGTCGCTGTTGAGCGTCAGCGACATCAACCGCGACGGTGTGCTGCAGCTCAACGAAATCTCCATCGGCGGCGACATCATCGTGCTGGCCACGGCCGAGATCGGCGGTCTGCCTTATGTGATCGCGGGCCTGGTGGCGGCCGGGGGACTGGCGGCGGCGCTATCCACCGCCGACGGCCTGCTGCTGACGATCGCCAACGCGCTCAGTCACGACCTTTATTACAAGATGATCGACCCCAATGCATCCACGGCACGCCGGGTCACCATCTCCAAGGTGCTGTTGCTGATGGTGGCGCTGGCCGCTGCTTATGTGGCGGCACAGAAGCCTGCGGACATCCTGTTTCTGGTGTCGGCGGCGTTCTCGTTTGCCGCTGCGGCATTCTTCCCAGCGCTGGTGCTGGGCATATTCTGGAAGCGCGCGACGGGTGTCGGTGCGGTGATGGGTATGCTCAGCGGCCTGGGCGTCACCTTCTACTACATGGCCACGACCCAACCCTGGTTGCGCTCCGTTTTCGGCCTGCAGGGGCCGGTGGAGTTGTGGTGGGGCATTCAGCCCATTTCCGCAGGCATCTTTGGCGTGCCGGTGGGCTTTGCCGTGCTGATCGTGGTGAGCCTGCTCACACCCAAGCCGTCAGCCAGCGCACAAAGCCTGGTGGAACGCATCCGTTACCCGCGCTAATCCGTTCAGCCAGCGGGCTCGTTGGTTTGCCCGACGGTTTCGGCATATAATCGCAGGCTTGCCTTGCCGTACCCCTACCTGACGCAGGGGGCGGCTGTTCTCAAAGCGCCTGGTCTGAATGGCTTGGCGCGTCATCCAAAAGGAGAGTCCATGCGTCATTACGAAATCGTTTTGCTGATCCACCCGGATCAGAGCGAGCAGGTTCCGGCCATGCTGGAGCGTTACAAGGGCATGATCACCAACGGTGGCGGCCAGATCCACCGTGTTGAAGACTGGGGCCGCCGCCAGCTGGCTTACCAGATCAACAAGCTGTCCAAAGCTCACTACCTGTGTGTGAACATCGAGGCCGATCAGGCCGTGATGGCCGAGCTGGAGCACGCCTTCAAGTTCAACGACGCTGTGCTGCGTCACCTGACCGTGCAGAAGAAGAAAGCCGACACCGGCCCTTCTTCCATGATGAAGGCCGTCGAGCGCGAAGAAGCTCGCAAGGCTCAGCAGCAGGAGGCCTCGGCGTAATTGCTGCAGGTGTCGAGGTCGGTTGAACCATGAACCGGCTGGTGATGCACGCAACGTTGGTCCACACGGCCGCCTTGCGCTACACCCCCGCCGGCATACCCGCCCTGGACCTGACGCTCGCACACGAGTCCGAGCAGCAGGAAATGGGGCAGACCCGCAGGGTCAACCTGGAACTGAGGGCCGTGGCCTTCGGTGCACAGGCAGAAACCCTGGCACGCCAGCCCTTGGGCAGCGTGTTCGGGTTCGAGGGGTTCCTGACCAACACCCGCAACGGCAAAGGCGTCGTGTTTCACATCCAAGATTTCAAACAGACTTAAGGAAGCACCATCATGGCTGCACCCAAGCGTTTCAACAAAGACAAGCGCCCCAAGCGCAACACCCAATCGCTGCTGTTCAAGCGCAAGAAATTCTGCCGCTTCACCGTGGCTGGCGTTGAAGAAGTGGACTACAAGGACGTGGACGTCCTGCGTGACTTCATCGCTGAAAACGGCAAGATCATCCCCGCCCGCCTGACCGGCACCCGCGCTATCTACCAGCGCCAGGTGACCACCGCCATCAAGCGCGCACGCTTCCTGGCTCTGCTGCCCTACAGCGACCAGCACCGCGTCTGATAGGAGCCACGAACATGCAAATCATCCTGCTCGACAAAGTTGTCAACCTGGGTAACCTGGGCGATATCGTCAAGGTCAAGGACGGCTATGCCCGTAACTTCCTGATCCCGACCGGCCGTGCACGCCGCGCCACCCAGTCCGCCGTGGCCGAGTTTGAAGCTCGCCGCGTTGAACTGGAAAAGGCTGCAGCCGCCAAGCTGGCCGAAGCCCAAGCTGTGGGCGAGAAGCTCAACGGTTTCACCGTCAAGCTGTCGCAGAAGGCTGGCGTTGACGGTCGCCTGTTCGGCTCCGTCACCAACCACGACATCGCCGAAGAACTGAACAAGCAAGGCTTCGCCGTGACCAAGGCTCAAGTTCGCATGCCCAACGGCCTGCTGAAGAACGTGGGCGACTACACCGTCTCCGTTGGTCTGCACACCGACGTGGTGGTGGACGTGAACGTCTCCGTGCTGGGCGAAACCGCCTGATCGGCTGTCTCCTCACACGCACAACAGCCGGCCGCGTGCCGGCTGTTTTGTTTTGTGTGCCGGGCAAGTCATCCACCACATTTCCCCAGGTCTTCCACGGGTTGTCCACAGGGTTGTGCAATGACTTTGCCCGCCTGCGCACGTAAGATTCCGGGTTGAAAGGAAACCCATGTCCGCCGTCTTCCCCCTTGAAGAAGATTTCGAGTCCCCCATCGAGTTCAGCAACGACCGCCAGGTGGCCCAGCTGCGCGTTCCGCCGCACTCCGTCGAGGCCGAATCGAGCGTGCTGGGTGGGCTGCTGCTCGACAACGGCGCCTGGGACCGCGTGGGCGACCTGGTCAGTACCGACGACTACTACCGCCACGAGCATCAACTGATCTTCGGGGCCATCGCGGTGCTGATCAACGCCAACAAGCCGGCGGACGTGATCACCGTCTTCGAGCAGTTGCAGAGCCAGGGCAAGGCCGACGAGGTGGGCGGGCTGCCGTATCTCAACTCCCTGGCACAGTACGTGCCCAGCGCGGCCAACATCCGCCGTTACGCCGAGATCGTGCGTGAGCGTGCCATCCTGCGCAAGCTCATTTCCGTGAGCGACGACATCGCAACTCAGGCCTTCAACCCCAAGGGCAAGGCTGTAGCCAATATCCTCGACGAGGCCGAGCAGAAGATCTTCAACATCGGCGAAGAAGGTAGCCGCATGAAGCAGGGCTTCCAGTCGATGGACTCCCTGGTGGTGGACCTGCTGGACCGCGTGCAGGACATGGCCGACAACCCCAACGACATTACCGGGGTGCCTACAGGTTTCATCGACCTGGACCGCATGACCGCTGGCCTTCAGCCAGGTGACCTGGTCGTGCTGGCGGCGCGTCCCTCCATGGGTAAGACGGCGTTCGCCATCAACATTGCAGAGCACGTGGCGCTCAACGAAGGCCTGCCCGTGGCCGTGTTCTCCATGGAAATGGGTGCGGCCCAGTTGGCGGTGCGTATCGTGGGCTCCATCGGCCGCATCAACCAGGGCCACCTGCGTACAGGCAAGTTGACCGACGACGAATGGCCGCGCCTGACGGAAGCCATCGAGCGCTTGCGTACCGTGTCGCTGCACATTGACGAGACACCGGGCCTGACGCCCAGTGAGTTGCGTGCCAACGCGCGCCGCCTGGCCCGCCAGTGCGGCAAACTGGGCCTGATCGTGGTCGACTACCTGCAGCTGATGAGCGGCACCTCGTCGGATGGTGATAACCGTGCCACCGAGCTGGGCGAGATTTCCAGGGGCCTGAAGATGCTGGCCAAGGAGCTGCAGTGCCCCGTGATCGCCTTGTCGCAGTTGAACCGTTCGGTGGAACAGCGCACTGACAAGCGCCCCATGATGTCGGACCTGCGCGAATCCGGCGCCATCGAGCAGGATGCGGACATCATCATGTTCATCTACCGCGACGAGTACTACACCAAGGACGCCTGCAAGGAGCCGGGTGTGGCGGAGATCATCATTGGCAAGCAGCGTAACGGCCCCACGGGCACGGTGAAGCTGGCCTTCCTGAACATGCTCACGCGCTTCGAGAGCCTGGCCAGTTACACGGTGTCAGACGACTACTGATTTGTCCCAATACGGGGACATTCTGGGCGAGGGGCTTGCCTACACTGTGTGCCAGCACAGTACGGAGACAAGCCATGCACCAGCCCCATGCCGAGCCTCGGCGTTCCATCTATTACCGCTATCAGGTGTTCCAGCCGTGGCTACCCTCGGCGCACCCGGCGCATGCACAGGTCGCCGTCGTCGTCGTGGGCTCCGGCCCGGTGGGCTTGACCACGGCGCTTGCCCTGGCGCAACAGGGTGTGCAGTGCGTGGTCCTCGAATCGGAGTTGCAGGTTTCTGAAGGCAGCCGTGCCATCGTGTTCACGCGGCGGTCGATGGAAATCCTGCAGCAGGTGGGCGTGGCTGACCGCGTGTCGGCCAACGGCTTGCCCTGGCGGTTCGGCAACTCCTTCTACCGGGGGCAACGTGTCTTTCGCATGGAAGGACCGCACGACCCGGACGACCGCTTCTTTCCCATGATCAACCTCCAGCAACAGTATCTGGAGGAATACCTGGTGGATGCCTGCCTGGCCCATCCGCTCATCGACTTCCGCTGGGGCAACCGGGTCACGGCACTGTCCCAGGGGGCGGATCACGCCACGCTGGAGGTGGATACGCCTGAAGGCGCCTACCGCTTGCCAGCCGGGTGGGTGGTGGCCGCTGACGGCGCCCGTTCGGGCATCCGTTCCATGATGGGGTTGAAGCTTGAAGGCGCATCCTACGAGGGGCGGTTCGTGATTGCCGACATCCGGGTGGATTTGCCGTTACCCACCGAGCGGCTGGCCTTCTTCGACCCGGAATGGAACCCAGGCAACACCGTGTTGATGCACCGCGAGCCGCACGGCATATGGCGGGTGGACTACCAGCTCCCTGCCGACGAGACACCCGAGCAGGCTCTGGCGCCCGAATCGCTAAAGGCACGCATAGACGCGCAACTGGCCATGATTGGCCACCCAGGCGCACAGTGGGAGATCGACTGGTGCTCGGTGTATTCGGCGCGTGCGCTCACCCTGCCGGATTACGTGCAAGGGCGGGTGCTGTTCACGGGCGACGCGGCCCACATGCTGCCCATTTTCGGCGTGCGTGGGGCCAACACGGGGTTTCAGGATGCACAGGGCCTGGCCTGGCGGCTCGCCCTGGTCGTCAGGGGCGTGGCGCCCGCGCAGTTGCTGCACACCTACAGTCAGGAGCGTGTGGGCGCAGCCCGCGAGATCATCGACGAAGCAGGCAAGAGCACGCGCTTCATGACGCCGCCCACGCGAGGCTTTCGCCTGTTGCGCGACGCGGTACTGTCACTCTCTCTCACCGAGCCGTTTGTCGGGCCGCTCTACCACTGGCGTACCTCGCGTCCGCACGAGTACACGCATTCCGCCCTGAACAGCCTGGGGGACGACAACGCGCTGTTCAAGTGCGGGCCGGGCAGGGGGGCGCCACCGCAGAACGTATGCCTGGGGCCGGACGACTACCTGCTGGACCGGCTGGACCACGCCTTCCAGTTGCTGTACTTCACTGATGCGGCCGAGGTGCCCCCAGCGCTGCGGCTGGTCGTGCAGGACTTCCGGGCGCGTGGTGTTCCGCTGCGGGTGCTGGCGGTGGGTGGAATTGCTCCGGTGGAGGGGGCCGATGACGTGCTGGCCGATGTCCGTGGCCAACTGCGTGCGCGTTACGGCGTGACTGCGCGCGGGGCCGCGTACCTGCTGCGGCCGGACCAGCACGTCTGCGCGCGCTGGATGAGCCTGGATGCCGAGCGCCTGCGTGCAGCCCTGAGCAACGCCCTCGTGCCCTCCGCCGGGCAAACCACCCTTTCCATCCAGGGAGCCTGAATATGAACCTCAATGTTGACAACCAGCTCAGCATCGCCGACCTGGAGGCTGTGTACGACTCATTGGCCCAAGCCATTGACCAGGCTGGCCCCGAGCGCAGCGAACTCTTCCTGGTGAAACTCGCCCTGCTCAACGCCCAGGCGCTGGGCAGCGCGCAGGCCATGCGGGAACAGATCGAGCGGGCCTTGCGCGACCTCTGAGTCGCCGCTGGGCCGCCCCAAGGCGACGAAGGCCCCCTTGGAGGGGCAGCGCAGTGTGGGGATGGAAGCCCTGGCACGGGCCGCACGGTAAACTTGGGTCTTTGTTCTTGCGTCACCGACCCGCCACTGCGCCGTGCGTCTCCATACGATCAAACTCTCCGGCTTCAAGTCGTTCGCCGAACCCACCACCTTCAACCTACCGGGCCAACTGGTGGGCGTGGTGGGGCCGAACGGGTGCGGCAAGTCCAACATCATGGACGCGGTGCGCTGGGTGCTGGGTGAGTCCAAGGC